>NZ_JBHTLM010000001.1:0-645455 GCF_042678945.1 Paenibacillus puldeungensis | reverse complement strand
CCGCGCTGCGGGCACGCGCGCGGCGCCGCCATGGCATGGCGGCGGCAAGCCGCTCCGCCATGCGGCCCCACGGCAGCGCGAGGCGCCGGATCGCGATGTCCGCGAGCCATAGCAGCAGCGCTGCGATCAGCAGCGGCCGCTCTAGATCATGCGGCGACGGATAGGACTTGGCCGCAAAATGGAAGGCCGCTTCAGGCTTATTCCAATCGAGCACCCGTCCCCCTGTCATTTCGGCGATCTTTTGCAACTTTTCAAGCGGTTCATCGTTCAGTAAACGATACTCTGGAGAATAAGGGATCACCAAACCGGTACCTGTCCCTCCATCTATCATCTTCCCTCCGGATTTACCTTGCAGATGAATCAGGAACGAACCAGGCTCATCCGCGAGCATCGTTCCTTTATAGACTCCAGGCGAGCTTTGGACAAGCGGCACCTTTTCTTCCCGCAAGTCTTCTCCGCTAATAGCCGCCTCAAGCTCCTCCGGAGGTGCTTCTCCCTCTGCGGTTACCTCAAATTGAATCTCATTCCCGCGAATAGTCGTGTTCACTTCAAAAGGCGAGGCCGAAAACTGCGGGAACGTCCATTTCACCATTTCTGTGAACAAGCCGGCATAAGATGGCCAGCTAACCCAATCTCTCGACCATTTACCTGTCAGATCGCTGGTCCAGGCTACACTGCGCCCGGAGCCGTACTGCCATCTGGCCAGAAGCGGATCAGGCTCGGGACTTGCCAGCACGGTCTGGGCCGTTGATTTTGGCGTTGCTGCCACATATCCGTAGATTTTCGGCACACCGCCACTGAACCACTTTCCCCAGTCCCCGGGTGAAACAAGGGCCGGTACAAACGGCTTATCCACGATATAAGTTCGCGCAACCATCGCCGCCTCCCGGCTAAAAATCGCCGGTAGTGTCGTAGCATCGGTTACGGGATAATACCGTCCTTTGGCCCCCTGCGCCAGCGACTGCAGCAATTTCGTATCCGCGTCTTCCCCGACAGCGACTGTAGACATCGTTATTTTGGACTGGTTCATCGTTTCCAGCAGCGCGTCATATCCGTTATTAACGGCGGACTGCCCGTCGGTCAGCAAAATCAAATGCTTGCGCTGCGACGAGACACTGAGTATTTTATTCAGCGCCCCTTCAACCGCCGGGTAAATGTTCGTTCCCCCACCACTGGGAATACTGTTAATTTGGGTTAATACATCCTTCTTATCGCCCAGCTTTTGAGGTTCTACAACCCACCAGGGCTGATCGTCGAAAGCGACAACACCTACGGTGTCCTGAGACCGCAGTAGTTCAACCGTTCGCTGCGCTGCCTCCTTGGCGAGATTCAGCTTCTCCCCGTCCATGCTTCCTGAGCGGTCGATGACCAGTATTAAACCTAGAGACGGAATTTGCCGCTTACCCTCCAACTCCATCGACACTGGCAGCAGCTTCTCAATTGGTGTTTTAAAATAGCCGCCCATCCCGTAGCTGTCTTCTCCTCCAACCATCACAAATCCGATGCCGTAAGAGCGAACGGCCTGCTCGATCAAATTCATCGTCTTCCCGCCAACCTGATCCGCGGAGACGTTATTGAAAATGATGCTGTCATAAGCGGCATATTTCGTCATTTCCGACGGCAGCATTCCCGGTCCGATGACCATGTAATCGACCAGACCCGATTTCAGGGCATTCTCCAAGTTGGCGGAAGTACCGCTTTTTCCTTCAACGATCAGCACCTTTGGACTTCCGGTTACCCGCGTAAAGGCATAATTGGCGTTGTTGCCGGACTGCTCATCCCCATCCGCAAAAACCTCTGCCCGGTAGCGGTGCATCCCCTGCCTTTGCGCTAACCCCTGCAGCGTGAAGCGGTTGTCTCCGCGCTCCAGCGTCACCTTTTGCCGGCTGATCTCCCTGTTGTCCTCAAATAAACCAAGCTCGGCATTGCCCGAGAACGTGCTGCGAATCAATACTTCAAAAGCAAATGATTCCGCCTGATACAACTTCCCCGGAACCTGAAAATCCTCCACAGACGCATCCTTCCGCTCTTTTCCGGGAACCGGCAGAACGTCGACGGCAATGCCCCGCTCCTTTAACGTGTTGGCCGCTTTTATCGCTTCACCAACGTTTTCTTCACCATCAGAAATCAATATGATTCTTCGGTTCCCTTGGCCAGAGAACAAGCTGCCGGACAATTCAAGACCCCGCTCCAAGTTCGTAAAGTCGGCATGCACCTCCGCTTTTAGGCTTTCGTCAGAAATCAATCGCGGATCCAGATTCTTGTCTACCGCAGCGTCAAGTCCAGCAGCTACAATGCCTACACGGTCCTCCGCTCCCTTTCCTTCCCCGGCTTTTAAAATCCAATCCTGAACCGGCCCCAGCTCAGGCATGCTTGCAGAACGATCCGTCAGAAAAACAACTTCCTTATCCTTCACCAGAGTATAAGTCTGAAGACCACTGAGCAGCGCTACAAGCAGAACAAGGATAGCAGTGCGCAGACCAATAGCCAGCTGTCGGCGTATGCCGCTTAATCTAAAATCTGCACGATAAGCGTAAATAACGCCAGCGGCAAGCGGAAGCAAGAGCAGCAAAAACCAGGGATGATCAAATCGAACGCCCACGCTGGTACACCCCCCATTCTGCCAAAATGACGAGCAAAGCCAGCAAAACGACCAGTGAGACGAGTGAACGTTGCGATTGAAGTGGCGAGGCTCCTAAAGGCTTCGCTTTTCCAGCATCCTTGCGTGTATCGCTTCCAGCCGATGCGGCTGGACTGCTTGAATTCTGATCGCTGCTGCCTATAGAAAGAGTCTTCCCCCCTCCGAGGATGCCCGACTCCGCAGGATCGGCTGCGACCTCCAAGTTATAGCTGGAAAGATTCTCACCGTCCGCTTCTTTCATCTCAAAGCGCCATAAACCAGGAATTCCCGGTGATGTCTGCCGGGACAACACGCTCCCCGCATTTCGCTCAGCAGCAATTTTCCCTGCACCAGATTGCAATGCATACCCATCAACAGGAATCCAGAAGGCTTCCTCTGCTTCCGTAGGGACAGGGATATCGACCTCTGTTCCCGCCGTCACCCGACCAAGCCCTGATGCCTTACCTGATTGCAGCCACTTTACAGCATTGCCGACCAGGATCGGAAATTCGGGACGCAGCGGCAAATCGCTGTCCTCCAGCGCGAACAGGAACGACAGTCTTCTCTGCCCAGCTTCTGTTCCAGCATAAGCCGCAATCTGCCCGCCAAATTCCAACAGTGGACTTCCCCATGCAGGCATTTCCCTATCAAGAAGCTCGCCCGCCATCGGAGTCGTGAATGACAAATAACGTGTAACGGGATGACTCACAGTCTTGACTTCTCCGTTTGTCAACGGGAGCTTTTTCCCTTTGCCTCCCCAGGTCCATAGCGGAGTATCCTGCAGCATCTCAGTCCATGGCTCCGAATTTAGATAGTCGGGAGCCGCTCCGTCGATGACGATCATGTCCGGCTTGTCCTCGGGTAATGCCGACTGCTCCGACTCTTTGCCTCCACCCGAAGCCGTATTCATTCGGGTAACGCGAGCTCCCGACAACTGCAGGGCCTTCTCCAGAAACATATTTCCGGGAGAAAGAAGTAAAACGTCGGGCTGACTCCCACGCTCCAGAAAAGCAAAGGCTTCATTATCGGGGGCATAATCATCCTCAGGGCTTAGCTGCAGCCGATAGACCTCATCTCTGGCAAGCTCCTCAAATGAAACCTGCGCGCTTTTCCCGCCTTCTACTGTAATCTTTTTTGAGGCAAGCAGCTTCCCATCGCCATATAAATCCAAATTAGCCGAAATCGAGGTTTCCCGATAGTTTCGCACTGTGGCGATGCCTGCAGCTTTAATTTGATTGCTGATGGGCTTAACCCCAAACTGTTCGATGGATGCGTTCGCTTCCGTTCCTTCACCCACGGATACAATCTGGATTGGCACACCGCCAAATGCGATGTCATCGGTACGTTCTGTCCAGCGGTCATCCGTATAAACGAGTACGCCAGCTGCCGGGTCGTCCCGAGTCAAGGCCTCTGCAAGAGACAAAGTCTCGCGGTATGCCGCTTTCCCGTAATCCGGCACGAGCTCGTCGACAGCCTGTTTAAGCAAGCTCCGATTCCCTTCCCGGGATAACAGCACATCCGGCTCGCTGCCCAATCTCACCAAGGTGAATTCCGTCTGCGATCCCGCAGCGTCAATATTTGCCTTCAACTGCTCCTTCACCTTATCCAGGCGGGATGTCGCCCGCTCTTTGGTCTTCGCCTCTCCGTCGTTCCAGGCCGCACTCATGCTGGCCGACGTGTCGACGATGATTACCGTATGGCCGGAGCCGCTGCCGGAGGTCCAAACAAAGGGCTCCATTAGCGCAAAAACGAGCAAAGCGGCGACCAGAAGCTGCAACCAAAGCAGCAGCCGGTTTTGGAGCTTCTGCCATGGACGATTGGCCTCAATATTCCGAAGCACGCGGTCCCACAGCAAATGGCTGGGGACGACCGTATCGATATATTTGCGTTTGAACAGATACATCAGTACGATCGCTGGAAGCGTTAGGCCAAACCACAACCCGGACCAATCCAAAATCCCCATGTTTTTACCTCCTCCCCGTTGATGCTCAGGCACAACCTGTCCATCCCATCAGATCTCACTTGATTGATCAACTGCGGCCTGTCCCCGCCTTATGCAAAATTTCGACGATTCCCTGCTCAAGAGGCACATAAGTTGGGGCCAGTACATATCGAATCCCTCGGCTGCTGCAAAGCTTGCTGATTTCTTTCATATAATTACCCAGCGCACGACTGTATTGCTCCAGGATTTTACCGGTTAACGCAATCTCTTTGCCCGTGCCAAGCTCGCTGTCCAGCAGTCGCAAGTCGCCACTAAGCGTTGGACGAAGCTCCGCTTCCGACAGCACATGTACAAGTACAATTTCCTGCCCGGCAGCTAGAAGAAATGACAACGTCTCTTCGATTCCTTCTATGCCTCTTTCAAGCCACAAATCTGAAAATATCCAGGTCATTCCCGGCTGCTTTGGCAGTACCTCCGGCTTTCTCAGCGCCATCGCCAAATCTCCCTTACCAACTGGCGCTGCTCCCTGCAAAAATGAAAACAGCCTTAACGCAGACGCCTTTCCCCGCACCAGCGGAAGCTTGCCCTTCAGCTCTTCGGAAAAAACGGCGGCCTGTACCCTGTCCTCGCTTGCGAGTGCCATATAGCCGATGGAAGCGGCCAACTGCTTCGCATACAGCAGCTTGTTCTCAGAAGGCAGCTCCGCATCAGCGCTTTGCTCCGGTTTACCACCAAAATCCATAGATGCGGAAATGTCCACATACAGGTTAACCTGCAGCTCTTGTTCATCCCAATACTGGCGAACAAAGGGGCGCCCTGTACGTGAGTAAACGCTCCAGTCAAAACGCCGAATATCGTCTCCCGGCGCGTATTCGCGGTAATCGGCAAATTCAAGCGAGCTTCCGAAACGGCTGGAGCGTCGTTTGCCCTGCATCGTTCCCCGAATCCTCCTCCGGGAAGCGATCGATAACCGTTCCAGCCGGGGAAGCAGCGACGGCGGAAGAAGAGGAGATGTCATTTTTTTCCCTCCAGCGCCGCCAATACGTCCTCAATAATCCGGTCCGTCGAAACTCCTATCGCCTGCCCCTCAAAATTCAAAAACAGCCGATGACGCAAGGCAGGCATTGCAACCGCCTTAATATCCCCGGTCGATACATGCATACGTCCCTTCGAGATCGCCCTTACCTTGGCAGCCGAAATGATCGATTGAATACCGCGCGGCCCAGAGCCGAAACGAACGTAACTGCGTACGGAGTCCGGTGCCTCCTTCTCCTCGGGATGCGTCATCATCAGCAAGCGCACTCCAAACTCCAGCACTTCATCTGCAAGAAGCACCTCCTTTGAGGCTTGCCGGATTTCGAGCAGTTGCTTAGCCGTAGCTACTTTTTCTGCTCTTGGCTGATTTGCCACTGTCGTCCTTCTTACAATTTCCTTCAGTTCCTCGGGTGATGGATAACCCACTTGAATCTTAAGCAAGAACCGGTCAAGCTGGGCCTCCGGCAGGGGATAAGTTCCTTCATTCTCCAACGGATTTTGCGTCGCCAGTACAAAAAAAGGCTGCGGCAGATGCCGGGTCTCCCCGCCTACCGTCACTGTCTGCTCCTGCATAGCCTCCAGCAGGGCGCTTTGCGTTTTCGGTGTCGCTCGGTTAATTTCGTCAGCCAAAACGATGCTGCTGAACACCGGACCGGGCTGAAAAACCGTATCGGCTCCCCCTTGCAGCCCAAATCGAATGACATTAGTACCCGTAATGTCACTCGGCATTAAATCTGGCGTAAACTGGATTCTCGAAAAGGACAGATCCAGCGCTTCAGCTACCGTGCGCACTAGCATCGTTTTGCCGAGTCCAGGAATCCCTTCCAAAAGGGCATGTCCCCCCGCAAAAACGCACCAAAGTATTTGCTCCACAGCTTCCTGCTGTCCTACGATCACGCGAGAAATTTGCTCCCGCACGCTTGCGATCGTTTCGCTCCACGAATCCAACTGGGCTTTCGCTTCTGCCATCGTTTCTCCTCCTTATTGCTCCATCGCTTACGAGTCCGGGTCAATTTCGGTAAAATAGTTCTCCACCAAGCTTTGCAGACTTTGCGGTAAATCGCTGCGCTTTAGCGACTCCTTGGCCTCAGCCGCGTAATCGCTGTAAACTTCCTCATACGGACGGCTTACCCCGTCAAATACAGGGGACTTGCCCCCTTTTTGCACGTTACCGCCTGTTGTCGGTCCACCGTCGCTTTTAACGTTGCCGCCGCCTTTCAGGTCACGCGGCGTTGTCACCAAGGTTCGGCCTCCACTGCCAAGCCCGGCCCCCGCTCCTTTTCCGCTGCCCTGACCTTGGCCTCGTCCTTCACCACCGGAGCCGCTACCAGAACCGGAGCCGTTTCCTGCACTTAGCCCTGCTCCCTCTCCCGGAGCTTGGCCTGATCCACCCTCAGGGCCTGCGGACGAGCTTTCTTCGCCTGCACCTGCACCTGAGCCTGAAGCAAGCTGTTCAGCGTTGCCCCCCATACTCCACGTGTCCGATACGGCTAGTCCTGAAGCTTGCATATTTTCCGCCAAGCCAAGCCCCTGCTTGGCAAGGGCCGACGCCAGCTTAGCCGCAGTGTCGACCTGACCGGAAGTTGAATCCGCCGCCTTCATGTTTTGCAGCATAGTCTCATTTAAGTCCGCCAGCGCTTGCTCCATATCCTGCTGCTTGCCTTCGCTCACCGCAGCAGCTGCTTTTTTTAATGCATCCGCCAGCTTCTTTGCTTCCTCGTCATTTTTCGGAGCACTTTCTGCGATATCTTTCAGCTTCTCGGCAAGAGCTTTACGCTGCTCCTCCGTCATGCCCGACAACTGCTTGCGAAATGACTCCATTTGCTTGCCAAGCTCCTCGGCATCCTTGTTCTTGAGCGCCTTCGCCAAACCTCCCGGCAGCTTATGTGTATTCCACTGTTTGAGCCACTCTGCTCTTTCCCGCTGCTGCAGCTCCAGCTTGTCGGACATTTCCTTCAGCCGCTTCATTGTCTCTTCCACGTTTTTAAGCGCTTGGCCGGGTTCGCGACTTTTCTCCAATGCTTGCCGCAAATCGTTCATTTCTTTAGCGAGGGGATCCTTCGCTGCCTTCTCCAGGTTAAGGCGATCCAGCTCGATGATCCGCTTGTCGAGCTCTTCCTTCTGGGCATTTACCCACGTACGCTCCTCCCGTGCCTGAGCGATGCGCTGATCCATCGGATTTGGAACAGTCGCCAGCACGATAGCCGCTATAAAGCAAAGGCTGGCGGGAATCCACCATTTGCGCCGGCGCGGCAGCGGGAGGCGGTTCTTGATATCTCGTACATAAGCAGCACCGTATTCTTCCGCCTGTTCCCGCTGAAGCTGAGCAGGGAATGTCTCGAGCTTCTCATAAGCTAACGCCGTCGTCATCAGGTCCAACCGCTCTTCACCTGTAATAGGACGATCCATAGTTTGAGCCGCTAAGATTATTGAAACTCTGCGGAGCCGTCCCCACAGCCAGCCTCCTGCTGTACACAAAACAAGACAAATGGCTGCCGCGACCCTTCCATACTCCATCGGCCAAAGCCAACTCGCCGAAAGCCAGAGGAGGGTGACCGCGAGACCGGTCAACAGGCCGTATCTCAGCCCATCCAGCATCCGAAACCATTGCAAGCGGCGGCGCACCGCACCAAGCTGACGATTGATTGTTTCCACGCACCTGTCCCTCCACTTCCGCTTGATTTATTGGTATACGACGCGTTACTGTTCCGTTTTCGTCATCGTCCCCGGTCCCGGCTCAGTTGAACTATGGTCTCTTGTTCGTCTTCTCACCGGACGGATATAGCGAATGGCCAGCCACAGAAAGAGTACGATCAATGGGGTATACACGATTAAAAATTCCTGCCACAGCTCAATCGGTGCTCCTGCCTGCATATTTCCTCCCCGCACTAGGAATACGGATTTGGAAAAAGACGGCTCAAACAGGCTAATCATCGCTCCAGCCGGATTTAGTCCGAGAATATAACCTATCCATGAATAAGGGGGGGAGGAAATCGAACCTGAGTAGCTCGCCTGTTCAATCCCCATGACAAGGATATAGGCAACGCCTGTCACCAGGAAAATGATTAAGCCTGCGCCATAAGTCATGATGACCGACACGATCGTCTTTTTGAACAAGGTGGAGAAAAACACCCCCATGGAACCTAGCAGGAGCATAACAAACAGATAGAACAAAAATACGAGCACCAGTTGCTTCGGCGAGAGTCCACCATACAAAAAGACGATGCTGTACACCGGCAATGTCGCCAGTATGACGAGGGTCATAAAGCTCAGGGAAGACAGCAGCTTGCTCAAAATGATCGTTGCAGAGCTTTGCTGTGTGGTCAGGAGCATATTTAACGTCTGTTTCTCCCGCTCCCCGCTGATCACTCCCGCCGTTAATGCCGGTGTCATGAACGCAATCAATACAAGCTGACCGATGCTTAGCACGTAAAAAATAATCCGGCTTACACCGGGATCAATCCGTCCACTGCCGTTCATCCCATCGGAGGTCGTCATATAGATAATGGCCATCGCCAGCAATCCCATCACAAGAATATAGGCTAACACGATAAACGCCGAACGAGGCGTGCGCATACGAAGACGAAACTCCTTGTCCAGCACGGGGTTGATCAGCCATCTACGCCAATTCATCGGTTGCCCCTCCTTTGGTAATCTCCAGAAATATATCTTCCAGATTGCTCTGCGCTTCGTTAAAAGACACCACCTGGAACCCGGAAGAGATGATGCGGGCCAGCAGCTCCGACTGCTCCGCATCTCCCCCTCCAAAATGAACATGTATCCCAGTCTCGTCGTGAAGCACCTCGCTGACATGCATCTCGTCTTGCAACTGCTCGGCCAGTTCAACGGCCCGATCGAGCACACGAATGTGAAGTACTCTTTTGACTCTAAGGCGGTTTTGGATGTCCGCTACTTTACCTTGAGCGATTAGCGTCCCTCGCTCGATTACGCCAATTTCATCAACCATTTCGGCGAGCTCCGGCAAAATATGCGAAGAGATGATGATCGTTTTGCCCATCAGCTTCAGTTCCTTCAAAATCTCCCGCATTTCAATCCGCGCTCTGGGATCCAGGCCGGAAGCCGGTTCGTCCAAAATAAGCACATCGGGATCATGGACAAGACAGCGGGCCAGGCACAAGCGCTGCTTCATTCCGCGCGACAGGCTATCCACGTAGGCGTCCTTTTTGTCGCTCAGGTTGACCAGCTCCAGCAATTGCGGAATCAGCGCGTTGCGCTCACTGCGGGGAATCCCGTAGCTGGCCCCGTAAAAGTGCAAATACTCGGTCGTTTTAAACTGGTCATATACCCCGAAGAAATCCGGCATATATCCGATTCTTTTTCGAACCTCCTGCGGCTGTTCCGTCACTTCGAATCCGCCCACTTTGGCCGTACCTGACGTAGGCAGCAGCAGTGTGGCCAAAATAGACATCGTTGTCGTTTTCCCAGCTCCATTCGGACCGACAAACCCAAACACGGTCCCTTTGGAAATGGACAGGTTTACCGATTTCAGCGCTTCAAAGCCGCCATAAGTTTTTGTCAGATTGTTGATCTCAATCATCGGTTGTTCCTCCCTTGCAGGGAAATCTCCGGTATATCAAAGCTCGTCCATTCCTTGGCTGTAATTTGAATTCGTATGATCGCCCCATTTTGCAAATACTGATTAGCCTGGTCCGTATATTTAACCTCTCCATTCGTCCAATTCAGCTCTTGCCAGTCTTTTTTGTCCGCATTCCAAATCATCGCTGTCGTCATTTTTCCCTGATCCTGCTGGCGAATGGTCAGCCCCGAATATATGATATCCCCTTGAGATGGCAAACGATATTCAATCTGCATGTCTCCGGAGGACATACTCACTTTACCTGGAGTTTCCTGATTCCATTGGCTTGGAGTTGACCCAATAACCCGTCCATCTACATAACCAAAGGGAAGGTTCACTTCACCATTTTGACTAAGCGTCGGTTCAAAAGACTGTACCCACATGTTTAGCTGATCGGACTTCACATTCTTCCCGTTCACCTTGTAGCTGCTGAGCTGCTCTTTACTCCAGGCAATCAATAAATGATTGTCTTGTCCAGAGCTCTGGTTCATGTAGCTGTTAAGAATACCCCGCTGTCGGTCCAGGGAACGGTCGGCTTGTCTGCTTCCGCCGCCAAAAGGAAATATCAGTCCGCCAAAATCGTTATAGGAAGCCTTTGAATAAGCCGTTGGAATCGGAACAGTCTTCTGCTTTGGAAGATCTCCCAACTTGATGACCCTGTCTCCCAAAATTAGGGCCGCATCGCTCAAATCTTTATTTGTAAGGTTTGTTATTGAGCCTTGCAGCTTGCCATTCTCATTGAATCCAGCATCGATGCTAATCGCTCCAAACTTCCTGGTTTCCGGTTGATCCATCCATAGCTTGGCAATGGAGCGATGAGTCATCTGATGCAGTTTCACCGTCGTGCGATCCTTCTCTACTCGAATGGACTGCCTGCTCGGTTCCAGATTTTGTCCACCTGTTAATAGCCCGTCCTCCCGTTCTATTGACAAGTACGTTCCGGCTGATAATTCAACAGTGTAGTTTCCGCCTCGCGGCACGAATAACGCCGAGGCTGTCTTTCGAACAGCCTGTCCTTTTCCGTCCAGCTCCATAATGTTAAACGTATGTGTTTGAATTGATGTCTTTCCTGTCGTTCCGGCCATATAAATGCCACCGCTTGCCACAATTGCAATAAGGGGTATTAAAGCCCATGCCCACTCCCGCTTGTCCAGTTTTTTCAGTACGTAATACAGCAAGGGAGCGACGAGCACAGCATAACCAAGCAATAGCCACATAAGCAGCGAGAACGGAGGAACGGTCATGGACGGAAAGTAATCGAGCAAATGCATAACCCCGGAAAATAGATCGCTGTTACTTCCAGCATACTTGCCAGTGGAATTCGACAGATTGAGGTCAAGGGCCGTGCTCCATACCTCAGGATGACCGCCCCATCCGTTCAGCGGCTCCATCGCAATATCATAGGCCGCATAAACAACCTTTCCTTTTCCTTCAACCCGGGAGGCGATGAGCGGCTTAGCATCAAACCTCGCGATAGCCGTGGCCCCCTCCTTCAGCTTGGCCGCAGAAACGGGGAATGGATGATCTATAGTGAGCTTTTTCCCGCTGATTTTTGTAAGTCCAGGCAATTCAGAAACGTACGTATTGCCTGCATAGTCAACCGGGGACAAATCCTCAAATCCCTTTACACTTTTGGGATAACCCGGCCCACCGCTAAAGACGAGCGTTCCTCCATTCTTGATCCAGGAGCGAATGGCCTTCCTTTGCCCGTCACTAAGCGTGTCCACGGAGTAATCGTTTATGAAAAGAAAATCCAAGGAAGACATAACTGTGCCGTCCTCAGGAACCTGTTCTTTTTTCAAAGTGACAATTGATAAATTTCCGCCTGCACTATTGAGAGTTCTTAGGAAATTCAGACTGTCCGGGTCAGAAGCCAAAACTCCGATCAGCGTACCGTCTTCAGGGGTGGACTCCAAATAAGGAGTTCCTTTGGAAAAAGAAATCAGTTCCCCGGATTCCACAGTCCCCTTATAGAAACGAATTGTCGTGTTGAATTTGTCAAAACGGTTTCCCCTCACGCCAAATGTAACTTTCTTAGGCGTACCTGCCGGCAAATCTATTGCTTTTACATGAGTTACGCTGCTCTCGGTATAAGGAACCGGCGTCTGAACAACGACCTCCCCGGAAATGTCGGTATCGCTTGTTAAAGTAAGGGTCAGCGGACCCCATTCGCCCAACTTGGTATTTCCGCCAAATCCAAGGTCGCTCTCCATGGTAATGGACGGCTTGTCCGCTGCATGCACGGACTGAGGAATTGCACCAACGAAACACGTGACAAGCGCCGTAAAGAGCATCATGATTGGTGCGATCCGTTTTGTATGAATAAACACCTGGTCCTCTCCTTTCCAGTTTACCGTCAAATATGGATTCTCTCGTCATTATAACGTGATATAGCCGTGAAAAAGTTACTTTTTTAGAATGAAATATACAAAAAACGCCAGCGCAACTTTGTTATTAACTGCACTGACGTTTTTTTTATTTTTAGCTGATTCATATTAATTAAAAACGACGGTTTTGTTCTGATGTACCAAAATCCGATCTTCGATGTGCCATTTCACGGCTCTGGCTAACACAACCCGTTCGATCGTGCGACCGATCCGTTTCAGCTCGTTTACATCGTCCCGGTGACTGACACGCTGCACGTCCTGCTCGATGATCGGGCCCCCGTCCAGCTCCTCGGTCACATAGTGAGCGGTGGCGCCGATGATTTTTACACCCCGCTCGTAAGCTTGGGCATACGGCTTGCCGCCAACAAAAGCGGGCAGGAATGAATGGTGAATATTAATGATCCGGTTACGGTATGGCTCAATTAATGCGGGAGGGACGATCTGCATGTACCTTGCCAGAATGATCAAGTCAACCTTGTCTCCCACTATTTCGAGCTGCTTTTGCACCGCTTCTTGCTTTGTCTCCGGCGTGACCGGAGTATGGTAATACGGAATTCCAAAGGACTCAACATACTCCTTCATATCAGGGTGATTGCTGATCACCATGGAAATTTCGGCATCAAGATCACCGGCCTGCCATTGCCACAGCAGCTCAACGAGACAGTGGTCTTCCTTGGATACGAAGATCGCGAGCTTCTTTTTACGGCTGAGCTGATAAATGTTCCACTGCATCTCAAACTTGTCAGCGATATCTGCGAAATCCGCCTTTAAGCTGGCAAGATGAGTATCCAGTTCCTCAAGGTCAAACTCAATGCGCATAAAAAACATGCCGCCCTCGGGGTCCATCGTATACTGGTCCGACTGAACGATATTTGCCCCGTGTTCATGCAAAAAACGGGATACCGCCGCTACGATTCCAGGCCCGTCCGGACAGGAAATCAGCATGCGTGCGCGATTGTTTTCATAAGGCTTTACAGGTTGTCTGCCCGTTTTCAAGTACATCTCCATCCATTCTATCCCCTTGCTGTTCGATTTCATCCTCTATCTAAATTAGCGTGCGCTGGCAAACCATCCAATCAGCCGCTGATTGATCTGCTCTTCCGTATGCTCCGGGAACAAGCCGGCTTCCGCAGCCATATCATATAACCGCTCCATCGGTTCCCGCGGATCCGCTTTTTTCGCCTTGGCGTCATTCTTCAGCAAACTCCAAGTATCCAGTACGTATGAGCGCGGATCAATGTCCTGCTTGGCAAAAAATGCCCCTAGCTGCTCCACCTCAGACATAAACGTCCCGCCAAAGCGTTCTTCAACATCCCCGCGCAGCAAGGCGATTTCCACCTCATACATCGGGCGCTGGGTTTTCGCATCTTTGCCGACCCATGGAGTTTCGAGAATGAACGGACGCCCCTGAAGCGCCTCATGGTGAACAACCCGGTTGATCGTATCGAATCCGAGCCAGCCTGAACCGATCGGGGTGTGGCGGTCTTTTTGCGCGCCTGCCGGGTTTTTGCTGTCGTTAATATGAACGACTTCAATCCGTTTCAGCCCGATGAGGTCATCGAACTTGCGCAGAACGCCATCCAGGTCGTTAACGATATCATAACCGGCATCATGGATATGGCACGTATCCATACAAATGGTAAGCCGATCGTTATGCTGCACTTTCTCGATAATTTGCGCGATTTCCTCAAAGCTGCGGCCGATCTCCGTTCCTTTCCCGGCCATCGTTTCAAGCGCTATGCAAACGTCCGTTTCATCCGTCCCATTGAGTACTTCATTGAGCCCTTCAGCAATTCTGGCAACGCCGAATTCGGCATCCTTGTCCGTAAATGCGCCAGGATGAAGTACGATGTTGCGCACACCAAGCGCATGCGTACGGCGAATTTCCTCCTGCAGAAAATCCACGGCAAGCTGATAGGTGTTCGACTTGTAAGAGCCGAGATTGATAATGTATGGAGCGTGAACGACAATTTCGTCGATCCCCGCCTGCAGCATCGCTGCTTTTCCTTCTTCAATATTCATCGATTCGATGGGCTTGCGCCGCGTGTTTTGCGGAGCCCCGGTGTATATCATGAACGAGCTGGAGCCATAGGACGTCGCTTCGGCTGTGGCGCTAATGAGCCCTTTGTCCGAGAACGAAACATGGGAACCTATTTTTAGCATCATTTTTCCCCCTTTTAGACAGTAAATCGCTAAACAAACCTATTTTAGCTTGATTGCTGAAATAAATCTAGAAATAAGGTATAATTTGTAACGAATTATTTCATTTTTTAAACTTGCAAATTGTAGGAATGAGCCATGGAGATTACATATTTGAGGTGATGGAGTAAATGCTTCGCATCGTATTTTTTATTTTGGCCGCTGAGGGCCCTAATCGCTGGTTTATGAATTCGATTGCCTTTTGGGGCTTTGTCTTACTCGGTTTGATGTCGATTGGCGGATTTTTCATGTTCCGTAAATTTTTGAAAGTGCTACCCAAAGCCGACGGTAAGTCCAAGCTGGACTGGCAAAATCATTGGGTTGAGCAAAGCCGTCACCTATGGACTGATGACGCCAAAGCGTTTCTGGACAAACTTGTCGCCCCTGTACCAGGCCCGTTTCGGGACGTCGCCAAGCATTCGATTGCCGCCGAGATCGGCAGAATCGCGCTGGAGGAAAACGCGGACGCCGTGACCCAGGATCACTGCATTAAGGGTTACATCATAGCTACGCCAAAGCGCGACAACAAATTTCTGGTCAACTTTTTGGAGAAAAACAAGATCGATTACCAACCCTACCGGCACTTATTGAATAAATAGTTGTACTGTCAGGAGAAGAAGGGGGCGTCATCTTTGTGAAAGCTGCTATTTTTGGGGGAACCGGGTTGATCGGGCAGGCCCTTACTTCCTTTTGGCTAAAACAAGGGCACAAAGTCGTCGTTATTACTCGTAACCCAAAGGGAGCAAGGTTAAATGAAGCTGATTTCCCTTCTGCATCCAATCCAACCGATAACCTACTGTATATAAGCTGGGAGGAACTGAAGGAAGATACCTCCCTATTAGAAGGCGTTAATGTTGTCGTTAATCTTGCGGGGGCTACTCTGAATCAGCGGTGGACCGCGAAAGGAAAACGTTGCATTCTGGGCTCCCGTATTGATACAACAAACGCGGCTGCGCTGGTTATACAGTCACTGAACCATAAGCCGAACGTCGTTGTGCAAGCATCCGCTGTCGGGATTTACGGAACCTCCCTGACGGAGCAATTTGATGAAACGACCCGGATAAGGATTACCGCAGAGAATGCCGACTTTCTAACCAGCGTAACCACTCAGTGGGAAGACGCAGCAGAGCAAGGCTTTTCCGGTATTCGGCTTATTAAGCTGCGAACCGGTGTCGTTCTCAGCAATGATGGCGGAGCCTATCCGCTGATGCGCTTACCTTTTCTGCTTGGCGTTGGCGGCAAAATAGGCAGCGGAAAGCAGTGGGTGCCATGGATTCACATTCAGGATCTCGTCTCAATCATCGACTTCTGCATCTCGCAGCCGAGCCTCAGCGGCCCGGTTAATGCAGTAAGCCCTCATCCGGTTAGCAATGAGGAGTTTGGACGTATGATCAGCCGCATATACCGCCGCCCTTTCTGGTTTCCACTACCCTCATTTCTGCTCAAGGGAGCGTTAGGCGAAATGTCCAGTCTTCTGCTGGAAGGTCAAAAGGTGCTCCCTTCGTCGGTGTTGAAAGCAGGCTTCGCCTTTTCTTACCCCGAGTTGGAGCAAGCTGTAAGGCAATTACAACAATAAACTGCCTTCAATATGCAGAATAGCCCGGAGTCTCTTCGTGTAATTAAAGGACCCGGGCTTATTAATTTTATGATATATCTCCCCACAGCTATGCCTGAGCCGGTTCTTTACCGATTTTGAAAGAAACGTCCGCCAGTCTAAATACATCTCCCTGTTCGATGGGGTATTCTTTATACGGGGCCATCTGCTCTCCATTTAAGAGCGTCCCGTTCCGGGAGCCCAAATCTTTCAGGCTGCAACCTTCCCTGCGGTTCATAATCTCGACATGGGCACGAGACACGCCATGGGTGCTCTCCACATACTGGACGATCTCCTCCGAGCGGCCGATGACAAAGCTGCCAGCCTTAAGAGGAATACGCTCAGGCCCAATCCCGGCGGCAGTATATCTGTCCAGAAAATAGCCTTCCTCTCGCTCCTGACCAGGACGCTCTGACGGCAGCGCTTTTTGCAGCAGTACTGTAGCTGGTTGCGGTGGGGCCGATCGGCTGATAGACAATCCTTGTTCCTGATACTCTACCGATTCCTTAATCTCTTCCTTCTCCGGTATGTGACGCAGTTCGTAGGATCTCGAGACAAGGGGGGGATCCAATGGATCGGAGAGAGTCTTGGAGCGTTCCTCTTTCCCCCATTTCTCTTCCTGTCCCAGATACCTCAAATTATCAAAGCCGTCAAAACTGTTTATAGACGAATGCCCCAAATGCTCGATAGAAGTAGACTCCTCATGCTCTTGGTTCACCATAGAGGAGGAACCCTGACTTCCACCAAATCCAAGAATATGCAATCTTCCGCTCCAAAGCATATATACGGCAATTGCGAGCAAAAACGTTATCGCCAAAGAGATATATTTCATTATGCTTCCAGGGTGATCGAGGTAAAGATACTTCCAACAAAGCGCGTCTATCAGTAACGCCCCTAGGATGTAATATGTCGGCTTAATGGATACCTTCTGTACGGTGTCATCCTCCACCCCAGGCCAATGTTCGCGTTCTGGCTTCGCCCCGCCTTCACTCCAATTATCTATATTTGTACTGATCGGTTGGTTTGACGGCAGGTACTCGTTGACAATGGCTCCGGACGAAGCTCCCCAAGTATCTGACTTCATATTCGGCTTCGATCTCCCATATTCAATAGCGGGTTGCTCAAGCCTCATGTCGGACCGCTTTTTTCCCGTCTCGACATGCCGGGAGCTGCTGTACTCATCCTCTATTGACGGACCTGCAGAAAGCAACTGCAGCAGCATCCTCTTCAGTTCTGGCAGCGAAAACTGCTCTTCCCCGCAAAACTTTACTATGTGCTGGATTCCCTCGCCTTCCACTCGCGATACACTGGTCAACAAGCGAGTTGTCAGCATCAGCAGGGATTGAGACAGAGGGCGATCCTCCATCGGTTCTTTTAGCGGCACATACGTAAAATACAAAATTCCGCAGGATAACATGTCCTCAACAAAAATATGCTCTTCATCCAGTAAAAAATTAGCCGGGAACAGCATGTACCGTTTGCACTCATCAAGCATCGTAACGATTTGAAGCAGAAGGCTATAAAATTCCGGCATACCGATTTTGTCGCTTCTTAAGCTGTGAGACAGCATTCTTTTGCCGGTAATATCATAGTGCAGACTCACTTCAAAATCGACTTCCCGGATATCAAGCCTTAGTAGATTAGGAACAGAGACTGAAGCCAGCATCGCTCGCTGCACCCGATTCAAATGCTCGGAATGCAGCTCTTCGCCTGCCGCTCTCAAAATCATGTAAGTCCCGCCGTTTCTGACAAAATCGGCATATAGATCCGGCATGAAACGGTCACTCCTTTCAAAAATAGTAAACTGACATTATGGCACCCGGCAGCACCGCAAGCATAAACGGAAACTGCAGCTGACCTTGGGCAGCTGTCTTAATAGGTGCTACACTCCGTAGAATAACTGCTCCAAGTACAGTATGGGCAACTCTCCGCACCCTTGTTAAAGCTTCCCTCCGCCAGATAATTATGATGAGTCCAATGCATCCTGCCGCGAAAATCGAATACATCATGGTAGATAATGTGAGCCCAGTCCCCAGCCATGCTCCAATTCCGGCAAATAGCTTCACGTCTCCGCCACCAACCGCTCGCAGTAAATACAACACAAACATCAGGGCAAAACCTATTCCTGCTCCTTTGATAGCGAATAATGCACCGCTTCCGCCTGATGTTATCGAATGATAGCATAAACCGGCAGCCACTCCGGTCATTGTAATTGCATTGGGTATTTTCATCGATTTTATATCTGTTACAAATGCCGCTCCGAGCATTAAAAAGCAACCCCAATATTCCCAAGGAATCATTCGCACTACTCCTTTATTTGCGGTCTGACGGACTCACCACGTTAAATTCGGCAGTCGTTTGCGAACCGTCCCCCGTTTCAATGACAAACGTCCACGTCCCCGGCGTGGTATTCCCCCCGACCAACCAATTCCATGCTACGGTTCCGTCATTTCCGGCAACCGCTTCGCCTAAATATTTAGCCTGACTTACACCACTCTTGTAATACACGGTTAATTTGGCAGTTGATCCTGCCGCTACCCTGGCCTTTACCGTTGCACGGTGCCCGGCATATGCTGGATCAGGCTTGGAAAGTATGACCGCCGACTGCCCGGAGGAAGAGCTTCCTTGACCACGTGATTTAAGTTCCCCGGTGTCGCCAATCCAAACTCGCTCCTCCGCCCTCGTCTGGAGCACAATATGCTTGGTCGTGAATGGGATCTTCATCGGCAGCTTATAGCCGATCTCCACGCCAAAATAAGGATTGCTCCCGGTCTTCAAATCTGGAACAGTCACCCGGCTGACATGTAGCTGCTCCTCATTCAAGAGAGTCCCCTTCAAAAAGGGCCTAAGCAGCGGTTTTACAACCGGATCAAGAGCGCTCTCCACCAAGCTGTTCTTTACATCCTGCAGCGGCTCCTCCCCCTTCCTAGCAGCCTGGATCACCCAACTAGAAATCGGCTGAGGAAGAGAGGATGCATACTGTTCAGCCCATTCCGATAAAGACAGTGACGGCATGGTCCAGTTGAAAGGATCGCCGCTACCCGAACCTGCATTTTGCTCCGCACTAGGGTTCTGTCCAGTAATCGATATCGCTACCGGATATAAATGCGCTGATACCTGCTTGACGGCACTGGAGGCAACAAAGTGTAATTGAACGGTTAGCAGTGTCATATGAACCATGTAGATAAACCAAAACAGCACAATCACAAACACCGGCATTACCAAAGCCGCTTCCAGCACAATGCTGCCCTTTGTTTTCTCGCCCCTAAAGCGCTTGAACATCTTCAGCTTCGTTATTTCAATAAGAGAAGTCCGCTTGTTTGACAGCATAATACCGGCTTCCCTCCACCTTTCCTTTAAGCACCCCTGAAGATCCCATCATTTTGGCGACACCCGGCAAAAACCATAAGGGCATAGCCACTGTAACCTTTCCCCTCATATATGTAGCCCGTTCGTCTGTATTGATCCCGGTATTTTTTCGTATGACGGCCAGCATTCGCGATAGTCTGCCGTCGCTTTTCCCATGCAAGAGTAAAAACATTCGAAGATGGTCACGGTATGTAAGCTCCACTTTAAGGTAATCGCTGAGCATGATCTTACCCTCATGAATAAGTGTGAGCATATCCTTAAGCGCGTGCTCTACCCCATACAGCAGCGCTGCGGCTAATACCAGCAGGGGATGCCCCTTGTTTCCGTTTTTGATGAGCCCCTCCATCGTTCGAATTGCTAGGCGCATCGTAAAAATCTCGCCAAAAGCAGCCGCGATATTACCGCCGGGATTATTTGTGCCATACAAAATGTATTCGACCTCTTGATTTCCGGGGGCAAATTTATCAATAAGGGATTGACCCTCCGCCGTTTGCGATCCCGTTTTCTTCACTACCGCCTCTAAAGCATTTACATCGAAAAACTTGTAATGGCTGACGATATATTCAGATTGGAAAACGTTATCCGACATCCCTTTCATGAACTCGGACAAGCCTCCGTACAGGGCATCCATTCCCTTCATTGCTGAATCTCCTGCTTGATAAGGATCGCTGCCAGAGACCGTTGGCCCTAGCTCCCCACCTGAAACTCCCCTGTTCTTTGCCCGATTCTCTTCATAAAATGTGTTCAGTTGATCAAACTGGCCTTGATAGCTTTTCAGCTTTTCCTGCATTTGCGAAATCTGCTTCAGGAGACCTGCTGCTTCCGTCAGCTTAGCTTTAGCAGCGCGTTCCGTAGCTTTACGCTCCTTATCATAGGAGCGAGGGGCTTCCAATTTGCTGGCATTGGCATTGATCACGTTCCCGGGTCCGTGGTCGGAATACTGTCGTAGGTACGCATCCGCTTCTCTGCTTGACCGGGGTACAGCGGATTTAAATGAGCCGACAGAAGCCGCGGCCGAAAGGACAGCCCCCTGTTGGAACAAAAGGGAGCTGATCTCCGTTTGAAACCGCCCATAGGCAGTGCCTTGCCCCGCAATGTCCTTCGTCAAATCATCGAATAAGGCTTCCGGTAGAAGAATCGACGTGCTTTGTTCCCGAATTTTTGCGATTTCACCGCTGCTGCCCACTTGATTGGCGCCCTTTGTACTCGGGCCTGCCGCAACTTCGTTATATCCGTTCTGCGCTTCTCTTCGTTCCGCTTCCTCAATCGTCCTTCTCATTTGTTCATTAATCTGACGTGCTTCCTCAAGGAGCCCACCTGCTTGCTTCAAAAGTTGACTGTGTCGTTCTTCTGCTGTCCGACTACTACTGCTCAAATCATCAAAGACTTTGGAAGCCCCTGAACGATACTCGCTGATCTCCATCGAATAGAGGCGATCCAGAAAATCTTTTTGCATATCCTCTTCGACCTTGCGCTCGTAGTCGGCATATTGCCCAGCTGCATCTGCTGCCGTTGAAATAGTCCCGCCAAGAGATTGGTCCCCGATAAATGAGACGGTTCGGGGCAGCAGGGAGGAGAAAGGCTCTATCAACTTAGCGGCCTGCCGTTGTTGTTCCAGCATTTCATCCAGCTTTGCCTCCCGCTGCTCGTACAATTTCTGCAGCTTACCGAGCAAATCTACCGTATTCGAAGCCTCCTTCATAACCTGAGACATCGGCTTGAACCGATTTAATATTTCAATGGTTAGGTCAATTGGAGCCCTATACTTCATCTGCTCATTGATTTGCCGCTCGAAAACGGAATAAATGCCTATCGGTTGCAGCAGCTCCACCGACGAGGAATCGAGCTTTGCTCCGAGCAGCGGCAGATCATCGCTTCGCCTTACCAGTTCAAATTGTTCATTAAGAACTTTGGACATGATGTAATTTTCGTCGGTCTCTCCATACGCAAACAATCCGTACTTTTCCACCAGCTTCTGGTCAAAGGAGGACATGACTGACCTGGATGCCGCATGGGCCAGAGCTTCGGCTTTCGCCTGTAAAGCAAACATTCTGGCAAAGTCGATAAAAATCGCTACAAACGCAAACACTGCAGCAAAAATGACGATAAAAAATATGGATACGGCCCCCCGCTCCGAGCGATCCGGTTCAAACAACTTAACATCCCCCTTTCTATCCAATGAATAATAAGCTAATTCGCCTAGCCTGCTGTGAAATTCTTCAGTGCCCTATCGGGGCACTGAAGACAAAACTATAGATTGCCACCACTTATTTACCAAATAATTTCAAGGCGTTTCCTGCCTCCTGCTTGTCCATCTTCTGCCCCTTGGCTCTGCCCGTAAATTTTGCACCGTAGTAGCGCGCTAAGTTGACATTTCGAATCCATTCCACCGGCTCCACCACATACGCATCCGAACGAGCGCTCTGCTTCGCTTCTCCCATCCACCGTTCCAAGGGACGCAACGCTACAATGCGTTCCAGTCCAACCGTCACTTTGCGCAAAAGGAGCTGGTTGTCATACCGCATCGCCCCCTGCATACTGCTGGGGAGCTTGCCTCCGGTTCGGGCCAGCTTTTGTTGCGGCAGCGAACCGGAGGGAGCTTCATTTGACGGCAAGCTTATCTGTTCGGTACCGTTTTGTCCGCTCCATCCAAAAATGATTTGCAGCATACCGTCATCCTTGAGTCTCCAGTACAGGGAATCGTATTTATTTTCTACATATGCGCCTGTTACATCATCACGCTGGCTGTTATCCCACGTATAGGCAGTTCGTTCGGCGGCGACAGCGGCTGCTTGGCCAAGGAGAGTGCTTTGATACAGATACAGGCAGAAAAATAGTAAAATCAATACCGTATAAAAAAGCATCGGAAAAACCAGCGAAGCCTCCAGCGTAAAGGCACCTCTTGAATCCCGGATAAAGCGCACCTCTATTGCCCATCCATGAAATTTTCCGTCTTTGACTTCGCCTTCCCAAGCAGGCTAGACACGATTTCCTTCAGTTGATTTCGGAAAATAACCGCGATAATCACGATGACCGCGATAATCAGAATCATTTCGAGCATGCCAAGGCCTTCCTCATTGCGCCAAAAGCCCTTCAATTCCTTGCGAATTACAGTTAACATCGTATATTCCTCCTAACCGTCTTTTCTTCATTTTTATAAATCCATGATCATAAAGGCCGGTGCGCCAACGAGAATGAGCACGACCATAAATAACAGCACCATCGGAAAAACCAGCTTAGAAGAGGCCTGTTCTCCTAACGTTTTACTTACAGCTTTGCGCTTCTCCCACAGCGACCGTGAAAGATCCCGCAAGGCAAGGGCAAAATCGTTGCCGCCACGGCGGAAGTTCAGCAGCACGGCGGTGGTAAATGCCGATACCTCCTGAATCCCACAACGTTTACTGAACCCCTCCATCGCCTGTTGAAAGGAATCTCCCCCCTCCCACTCACGAAGCATTTGGAACATCTCCCTGTATAGGGGATGATCCTCTTGGTCCCGTTTGCGCTCCAAGCAGAGCTTTATCGCCTGCTGAACCGTAGAGCCCGCACCGACGAGCAGCACGATTTTATTCAACAGCTCCGGAAGCTCCAAAATGACCTGCTGCTCACGCTTCACTACCTTTCGATGAAGATCATTCATTAGCGCAGCTGGGAGAAGAACAGCCAATAAGGCACCCAGCACGAGCCCGGTGTAGTCACCGTTCATTAACAGCGATAAAGCGCAGCCGGCGGTCAGCAGCAGCCAGGTGTATGATAAGGTTTCAGCTAGAAACAACAACGTAAATTCACCGCTACGGCGATCCCCGCAAATTTTTTGAACCGCACGGTGTACTTTAAAAAATACCTTTGGAAACCGCTGGGACACTCTGATCCGTTCTAGAAGAAAAAGCATGGGCGGAGAAATCCGCTGTAAACGTACCCCATTCATGGAAAGTTTCCTATAGCCGCTATACTTATTTTGAGATACGTGAAATAAATATGCCCAAACTCCCAACAAGGTCAGCAATACGGTACCCCATATGAAATGGAACATTCCCATAAAGCCCCCTCTAAATTCGAATATCCGTAATCTTCAGCATCAGCCACCCGCAACCCGCGAAAAGCAGCAAGGCAACAGCCGATACGATCTGACCTAACCCGCTATGCAGCGGCTCCATATATTCCGGCGAAGTAACCTCCATGAATAAAAGGAAAAGTACGGGAGCAGCGAGCATTGCCTTAGCCTCAAACCGCTTTTGAGCGATCATGACGCTGATCTCCTGACTAATTTCCAGCTTCTCACTAATGACTGCAGAGGTTCTCCGGACGATCTCTACGAGATCTCCTCCCGTACGTTTGCAGGTCGTAAACACATCGGCAAAATTACTGATATCCTCCATCCCGGCACGGCGGCTGAAATCCAATAGCGCCTCTTCAACCGGCTGACCGTACTCCATACGAGTGCAAATAATGCCTAGCTCTTTAATCAAATCGTTATCTCCATCTGGATAAAGCAGCCTTAAATCCGCAATTGCTGCACGAAACCCATTCTCCACTGAACGTCCCGCAGCGAGCGAAGATGCCAAGGAGTACAAAGCCTGCTTAAAATGCAAGCTTAACGCCTCTCTCCTTCTCCTCAGCAAGTAATGGCTCCAATACTTTGGAGCAAAAGCTGCCCCTCCAGTAAGGAGCAACGCGATGATCCAGGAATGAAAAAAGATGTATCCCACCGCAAACAGGGCTAAACCCGCAACAAGCATGGACGTATTTTTTTGCCTGCGAGACAAAATATATACTTGATAATCTGGGAGCTTTGGGATGGCTGCTCCTGCAGCTACGGGTGGTTCAGAGGAGCTTCCTTTCCTTATAAACATGGCTTCACCTCTTTTCCGAGGGAGCCGTTCCATAATCCCGCTGCTTGCAGCTTTTCAGTGCCAATCAGTCCTGTCCCCATATTCTTAAGTCGCCCTATGATCCTACCGTCAAGTTCCTCTTCCTCCTGAAACATAAATAGCGGACTCAGAACGACTTCCCCCTCTTTTATGCCGACGACTTCAGAAATCTCAATTACACGCCTTGAGCGATCACGAAGACGAGAAAGATGAACAAAAATATCAATGGACGAGGCAATTTGCTGACGTACAACACCGATCGGCAGGTCCGCACCGCTAAGGACCATCGTTTCAAGCCGGCTGATCATATCCGCGGTACTGTTTCCATGTCCCGTTGATAGGCTTCCATCATGCCCCGTGTTCATCGCCTGTAGCATATCCAGCGCTTCCTTGCCCCGAACCTCACCGACGACAATACGGTTGGGGCGCATCCTCAGCGATGAACGAATCAAGTCGCGTACGGTAATTTCCCCTTTCCCCTCCGTGTTGGCGTTCCGAGTTTCCAGCGATACTAGATTTGGAACGGTGACGATTTGCAGCTCTGCCGAATCTTCAATCGTAATCACCCGCTCGTCGGCTGGGATAAATTGCGACAAGGCATTGAGAAATGTCGTTTTTCCGGACCCGGTACCTCCGCTTATAAAAATGTTGTATTTACTCCGAACGAGAGTTTGCAAAAATAATGCGGCTTCCTCGCCAAGAGCCCCTTTCGCAACAAGCTGCTCCATCGTCAGCGGGTGTTCTGGAAACTTCCGGATCGTCAAGGTCGGTCCTTTTAAAGCGATCGGTGGCAGTACGATATTTACGCGGGATCCGTCTCGAAGTCTAGCGTCTACAATAGGTGAAGATTCATTGACTACACGATTCACGCCGGAGACGATTCCTTGAATAATATCCTCGAGCCGCTCCTTTGACTCAAAACGAATTGGAAGCTGGCGGACTTGCCCGTCCTGTTCAACGAAAATCTCCTCATGACCATTGATCATGATTTCGGTAATGGACCGATCGTCAACAAGCGGCTGCAGTACATCAAGACCTCGGAACGAATCATACAACCGGCGAACCCACCTTCTCCTCTCACTTGCAGTCAAGTCGGTTAAACGTTCGTCTTCAAGAACATACCGTTCAATATAATCCAGCAGCTGCTCATCCTTAAATGCTGACGTTACATCAAGGCCAGAGCGTATTTCGTTTCGCAGCGCTTTGAAAATATCCTCACTCACCGCACACCCTCCCGGGCTCCAGAATCAGCGACATTTCCGCTAAGAAGCTCTCGGCAGAGTCTAAGGATGTCTCGTTGATAAACGGGGGAGTACATCATCGCATCCTGCCTACCTCCCGCCCCACGGGGAGGAATAAGGGATAAAGCTGCCCGAATCGTTAGATCCGGCCTAGGCACTCCGTTCAGACTTTCTCCGGAGCATCGGTTTAGTGCAAAAACCACCTTATTCATCATGGAATGATATAAAGAGGGATGATGTCGCTCCAGGTGAGTCAATGCTGTACCGGTTTTTCGCATCACCTCCCCATCGTCCGTGACAATCCAGACCACTTTGTCCGCGTTCTCCAATACCCCTTCCGTCCTAGCGTTTAAATAAGAGTCCCCATCAACGATCACCATGTCGTAAACCCCGCTTCCGGCAATATAATCGATGAGTTCCTTCGTATCGTGGGATTCCATTTCAAGCAATTCATTGATATTATCCACTGGACCAAGCATATCTCCATGAAATAAAGGGTGTCTTAAAGTATAAGTAGAAATAGGTTGACGCATGGGCTCCTTTCGGTCAGCTGTCGCCTTTAAGTCGTATAAAAGCCGAGCCATCCCTGCGCCTCGCCCCTCCGGCAGCCCTTGTTCGGCGAATAAAATACTGCTAACAAACGTTTCCAGATTCAGATAAAATACTTTCCTTCCCTCGGCCGCCAGCTGTTTAGCCATGTTCAGGGCAACTATCGTTTTACCGCATCCGCCGACTGCAGAATACACCCCAATCACCATCGCTCGCCCAATGTCAGGAAGTCTTACTTCATTGGTGGACTGGATTTGCTCTAAAACTGTGGACAACAGCTCATGCAAAGGCTGATACTTAAACACTTGGTATCCTGCAAAATTTGCTCCGCTGCCTTCGGTAAGGCACATCCAAATGATTCGCTGTCTCTTATCCATCACACCTTGCTCTAGAAAAGCTTCTTCGCATAACACAGCATCAACCGATTCTCCCGAACTCTCCATATACTTATGAAAAGCCTCTTCAAGACTAAATGCTGTCACAACGAGATTGCGATCAAATTCGCTGTTATGCACATAATGCAGAAAAAGCTCAATGTACTGCTCGTCCCGTGAAGCCAGTACAAGTCTGACAGGGATCACGTTCCTTCCCTCCTTCACCTTCCGGAAACAAAAAAGCACCGCCCAAAATCCGATATAATCGGATCAAGGACGGTGCTACCGTTCCGGTATTCCTAAAATTTACAGTAAGAATATCACAGTTTTGGAGATTCAGCAAGACCTATTTACGTTTACAAAAAGCGGTTCATAATTTCTTTAGTCGGTACGAGGCATGTTTCATCTTTCCCAAACCAGCGGTACCTGTGAGCAGCGATAAATCGATATACTCCATCCCGCACAACAGGGGGAATAATGATAAAAAAATACAATAGGGGCCAAGGAAATCGTAATTTTCTGACGATGCGCAGCGCTGCAGTTGAACGAGTGTAACATCTATCGTTTTCCACGAGGACTATTGTGTCCTCTACCAGGGTCTTACCTTGAAGCTGCTGTCGCCCCGCTTCCGATTGAAGCGCCGCAAAGCGAAACCGACCACGATCATCTCGCTTTATGATGAATTTTATGGCTCCCTGGCAAAGATGACACACTCCGTCAAAAAGCACGATGGGATATTGATCGTTATGTTTTTGTTTCATATCCATGATCCCCCATCCATATAATGAAGCGAATTACTTAGTAGATGAACAGCTTATGACGAGTCTTATCTCAAGCTTAGCACCTTTCATCCCGCCATCGCTACTAACAAATGCTATATTCCCCAAAAGAAAAAGCACGGGGAATTATCCCCGTGCCGATTGTCGTCAGCTTCAAGATCAAGTTATTTGCCGACAAGATTGTCAAGCCATTGTCCTTCTTCCATCTGACGGTGAATATCCGCTGAAAACTTATCCATGCACTGGCAAATAAAGTCCTTTCGGCAGACCGGACAAGGCGTCTTCTGCAGCCGGCTGACGTTCGATAACCGCCATTTTGGAAAACGGTGGTAAAACACACGACAAGCCGTACCGTCAGCCATTTTAACGATAAATTCATACAACCCATCATTTTCGTTACTTCCGGCCTTGGTCACATTTACAACATTCGGTCTGTAAGACATGGTTATCACCCGTATTATCAAATTTCATTCCTGATTTAGTACTTAGTCATATTAAATAATTTTCTGCGTCATGTCAACTTGAAAAGCCGCTATAGTACTTGTACCATCGTCATTTTCCCTGTATTTAGTCAGGATACACAAAATAAGGCGATTTCATTCCTAATTTGATCCAATAAGTTATTATTTTCACAAAAAAGTTTCCCTAGACAAAAACTCTTGTAGGTGTACAATAAAGGAGGATAGATACAAAATTTGATTGAGAACCATGCTCAATTACAATTTTGAAACATACATTATTTTTAGCAGCTTTGCACGAGAGGGTGATGACGATGAATATGATCCAAAATGAAACTGGAGCTTCTCAAAGACCATGGAAAATTGAAAATGAGCAACCTTCCCTTCCGGAAGCGCACCGCTCTGTTGCTTTTCCATCTAATGGCTCCTGGTTTAGAAAATTTCTTGCTTTTGCCGGCCCCGGCTATTTGGTAGCCGTTGGCTATATGGACCCCGGAAACTGGGCTACCGATATCGAAGGCGGCTCAAGATTCGGCTATGCGCTGCTTTCCGTTATTTTGATTTCCAACCTGATGGCTGTTTTGCTGCAGGCCCTGTCCGGGAAACTCGGGATAGTCACTGGAAAGGATTTGGCGCAGGCTTGTCGCGACAGTTATTCCAAGCCCGTCGTCATCATGTTGTGGCTGCTGTGTGAATTAGCCATTGCTGCTACAGATTTAGCCGAAGTGATTGGAGCCGCGATTGCTCTGAACTTATTGTTTGGCCTTCCGATTATATATGGCGTGCTAATTACGGCTGTTGACGTATTGCTTATTTTGCTATTGCAGCACAAAGGATTTCGTGTTCTGGAAATTTTCGTTGTCGTCCTAATTGCGACGATCGGCATTTGCTTCGGCGTGGATCTTTTTCTGGCTAAACCTAATATGAGTGAAGTGGCTCAGGGCTATGCGCCAAGCTTAAAAATTTTGAGCAATCCAGAAATGCTGTATATTGCTATCGGCATTATCGGAGCGACGGTCATGCCGCATAATCTATACCTGCATTCTTCGATTGTACAAACGCGGAAATATGAGCAAACCCCGGCTGGAAAACGGCAGGCCATCAAATATGCAACCTGGGATTCGACGATCGCACTAACATTCGCTCTTTTTATTAACTCGGCGATTTTAATCGTTTCGGCTGCAACCTTTCATCATGCAGGCTTGACACAGGTCGCAGATATTTCTGAGGCTTATCATATGCTCACCCCAATCGTAGGCACAACCTTAGCCAGCGTCATGTTCGCTATTGCACTGCTGGCCTCGGGCCAAAACTCGACTCTAACGGGAACACTTGCCGGTCAAATCGTGATGGAAGGCTTCGTCAACATACGGCTTACCCCTTGGCTCCGCCGGCTCATCACACGTTTGATTGCCATTATCCCCGCAGTGATCGTTACTGCGATATATGGTGAACGAGGTACTCAGGATCTGCTTATTTTCAGTCAAGTTATTTTATCTTTGCAGCTGCCGTTTGCTGTAATTCCTCTTGTAAAATTTACGTCCAGCAAGACAAAAATGGGCGAATTCGCGAACAAGCTATGGATTAACATGTTAGCTTGGTTCGTAGCAGGTATTATCGTACTGCTTAACATATACCTGCTAGTGCAGACGATCGCCTCATAAAAATAAAATACAGACACCCCCGACCTATAAAAAATTAGGTGAGGGTGTCTTTTTTTGTTGCGCAAACACAAGTTTCTCATTAATTATAAAGTTATTATTAAATGACCGAGGGCCTGCGAATCTCAGGCTTATAATAAACACCGAGGAGAGGGGAGCTACAAGAATGGCACCACAGCAGCCACAGGAGAAAGATACAGCTACTATACTAGTCGTTGAAGATGATCCGCAAATCGCACGGATTGTTATTGACCACTTGCGAAGAGAAGGTTACACCTGCACTTGGGCATCAACCGGGCTTGAGGGTTGGCAAGAATTTCAGGATTTGTCTCCCGATCTAGCTGTAGTTGATATTATGCTCCCGGAGATGGACGGGTTTGATCTGTGCCGCAACATTCGCCTTACCAGTGAAGTGCCACTCCTGCTGATGAGCGCTCGTCAGGAGGATCAGGCTAAGGTTGAAGGACTTGAACTCGGGGCCGATGATTATATCACCAAGCCTTTTAGTTTAACTGAACTGTCTGCGCGTATCAGATCCCATCTTCGGCGTTACCGTAGATATCACCAAGGCGAATCTGCAGACATCGCGAATGTGTGGAGCTACCGTGGAGGTCTCGCCCTTGATGCTTCCCATCGACGAGCTGCTCTGAACGATGAAGAACTGCCTTTGACAGCTAAGGAGTGGTCCCTCCTTTACCTGCTTGCCTCCCATCCGGATCGCTTGTTTACCAAAAAAGAATTATATGAGCATGTATGGGAACAAGTCGATACGGAGGGAAACAACACGGTAACGGTGCACATCAAATCGCTGCGCAGCAAGCTGCAGGAAAATTCACGCGAGCCCATGTTCATACAAACCGTTTGGGGGAGCGGATATCGATTCATTGGGGAACGACTGACATGAAAATAAAAACTTGGTTGCTGCTAAGCTTTCTAACGGTGATGCTGCTCCCTCTAATCGCCTTGTACCTTCTCTATATTCTTCTCGGAAATTTTTACGAGCAAAAAGACGTAGCCGAGACATTGACAGTAGCCAGGCAGTTTGCCAATATCGAGGACAAGCTGCAATCCTCTCAGCTATACCGGGTTCAGCCGTCCGCCCAATACGCTTCTATTCGGGCACTTACAAGTCCCTCCGTCCAGATCGACTTATATCGCAGCGATGGCGTTACTCTTTTCTCCTCGGTCGATCAGGATGATGCTACATGGTTGTTTCCGGTTAATCAGGAAAGACTTTTTACGGATTTATACGATATTCAGGAGAGCAGCAGGGCTTTTTCGCTGAAGAAGCCGGTATTTTCGGATGGAGAACTTATAGGCATCTATAAAATAACGATCGCTCGCGAGGCATGGATAAGCGGCGTTCGCTCAAGGACGGGACTTATTGTTTCACTGCTGCTGATTTTTGTGGCCTTCCTTTATGCCGCTATTGTTATTTTGCTCAATCGCAAGCTGAACAGGCCGCTTGGCTTGTTAACCCGGCGAATGCAAAGCTTTGCTCGGAATGTTCCTTCCTCCCCTGCCGATGAACATAAACGGATAAAGGGAGAGATCGGCGATGTAATCGATCAGTTTGAGGAGATGAAGCGGCAGATTGTGGAAGGCAGGGATGAAGTGCAGCGCCAGCAACAAGCTAACAATTATATGGTGGCCTCATTATCCCACGATTTAAAGACGCCGTTAACCTCAATCCGGGCATATGCTGAAGCTTTGTCTGAATCACCCGAGCTGCAAGAAAAGGAACGGAAAGAATACACAGCTATCCTTTTCTCAAAAGTTGAACAGATGCGGCAGATGATTGATGATTTATCGGTATATACTTCGCTGCAATCTATGAATCACCCACCGGATTTCGTGCCGGTGGATGGCGATGAATTTTTTGAGATGCTGGAATCCGGCTATGGGGCCATCTGTGAGAGTAAGAGTATCCATCTTCAGACCTCTGCCTGGGTGACTGGAAGTTGTATGGTTGAACCCCGGCAGATGACCAGACTCGTAGATAATCTCATGAACAATGCCTTGAAATACGCTGGCTCAGATGGGCGGATTTGGCTCCATGCTCAGGATGCGAATATGGCGCTGCCCAACTGGGTTTTCCCTACAAAGTTTTCTGGACTTGAACAGCCAATAGAACCGTCGATCTGGATCCTGGTGCAAAATGAGGGTCCGGTAATCCCAGAAAATATTTTAGAAAAAATGTACGAACCCTTTTATCAGGGCACAGCCTCAAGAACGCAGAAAGACCGGGCGAGCTCGGGACTGGGTCTTAGTATTGTACAAATGATCGCCAAGCGGCATGGAGGCACCTTCGCTCTATATTCTTCTGAAGGCTGCGGGATGCTCGCGGTATGTCAGCTTCCAAAAATAAAAAGGCAGGTAGAACAAAATGAAAATTAAACTGTTGATTTGCACACTTATCGTAGGAACGGCTTTAATTTCGGGCTGCGCTCCTGGATCAAAGCTGTCCGCTGAAGAAATCGTCACCAAGGCGGTGTCTGCCGATAAAAATCCGGTATCGTACGAATCGAAAGGAAGCATGCGCGTATATGAGAAAGGCAAGCTTGTTGAAGACAGCACGTTCACGCAAGCATTTGACCGCGCCAACGGACGATCCCGAATCGAAAACACAAGCGCTGGGGATCACTCCATTGTCGTAAATGATGGCAAACAGATCATCATGTACCAGCCTGAAAAGAAGACGGCTATGGTTATGGAAACCCCAACTGAAGCAGGTATGAGTGTCATGTCTGCGAAGGATCAAATGCTAAAGGTTCTTGATTTAACGCGTAAGACGCATACCATCGAAAATGAAGGCAGTGAAAAAATCGCCGGGAGAGATACGTACCATATCAAATTAGTGCCGAATAAGAAAGGGACCATCATCGGAGCTATGGAGATATGGATAGATAAGAAAACCTGGATCGATCTTAAGTCGATCAGCGAATCAGGCGACTCCAAGATTGAAACCGAAATTACGGAATTCAACGATGCTCCGAAATTCAGTAATGCTAATTTTCGTCTACAGCTGCCAAGCGATGTAAAGATGCTGCCGTCGGGCCCAACAGCAAAAAAGGTCACTTTACCTGACGCGGTCAAGGCATTGGAGAAACCTTTCTACTATTGGAACAACAAGAACCTTGAGCTAGAAAGCATTGAACTGGATGAGCTTAAGGGTAGCCTGAATCGAAATGAAGTTGCCTTAAACTACACTAAGAACGGCACTCCTTATGTAAGCTTATCCATATTTCCTACCCCGAAAGACAATCAAGAAATTACCGATGATTCAGGGCTAATTGAAACAAAACCAGTCAAAGTCCATGGTCAAAAGGGGCAATATGAGACAGATATACGCTTTATTTTTTGGGATGAAGATGGTCTGCGTTACTCCTTGCAGCTTGTGCACCCCGATTTGAAACTGGACGAAGCCCTCAAGCTAGCTGAGCAGCTGCAGTTAACACCTAAGGAATAAAACTAATCATTCCTTTGCATTAAAAAGCGCGAGTCTATGAGGCTTAGACCTCTTACTCGCGCTTCTTTACATTTTGTATACCTGTTGATGACGAACTTTTACATGCATTTGTGAGGCAAAATTATTTTATATTTGTAAGTACCATATCAAAATGCGTGCTTAAAAGGTCTTCCGCACTGCCCGAATATTTTTCGATTAAAAATGAGCTTTCTTGAATATCTAAATTGATGGTCGCTTGGCCGTCTCCGTCTTTGTACATATATGGCTTGTTATACTGATATGTCGGAAATTCAGATTTTGCAGCAATGGCGCTATTCTGTATATTATCATTCGCTACTTTTATGGTGTAATCTGTTGCACTCTCGGATATTCTCAATGCACCGCTGCCTTTGGTTGTAGAAAAGCTTACATTTTTATCAAAACCTTGCGGTATGTAAATACTCATGGCACCACTGCTGTTTACCAAATCCAAATTTGTGTTTAAGGCGAGAACCGAAATACCGGCAGCCTTTCCGTTAACAGATACTTTATCAAATGAATGTTCTGGCACATAAATTATTATTCTTTGGTCCTCTGTCCAATCAAATTCATCTAATTTACCCCTTTGAGGCTTAACGGTAATTTTGATGGAACCTTTATTTGTTTTAGTATCTATTTCATAGATCGAATGATCGTAATCATAATGAAATTTGCTATCTACTGATGGCATCAAAATAATATTGCTGTGTTCAACATTTACTTGAACCGTATTTTTTGCAACAGAGGTAGTATCTTTGGGTAAAGGGATCAATTTGGATTGATGTGCATAAGCACCTACCGCAGTAGCACCAACACTGACACATAGCGTTAGGACAAGGGTCATTGCAATTGCCAATTTTGACTTCTTTTTATAACTCATTATGGCACCTAACCTTTCTTTTAGCAGCATTTTGCTTTCGCTGAAAGTAACAGAAGCAACGGATTTCTTAAAGTTGCCATCCATTTTCACAGCGTTTAGCAAAGTATCTCCATAGGCCTGTTTCCCATCTGCGTTCTGTTTTTTTATAATGGCTTCATCACAGGAAAGCTCACAGCTTCGACTAATTTCACGACTCATGAAATAAACCAGTGGGTTAAACCAATGAATACAGATTGTAATCTGAACCAGCCATTTATATAGCACATCCAGCCGTCTATAGTGTGTTAATTCATGAAGCATAATGTATTGAATATCGCGATCTGGAATATCCTTATGTGGCAATACAATAAAGGGATGGAAAGCACCTATCAGCATAGGAGATGAGATCATCTCATTCGTGTAAAGCTCAATTGCCCTTTTTACACGGTTTTGTTCGCAAACTTCTGTCAAACGGTTCAAAAGGTTCTCATCGAATACCTTTACCCGTCCAGCTTTAACATGTCGCACAAAGCTCTGATACATTGTAATTTTACGAATGAGAAGAGTAAGGACGATGGCTAGCCAGACCGTCCAAAGGTTATGTTCAAGGATAGTTAGAAGTAGCACAGGGGTGTTTTCTTGCTGTTTGCTCATTGACTGAGGCTGATTTTGTGTTATGTCATCGGCACCGATCGCATCTGCGGTGGGATCTGAAGTTGAGGAAATGGTATGAATTTGTTGTAATTGGGCCGAAATAGTATTGTCAGCCTTTTGCAGAAAATCTCCAACAGGACTTGATTCCGGTGTAAAGGGTAACAGCAGGCGGGCAATTACGACCAACCAAATATAGTACTGCCATGTCCTGCTAATCCGGTTTCTGTAAAGAGGCCTACAGAGCAAAAGGACAAGAGCCACGATAGCCCCGGAAATAGATAACGACACAATCGTTTTGAGTAGGTCATTCATAAATGTTTACTGCCCTCTTTCCAAAACCTTTTCAAATCTTCGTAATCATCCGGAGAAATCATTTCCTTTTGAATCAAGGTCAGTACAAGTCCCTTTGCGCTTCCCTCATAGAGCTTGTCAAGGAAGTTTTGAGTTTGTGCAGCCTGATATTCCCTCTCAGTAAATACGGCACGATATTCGTTACGGCGGCCAATCTTGCTTGTTTTCAGCAATCCTTTATCTACCAAGCGGGATAGCAAGGTAATAACGGTGTTCTTTTGCCATGCATTACCTTTTGAATCCAATTCATCCATAATTTCAGCGTATAAGGCTGTACCGTCATTCGCCCAAATAATTTTCATTAATTCCAATTCGGAATCGGATACTGTTTGAATCATTCCTCCTCCTTATACATACACAATGTAGGCTAAATTTATAATAACAATATGTAGTCCAAGAGTCAATTACCTAGCATCAAAAAAAACGGCTGTGCTTTTCAGGTACGAAAAACACAGCCGCTAGTTGCCCGATAGGGCTTATCAATATGTTAGTCAAACGTTTTGATGCGGTCGAGAGGACTCGAACCTCCACGGGGTTTCCCCCACTACCCCCTCAAGATAGCGTGTCTGCCATTCCACCACGACCGCAAATTTTTGAAACGAACATTTTTTATTATATCGTCCGGGTTACAAAATGTAAAGTGGTATTATTTACCTTGGGACTTCAGCTTTTTATACCGTGTAAACTCGATATACTCGCGAATGAATCTTTTTTCCGATTCGTTCAAAGTTTGAATAAAGATTTCCCAGTCCTGATCCTCGCGCTCTCGAACCACATACTCCGCCTTACGCTGTCCAGTACAAATGAGCTCCTTTTCCCGACCGGTCATCAGCCAGTCCAAGCTTACATCAAAAAAAGCCGCGATTTCGATCAGCTTATTCGTACTAGGCGTTGATTTCCCCCGTTTCCAGTCACCCAAATTTCCTGTACTTATATTAAGCTCCAAACAAAATGCTTTTTTGGTCATTCCTTGATTTTGAATCAGCAATTCAATACGTTCGTATATGGACAACTTCTCTCCAACCTTCCTTTAAGCAAAATATGACGTAAATAAGTATTTTTGTGTTGTTTAAATACGTAAGTACGTATATAATAGAATGAAATTATTCTTATCTGGATAATTCATATTTGAGCGCCTAGGTGGATTAAAAATATAGGAAAATTATGACACCCTATATTTTATCATAGCCTCTCGCCCCCATTTTAAATGCAGGAGCGTGTCACGTGAAAGAGATATCTTTGTGGAAAGAAGCTTTCGATTCCCTTCAATCCAGTGTAGCGATTATTGTTCCGGATGGGACAATTGCCGCCGTGAACCACAGTTGGGCTACCAAAACGTTCGAATACGGGCATAATCCGCTATGGGATGAACCTGGAGCCAACTTCATTGAATATTTGGATTCCTTAGCAGCAAACGGAAGTAACAATGCCCAGCAATTTCTTGAGCAATTTGGCTCCATGCTGTTAGGAAATAATGATTCTTATGCAACAGAATTTCATATACACTCCCCCCAGGGAGTACGATGGTTTTTGGCGGAGATAACCCCAATATTTCTGAATACAGGGACCGTTGGCGGTATCGTATTGGTGTATACCGATATCACTTGCTATAAAGAGAAGGAAGCGCATTTAGAGCATTCCTTGTCCCAAATCAGTCTAGCCGGTGAATTGCTTCCCATCTGCGCTGTCTGCAAAAGCATTAAAGATGAAAACAACAAATGGAATTCCCCCGAAGCTTATCTCAAGAAGCAAACCCGAGCAGAGTTTACACATGACATTTGCCCCAAGTGTATCCGCGTCCTATATCCTAAATACTCAGCTATTCTAGACCATTCTGAAGGTTGTGAGTAAGAGAAAAATCACGATGTTTTACCCGAAGCCTCCGCCGATCTCACGGTAGAATATTTTTGAAGGCGATATTTCAACTGCTGACCTATAGTTGCGCCTATCAGCCCACCAATAACTAAACCTGCTCCACCCAGATTAAACATACCTGCTAAAGTAGCCAGTATAGCTCCGCTGCATGCCGCAGCCATAGAAGGCAAAGTCCGGTCGCCTCCTAACAGCAGCGCCAAGAACAGAGCTGGCAGAGCGAATCCAAGAATCGTTGCCAGCTCGGATGTAACCAATCCGCCTAAGCCGGTTCCGGCGACTGTTCCAGCTACCCAAGATCCATACCCGGCAAACGCAAAAGTTAGATAATAGGCTGGTGCCAGCCCTCCCTCACGAGCCGCTTTGCTAGAGCTCACAGCAAATCCTTCATCCGTTAGTCCATAAGCGACCGCCCACTTCAAGGATTCTTTCCAATTTGCAACGTAAGGTCCCATTGTAGCCCCATAAAGTACGTGCCGCATGCTCACTAATAAAATCGTTGTAACGATCATCACTGGAGCGGAAGCTGCCGCAAACATCCCGAGCAGCATGAATTGAGCTCCACCCGAATAAATCCAAACCGAGCTAAAGATCGTGAGCAGCGGCGAAAGAGAACCTGCTGCAGCTAGAACCCCATAGGTCATGGACAACGGAAAATATGCAATCATAATAGGGAATGCGTCCCGGAGCGCCAGCCGCATTTCGTCCCTTCTACTCATTATCCTATCTCCTATCCAAGCAAGTAATATGCGGCTGCATAAAATATGATGCCAGCCGCTACGGTCAATAGCAGGCGCTGGGACCACCAGGCAATTAGCATTGTAGGTACAGCCGCGATAAGCATTTTATTATCGGAAAGAGGAATCCACTGGCCATCTTGCAGCAGAAGAAGTGGACCCAGCAAAGCTCCAAGAACAGCCGGAGATACGTAGGACAGCCATTCTTTTGTACGTTCCGACCATTTAATCCGGCTTCCTAATACTAGGGATCCGGCACGCAATAAATAGGTTCCCACACCAATAAGTATAATAATCCAAAGCTTCGTTGCCACTTCTCTCATTCCTTGTCCTAACGTATATTTGTTAAGTACATATGTGGAACTTATGTAACAGCTTGTTAAATTGTAACACAGGTCTGCCTTATTGACCTGAAATGCATTTCATAATTTATACTTAATTATGCAAACAAAACGCTATAACAACATAGAAAAAATGCAGTTAAATGCATTTGAGTAGGAGGATACGAGAATGAAACTAATTGCAGTCGATCTAGACGGAACATTACTGACATCGGAAAGTAAACCAAGCCCTGAAGGGCTTGAATCGATCCGAGGGGCCCTTGCCAAGCATCATTTTGTCACCCTATGTACAGGAAGAGCCAGCTTTGATGCGAAAGGCCTGCTTGGAAATATAGATATACCAATTATCGCTTTTAACGGTGCTGCGGTTTACGACGCACAGCAGCGTCTGCTTCGGGAAACTCCGATATCCGAAGACATTGCAGACGAAGCAATTCGCTATTTAGTGGAGCAAAATGTGTATTTTGAAATTTTTTGCCCGGATGCGATATATACCTCTTCAGACTATGAACAAAAACTGCTCGCCGAGATGGACGTTTTGGTTAGTGCCAATCCACAGGTGGATCGTGATCGGTTATGGAAAAGTGCACAGCTTCAATTTGTCCAATTCGGATTTCAGCAAATTGAAAACCCGATGGAGATTACGGAAAGCGGCATGACCGTCTATAAGCTACTGGTATATACGTTTGATGAAGCGAAGCTTGGACAAATCAGGGAGCACTTTAATAGGCGCCCCCATGTGCATACAACGGCCTCTGCCGATCATACGATTGAGATCATCTCCACGGAAACTGATAAAGGCAGCGCACTTCGTTTTCTTGCCAGCCATTTAGGGGTGGACATGAAAGAAACGGTAGTGATAGGGGATAGCTACAATGATGTTTCGATGTTTCAAATTGCCGGTACTAAGGTCGCGATGGGCAACGCTGTAGATGAAATAAAACAGCTCAGCTCACTCGTTACCCGCACCAACAACGAGCACGGTGTGGCTTATGCCATAAACACTCTGCTCGACCTGTAACGTTGCATTTATTTAGCTTGACCATTCGGTCCAAAAGCGTCTTAATAGAAAGACTTGATACAGAAAGAACCTTGCATTTAGCAAGGTTCTTCTAATTTAGGATGCGGTCGAGAGGACTCGAACCTCCACGGGATTTCTCCCACTACCCCCTCAAGATAGCGTGTCTGCCATTCCACCACGACCGCATATTCAGTTATCGATGGGATTACTATCCCGAACGATTTAAAAAAATGGTGACCCGTAGGGGACTCGAACCCCTGTTACCTCCGTGAAAGGGAGGTGTCTTAACCACTTGACCAACGGGCCATAATCAACTCCGCTCTGAAGCGGCGACAAGATTGAGTATAACAAAAACCTATGGGCAAAGCAACAGTTTTTTATTCTATTTTTACTATTAATTTTTGGCAAAAAAATAAACCCTGTTTACGGGTTCAGGCTTTTCTGATCTATCGCTGCTCCGACGAACCATCCATCAAGGATTCTCATTACTTGCTAAGAAGTATATTCAATACGGAGAGAGAGGGATTCGAACCCTCGCACCGCTTACGCAGTCTAACCCCTTAGCAGAGGGTCCCCTTATAGCCACTTGGGTATCTCTCCAAGAAAATGGCTCCCCGAACAGGACTCGAACCTGTGACAACTCGATTAACAGTCGAGTGCTCTACCAACTGAGCTATCAGGGAACGTTTACAACTTATTAAGAACATAAATTAATTTATCACGATTACGCGTGAAAGTCAATATAACTGGCAGGTGTTTGCGCTTCCTTCTTTCTCCAGCCCTGAAGCATCCACTAAGCACAAGCGGCCAAAAAAAGCATTGCATCTTCCAAAAATATCTGTAAAATAAACTTAACGTTAAAATTATTTTAACGTATAATAAATTTTGAAGGTGATTGCTATGAGTGAAATGGAACCGATAATGGCCAAAAGAAAAGGATTCGCTGGTCTCAGAGAACTGTCCGTCAGCAAGCCGTTCATGTACCTTTTGCTAGCCAGAATGGTTTCCCGGTTTGGGGACTCCATCGACTCCATCGCGTACAGCTGGATGGTATATATGCTGACCGGCTCTAAAATTTTAATGGGTACACTGTTCGCTTTAAATTATGTACCTAGCATTCTGTTCGGTTTTTTTGCAGGCACGCTGGTGGATCGCTGGCCTAAACGGAATGTTATTATTCTGACTTATGCAGGTCGAGGGATTATCGTTATCGCCACAGCTCTTTTATTCTGGAAAGGCCTCTTGGCTCCATGGCACTTGTACATTTTCACCCTGCTCATTTCCACGTTTGAATGCTTTGCAACTCCGGCCGAGATGGCGCTGGTTCCGTGGCTTTTGCCTAAAGAAAAGCTTTTAAGCGGCAATTCTATCAGCTCCTCTGCCTCTAGAATCGCCGAACTTTCCGGAATGGCCGTTGCCGGTGGAATCATCGCTTTATGGGGAATATCCACTGCGATCCTGATTGATGGGCTCACCTTTATCGTAGCTGCCGGCCTCATTGTTCTCATTCGTGGTGTGACAGAATCCCACATCGCTTCGAGAAAAACCTCCTCCTCTTTTTTACAAGAACTCAAGGAAGGCCTAAAGTACCTACGCTCCAACACCATTATTATGACAATCATGATATCTGCAGCATACGTGAACCTTTGCCTTACGCCATTTAACGTTTTGAACGCCGTTTATGTAAATGAAATTTTAAAATCCGGTCCTAGCAGTCTTAGTCTTCTGGGAATATGTTTAATCAGTGGAATGATTGTGAGCGGCTTATGGATCAGCAAAAAAGGAAGTGCCTACAAAAAAAGTCGGCTGATCATAACCGGTTACCTGCTATTAGGTATCAATTACGCTTTGCTGTATGTTCCTGCTATATTGCCGATTCATCCCGTTTACGTAGCTGCGCTGTTCACCTTCGGTATGGGGTTAGCTATTTCTTTGACCAATACCCCCGCCTCCACGTTTTTCATGGAAGCTGTTCCGAAAGAGCTCCTTGGAAGAGTCGGCGCGCTACTCAATATGGTGTGCACCTGTGCGATTCCGATCGGTAGCGCCTTGGCTGGCGTGATGGGCGAATGGATGCAGGTCCATGTGCTCTATTTAACGTTTGGCATTCTCATGATCCTGCCTATCTTTTATTTGCTGAAACAACGTGACTTTAGGGAAATATGAGAAAATGATAGGCGGCTTTCCGCATTCCAAGAGATGAGCTATACTTACTAAATGGAAACGTTATAATGCCCCATCAAATTTGCTCATTGGAGTGCAGGTAAATGAAGATAGAATTAAAAACATTAGAGGAAATCCGGATTTACTCGGACCCCTACCGCTTACAAATCCTTGAGGAGTTTTATAAATTTGATCGTCCGGCGACGATGAAGGAAGTTGCAGATGCAATGCATGAGGTGCCTGCGAAGGTGTATTACCATGCAAAGAAATTGGAGAAGATCGGACTTCTCAAGCTGGTGGACACCAAGCTCGTAAACGGGATTACCGCCAAATATTACGAGCCTTTTAAAGGCCATATTCATATTACAAAAAAAGAGCTTGATGAACCGGTAAAGCAGGTCTTTCAATCCCACACCGAGAAGCTGCTGAACACGTTTTATGAAGAAAATAAAAAAAGATTTATGAAGGCAGCCCAGGCGGATACCCCATCAACCCAACTGACAAACACCAATGTCTTTTTAAGCAAAAAACAGGCTGACGAACTGTTTCAGTGGATTTATGACTTTTGCGAACAGCATCGGGATGCGAATAAGTCTCCAGATTCAGAAAGTTACGAAGTTTTTTTTACCATCTCCAAAAGCGATGATTCCTCCAAAAAAAAATAAGAACCATCGTCTCCATATTCGGAACCGTGGTTCTTATATTTTTTGCTGTTCAGTTGCTCAGCCTTCGTTTTGGTCGTTCGTGATCTCAGGTCCGCAAAGGCGAATGGGCTGCGGCTTAATTCCGGGCTGCGTTTGCCTTCTCGGATCAACTTCAATCGCATTTTTTTAGCTTTGGATTGGGCCATGCTATTATCACTCCTTATGGGTTTCATGATCTAAGTATAGCACATTACAGCCTGCTTTAGCCGTCCTTCGAGCCTAAAGTTATCAATTTCAGGCGGCTCGCGCATTTCCCGCACCGATACCGACTTGGATCCATTCGGCGCTTACGAAGATATTCCATTCCGCAGTTCGTACAGACCAGCTTATAACGGTAAGGCAGTGTTTTCCGCTCTTGACGCTCCGGCAATGTGAGGCAGTACCTGCTTCCGCCCACTTTGTTCAGCAAGCTTTTAAAATCTTGGTCGCGATGCCGATAGCCCCGCCCCGACAAATGCAAGTGATAGTGACACAGTTCATGCTTGATGATCCGCTCCACTTCCTCTTCTCCGAACGTCTCAAGCTGGCTCGGATTGATTTCTATATCATGAGTTTTCATAAAATAACGGCCTCCGGTTGACCGTAAACGGCGATTATATCTAGCCTGGTGCCGGAAAGGGACTCCGAAGGAGCGAAGTGAAATTTTCTCGACCCAGGCTTGCAGCTGCTCATTATTCAACGGACTCCCCCTCTAGTGTTTATTGAAACCGTCTCACTTTCTACTGTTCAAATCTATGCGTTACACTTAAATTTTAACTTCCTCTTACATACTGCTGTCAAGCAGGATCTCAATGAAACAAGCAACCAAATCTTTTTGCAGTGTTTCCTCCCTTTTTTGGCTTTTTTTACACTTCTGCAACTAGACGAACCCCATACTGTTTCTTTAATTTGTCTACGGTATCTTTAATTTCCCCTCTATTTGTAAGGGGTTTCATGAGATATATTGAAAGGCAAATATATCCTGCCCGAGGGGGGAGGTGAGATACATAAGCTGGAAAAAAACACAGCCCGTCGGGTCACATTATTAAAGCAGCATCATTTTTCCAACAAAGGAGTTGACAAATGAAAATGCATTTGAACCTCAAAAAGAAAGCGTTTTCAAAAGCTGCCGCTGTATTATTAGTTTTTACGCTGGTTTCAACAGGCATCCCACTTCAAGTTCATGCCGGAGATACATGGCCCTTTAAAGGAGAAGCCTCGCACGGTGTAAATCAACCAAGCGTGCACGGTTACACAAGCGGCCATATTCTGGACTGGAGCCCGGAAACGGACCGTAACGCAGAGATGCTGCGATCCTTCGTTCCTTTGCAGAAAAGAATCGATCCGCTCACCGCTACACAGGCTAAACCCAACCTGAATCCGAACGTAAAAATGACGAACGTTAGTGGCGATTATGGTAATGCATTTATCGAAAATGCGGCTTACACGAACAAATTTGCCCAATACCACTTTGGATTCTGGCAGTATGTGGACTATTGGTCTCCTTGGCACGGAACGGCTACGGCCTATACACCGCCTGAATATTACGATGATACGGCGCAATCAGACTGGAAACAGAAATGGTTCGAATTCGGCATGATGAATATCCCGAACCCGACTTACACGGATGCCGCTCACAAGAACGGTGTATTATCCCTGGCCGGCATCTTTTTCTCCAACAATGACCGCGGACAGCAGACTTATAAACAGATGCTTGTTAAAGATGGGAACGGAGAGTTTCCTGTTGCCAAGAAAATGATTGAAATGGCTAAATACTTCGGCTACGACGGATATTTCATCAATCAGGAAGAATCAGGTCCCAACGTTCAAACGAGCGATATTCCGGATTATATTGAATTTATAAAAGCGCTGAAAAAAGGCGGGTTATACGTGCAATGGTATGACTCCCTGAGCACCTCCAAGGGCAGTACTGTATATGCAAGATACTTCAACGATAATAATAGCTCGTTTCTGTATGACAAGAACAAGGGAGAGGCGGTCTCCGACTCCTTTTTCTTTGATTACGGCATGGGTTCGTCCCAGATTACCAGCTCCAAAAATTATCTCGAACAGCTGAATGCAGCTTCCGGAACCCACTACTCCATTTATGATGTCGGCTTCGCGGGTCTTGAAGCAGGACGCGACAGATTCGATGGAAACGTCGGTCCCCTCAAAAGCAAGCTGGATGCCAATGGTGTGCCGCTTGTCAGCATAGCGACGCTTGGGGCCGATTTTGTTCATGCCGGCTATCATGATGATCAGCCTTGGCCGTCCAATGACCGGGCGAATAATGATTACCAATGGGAGACTATAAAAAGGGAGCAGCAATGGTGGACGGGCATGAGTATAAACCCTCAGTCGTCTGATACTTCCAGTTGGCCGGGTATTGCATCTGCCATCACTGAGCGCTCCGTTATTGGGAACACCAATTTCTATACCAATTTCAACACTGGACACGGCTTGTCTTATTACAAAGCTGGCGCGATATCTAACAACGACGAGTGGTCAAATATGAGCTTGCAGGATGTGCCGGTAACGTGGCAGTGGTGGCAAGATACAACGGGCAGCCGTTTAACAGTCGATCTTGATTACGGTCCGAAATACAAAAAGGACCCTTCCTTCTCGTATGAACAAATCGGCGGATATGACGGAGGGAGCTCGCTTGCTGTAAGCGGCAATCTCGATGCAGAGAATTTCCTGCGTTTGTACAAGACTGATCTGAGCGTGAATGTAGCCTCCAAACTATCAATTACATACAACAAACCTTCGGCTGCTGACGCCTCTTCGATGTCTATCGGACTGATCTTTAAAGACCAACCGGATACAGTTGTCAAAGTGCCCGTAACCGACGGCAGCAAGACTGCGGGCTGGACGACGAAAGAGCTGGATCTCAGCGCATACGCTGGCAAGGAAATCGCCGCTTTTGGCCTTGTTTTTGCTCCGAACGGCAGCGCGGTTACGAACTATCAAATGAATGTCGGGCAAATTCGGATTTATGACGGATCAGCCGTTGTTCCCGCCGCTCCGACAGGCCTTGCCTTGACCAACACGTTCACCGATACCAACGAAATGGTCATCAATTGGAACCTGAACACGGATTATTCACAAGTTAAAAATTATAATGTCTACGTCAATGATGTGTTCGTTGGCGGCAAATATGATAAATCTTTCTATATCAAAAAACTGCCGGCTCGATCAGGTTTAGTGAAGGTTGTCCCGGTAGGAGCGGATGGCCGTGAAGGTACGGCTGCATCAGTGCCTTTCAACCTGGACGCAGCCGTATCCAACATCAAAGCCGATTCCAAGGAAAACGGAGAACTCGCCGTATCTTGGACAAACCCTTCGGTGGAATCTGACCCGATAACTGTAAGCGTAAAATCGTTGAACTGGATTACAACGGGCACACCGGTATCCGCTACTCAAACTGTCCCGGCCGGATCGACATCTGCTGTGTTTACGGGCATGCCGGTCAACGGGGATGATTATATTGTCAGCATAGCCGTGGGCAGTCAAAGCCCGGTTGCAAAGAGCGGGAATTTTATCGACAAGACGATTGAACCTTATGCGGAGGCTTGGTCCTGGAACGGCAACACGCTGAACTTGCCGATGCCGAACACCAGAGACTGGCGTTATCTGTACGTCTATGAGAATGGGGTGCCAATGCAATTCGATACCACCTACTCATCTGGTAATAAACCATATATTGTGCGCGGCCGCTCTGTTAAGGCCTCCTTATCAATAACGCCTGCGTCCACTACAAGTATGATTACACTTGTCATGGAAGACTACGCCGGCAACAAGTCAACTCCATTAGTCGTGAGGGACTCCGAGCTCAATTCCAGCATGTTCCCGGATGCAGCACTGCTGAACGCCTTGAAAGAACAAGGGTACACTAAGATGAGCGATCTAGCGAAGATTACCGGGATGCTTGATTTGTCCAACAGAGATATCAAAGATTTGACGGGACTAAAGCTTATCACTGAAATTACAGGCGTAAATTTGTCCAACACGAAGCTTGAGAAAGTAAGCGAATCTGATTTCCCTTCCAAGGTTACAAGCATTGATCTCTCAAACAACGCAAACTTACAGATAATAACGAGCCAAGCCTTCAGCGGTATTACAGATCTGCAGGAATTAAATATTTCAGGAAGCAGCAAGCTTCAATTACTCGATGCATCCAATTCGAAAATAAAAAATCTGGTGTACGGAGACAAAACGGCATTCCCAGAACTGATCGTTCTGGATTTGTCAGGTACCCAGCTTGATATGGCAGAGGGACAGCCCGCAAGACTGTTCGCCGATCAGATCAAGCAACAGGTCAAGCCTGGCCAGGCGGTTACGATTACCAAATACGAAAATGCGGCCCGTACAAGCACGGTAAGCGGTGACTTGAGTGATTTGTCCTATCTCACAGATGGAGACGTATCTCAAAACTCGTACTCAATGGCCTATGATTTCCCATGCAATGTTATTCTGGATTTCGGCAAAGAGGTTGAGATGACAACCTTCAATATGTTTGCTTATGACGACACACCAACTGATTTCACTCTAAGCTATTCCCAGAACGGTACTGATTACACGACGATCGACAGCCCTTTTACCGGCAATACGCTGCAAGCCTTCAAGCACACTTTCACCTCGCCGATCATGGGAAGATACGTCAAATTTGAAGTAACAAAAGCCGAGAGCTCTATGGCTATACTGACCGAACTGGAACTATGGGCAAATGTGCCTTACCCGTATCCAAGCAGCGTCAAATATAACGGCTACAGCTACAATGGACTGTTCACAGTAACCTTCGATGCTGACGGCGGTTCGAACGCGCCTGCACCAATCACCAATGTAGCGCTCGGTTCCAAAATAGACGCGCCTGCAGACGTTGCCAAAGAAGGCTACGTGTTTGACGGATGGTATGCGGGCAACCACAAATGGGGTTTCGCTACAGATACGGTAACGGACAATTTAACGTTAAAAGCCCGTTGGGTTATTGACCCAACAAAAACAATGGTGTTCACTAAGAACCTTGAGTCCGCCAAAACGGTAAACGAAGGCAATCAAGTCGATCTTCAGGTTGCAGCGGATGGCGGCGTAGATTCCATGATTTGGGAAGTGAAGGCTCCTGCAGAGGATACTTGGAACCGTACTACGGTAACCTCATCGGTTTACAGCTTTACAGCCAAGACAGAGGATAACGGCAAGAAATTCCGCGTCGTACTGACCGGTAAAGCGGGGATTCAGCCTTCCACCCTTACGAGCAACGAACTGACCTTGGCGGTAGCTCCGGCCGGCATTGTGGTTGATCAGCCGGTCATCGGACGTTTCGATGTGACGAAAAACCCGGCAAATATCGGCGATAACGTAAACTTTACGGTTGAAGCGACGGGCTCGGGAGCACTGAGCTATGAATGGTACAAAGACGGAAGCCCGCTCGGGAATGCGACCGGCGCAAGCCTAAATCTGCAAAATGTAGCAGCAGCCGACGCAGGACGTTACAAAGTTACCGTAACCAATACGGTTACTGCAAACGGCCAGGCATTCACCGCGTCTACAACAAGCAATGAAATCGTGTTTGCCGTTGAACAAGGAAGTGCTGCGGAATGGAGCAAATTGCAGACGCTTCTGGCGGACATCGACGCCCTCGTGGGCAACGCCAAATATACGGCAAATTCGATTGCGGCCTTGAAAGCCAGCGTCGCTTACACCGAAGCCAAGAAGCTGACGCCTGATGCCGACGCTAGTCTGCTAACCCAGGCTTATGACAATCTGGTGAAAGCCAAAAATGATATCCTTGTCACGTATGTTCCGGTGACCCCACCGACGGATACCGGCTCGAACTCAGGATCAACATCAGGTTCAGCACCGATTGTGACCCCAACGAACCAGAAACCAGTCGACCCTAGCAAAGCGGTGGTTTCCACAGGGGATCTGACCAAGCCTGCAGAGAACAATGATGTCGTCATTAAAGTCGATCCAGCGGTGAAAAACATTGAACTGCCGATGAATGCTGGCGAACTGCTTGGAGAAAAGACACTGCAAATTCAAACAGGTAAAATAACGATTGATATCGCACCAGATGCTCTGAAGCAATGGAAGGATTCCGCAGACAAAGAGCAGCTCGCTGGCAGCAAGCTGCAAGTTACGGTAAATCCGAGAACAGTGAACGAAGCGGCAATAAAATCAAACGCAAACGTAGATCTCAAAGGCAATGCGGTTGCGCTTGATCTCAGCATCGTTACCGGCGATGGCAAGTCTCATCCGCTTTCCGAAGCGGCAAAACCGATGAAGGTGAAAATGCCTATTGATGCGTCTTTGAACTCCGGATTGCTCGGCATGTACAAAGTAGAGGCTGACGGGACCTTAACCTATTTGGGAGGAGTCCTTGCCGGAGATTATATGGAGGCTGAGGTTCAGCAGGGCGGAACCTATGCGCTGCTTGAATACACCGCGAAATTCACCGACGTTCTGCCAAGTCATTGGGCATCAAATGCGATTCAACAACTGGCAGCCAAGCATCTGACCCAGGGCGTTTCCGCGAATGAATATCAGCCAGACCGAATGATCACCAGAGCGGAATTCGTAGAGCTTGTATCGAGCACATTGAAACTGAAGGAAAAAGGCGAGCTCTCCTTTACGGACGTGGCAGCCGATGCTTGGTATCAAGATGGCCTGGCCAAAATGGTTAAAGCGGGACTGATCACCGGCCGGACAACGGAACATTTTGAACCGAATGACATGATCACCCGTCAGGAGCTCGTGCTGATCCTGATGCGCGCCCATAAGATGGAGAAAGGAACACTGCCTTCCCAAGCCGACATTTCCTTCAGCGATGAATCGAATATAGCTTCGTGGGCATTGGAAAGTGTGAAAGAAGCGGCGGCATTAGGTCTGGTTCAAGGCCGGTCCGGGGGAGAGTTTGCCCCTAACGACACGGCTACAAGAGCCGAAACCGCACAATTTGTACTGAATTATTTGAAGTAAACCCAGCAGAAGAAGCGTTTCGCCCACAGACTATTGGAGCGAAACGCTTCTTTACATATTACTTGAATTTTAACTTCGGCTTAAGCTACACTGTCAAGTAGGATAGATAAAAAAGGAGAACTTTTGCGATGCCTACGATGAAATATGTCATTTTACAGCATGATCAGGAACTAAAATTTGTTGAAATGCCTGGCGACTACGCCTACCAGCTTAGCGCTTTGAACTTACGTCTTAATAAGGAAATTAGCAAATTGACGGCGGATGGCGTACCACCTTTGCCCAAAGCGATTGCCGAATGCGAAGCGTTAGACCTGCTGCAGGAATCACTGCAAACAATCAGCGGTCTGGACTATATTAATGAATTGGAATCCGCCTTCTCCTCAATCCAAGAGGAAAATTACCCCCTAGTCGCTCTGCTAACAGAAATTCGAGCCCTTCAGGCTCAGCTTGAGCAATGGTACGAAGAAGAGGCATAAACCCGAAGAAGGAGGAGCGGAGTGTAGGTAAAGCCTACATGAGCACCGGACTTCGAGGGTAATTGCAAGATTCGACGTCGAATCATCTTCCTCGCATCAGCTTCGTGATCAAAAGCCGAAATTTTAGCTTCCTTCAATAGAGGCTAAAAATTCGGCTTTTCAGCACCAAGAAGGTTGCATGCACCCGAAGAAGGAGGAGCGGAGTGTAGGTAAAGCCTACATGAGCACCGGACTTCGAGGGTAAATGCAAGATTCGACGCCGAATCATCTTCCTCGCATCAGCTTCGTGATCAAAAGCCGAAATTTTAGCTTCCTTTTCCGGTGGACCTGCACGCGTTGGGGGATTCCCCCATACTCTAACATACCATTGTGATTGCCGGAGGAGGAGATTACATTTGCCTAGTTGGCTCAGCAATCAAATCATGCGTGCCTTTATCAAGAGAGATCGCCGTCAAATCCGACTTCTCAACGATTGTTGGTTTTTTTACTACAGCCGCAGGAATAGCCATAGCGATACAAGCAGTTTGCAGTAACAACTTGTTCATAGCCCGCGAAAGCGGGCTTTTTTAAGGTTAAAGAATTTAAAAACTTTAAGCGAAGCTGAATGATTCTATAATCGCAAGAAAAACTACCGCTAATCGCGGTCCGGCTCTTTAGAAAGTACATCGATAGACGCTGATGGTTTGCTGTTTCCATAAACTAACTAACTGCATTTAGTACAGTTAATCAGCGCCTTCTTGGAAATATTGAGCATTTAAATGTAAAAAGTACAGCTAAAAGAAACAAAAATGCCCTCCTAGTACAAATCAATCCAATTTAGATGTACATTTTGCAGCTAAAATCCAAAAAACTACACTTTCCTCAGAAATAGCTGTACTAAATACATCTAGTTGTGGATGGCGAGAGAGGCAAGAACCTAGATTGAGGTGACCAAACGCAAAAAAACTACCGCTAAACGCGGTCTGGTTTCCTTGGATATACGTCGATAGGCGTTTTTCTTATTAGCACAAGGAGCCGGAATGCTTTGTGTACCAAGCAAGCACTCCGACTCCTGCTATTGGCATCCGTCAATTTTCGGATAAGGCCGATTATTTAGCTTCTACCCCGGCTGGCTTGCGCATGGTCAGCCCCACGCGGCCTTTCTTCACGTCTATGTTCAGTACCCACACCGTGACATTATCTCCAACAGATACGACATCCATCGGATGTTTGACGTAGCCGTTACTAAGCTGTGAAATGTGGACAAGGCCGTCGTTCTTGATGCCGATATCAACGAACGCCCCAAAGTCGATAACATTGCGTACGGTACCCTGCAGTTCCATCCCCGGGGTTAAGTCTTCAATTTTCAGTACATCGGTACGGAAAATCGGCAGCGGCAGCTCCTCGCGAGGGTCCCGGCCCGGTCGCATCAGGCTGTCCAAAATGTCGCGAAGCGTCGGCACTCCAACATCCAGACGAGAGGCCAACTGCTCGGGGTCAAGGGCCGCCAGCTTATCATTCAGCTCCTTGGAGCCAAGCTGGTCCAGGCTAAAGCCCAATTCCTGAAACAGCCGATTGACAACGTCGTACGACTCCGGGTGAATCGGCGTTTTATCGAGTGGGTGATCCCCACCGTCGATCCGCATAAAGCCGACACACTGCTCGAACGTTTTGGCACCAAGCCGCGGTACCTTTTGCAACTGCTTCCGACTTTTGAAGCGACCGTTCTCTTCACGAAATTTAACGATGTTTTTCGCTGTCGTGGCGTTAACGCCCGATACGTAAGATAGTAATGCAGGCGAGGCCGTATTGACATCTACACCTACATGGTTAACCGCGGATTCGACGACATTTTTCAAGCTTTCGTCCAAATGCTTCTGCGAGACGTCATGCTGATACTGACCGACACCGATCGCCTTCGGCTCGATCTTAACAAGCTCGGCCAGCGGGTCCTGCAGCCGCCGCGCAATGGACGCGGCACTCCGCTCGGCAACGTCCAGATCCGGGAACTCCTCCTGTGCCAGCTTGGAAGCCGAGTAGACGCTGGCCCCCGCCTCGTTCACGATCAAATAGGCGAGCTCCCGGTTTTGGTGCTCAGCGATCACCTCGGCCACGAACTGCTCCGTCTCCCGTGATGCGGTGCCGTTGCCGATGACGATCAGCTCCACTTCGTACTTGTCGATCAGCTCGTGAAACTTGGCCGCCGCTTCCCGCTTCTTGTTGTTCGGCGGCGTTGGATAGGTCACGGCGACCTCCAGCAGCTTGCCGGTGTCGTCTACAACGGCAAGCTTGCAGCCGGTGCGGTACGCCGGGTCCACGCCAAGCACGTTTTTGCCGCGAACCGGCGGCTGCAGCAGCAGGCTCCGCAAATTGCCCGCAAAGATGGAAATGGCTTGGCTCTCCGCCTTCTCTGTCAATTCCGCGCGCACTTCACGTTCAATCGAAGGAGCTATCAGCCGCTTGTAGGCATCGTCAATGACTGCCTGCAGCACGTTTTCTGTGGCGGAGCGGCCCTTGATAACCTTGCCTGCAATATGACGGCAAATCGGCTCCGCCTCAACTTCAAGCGTTACCTTCAGGACGTTCTCCCGCTCACCGCGATTCATCGCCAGGATGCGGTGGGACGGCATTTTTTTGGCCGCCTCCCGATAGTTATAATACATCTCATATACGGATTCCTCTTCGGGCGTCTTCGCTTCCGACACCATCATTCCGTGATCCATCGTATAGGTGCGGACCCAGGCACGCGTATTGGCATCGTCGGCGATTGTTTCAGCTACGATATCCATTGCCCCCTGCAGCGCTTCCTCGGCCGTAGCCACCGGCTGCTCCGCGTCCGGCTTGACATACTTCGCTGCTTCAGCCATTGGGTCACCCTGTTTAGGCTGGGATAGCAGCCACTCGGCCAGAGGCTCCAGTCCCTTTTCCTTGGCAACACTGGCCCGGGTTTTTCGCTTTTGCCGGTACGGACGATACAAATCCTCCACTTCCTGCAGCTTGACCGCTTGAGAAATCGCCGTCTTAAGCTCGTCCGTCATTTTCCCTTGCTCCTCGATGATTCGGACCACTTCCCGTTTCCGTTCCTCCAGGTTGCGCAGGTACTGCGTACGCTCCTCAATATCACGCAGCTGATTCTCGTCCAGCTCTCCGGTCATTTCCTTCCGGTAACGGGCGATAAACGGTATCGTGTTTCCCTCATCAAGCAGCCCTATCGTTGTCCGTACCTGTTTTAAGGATAAACTGAGCTCTTTAGCAATTTGTTTTATAATACGTTCCTGTTCCCCAGGATCTACAGCGTTTTGGTCTTTGGCTTCGTTCGTATCGGTTTGCGACAATGGAATCCCTCCAAACATGCTATTGTTTCTATTATCACAAACTTCGCCTTCCTTTTCCAGCAGCAGGTCGTAAAGCCTCTGAAATAGCTAAAAACACCGCTCCATACCGGCAACGGTGTCCCTAGACTTGATCATATGGCCAAACCATCATTAGAAATTGGTATAAACATTATTAGATGCAGAGTATGCAAGCAAAGCGATAATAACAAACAGTATGATCAATCCATACAGCACGGTTCCAACAATGCCACAAACCAGCCCCGCAATGCTCATTCCTTTCCCTTGATCGTTCGATTTCTTGAGCTCCTTGAAGGAAATGGTTGAGAATACGATGGCTACAATCCCCAGAATAAAGCCAATGTACGGCAGCATAATCGATAAAATCCCGAGCACCAGCGAAGCAATCGATTTACCATTTGTCTTAGGCGGCAGTTGCGGCTGGTTCGGCGGATAGTTGTTGAATGTCGAATATTGGTATGGTGTTTCAGAAGGTAGTTGATCCATGAAAAAAGGTCCTCCCCAGTAATAGATACTTCATTAGTTAAAATAATTGTACTTTATTTAGCGTCGTGGTGCCATCACAATTTTACCCTAAAATTAACATTGGAACTTTTTTCTGAAAAAAATGTGACGTATGTCATGTGTCCCCGTCCTCATCCTCATTAAATCACATGAAAGCAAAAACGGCTGGACTAAGGTTCCCCACCTATCCAGCCGTTTCTCTGAATCATGATTAAAGGTCATCGATCAAGCTACGCCATATACCGAAGCCATACAATCGACAAACATCCGGTTATACTCGCTGCGGGTCAAATCCTTATTGCTTTGGATGTCCCGCCCCAAGAATTGAAACCAAGTGATTTCCACCTGATCTTTCTTATACAGAAATTTTCCGTTTTCCAGTAAAAATTTGTCGTTTTCATAGCTTGGGACATTCTCATAGTCAAGTTCCAAACCTTGCTGATCTGCAACAAATGTAGCAAGCAGAATCAACATCTTGAAAGGATCATCATACATTTCAAAATGATCGGTCATAAGCAGCCATCTCCTTTAATGTAGATTGTCTTCATCGTACTAGAAAGCGTTGCAGCTTGAAATAGCAAAATTTTAAGATTCTATCAAAATTATGCTCTGGGTTAAAACAAATTCAGTCTAGCAGCAACAAGGCATTAGCTATAACTGTCGTAGTGTTTAAACGCAAGGACCGTTCCAGCGAATATGCAGAAAATGAACCCAAGGCTTAAGCAAAGCATGACGCTGAAGGAGTCAGTTCCCTTCCCGTTTATTAAAAAGCTGCTAGCCTGACTTAGCGCACTCGCCGGCGACCAGGACATCACCTTTGGAAACAAAGTGTTCGCGAGTGAGAAGCCTCCTAAAATAAGCAAGCTTGTACCGGCAATACCTGCCGTCTTGCGGAACAATGCCCCCATGCACAGCGTAACCGTCATAACGAACAAAATCCAGATGCTGTATGTTAACAAGCCTGCCAATATACGACTCACAGGAATCGGTTTAAACAGTATGACCACATAATAAGCAGCTAAACTATACGCTAGTGCAAAGGACGACCAAATTATACCTGCATGCGTCAGCCATTTGCTGCCGATATATTGCAGGGGCAGTACCTGCCGTGACATGATTAACGCTAAAACACCGCTACTCCGCTCTTGTGAGATGCTCCCCATAACGCTAAGTACGATAATCGCAGTCCCCATTACTCCAAATTGGGATAATGTACTGTTAAGCACCTCTTCGCCTGATGGTGTAGGAATCTGGATGACGGAGCCTGGAGGCAGGTTCCCTGCCATATCCAAAATTTGTGGCATAAAATAGTAAGTGATTGGCTGAGCTATGGCCAGGAGCATCATCACGATCGGCAGCCACAGGAGGCGTTTATCCCTCCATGCTTCCAGCCACTCTTTGCCAAGCAATGTGAAGAAAGTACTCATGATCCCATCACCTCCATATATGCATCCTCAAGCGAAGGTCTTTTTTCCTCAAAATGACGAATCATCAGCCCGCTGTCGATTGCATCGGTTAAGAGCCGATTACGATCGGCAGGATAGTTCAGCTTAAATTCAGCAGTGGTCGGAGAAAGGATTTGGAGCTCCTTCACATAATCTTTTCCAATAATCCAATTTTTCAATCCTTCTTCCGTACTGAGTACATACTTCTCTGTAGGATAACTGCGCTGTAAGTCAGTAAGAGCTCCGGACCACTGCACGCGCCCGAGCTTCATCATAACTACTTCGTCGCACACCTGCTCAGCATCATGAAGTACATGCGTAGAGAATAAAATTGCCATTCGCTGCTTTAGTTCCAGCATCATCTTCAATACATCCTGCCGGCCCGATGGATCGAGCGCGGATACAGGCTCATCCAAAATAAGCAGTTTCGGATCATGAAGCAGCGCTTGCGCTAGCCCCAGTCTCTGCTTCATCCCGCCTGAAAATCCCCCGATTCGCCGGTTTGCATGGTTCTTCAGACCAACGTAATGCAGCATCTCCTCGCATTTTTTCTTCAGATCCCTGCTTGGTATATGAGTCAGCCGCCCGACAAATTGCAACAGCTCCATCGCGCTCATCCATGGAAAGAATGAAGGTTGCTGGGGCAGATAACCGATGAAAGGCCGATCCGGTCCATCTGCCTGTTCTGAGAACGTAATTTCTCCTTCGCTCGGCGCAAGCAGGCCCGACAACATCTGCAGCGTAGTTGTTTTCCCGGCGCCATTAGGTCCAAGCAATGCTACGCACTGGTTAGTCCCGATTTTCAAATCCAGCCGGTCGACCACAGGGTGCTGATTATACCTTTTCGTCAATTGTTTTACAGTTAGCAGCATGTCCGAATCCCCTCTTTTTCTTGCCAATCTATTACATCTGAATCATCATTCTGAATCATGAGGCGCTTTTCCATACGGATTTCGTCCGAAAACGAAAAACGCAATCGGTCCGAAAATCCCGACGAACAAAATGAGGCAAATCCATAGCCATTTGGGACCTCTTGTATTGGCTTCTTTCACGCAAGTAATAAGAGCTGTCACCATCAACAGAAACTGCAATACGATTAGCGGGAGCACAATTTGCCAGATCTGAGTCATTTTAATCCTCCTTTCGATATACGCCTTGTCTTAGTCTCTTACGGTAAGGTCTCACCACAAAGAAATAGTAAAAAATCGTAGGCATCGGCAGCTGGATGAGCCCCCATAGCCCCCACAGCCAGGGATAAGCTCCTTTCTTCTGAGCATCTCGAAATAAAAGGAGGCTTTGCGTCAGCATAAAAGGGGCGAAACAGAGCAAGACAATGATTTGTTTGGAAATTTCACTCATTCCTCACTCACTCCGTCCATGAATTTCCGACGCTTTCTCATGACAAGCAGCAGGCTTGGAGTTAAAATAAGCGCAATCCCCTGAATCCAATAGAAGGCTATTTTCAAACTGAGGACGATTGCCCCGTAGCATGCCAATATCATAACCGCTGTAAATGCAAAGATGATCAGCTCTCGCTTTAGTGCTTTTTGACGCTCCAATTTCATCTGCTGTACCTTAAGCATGAGTTCCTCTTTCGAAGGAACCTTCGTTTCGTGCAGTACTTCTAACCTTTGAAGATCATTTATAAGCAGACTTTCCCATTCCCGTTCATTGTGTTTCATCTTGAGACCACTCCTTCCGGATTCGCTCCAAACCGTAATGTACTCGAGTCTTAACGGTTCCCTCTTTCAAATGAAGGATGTCTGCAATTTCTGAATAAGTGAAACCGTAATAGTGCCTAAGCAGGATCGGAACTTTGGTCTCCGGCTCCAGCTTCGCGAACAACTCTAAATAGATAGACCATTCATGCCCGCCCACCGACATTTCCCATTTCAGCTTCCGCCATGTCTCAGCCATAAGCTGCTGCATCTGCTTGCGATCCCTATGTTCCTTTCGCTTCTGATCCATATACAGGCGAGAGGCGATGGAAATCAGCCATGTAGAGAATTTTGACTTTCCTTCAAAGCGATTTATTTGAATGTAAGCCTTCATCATGGTCTCCTGAGTCAAATCCTCAGCAAGCTCCGGCTGCAGCGTAAGCTTCATCAAGTATTTGTTTAAAAATGAATAGTGCTCCTGAAAAAGCTCAGCAAATGCTTCATCCTTGCCACGGATTGCTTCGCTGATCAGTCTTTTCTCTTCATCCTGATCCAAACGGATACAGCCCCTTCTCATTCACTCTGTACATGTGACGTTTCTCAAGCGAAAATCGTTCATTTCGATTCACAACTTATTATTTTCACACCATAAGCCTTTTAATGAACTCAGTCCTCACGACGCTAGATGTAAAAAGTACATCTATTTCCCCTAAAACATCCAATTATTCAGAGGTAGTTGTAAAAAGTACATCTAAAAGTAACCATTACCGTATCTACCGGCCTACAGAGCCATTTTAAGTGTACTTTTTACATCTACTTTCTCATAACCCCGGGAGGCGCGATGAAATAGCTGTACAAAATACATTTACACCAAACAATTTGAGCATTCCTGTCCATGAAAAAAAGACGCCCCGGAATTTTCCGAAGCGTCCTGTCGACCGCAGGCTCCCTGCGCTGTCGACCTATTAAAAATCGATTAAACCGAGACTAATCAGCAGCGAATCGTTGACTTTTTTCATCGTCTCATCGTCCAAATGCGTAATTTTATCGGTTAGTCTTTGCTTGTCGATCGTTCTAATTTGCTCCAACAAAATGACGGAATCCCTGTCAAATCCGTGTGTAGCCGCATCAATTTCCACATGCGTAGGCAGCTTCGCCTTTTGGATTTGCGCAGTTATTGCCGCAACAATAGCCGTTGGGCTGAATCGATTGCCGATATCATTCTGGATGATAAGCACCGGTCTTACCCCTCCCTGCTCAGAACCGACCACAGGGGAGAGATCTGCAAAAAATACGTCGCCGCGCTTTACGATCAATGTTTACACCCCGCTTACTAGGCGGTCCAGAGTGATGTCTGCATCTTCTTCCGCGTGGAACGCTTCGGAGGCCATGGACAGATTGATTTTCGCCATCTCCATATATCCACGCTGCATCGATTCACGGATGAAGCGTTTCTTCCGCTCACTAAGATACAGCTTCATGGCCTGCCTGATTAACTCACTGCGATTGGAGTTCTCCATAGCAACGATTCCATCCACTTCCTGCAAAAGATGATCCGGTAAACTGATCATGATTCTTTTGGTGTTGTGCATATTGGCCATCTTTACTTCCACCCCCAAAACCTTGTCGACCCTGATTTCATATCCTTAAGTATATCATTATTCAAGGAAATTTATACAAAAGAAATATATGCCGAGAGTATATCAAGTATGCTGCATTTCATTATAAACAAAAATGACAGCGCCGTACATATCTGATCATTTCCATGTCTTGTATTCGATAGTCTCGACATAAAATCCTTCTAGTCAGGGAAAAGTTTTGTTGAATTTTGTCTGCTATAGTTGATGGCTGTCTTTACAGCAGTGGATTTACTAACACATCGGGCTCTCCCTTGCGCTTGTAAACCCGGGGAACGCGGTGGGCCAACATGCAAACCAGTTCATAGTGGATCGTGCCAAGCGCGGATGCCAGCTCGCCCGCCGTTATCTCTTCGCCGGACTGCTGACCGATGAGCACAACCTCCTCGCCGACTTGAATTTCTTCAGCTTCCTCAGCCAAAGCTTGAAGCGACACCATACATTGGTCCATACAGATGGTTCCGACAACCGGGACGCGGCGTCCGCGTATCAGTACTTGCGCCTTCCCGCCAAGCATCCGAGAATATCCGTCGGCATATCCGATCGGAAGGGTACCGATTCGCTCTTCCCCTTCGGTGATATATCTTGCCCCGTAACTGATGGCGGAATGGGGCGGCAACGTTTTTACCCAAACCACTTCCGTTTTAAGGGACATGATCGGATGAAGCTCCACCTCATCCTTCCGAACTTGATCGGACGGGTATAAGCCATATAGTGCGATGCCGATTCTTACCATTTGCATAGATAACTCCGGTAAGTCAATAGCGATGGCGCTGTTACCCGTATGTATGATTGGGATCGAAATTTCATGCTCCCGCAGCGCATCCACCACTCCCTGAAACCGTCTATACTGTTCCAATGTATAGTTTTTGTCTTCTTCGTCCGCAGTTGCATAGTGGGTAAACATACCTTCCACTTCCACCTGCGGGATCTCCATTGCCTTGCGCACGAAGGCAACCACCCCATCTCCAGGCAGCAGGCCTACACGCCCCATTCCGGAGTCAATCTTGATATGGATCTTGAGCTTATGCGGGAACGTAGACGGATCCAAAGAGCGGATTGCCTCAAGCACTTCATCGCTGAATACGTTTAGCGTAATGTTATGTTCCCACGCAGCGTGAACGCCGTGCGGTGGCGTATAGCCTAAAACAAGAATAGGAAGCTTAATCCCGGCGTTTCTAAGCTCCAGAGCCTCATCCAAAAAAGCTACACTCAGATAATCCGCTCCAACTCGCTCCAATTCTCTTGCCACAGGGACAGCACCGTGTCCATAAGCATTAGCTTTCACACATGCCAGCAATTTCATGTCTTGCGGCAGTCTACTCCGCAACGCTGTGTAATTGACGTCAAGCATATCCAAATCAATTTCTGCATGGGTAGGTCGATACTTCACTTGCACTTCTAGGTCACCTTCTCCAAAGATTGAAAGCCCAAATACATCCTGAGCATTACACTTATGGTAATGTCCCGGGGAGCGGCTGTCAATTCTGCAAAAGAACCCAATTCAGGCAAGGGCAGAGCCAGAGTAAAAAAAATAGGCGGATAGACGTGCCCGGTTAAATAAATAATCTTTCCGGAGCAAGCGCAATCCGCCTATTTTTCATTATTTACCCGTTTCGTTCTGCATAGAAGCGGCGATTTTCACCATTTCATTCACAGGAAGGTCCTCACTAGTGATGCGGAATTCCAAACCGTCCATCGTCCAGGTTAAAGTCTGCAGATCATCACCGGTAAGATGCCCCACCGTAAATCCCATAAAGACCGTTTCTCCGGGAACAAGCGAAGCTGTACGATCCGGCGAGCGCGACTCCGACAATGTAAATTGATAGGTACCGTCGAAGCGAAGAAGAACTGCACTGCGCTCGCTTCCCTCGATAGCCTTATCGTCCTTAAGTTTCACTCCTTCCGGCAAGTAGGTAGGATTGATTACCCCAAATGGCTCGGACAATTTAGGCGCGGATGGTTTCTTGGTTCCTTCCGCTTCGCCGCTGGATGGAGCGCCCGTCGCCTCTTCACTCTTTTGGCCAGCTTCACTGCCCTCAGATGGCTTCTCCACGAGCATACCGTTTTCATCTACTTCTAACAGCGTCCCTTGGGAGTCCTGCGCTGCTGCATCTAGATTACGTTGCATATCGAAGGAGTTTTTCTCAAAGTTCGGATTAAAATCAAACTTATCGAATTTGACCTCGACGACGACCTTCGCTTCGGCATCCGACACCTGCACTTGTTTAGGCGCATAGTTGCTTTTTGCAAGCCAGATTTTTTGCCGTACAAGAGCGTGGGAGTTATAGTTTGCCGCTACTTCAAAGATATAGCTATCCTTGTCGCTATCAAATTGACGGGTGCTATCGCTCAGAATGCTTCGGGCCAACGTCTGATACAAGTAAACCTGGCCTTGATTTTCCGGCCAATCGCTCTGGAACCGGAAGCTTTTGTTCAGACTCGGGGTCAGTACGTAAACACCTTGCTCATTACGAAGCACGATTTGTGTAACATCCTTCTGTGCATTTGTCAGGGCAATGCGGTAGAAGGACGGATTTTGATACCAGACCTCCACCCTATACTCCTGTGGCTTGTCGCCCGTATAGAGCGTCATCGTGCCTGTTCCCTGATAGCTCTCTAACCCCGCGACAACTTTGTCCAAATCCTTGACGACGCCGGCGGCGTCCTTTTTCCCGCATGCAGCCAGCACAAAGCTTACAGCTAGCACGAGTATCAGCGTCCTCGTGAAAAGGCGCATGTGATCATCCCCTCTGCAGTTTGATTTCCTAAACTGATAACATGTCTATGAGGGAACTTGGCCGATTATGCAGACTAGCTCCAGCTTGTCAGCCGACACGGTTGCCTACACTAATTCTATAAGTCATTTAATGAAACAATTTCTCCCGTCGCGGCATGAACACCGTATTGGCAGTCAATTTTTTCGCATAATATATATTTTTCCTGCTCAAAATCATATACGTAAACCGACTTTAATTCGATCAGAGGCTTGATTTTCTCAAAGGCGTCGTCCCGATTTACGGTTGTCGGAGCAGCAGCCTGAAGCTCCTGGTAGACATCACTGAGGAAAGAACGGTTATCCATGTAATTCAAAACGTTAAATTTGTCCCTGTCTAGGATAACGAGCATTTTTCCTTGATGTAGCCCTTGATCTCCACCTGGATTGTTTAGCATTAACTTGGCATCAATATACCCGTGATCACGGTACAGCATATGTAAAACCCATTTTTCGGAATCATCTGGATACACTTGGCGCAAAAAGTCCCTTACTGCATCGATACACCGCTCCTGCTCTATAGCCGTAATCGGATATGTATCTGGATGCGGTTCAAGGGAAAAAGCCTGCTCGGGAGTAACTTCTTCCTCTACAAGATTCAGTGGAACTCCCAGAAACGGGGAACCGAGAGCTGTTGTCCAACGAAGCACTTTGTCCATTTTTTTGCGTGCTCTGTTATCAACTATAAATTCAAAAGGAATCGTTCCTGTCAGATCATTCGTCACATAAATTTCTTCTATTCCATACACGGGAATATATTGGTTTTTCTCAATGGCTGGGAATTCTACAAGCTTGAATTGCTGCTTCGCTATCCCTTCTACTTGATCGAGCGACAGAGAATAGTCCTCAGCCTTCGCCTCCACCTTATCTCTTGCAAGCATACTTCCTTGAGCCGAGTAAAATGTGAGTTTCCCCTCCAGATCAAACTTCACTTCGATCAGACCTGTGGGCGACACCGGAATACCATCCAGGCACTCCTGAAAAGTAAACCCGTCTTCCTTCTGATTCATAAGTTTAAACTGCTTTCCGTACGTTAGCCCCGTTTCTTGTTCAATCCATGGGATTATGCGATCTAAATCCGTTCTTTCAAACGTAATCGTATCCGCATAAGATTGTCCGCCGACAAAGATGACGCTCGCCCATTTGAGGCGGTTCAAATCCAATTTTATAACCGCAGTTCCTTCGGGATTGTAGCCTTCCTCCTGAGGTTCAGCAACGGCACTAGGCCACCATTCCATCGTCAAATAATAGACGGTTTGATTCACAAGTTCGACTCTTCGGTGGATTTTGCAGCTATTAAGCACATAAGCCGATAACCCGAATTTTACTTTTGCCTGATCCACCCATTCAGCTATTCTAGTATCCATATTATGAACGCCCTCCCTAGTATTATATTTTATAGATCGCTTGTAGACAGATTCAATGACATATTGGTGCATTTTACCTAAATGATAATACAATTTACCCGAAATGATATTGCACACTCAAAAACAACCATGCTATGGTAAGTCACAAATCGTGCCTATACAGTGCGTATTTATAAATTAACATTTCATCAGGCAGATTCGAATTATTCAACAGAAATAAAGAACAAAAGGCGGGTGAACCCCATGAGTCACATGATTGAAGTAACGAATTTAAGGAAAGCGTTTGGAGCGCTGCAGGCAGTTAAGCAAATCGATTTCTACGTTGAAGAAGGCAGTCTGTTTGCCTTTCTTGGTCCGAACGGAGCCGGAAAATCAACGACCATCGATATGATTTCCACGCAGCTGAAGCAGGACGAGGGAGAAGTGATGATTAACGGGTTTCGTTTGGGGCAGGAGGATGAGCAGATTCGTTCATCTATAGGCATCGTGTTCCAGGATAGTCTTCTTGATCCGCTGCTTACGGTAGAAGAAAATTTGTATGTACGCGGAAGCTTTTACAAGCTGGGGCGGCAGGAGTTAAAGGCGGCTATCAAAGTGGCTGCGGAAACCGCTAATGTAACGGAATTTCTGAATCGTCCCTACGGCAAGCTGTCTGGAGGGCAGCGTAGACGAGCTGACATCGCCAGAGCGTTGATCAACACCCCCAAGGTGCTTTTTCTGGATGAGCCTACAACAGGTCTTGACCCGCAAACCCGGAAAAGCGTCTGGGAAATGATCCTAAAGCTAAAGCGGGAACAGGGCATGACGGTTTTCCTCACGACGCATTACATGGAGGAAGCCGTGCAAGCGGATTATGTAACGATTATCGACCATGGGCAGGTATTAGCCAAAGGAACTCCGCTAGAGCTCAAGAAACGGTACGCGCTCGACTATCTCAAGATTACGCCGGCAAGAGCGGACGAATTGACCGAATTGCTGCAAAACGAAGGCATCCCTTTTGATAAAATAGACGATATGTTCCGAATTAAACTAGACAGTACGGTGGACGCGATCCCGATCATCGACAAATGTAAAGGCAACATCACCAACATCGAAGTCGTCAACGGCACCATGGATGATGTATTTATTAACCTGACCGGAGCGGAGGTAAGAAGCTGATGATCAGTATTGCCAGCAGAAACCTAAAAATATTTTTCAGAGACCGTGCAGCTGTCTTCTTCTCGCTCTTGGGTGTTCTTATCATTCTTGGACTATATGTTTTGTTCCTGGGAGATACGATCGCCAAAGGCCTTCCTAACATTGAGGGGGTATCCTTCCTCATCAACAGCTGGATAATCTCCGGCATTCTGGCAGTTATCTCTATTACCTCGACGATGGGTGCCTTTGGCATCATGGTGGAGGACCGTTCGCGCAAAATATTAAAGGATTTTACGACCTCCCCCATCAGCCGAAGAGATTTGACGGGCGGTTACATTCTTAGCTCTTTCAGCATCGGAGTCATTATGAGTCTCATAACCTTTGTACTGGGCGAGTTGTACATCGTAATGTCTGGAGGCGAGCTGCTCCCGCTAGTATCTATTCTTAAAGTCATCGGCCTTATTCTACTTTCTGTTCTAGCGAGCAGCTCCATCGTCTTCTTTATTACGACCTTAATCAAGAGCCAGAACGCTTTTGCGGCCGCAAGCACGGTGCTTGGAACACTTATCGGTTTCTTGACCGGGATATACATACCCATTGGCACTTTGCCTGAAGCTGTCCAGTTTGTCGTTAAGATTTTTCCGGTGTCCCATGCCGGCGTACTTCTCCGGAGTGTACTGATGGATCGTCCGATGGAAGTCTCCTTTGGCAGTGCCCCAGCAGGGGTGGAACAGGATTTTATTCAAAATATGGGCGTCGTCTATAAATTTGGCGATTACACGGTCCATTCCTGGCTTAGCATCGCCATTTTGGTGGGCACGACCGTTCTCTTCTTTGGTCTCTCCCTGTTAAATATGATGAGAAAAAGCAAATAGTTTAGCTTCATTATTCGAAATGGCAAATAGAATCCAAATAATGATTCAACAAATTAGTGATTTTTTCTTTGTTTAATCGCTGCGGGTCCAGCAAGGCATGGAGTGCAAGTCCGTCTATCATGGCGTAGAGCATCTCCGCCTCCATGTCCTTGTTAACACCTTTCTTTAGCAAATGCAGCCGATCCAACTGCCGAATGATATGCTGAACCCCCATGTAAATTCCGTCATGCTGCGCATCAAAACTCAGCCTCTTCTTCCTGAAATAAGCCGTAAACGCAAACCAAACCTCCATTTCCGCCCTAGTTTCCTCATTCGTAGGCACCAATTCAAGCAGTATCCCGAGTGCGATCTCCCTTGGCGGCATATCCTGCATGGCAACGCTCTCGATCCGGGCCGCCGCATTCTCTTTCACCAGGTTCATCGCATACAGCAGCAAGTCCTCCTGGGAGGCAAAGTCATGCCGAAGCGAGCCCGGCGATATATCTGCCTCTTTGGCAATATTTCGCACAGTCGCTCCTTCCATTCCCTGTTCCAAAATAACTCGCCACGTCGCTTCAGCAATCTGTTTTTTTCTTTGTTCATGATCTATTAGTTTAGGCATACGTTTAGTTTATCAGGCTCGGGACAGCAACACAATTTATTTTAGTACAGTTGTATTAATTAAATTCGAATGCTATAATACTCCTCGAATTACTATTACTAAGGAGGACTTATGAATTTTGTCGCCTGGTTAATTGTAGCCTGTGAAATCGCCTTCTGGGTGGTCATCATCGCCGGCTTATCCGTTCGTTATCTGTTTAGAAAGCCGAAATTAGGGCTAGTGCTGCTCGCCTTGACGCCGATCGTCGATCTAATTCTATTCATTATCACCGGCGTGGACCTGTATAACGGAGCGAAGGCAACGACGGCCCATGCCATTGCAGCGGTTTACATCGGCGTATCGATTGCTTATGGAAAAAGCATGATCGACTGGGCGGATCAGCGGTTCCGGTACTATGTGGCCAAACAGACGGAAGCTAAACCGATTAAGCGGTACGGGCTGGAGTACGCAAGAAATTATTTGAAAGGATTCATCCGACACATCATCGCCTATATTATCGGTGCGCTTTTGCTGTTAGGCATGATCTATTTGATCAATGATGCCAGCCGTACCGAAGCATTGGTCGGAGTGCTCAAAATATGGGCTCTGGTTCTCGGAATCGACCTGATCATCACCGCGAGCTACTTTATTTGGCCAAAGGCGCAGTCTGAGCGTTCCCAGCAAAAGATTTGGTAGTAAAAAGCTCTTCTCCCGAGGACATTGTGAGATAGCAAATAGATTCCCCCTTGCAATTTGACTTATGATATTCAGCGATAAAGCCAGGGGGGAATCTAATGTTTACACCGAAACAAATCCGTTCTTTCAACGAAGTGGAATTGGACATGTACCGTTATATTTTAAATCACAAGAATACGATCCCTTACATGACGATCCGTGAATTTGCCGCTAAGGTCCATTCCTCGCCAACCAGCGTCCTGCGTTTCTGCGAAAAAATAGGCTGCAGCGGGTTTGTAGAGTTTAAGGTGTATTTCAAACAAATGCTGAGCAATGAGCAGCAAAGCAAAATCTCTTATTCCGACGACAAGATCGGTCTGTTTCAAGATTTTCTGGCCAAAGTGAAGACGCCCTTGTTCACTGAGAAGCTGAACAAGGCCATACAAATGATTCAACAGCGGGACAAGGTCTTCTGTCTTGGAGCCGGCCCCACCGGCAGCATCGCCTACTATGCAGCGGCTCATTTCTCCGCTTCCGGGCTGTTTGCCGCTTATTTGGATGAGCAGGTGGCTTTGTCGGCAACCCGTCTGTCCTCCGATCTGTTTATCCTATTCTGCGTGAGTGGCGAGTCTGAAATCTTCATCGAACTCGTTGAAAAAATCAAAAATAGCGGCGGTCAAACTCTCCTCATTACGAACAGCAACTATTCTTCACTAGCCAAAATGGCGGATTTGACGGTTGCATACAATGTCTATTACGCCAGAAGCCTACAAAAAACGGTTCCCACTTTAATAGGTCACGAGGACATGGACAATGTAGTGGATAGTTTCTCTACGCAGCTGCCCGCTGTTTATCTGATCGAATCCTTGGGCAGTACAATAGCTGCCTCCTTCGCCAAACACAATCCGATTCAAGAGGGACATGATCACTTCCATTCATCAGATATTATAGAAACAGCATATGATCTTAGCGAACATGAGCAGAAAATGTATCATTATACGATTTGCAACAAACCATTAATCCCTTATCTAACCATCAGAGAGTTTGCTGCCGAGGTGCATGCGTCCCCTCCTTCCGTTCTGCGATTTTGCCATAAGCTTGGCTTTGGTGGCTTTAAGGAGTTTAAGCATCATATCCAGCAAGAACTGGACCAAGCCGGAGCTTTGATAGGCTCCGAGGATCGTTCCCAGTTGTTTATGAGCTTCCTAAACGAATTTAATACCACGGCCTACCAAGAGCAAATTCACATCGCTGCTGCTTTGCTGTCCGGGGCCGATCGGATTTATTGCTCTGGTGATAGAGCATCTGGAAGTATAGCCTACTATGCGGCGATGTATTTCGTGGCAGCCGGCAAACATGCCAGTTATCTAGATCAAAGGTGTGTAAATGCGATACATCAGACGGTCAAGGAAGTATATATTCTGTTTAGTTTTAGCGGAGAATCCGAAGCAATGATTAACTTTGTGCGTAAGGTTCAGGAAAGCGGAGGGACGAGTGTCATCGTCACGAACAACAGAAGCTCAACGTTATCTAAACTCGCCGATTTTACTTTACCCTACCATCTTTTCCATGCCAAAAATATGAGCAGTTCTGTCGACGATTTCTCGACGCAATTACCGGTCGTATACTTGATCGAAACGCTGGCCAAGATGTTTTTTACGGAGCAGGAAATATTGGAATGAGGCGTAACAATTTGTTCCTTGATCGGAACGAATTTTCCATTTTGAAACGCCCTTCATATGACGACAAATTTATGAGCTACGTTCCCTGATTAGCTTGTTTATCCACCTATTTTTGATTGATTTAGGTGAAAAAAAGCTGAAATGAACGGTTTGATCTGTAACAAGATGTTTTAAGGATGGAACTTTTTTTGATTTTAGAGAAAGCGATTACATAGTGTGCAATGGTATTCTTTTCTTATTTCCCTTGTGCTAGAGTATGGCTGAGGTTGCCCCCAACCTAATATTGTGAAAAAAATTACAAGAGGGAGATTTGATCATGCAAAGACACATTAGGAAAATCGCCAGACCTGGTATCATGTTTCTTGTCTTCACCCTGGTCTTTTTGGGCTGCTACTTTGGCAACTTCCAAAATAGCGCTGTCGGTGCTGCAAGTAAGGCAAGCCCAAGCTACAAAGCAGGGACGTATACCTCTACAGTTAAGGCCCGCAACGGCGATCTTAAAGTCAAGGTTACTTTTACCAGCAATGCCATTACAGATATTACCGTTGTAGAAGAATCCGAAACGGAAGGTTTGGGGAAACCGGCTTTGAAGAAGATTGCTGACGAGATTCTCAGTGCACAGCATTTGAACGTCGATGTTGTATCCGGCGCTACCTCTTCCTCGAAATCGATGCTGGAGGCTGTAGCAGCCGCAGTAAAACAAGCCGGTGGCAATGTAGATGCTTTGAAAAAAGCGAAAAAAGCAACTGTCGTAGCTAAAAATGAAGAAATGACGACCGACGTTGTTGTTGTCGGTGGAGGTGCCTCAGGTACAGCCGCCGCACTGGCCGCAGCCGAAAAGGGCGCGAAGGTCGTAGTTCTGGAAAAAGCAGCTACGCCAGGTGGAGCAGGTCGTTTCTTGGCAGAAGGTCTGCTCGCAATTCAAAGTGATCAACAGAAAAAAGCTGGAGAAACCTACACGGTCGATCAAGCCTTCGATTATTTAACGAAATATACCCACTATTTGAGCAATGGGGAATTAACCAGAAACATTCTAGAGCAATCGGCATCGACCATCGATTGGTTAGCTAAATATGGAACGGAAACCAAACTGATGGAGAACACTCAAAAGTCCCACATCGGCCTGCCGGTCACTTACCATAAATATGTGGACAAGAATAAGGCTTTTGACAATATGTATGCCAAGCTGAAGGAAATGGGCGGTACGCTGCTGACGAACACCGCCGGCAAAGAGCTGATCAAAGACCAAGCAGGCAACATTATCGGTGTTATCGCTCAAAAGGCAGACGGAGGCAAGTTAACCGTTCATGCGAAAAAGGTTGTTTTGGCGACAGGCGGATATGCCGGAAGTGACGCCATGATTAAAAAGTACTTGAACGTCAGCAACTACACAACGATGGCTTATGCCAACAATACCGGTGACGGCTTAACGATGGCACAAGCGGTTGGTGCCGACGATTTCAACATCAATGCCGTAGCTGTACACTCAGCGCTCATTCCTAGTAAAGACCCGTCGGTTTGGCAAGGCTCAACCGGTCAACTGCTCAACCTGCCGCTAATGTGGGTTAACCGCGAAGGCAAACGCTTCGTCGATGAAGGCGTTGTCTACGACTTCGCACTCTGGGGTAATGCTGCCGTAGCTCAAGGCGGCGAATACTACGTGGTCCTGGATGATGCAACGATGAAACAACTATCCGAGCAAGGCTCCGATCTGACAAACTCCTTCGAGAAAACGTATCTCGTAGGTGCAGGGGTTGATACGAAGACCTCTACCGGAAAAGTTGCTCCAATGAAGGACCTTTACGACTCCATGGATAAAACGATCAAAGCCGGCGCAGCATTCAAAGGTAATACGATCGAAGAATTGGCTAAGAACATGGGCGTTGATGCTGCAAACCTGGTAGGTGCGGCTGCCGATTACAGTAAATCCGTGAAGAGCGGAAAAGACTCCGAATTCCTGAAAAATCCGGCCTACATGAAATATTCAGTTGAAAAAGGACCATTTTACGCTGTGCAAGCTGCCGCTTTAGTGGAAGATTCCATCGGCGGAATTCGAGTTAACGGTTCCCTTCAAGTCATGAACGGGCAGTTCAAACCAATCTCCGGCCTATATGCCGTTGGTTGTGACGCTGGCGGGCTTTATGGTGATTCTTACCCAACGTTTGAAGGACTAACCTTATCCTTTGCCTTCAACTCAGGTCGTCTAGGCGGATATGCCGCTGCAAGCTCCATGAAATAATCGGGTTAGAGCGAACAAACTTTAAGTGGAACGCAAAAGCCGATGGAGCACTATTTGCTCCATCGGCCTTTGTTGTATATAGGCCTTTTTCTCCCTTTTCACTTAAGTGCAGCTTTGGGTCTTCTCTGTTTGCGATGAATGGTCTGCCCCGACTTGAGCTGTTCTTAAATGGCGATTCGCAATCAGCAGGAAAGGAGTGCCGCAGGCGGTCGTGAGCGCAAGGATCGTAAAAATCAGCAGCGCGGAAGACGCACCGAACGCATCGAGCAAAAATCCGCCCAACAGCGGCGCAATCACATTGCCCAAATTGTTGAAGCCGAATACCCCGAAATAAGTGCCTCTCAGCTCCGGCTTGGCAATGCGATCAATCAGCACATCGGTCATCGTAAACATCAGCACTTCCCCAATCGTAAACACAACCACTCCAACCATAAACGCCCAAATGGTATGAAACATGCCAAAGAGCAACAAACTGCAGGCAACAAACAGATTACCCGCGATGAGCAGCACAATGGGAGAAAATCGGCTGGCTAAGCGAACAACGGGGAATTGAACGGTCAGCACTACGATGGCATTAAGGGACAGCATGTATCCAAACCACTTGGCTCCATCCGTGATTTCCGGGCTCATCTCCATGTACTGTGCCAGCGTAGAACTGAAATGCCCGTACCCCAGCACACAAAAAATCATGCCGATCAGTACATATACAAATGTGCGATCTTTCCCGGTCACCTGCAGCGCTCCTTGCAGTGTTAGCTGCTCACCAGTTTCCTGATCGGCTGTACCGATCCCTTTATGAATCAGAAACTGCAGGACCAGAACCAGCCCGTAGCATAAATACACCAAGCCGGCGAAGTAAAAGGCCGTTCCCGATTCCGAAGCTCCTAGCTGCAGCCCCAAAATAGGCCCGGCCACAACACCTAAATTAATGGCTGCGTAACGCAGATTGAACACGAGCATTTTGCTCTCCTGCGGCGTAATATCGGCAAGCAGCGCACGCGAGGTCGGTTCGAACAGTGCCCTGCACAAACCGTTTAATGCATTCATAAGGAAGAAAATCCAGATTTTATCCGCCAAGGCAAACCCGACGAACACGAGTACCCAACCGAAGATGGATATATAAAGCACTTTCTTTCGCCCAATAACATCGGAAATGTATCCCCCGTAGAAACTGGCGAACACGCCGATCAGCGAGCTGACGGCAACCACGATCCCCGTCTCGGCAGGCGTTGCTCCCATCGTTTTAATGAGGTAAATCGACAAAAAAGGAATACTCATGGACGTGGCCATGCGGCCAAAAATCGTACCTATTATAATCGTCCAGGATAAAGGGTGGATATTTTTAAGAAGTTGATTTATGTCGTTCGCCTCCGCTACACGTGAGAGTCAAAACCATTACATAATTAAAACCGGGAAGTAAAATTTTGTCAAGAACATTCAAAGTTGCGCGCTACAAAGCGGATATTCCAAAACAGGATACAATAAATCAAAGCGTTATTGTTCCTCTCATCGAGGATTTGGTGTAATATAAGTCAATACAACTTGTTGACTATCTTGTGTGTTCAGGGGGCCCTACAAACAGTGAAATCAAACGAAACCTCATTACAAAAAAAATTGCTTCCACGGCACATCAGCTTTATGGCGATGGGCGGTGTTATTGGAACAGGTATCTTTAAAGGCAGCGCCGAAACGGTAAGCTTGGCCGGACCCGGCGTTATTTTCTCCTATGCTTTTGCCGGTCTATTGCTCCTTGTCGTGATGGGGGCCATCGCCGAGATGGCTACTGTTTACCCCGGCCTGAATATGAAGGATTTTATTCGTAAAGCATTCGGCGAGCGAATCTCCTTCATTATCGGTTGGCTGTACTGCTTTATGTGGCTGGCTGTCTGTGTCATTGAAGTGATCGCAGCCGGGAGCTTTCTGCAGTTTTGGCTTCCAGATGTACCTCTATGGATGCTTAGTTTGGCTAGTGCAGCCTTTATTATAGCGATCAATATGATGAGTGTCGGCGGCTACGGAGAATTTGAATTTTGGCTAGCCGGTATTAAAATTGCTATGATCATCGTTTTTATCGTGCTGGGTGCCGGTCTTCTGTTTGGCTTCATTCCCGGTACTGAAGCGCCTTTCCTGCACAATTTCACAGCCTACGGTGGTTTCTTCCCCAATGGATGGACAGCCATCTTCTCGGCGTTGCTCGTCGTTATGTTCTCATACGGCGGCTCTGAGTTAATCGGGCTTACACTTTCGGAAACTCAAGATGCCGAAAAGGTGCTTCCTAGGGTCGTAAAAAGCTTTATTCTGCGGGTCATTCTGTTTTACACACTGCCGATTCTCATCATTTGCGGTTTGATTCCCTGGAATAGTCTTAATGGAGAGACAAGCCCCTTTGTGCAAGTACTAACCACTGTCGGTTTGCAGGGGGCGGCGCATCTTATGAATTTCATCTTGATTACAGCGGTATTGTCTGCGGCAAATTCCGGTATTTACGGGGCTACTCGTATGCTTCACTCCATGGCCACCGGAGGCGAAGCTCCGGCTTCACTCGCTCGAATTTCTGCAAAGGGAGTTCCGGTCAATAGCCTCAAGCTGAGCGGAGCCATCCTCATCCTCGGTTCGACGTTGGCCTACCTGAATCAGGCCGGCTTGTTCAGGCTGCTTATGGCGGTTCCGGGCTTTGTCGTGCTGCTTGTGTGGATCACAATTTGCCTAGCTCAAGTGAAGCTTCGCAAAAGCTACCCTGTCGAACCGGGGTTTAAAGTATGGGGCTACCCTTACCTTACGATCCTGACGGTGTTTTGCTTGTCCGTTATCGCGTTGCTATTTCTGTTCGACGCGCAAAATCGCATCAGTATCGCCGTTTGCATCGGCGTGCTCATTGTGCTGATCGTCTGGTCATCTATTCGATTTAAGCAAAGCAGTCGCCGATAAACCTGGATTCACCTGTTCCTCCTTTGAATATAGCATGCTACAATAAAGAGAAGCCGTTATATAGATGGAGGATTTTATGGAACTACAGATTCAGCTGCAGACCGAATCTGCCAAAGTCAAACCGACTTTTCGCTCCAAGCTGGCCCGTCGGGTCCGCGGAACTTACCGATATGATACCGCCTTTTGGCGTACTGCTATTGCCGGTCCCTGGGGGGCCGGCATGTTCGCGTTTATAATGCTCGCTTTAGGTATGCCTTCAGGCCTTGGTGTCGGTGCCGACGTTGTGCAATATCTCTTTGTCGGTACGATGTCAATGTTCCTCATTGCTAATATTATCGCTGTGCTGTTTGCCTTAGTTGGACTTCCGGTTCCTCGCCTATTTGTCGGAACCGTGATCTATGATGCATTCATCATTTTTGTAATTTTTTACTTCAATGAAGTCTCATGGACAGCCGCTATGATTGTCGCGGGTATCTTGACAGTGGCCGGGATAATCTGCGGGCTGCTCGCTGGTATACTTACGAGCCGGAAGTTTCAAATGCGAGCCAAGGTGGGAGCTTTAGCTGCTCTCATGTTGGCCGCGGGAATTCTGGTTGCAGTAGATCATACTGAATCCATATCTTCATCAAGATCGGTCTTTCAAACAGATCTGACAGATCGTGACAGTGCGGATGAACTGGAGCTAACGATTCCCAAGTTAAGCGACAACCCTACTAAGGCTGGTCCGTACCATGTAGCCACCTTCCAATACGGGAGCGGGAAAAATTTCTGGCAGCCGGAGTATGGCAAAGATGCCGCAGTGTTTTCCATGCCCGTGGATGCCTCAGAATACATTAAAAAATGGCCGCAGTTTCGTAAGATGTATTGGGGCTTTGATCAGCATACCCTGCCTTTAAATGGCCGCGTGTGGATGCCTGATTCTGCGGAAGCCAGCGGTAAGCAAGGCCCATTTCCGTTGGTCCTTATCGTGCATGGCAACCACCTGATGGAGGATTACTCCGACGACGGGTACGGTTATTTAGGGCGACTGCTGGCCAGCCGGGGATTCATCGCCGTATCGGTGGACGAAAATTTTCTCAATTATTCCGTATGGACCGGGATTCCAGACAATGACATGAAGGTGCGGGCTTGGTTGCTGCTTAAGCACCTACAGCAAATCGGGCAGTTTGCGAAAGAGCCCGGCAACCTTTTTTACGAAAAAGTTGATTTTAGCAATATTGCCTTGATCGGTCACTCTCGTGGTGGTCAGGCCGTAGCAATGGCAGCCGATTACAAGGATTGGTTCGGTAAAGACGCTATGCTGGACAATCTGGAACAATATCACATCCAATCGGTAGTGGCGATTGCACCTACAGATAAAATGGTTGACGGAAAGCTTACTAGCCTGAAGGATGTTAACTATTTAACGCTTCAGGGCGCGAGAGACGGGGACGTTAGCGATTTTGACGGGGACCGGCAGTACAGCCGTACAACCTTTTCTCCAGGCTCTTCCCGGTTCAAAGCATCACTGTACATCGCCGATGCTAACCACAGCCAGTTCAACAGTAGCTGGGGGGGCCGCGACGTAAGCTTGCCGAAAGGCATCCTGCTCAGCCGTAAAGGCATGCTGTCCGCTACAGAACAGCGGGAAATTGCCAAGCTGTATATTTCCGCCTTCTTGGAGGAATCACTTCACCGGGATGAGCATTTTCTTCCGCTGATGCGTGATTATCGATCCGGCCTCGCCTGGCTTCCGGTTACGGATTACTATAACCGCTTCGAAAGCGGTGAGTTTGGAGCCTGGGCGCGGTACGATGAAGATTTGAATCGAACAACGATTCCCGGAAACGGAAAAGCTGGTGGTAACGGGCTCACATGGAAGGAAGAAGAGGCCCGAAATCGTGGCAATTCAAGCAAATCCAACCGCGGCATCGTGCTAGAGCAAAGCGGGAAGACGGACAAAGCCGCTTACTCTTTACAATGGGAGCATGGGGCACCTTTGCCTCCCGCCGGTCAAGCCAACATTTTGTCCTTCTCCATGGCGGACCGAAGCTTTGAGCTTCATGATAGTGTTGCTTCGGATCAAGCCGCCCCGGTTCATGTAGATGTAGAGCTTGTGGACGGCAAAGGTGTGAGCGTACGCCTCCCCTTATCCCGCTTTATGCCAGTTGTCCCTTTGCCCGCTACTGACTTTACCATACATCCCTGGTTTGATGAACACCTCTCGGACGGAAAATACAAGCAGCCTACCGAGGTCGTATTTCAAACCTACAGGCTGCCGCTAACGGCCTTTACAGGGGGCAATAGCCGTTTTGACCCATTTACAGGCATCCAGAAGCTATCCTTCTATTTGAATGGCGACAGCCCTGAAAAAGTAATGCTTGACGATATCGGCATGTATTAACACAAAAAACGCTTATTCCACATTCATCCTCTCTAGGATTTGGAATAAGCGTTTTTCGGTTTATCTTGCGTCTCGAATGAAAAAAACCGAAGAAACCATCCCGTAAGGGAATGGTTTCTTCATATCTATCAATTAAGAAGAGGGAGTATCTTTAATATAGCGTCCGTTCCTTAAAAGAACATTATTGAAACCTGAAGAATAAATTAATTCTTTAGCTTCAGCTTAATCGTCACGGACTTGCTAGGCTCACTCTCATTATGCAGACGGTCCACCGCTGTAACGACATAGGTGTACGTTTTGCCCCGGACAGCTGACTTATCGATCCAGACCTGCGTTACGCCGTCTGTTTTTCGGAACGTTCCCAGCAGATTTGACGGCTCCTGAATGCTTCCTTCATCTTGCCCTTCAAACCGGTAAATGGCATAGTAGGTCTCGTCGCCGGACGACTTCCAGCTAAGTCTGACACCTTCGGGCGCTTTGTGGGCCTTCATCTTCTTAGGCGCCTCCGGAGCCTGAGAATCGATCCATGGCATCGCTGGAACCAGAGCAGGATAACGATACAGGTCATTTTTCAACCGGTCGGTGAATCCAAGCGGGTTCTCGGCAAACCATTTGCTGCTAAAATACATGCTGCCTTTAACCGCCTCGAAGTTCCGGTTATAGTTCACCTGGTTCGGCATTTCGTCCGGATTCGACCAATCTGCGTTCGAACCGATCCGGTAAACGGCCTGCCCGCTGTAAAGATGAACAGGATGGCCGGACACCGTGTTGCTCCACCACTCTATCAGCTTATCGTAGGCGGCAGCGGAGTAGCCGATATTCCAATAGATTTGCGGCGTGATGTAATCGATCCATCCTTCCTCCACCCATTTTTTCGAATCGGCAAAAATGGCATTGTAGCTTTCGAGCCCATTGGTCTCGGAGCCAGCCGGATCGCTGGATTTATTTTTCCAGATGCCAAACGGGCTGATCCCAAACTTAACATAGCTTTTCTCTTCCTTAATAGAAGCGCTTACCTTTTGAATGAACTCGTTGACGTTATTTCTTCTCCAGTCACTCTTATTGGTGAAGTTTCCTTTATACTGCTCAAAGGTGTCTTGATCCGGGAAGTCGACCCCCGCTACAGGGTAAGGATAAAAATAATCGTCAAAGTGTACGGCATCGATGTCATAGTTTTTGACTACCTCCATAACGCCGTCGATAATAAATTGCTGTGCTTCCGGAATACCCGGATTGAAGTACAGTTTGCCGCCATAAGCCTCCACCCACTCCGGATGCTGTCTGGCCGGATGATCCGCTACCAGCTTGCCTATGTCTCCTTGAATGCTGATTCGATACGGGTTGAACCAAGCATGGAACTCCATGTTGCGCTTATGGGTTTCCTGAAGCAGGAATGCCAGCGGATCGTAGCCCGGATCCTTTCCTTGCACGCCCGTCAGCCACTCGGACCAAGGACCATACTTCGACGGGTAGAAGGCATCTGCCGTCGGCTTGATCTGCATGATGACCGCGTTCATTCCGGCAGCTTTTAGCTGATCCAGCAACTCTATAAACTGCTGCTTCTGCTGCTCCGGATCGGTCACACCTTTGGCCGGCCAATCGATGTTGTCCACGGTTGCAATCCAAGCCGCTCTCATCTCGGCCTTCGGATACTGCGCCGGTTCGTTTACTGTGATGTAAATGGAGCTTGTTTTTCCTTGATAAGATGCCGTAATTCTGGATGAACCTACCTTCAAACCGGTGACACCCCCCTTACTATCCACTGAAGCGACCTCCGGATTGCTACTGATGTAAGTCACGCCTTCCGTAATCGTTACAGGCTGTTCCATCCAGGAATAGGTGGCGGAAACGACCGTTTCAAAGCGGTCACCGATCGTGACCGAGGACAGCCCTTTAAGCTGAATGCTTTGCAACACCGGTACCGGGTCCGTTACCGTTACGGTATGCTGCGCGGAGATTCCGCGGTACTGCACATTTATCGTTGCCGTCCCTTTAGAGAGGGCCTTTATGCTACCCGCCTGATCTACCGAGACCATATTCGGCTGATCGCTGACATAGCTGACTCCATCCGTTACAAGGATAGGGTCGCTTAATGCGCCTTGACCTGAACCGGGATAGACCACATTAGTCCTCATCTTACCGGCTTCGCTCGTTTCCAAATGAACCGGGCCGGCAACAAGGAGCTGGCTAGCAACCGGGACATCAGACGTAATCTTTAGCTCGTAATGGACCTTCGGCGCATCATTATACTCAGCCGTAATCGTCACCGTCCCCGGCGCTACCGATTGAATGGTGTCATAGGTCACCCCCGTCACCGTGGCGATTCTTTCGTCGCTGCTTGTCAATTTTACGCCAGAGGGTATCTGGATCGGCTCTGTTTGATTCTCATAAGTTGCAAAAATTTGGGGCTGAGTCGTTTCTCCAACACCCATTGGTGTCAAACCGCCCATCTCGAGACCATAAATTTGTGAATCCGTGTAAAAGGCGGTCAGCTTGTCAAAGTAAACCGTCCCGCTATTTTTATTCGTATCTTTCAGTTCTGCGATGTAAATTTGATTGATTTTCAGAGGAGTCTGGATCGTAGAGGGAACAGCAATTTTGATGTACTTCCAGCCTTTCCAGCTGAAGCCCGACGTTCCGGTAAGGTCTACCGTTTGCTTTGCACCTGAGCCGTCCTGCAACTGTGCCCGAAGCCAGTGGTTGCCGCCGTCGCCGTATACCCATAAACCGAAGGCTTTCGGCGAACCCGGCACGCTTCGTCCAACGGTTCCGTCCGGGTCTTTGAAGTTCAGATAGGCAGCCGAAGTGCCTGATTCGCTTCCGGTAAAGTCATAGGATAATTTAGCTGCATGATACCCGGAAAAGATCGTATCCGGCCTCCCCGCCAGGTCCAGATTTGCTTTTCCTCGGACCGCAGTTGCCGCCAGATTGTTCGTGGCTTCGAAGTCTTCTACGACGAAAGCATCAGCAGAGTTTGAATCAGCGTATACCTTTGCTGCCTGGCTGCCCCACCCTGAAAAAGCCGAACCGAGCAGGAGAGTTAGTGCTAATACGAAACATAGGCTTGACTTACTTCCAGTACGATGGCGTACCGTTGTCACTGTCATTCATCAATTCACTCCTTTTCCCATGATTGGTAGGCTTCGTCTTGCTGCTAAAGCAAACACCCAAGTCACCACGCCGAGTTCATCCATCTCCCTTCAGGTCCCGACCAAATTTATACGTTATAACAGGACACGATTTTATTTTTCTTTCCCCTCTATCATATTGAAATTTTATTTCACATTGCAATAGTTTTTTAAAAATTTATTCTTCATGTAGCTTTTCTTAGAATCAGGCTCTACCGAAAAAAAAGAAGCCCTCTCCAACTCTTCGTGAATTAAACGAGAGCTTGAGAGGGCTTTTCTTCATTCTTCTTACTTCCACACCCGCTTCCGTTGCAATACCTCCTGAATATAGCCATACACGGAAACCGGGCTCATAATCATTTGATAGACCAGGACATAAGCGAAGAAGCCTCTAAGATTCTTGCGGATACGCAGGTTAAGCGTTCGGAACACCTGCTTCTGAAATCGGTACAAAATATAGTTTTGTGCAAAGGTAAGCGGCAGAACGAACAACGTCGTCGGTCCGACGATCCAAAATATACCGAAGAACGCGAGAACAAGTCCTGGGAGCCAACAAAACGTATATACCACGTCCAGATAAGGCATAAGCAAATTGCAGCCGGTCAAATATTTCGTATATTTAGAGGGCTGCTGCCACGGCTTGACGATTTTCAGCGCCTCGATCATACCTCGGGCCCAGCGGCTCCGTTGTCGGACCAGATGTCGAAAAGATTCGGGTACGTCCGTAAAAGCAACTGCCAGCGGTTCGAAATAAACCTTCCATCCTTTAGCGAGGAAGTTCCAAGTTAAGACGATGTCCTCGCCGATCGCATCCGGCCATCCGTTTACAGCGCGTACTGCCTCCGTTTTGTAGAGAGAGAAAGCGCCTTGCGCGACCAGGGTTCCCTGGAACATACCCTGCAGCCGTTTAATGCTGGCGATGCCGAGGAAATAATCCCATTCCTGAACCTTGGCAAAAAAATTATTGCGGCTGTTGCGGACGAGCACCGCTCCGGCAACGGCGCAAACCTCCGGCGGAGCTGAGGCCATGCGGGAAACAATGTGCTTAAGCGCCCATTTGTGAAGCAGCGTGTCGGCATCGAGCGTAATCATCAGCTCTGTGTTCACCAGGCTTAGAGCCCGGTTGAGAGCATGATTTTTCCCTGGCGTCTTCTCTTCAACCACTCGCAGATCGATACCGAGTTCCTCTCCCGCAGCTTTTGCAGCTTCAGCCGTTCGATCAGATGAATTATTGTCGATAACGATCACTTCAATTCGGCCTTCATACTCCTGCTTAACAACATACGACAACGTAGTATGAATGCTTTTCTCCTCATTGTGGCAAGCAATTAGCACGGTAATCGGCAGCTTGGGGTTGCTCTGCATTAGTGGAGGCTGCCGGTCGAGCAGAAGGCTGGATACCATAAAGGCGTTCATATAGCCGGGAATATACGAAATCCCCGAGATAATCAGGACCGCCGCAGGCCATGAAATATAACGGGCAAAGTCGTTTAGCCAAGGAATCGACAGCACTATGGAAAATAACATCCACAGAAGAGCTACGATATGGCTGAAATTGTATTTTTCATTCACAGAAATATAGTAAGTTTTGGGATTGTCATAGCGCCGTTTCATGCTGTGCCTCTGTTCTATCAAAGTGAGAATAGATTTATGTAATAATAACTTTAAATTATGACTGCTTACAAATAAACTGGATGTTTTAACCGGTGCGATAATTATGGCCCAATTTATAAATATGTCTATAAATGCCGATAGAACGGTTAGGAGGTGGTGACAAGATGGATATCGCAGCAGCATCTACATCTATGAGTCAAGCAGCGCTTTCCCAGGCCGTGGGAATACAGGTTCTAAGCATGGCGAAGAACCAAGCTGAAACACAAGGTCAAAATCTCGTTCAAATGGTGGAAAAAAGTTCAGTTCATCCTAATCTCGGAAAAAATCTTGATATTAGAGTGTAGTCTAAAAAGTGGGGGCCCGCAGAAGCTATTCTTCTACGGGCACTTCTTAGATTTGTAACGTTTTTTTATAGCAGCAATTTTCCATCCCAGTTCCATAAACCCTGCTTTCCTATGGCTGGAACCGGCTCCTGAAGCTTGCGAATTTCCGTCAATTCCCAGGCAAATCGCCCTGTAGCAAAATCACCGAAACCATATTCCTGACCGGTTATGATTCTTTCACTGTGGCCTAAAATCGCAGTCTCTCCATCGTTTTCCAGCACCGGTTGGCATGCCACAAGCCTGCAAACTGCCACAAACGCACCTGTCGGTAGACCATCAATTGTCAAACCATAGGCTGCTAGTATTGAACGAATCGGCTCCTTTTGGCAAATCGCCTTATCGAGCTGTTTCCCGGCATGAATCGCGAGCTCCCCGCGATAACGGGTCACCCATCCCCGCGTTTCAAACCTTTTCTCTTGGATCGCTATCAAGGTTGCCCAAGGCTGCCGGATCGTAATGCAGCGCATGCAAACGCCTCCTCATAGAACTAAATAGTACCCGCTACTAACCATTAGCCGTTAAGTTAATAGGGCAGATTTGATATGCATCTGGAAAAAGCTAAGTTCAGCATCTCTTGATTGTATACTTGATATTTTCGGTTCTGTTCAAGAACCCAATTTGCAAATCCAAGGGCTCTTGCATAATTATTATAATCCCCGGCATTGATTTTGAACTCCATGAAATCAAGCATCATTTGATTCTCCTGATCCGAAAGCTGCAAGCCTAGCTGTGAAAATTGTCTTTGCCGAACCTTGCGAGCGGAATCATTCTGAATTGCTTTGAATCTATTTGACACCTGACCGCTGTGCAAGCGATAGTACAACAAATTGATGGGAAGGTTCGCTGTTTGAATCTGCGGAGCAAGGCGATTCCAAAGCTCGTAATCTTCCGCATGGGGGTAGTTGTTGTCAAAACGGACGCCAAGACGTTGAACCATACTATTGCGCATAATAACAGTCGGGTGACAAATGCAGCAGTGGAACAGAAGCCAGGTTCTGATTTCATCGTGATGGATCGGGTTCACCTTAGGTCTACCTCCGATAGAGGTCGTAAAGGCTGCGCCGCTAAGCTCTATAGACGGATTTTGGTCCATAAACGTTACTTGTATGCCTAGCCGATCTGGGGTGGACAGATCATCGCTGTCCATTCGGGCGATATACTCGCCGGTGGCCATACTCAAGCCCTCGTTAAGCGAGGACACCAAACCTCTGTTTTCGGGATGATAAACTTTTTTAACTCTAGGATCCGCTATTTGTGAAATAAGATAGGCTGAACCGTCCGTAGAACCATCGTCTATCACAATCAACTCAAAATCCGTATACGTTTGCACTAAAATGCTGTGGATGGCCCCCTGAACAAATTTCGCATTGTTATAAACAGGCATAATAACTGAAACTCGCGGCACAAAATCCCCTCCTGAATATTAATATAGGATAAAGTATGAGAGAAAGATTTGTGCCGTTTGGACGATCGATAGGGCTCCCTTAAATAAGGCTATCTTCCATGAGCCACATATAACGAGATTATGCCCAATACTCTATCAGAAACACGGAATATAGAATATAGAAAGCATAACAGCAGCAACATGCGCTCAAAAAGAAAAAAGCCACCCCCAAGGCATATATCAGAAGGGCAGCTATCAAAATTGCTGTAGATTGGTTAGGTGAATTATAGGTACTTGTGGTTGTTTTCAGCCCTTTTCAACAAGCTCCAGCTTTTCGAGGATCTTGATCGTCGTAATCGCCGACAACCGAACAGCCAATTCTACATTAGCCGCTAAAATCCCCTCTCCTTCTAAAGCTTCTTTGTTTTGGGAGAGCAGTTCGCTCGTCACTTCATCTAACAGTTTATGTACCATCATTTTGTCCATCAAGTATACCCCCCTTCGTCAAACGACAATGGTTTGCTCTATATTAATAATTTCGACAAAAAGACGGCTTATCTTTAGGAAGTTTGGAAACTTACAACAAATAGACATTGAACAAGATGATAAATTCTCATTTGTGGGATATTATTACATTAATTCATACTGATCACAGTGAGGTGATTTTAGGATGAGATACATAAGTGATCGACAAACTGCTCCTGTATGGACGAAGATACTTGAACTAGCATTCTATAGTATTATTTTTGCCAGTGTACTAGGCTATTGTATCGGTTATTTTGTGAAACACGGCATCTAATTGCAAAAAGTGCAGCTATTTTGCTCAAAATCCCCATTTTTTCTATTTTAGTTGCATTTTGTACACCTAAACGAAGCTCAAAGTAAGTTTACCGGCCTACGGTGCCCATTTAAATGTACTTTTTGCATTTAGCTTGCCTGTTCCTCGCGATAACGCAAATCTAGTTGTACTAAATACAATTAGATTCGCACGGCCCGCTCCAAATGAGCGGCAAATGAGATGAACTCATATACGAAACCATGTATACGCGGCTGTTGTGATGGTTGCTCTTGGTGACCACTACCTGGCCACACAACAGACATTCAGTTCTAATAGTCAGTCGCCAATCATTCGTAGTGCACGCTGAAAAAAAGGCAGCCAGGTACCTGGCTGGCCTTGACGCGTCTCTTTTTTCGATGGGAGATCCTACAAATATCGGAAAGGCTCCTTCGCATCAACAAACGCGACCGGAATGCCGCTCACAAGCGGCTGCAGCCAATCCGCCATGTGCTTCATCCCCCATTCCTCGCTGCGCTCATGTCCAACGACCAGCATCGACTTGTTCATCCCCAGCATCGCGGCGTCATTGACGTAGGCGCACAGCGTCCATTCCAGAATCTCACCGCAGATCATGACGTCCAGATCCTGATCCCGCATCAGTTCCATCGGCATCTGCTCTCTTCCAAGTCCCAGGCTCCCGCCGCCGACCAAAACCCCGATGCGAGAGCACGGCATTTCCGGGCGGCCCACCAGTTGAAGCACGTCGATAGACAATTTCCGCTTCAGGAAATCCGCCAATTCTTCGACCGTTGTCCGGTCTATAACATAAACCCAAGGCTTACTCTCCTCAGCAAGTCGGTCTTTCCATCCGAGTTGTTGAATAAGCCCGTCATATATCCGATCTGTTTCAGCCATGTGCATATGATCATGATAACGCCATATGGCGATGCCGTGATCGTCGATCAGCTTCTTCTTGGCGAGATAAACCGGGTCCTGCCGAAGCCACTCGAGTTCGTCGTTACCGGTAAAATAGGTGGGTTCGTGCGTAATAATCAGGTTCGCCCCAAGCGCAATCGCCTCCCTAATGACGTCAACAGTCGCCATAAAGCTCGTTATGATCCCCGTTACTTCCTGGTTCGGGTCGCCCGACGCCAACCGGTCGAAAGTGTTTTCGACACGTTTATCACCGCAGGAATCTTCCAGAATTCGATTAATGACTTCCTGTACTTTCATGGGCATAGTCTCCTTTCTGCTTTATCCTTTAACGGCGCCGATGACGACTCCTTTAGTCAAATACTTCTGCAGGAACGGCAGCACGATCACGATCGGCAGTATACCGATCACCGCCATGGCCATGCGGATGGCTGTGCTCGGAAGCTCAACCGTACCCGCCCCAAGCACACTGCTCGCCTGACCGGATTTCAGAAACTGAATATTGTTCATCAAACGGATCAGCATATTTTGAATACCGTAATATTCCGGCTTCGTAATAAAATAAAGCGCATTGATCCAATCGTTCCAATAAGCCAGTCCCATGAACAACCCGACGGTGGCCATGACCGGGACGGATAAAGGCAGCATAATTCGGAAAAAAGTCCGCATCTCGGACGCCCCGTCAATTTGAGCAGCTTCGGTCAATTCGGCAGGCACGTTATTTTGGTAGTAATTGCGTATCAACAGCACATAAAAACCGTTAGTCAACAAATTGGGGACGATGAGGGCCGCCAGCGTATCCTTGATATGCAGATATTTGGTCCACATGATATAAGAAGGGACGATTCCTCCACTAAACAGCATCGTAAAGAAAACGATAAATGCTAATGCGTTGCGATATTTGAAATCTTTCCTGGACATCGGGTATGCCAGCATGCTCGAGATCAGGAGCCCACCAGCCGTTCCGAGGATCGTAACGAGAAAAGACACGCCGTACGACCTAAGGAAAGTCGAAGCCGAGGATACCATATAAGCATAAGCATCCAGACTCAGTTTATCCGGAAAAAAGCTGTACCCGTCCCGAATCAACGCCGATTCATCCGTAAATGAAGCGACCAGGATCAAGATGAAGGGTACAAAAGCAAATACCGTAAGCAGCACCATTACGACTGCAGAAAACCCAGTGAAAATTCTTTCGCCTTTCGTTTGAATCATGGCGTTTCCTCCTAAAACAACGCGTTTTCCGCGTTTATCCGTTTAACGATCGCATTCGCCAGCATGACCAAGACGAAACCGACCAGCGATTGGTACAACCCGGCAGCGGCAGACATCCCAATGTCATTGACCTGCATGAGCGCACGGTACACATAGGTGTCAATCGTTTGCGTCGTACTGTATAAAGCCCCTGCGTTCATCGGAACCTGATAGAACAAACCGAAGTCCGAATTGAAGATCCGACCGATCGACATCAAGGTAAGAATGACGACGGTAGGCTTTAGAAGCGGCAGGGTGATGGTCCAAATCTGTTTAAGCTTGCCGGCGCCGTCGATTTTCGCGGCTTCATAAACGCTCTTGTCAATCCCTGCGATAAATGCGATATACACGATGGATCCATAGCCCGCCGACTTCCACATTTGAATGATAACGAGCAGGAAAGGCCAATACTTCGGCTCAGAATACCAATTGATCTCCGAAAGGCCTAGCGGGCGAAGGATGGAATGGTTAATGAATCCGCTATCCGCATTCAGGAATGCGAAAACCAGGTAAGACAGTACAACCATCGAAATCAGATTCGGCAGCACAAGCCCCGACTGAAACAGCTTGGAGTAAGCTTTGCTGAGCAGTTCCGACATCATAATGGCAATGAAAATTGAAAGTATAGTTCCAAGCACGATGAAAGCAACGTTGTACAATAAAGTGTTTCTGGTCATAGTCCAAGCATCGGAGGTCTGAAACAGAAACTTGAAATTGTCGAACCCGATCCAATCGCTTCGGAAAATGCCCTTGGCATAATCGATGTTTTTAAAGGCAATGAATACACCGGCCATGGGAATGTAGCTGTTCAAGATAAAATATAGCAGCCCTGGAGCGGCTAAAATCAGAAGCGGAAGTGTCTTTTTTAGCCCCCTGGATTTCTTGATCATCATAGCGGTTTTCTCCCTTAAAATCGGTTTTATTTTCCGTTATTCTGAGCGGCGATCCATTGATCGAGCTGCTCCTGCTTGCTGCGGATAATATCCTCGGCACCTGCATCATTCAAGGCCTTCACAAACTTCGGAATAGTCGTGTCGGGATCGAGTACGCCGCACATGAGTCCTGGCAAATACTGATTGACGACGTTTGTGACGGCACTCATCTGCGTTTTCACCTTGCTTGGATCAAAAATAAAGCCGAAATACGGGGATTTCTGTGTCTCTTTGTTTTCCTTCAGCTTCAATTCCACGTCAGACCAATTGACGCCTTCCAATTGATATTGCAACGATTCGGAGCCGACGATGCCGGTACTGAGCATAGCCGTGTAAGCGACGGTGTTCGCATCCTTGCCTTCCGGATATTTCACGTGATGCTCGTCGACTTTTACATAATCTTCGCCTTCGATCCCATAGAGGATTGTGTTGATCAACTTCTGATCGGTGTACAGCAGGTTCAAAAATTTCACTGCCGCTTCAGGAGCCTTCGACGTGCTCGATACCATCCAGCTGACCATATTCACTGCCCCGGTTTCAAAATAGTAAGGAGCTATCCGCTTCATCTCCAGATTTTTTCCCGTCTGGGCGCTTAATGCCTTAGCTGCTTCCAAACCGCTGTATCCGCCCATGAAGGAAAAGCCGCGTCCGGAAGTGATCATGTCAGAAGCTGCGATTGAAGTAGTGGCCGCATCCTTCTCCAGATAGCCTTTATTGAACCAATCTCTCATCATCTTGGCGCCGTCTTTGAACACGTCGGTATCGTAGAAGTTGCGCACTTTGCCCTCGTCGCCGATAACGACGCCGATCCCGGTGGTGTCTGACAAAAAGTCGACTTGATGCGAGCCTTTTAACAGCAACAGGAGCGAGGTATCGCTGGGATTAACATTGATCGGGCCGAATGGAACCACATCCGGGTGCTTTTGCTTAACCGCTTCTAAGATCGCCGGCAAATCGTCGGCCGTGCGGATATCGTCTGCGGTAAACCCTGCTTCTTTCAGCATGTCAGCGTTGTAAACGAAATTCGTGGGGATCGACATGCCCTTATTAACAGGGATGCCGTAAATATGGCCGTTCATGGTGGTCGCCTTCAGCATGTCCGGGCCGAAGTCCTTATCCAGAGTGGCGGTCAATTCTTTCCCGTATTTGGGGAGCAATTCCTCCAGCGGATAAAGTTGATTCTTGGATACGTAGCTGGTAAATTGCCCGAGCGTTGTGAACAAATCCATCTGCTCGCCGCTCTGCAGCGCCAGATTTACCTTCTGAGCGTAATCGACCGGACCGTACAATTTGTAATCGATCTCTACGCCGATCTTAGGAATCGTGATCTTATTGATGGCATCCGTAATCCGCTTCATATCATCGGGAATTCGGTTAAAGGATGGCATGGCGAACACGATTTTCTCCACTTTGGCGCTCGTGGCATCGCCCGAGTTTGCCTTGGTCTCGCCCGAATCTTTGCCGCAAGCCGCTAAAATCGAACTGCACAGCATGACGGACAACAACAAAATAATTCCCTTTTTTCTCTTCATATTTGCTTCGTTCCCCCATTCGTATTTGTCTTCGTGTTTAGTTTATCGTTTTGAACGAAGCCTCTCTTTAAATAATCCGACATCTTTTTTCAAAAAAAAGCTCAGTTGCCTGAGCTTCTCAATGATCCGGCTTATGCTTTGCGCGATAGGCGTTTGGAGTCTCTCCCGTCAGCTTTTTAAACACCGTGGAGAAATACGAAAGGTTATCGAAGCCGGTTTCCGTCGCGACCGCCCCGATGCTCACCGGTCGTTCCACCAGCATGCGCTTGGCCATTTCGATTCGATGTGCATTCAAATATTCGATGATCGACATCCCCGTTTCGTTTTTGAAGGTTTTGGACAAATAATCCGGCGTCAAAAAAACGCTGGCCGCCACGTCATCGCGGCTCATATCCCAATGATAATTTTCGTGGATAAACCGTTTCGCCCGCTCGACAACACCTTCAGATTGCAGCGTTTCCTTGAGGGTTTCAATCGTTTTTTCTGTAATGAGATGCGCCCACTTCATGAAATCGAAAACACTGTGATCGGACCTTTGGAGTAAACGTTCTGCGACATCATCGGAGAACAGCCGGTGGGCCTGAATATTGTTTTGAGCCAGAAATGCATAAACCACTTGGAGAAAATCTTCGCGTACTAAATGCAGCGTAACCGCATCCAGTTTGTTTTGAGCGGCAAGCCGCTCCAGCGTATTCTTCAGACGATTTACAATTTGCAATTTGTCTTTCTGGGCAAAAAGCATCGTATACAGTTGGGTATCGAGCGCATAAGTCTCCGTCGTATCGTATTGGAATCGGTCGTTTTGAAAATGTACTATTCCCCTGAAGATCAGATTTGACATGTTCGTTTGTTCCAGTTCCGCTTTGCACTGTGCCAATTCTGAAATGTTCTTCTCTTCGCTAATGTAGCAGGTGGCCACGCATTTCAGATATTGTCTGCACAGCCGGACGAGCCGCTCGCCGTTTGCTTTCAGTTTTTGTGCATCCGTTCCGCCGTCGATGATAATCGCATGGTAAATCTGATTATTCTGTTTATAGGGGATTACACGGTCTGGATTAGGCCGATCGAACATAACCTCCGAGCCCAGATTGGACAAGGCGTAGTAAAATACACTGGCATTCCAGTGTTCATCGATTTCGGATGCCGCGACGCTGATAAGAACCAAAGTAAATTTTTGATTCGCGGAGAAAGGCAAGTCCCTTCTGAGTATTTCTTCCTGGATAAGATCCGGCCGCGTCGAGAGAGTAGAGGTCAATACGTCGCTCCAGAAGCTTTTCTCCACCAAATCTTTGTTTCTTAACCAGGTCAACCCGTGTTTGCTGTATTCTCCGAGCGTTCTTCTTCGCTTGAGCGCCTCGACCGAACGAAGCAGTGCTTCCTCCAGCTTGCGCTCGTCGAGCGGTTTGATCAAATAGGAATCCGCATTATACGTTAAGGCGGTCGATGCGAATTCGAAGCTCTCATGGCACGTAAAAAAAATAAAAGCACAGTCGTACCCTTGCTCCCGCACCCATTGAATCATTTCTATACCCGATCCTCGGGGCATCTCGATATCGCAAATTATTAGATCGGGCGCGCCGTCATCAAAGCAGGTTTTGGCCTCCAAAATGTTGTATGCTGCCACCACCTGTGAGATGCCGTAATCGTTCCAGCGAACGATATCACGAAGAACCTCGACAGTAGGTACATCGTCATCGATCAGTAAGCAGCGCATCATTTCACCCCTTTAAGATATCATTTCCTTGTTCGGCCTGGATCGGAACCCAAAGCTCTACCTTGGCTCCCAGCGGCTCCGCGTTAGATAGTTTCAGCAAGTCCTCGCGCTTATACAGCAATTGAAGCGTGCGGCGGATATTCGCAATACCGACATGACCGCTTGCTTCGATCGGCTCCATGCTCGAAAGCTCGGCGGCCTGCAGGACGGCAGGCGGAAAGCCACCGCCGTTATCCTCAATCACTACTTTGAGGAACAGCTTGTCCTCCCTTTTTTCCAGACCGGTACGGATAAAGATGGAAAGCATATCGCCGTAAGTCAAAGCATGCTTAAATATGTTTTCGACAAAGGTTTGTATCATAAATTGAGGGATATGGATACGCGTTGTGGAGAAATCGATATCCGTCATGTAAAAGATCTGGTCCGGGTAGCGGATTTCCTGCATACTCACGTAATTGGCCACGTGTTTCATTTCTTCTTCGAGCGGAACGAGGACGAGCCCCTCCTTAAACATGTACCTCAAGTGCCTGGATAAGAATTGAATCAGTTTCCGGATTTCCTCATTTTTGTTTTGGTACGTCAAACTGTTAATCGTGGATATCGCATTGAGAAAAAAGTGGGGCCTGATCTGCATTTGCAGGTATTTCAATTCCATGCGGCTCCGCTCGATTTTTTCCTCGTATGTGTGGATTTTCAAATCCGTAATTTCGTGAACCATAGAATCGAATGAATGAAACAGCTTCATAAACTCGACGGAATAATGTTCAGAGGGTTCCGGGAAATCCACTCTCCCCTTCTCAACTTCTTTCGCTGCTTTCACCAATTCCAGTACCGGCTGCAAAATATCCCTCGCCAAAAACTTCAACACCAGCGGAATCGCCACAATCGAGATAACGGCCAAAGAAATAATGAACCATTGAATCAGCTTTAGCCCGGAGAAGATGCTTTGTTTAGCCATCATTTTAGTGATTCCACCAAATTCGGCAATCGGTTCCGAAATGAACAGGTGGCTTTTCTTATAGCGTTCCCGCAAATCTCGGAACGATGATGATTTTTCCAACAGACTCGGATCCGTCGAAGCAAGAACGCCACCTTCCCGGGTACTAAGTATATAAGGACCTAGTTCATGCCCTTCCCTGCTGGCGATAGCTAATAGGGAATCGGCTTTGACAAACGTTCCAAAACTGACATTCCCATAGGTAATAAAACGGAACAAATAATGTGCCCCTTGAACCTCGAAATCCGTCCATTCATCGATGGTTAGGCTCGGATCGGGGAGAAAAACATGCCTGTGCAAAAAGTCCTCGATATTCAGCTTATCCTTCCAATGGAACCGGTTTCCAAATTGGACAAGCGTAACTGCGCCTTCAGGTAATTTGATGAACACCCCGTCACTGGAGTCGCTGCTGGACATTTTGGCTCTTATGGCATCCAGCAACTGCATTTCTCTAAAATATCGGCTGCTCTCGCTTAGGTGGTCGTATTCCATGGCTGCGTCGATATTGTTTTCGAAAACCTCGGTAAGGTCTTTAGAATAGAGGTTTAGCTTGCTGCGTATATTCTCGACGTATATTTCCAGCGTATTTTGCGAGTTACTAAGGGATTGGGTTCGAACCACTTCCAGCGAATAAATGTTGCTGAGTAGCAAAACTGAAAACAAAATAGCCAAGATGATCGTTAATTGAACGAATAATTTGAACACGATGCTCTTTCTAGTAAACAATCCTCGGGATTTCATCAAGTGTCCTCTTCCTTTATTTGGCTATGGTCCGAATATGAGACGCCCCTGATGAAAGCGTACCTGGGCAAATGCCGCATGGTCTCATCAGGGGCAGATTATTATAGCAGAAACTGAGTTCAGTTGGTCGATTTTGCATCGGTGATAGCCCACTCGATGGCAGGCCCTATATATTCATTCCAAAAATTCCAGTCGTGTGTTCCTGCACTCTCTTTATAAAAATGAGGAATGTCCTCCTGGATTAAATAATCATGGAACTTCTGGTTTACGTCAAGCAAAAAATCATCGGTCCCGCAAGCCATGTAGATGCTCGGGAAGGAGGAGCCCGTTTCCTTCAGTTGCTTGGCCAGCGCTTCCGGATCTCTGTCGCTTCCAAGAAGCCGGTCCAGATCGCCGAAAACTCTCTTATAGTAATTGTAATCGGCGATGAGATCCTGATAGCCTGGGGCCAGACCAGCTATGTTGTAAGTAATAAGCGCCGACGACAAGGCTATGATCCGACCAAATTGGCCGGCATATTTCAACCCGTTCCTAATCGCTCCGTACCCTCCCATAGAGAGTCCACCTATAATGGTATCTTCACGGTTCGTGGACAATGGAAACATCGAGCGAGTAAAATCAACCAGTTCCTTACCCAAGAATTCCCCGTAAAGCTGACCTTTATCCTCATCGTCCAGGTAAAAGTTGTTCTCCCCAGAGGGCATAAATACGGCGATTTTATATTTGTCGGACAGTTCCCGAATTCGGGAAAAATGAATCCAGTCCGTATGACTGCCGGAATATCCGTGCAGCAGATACAACGCCTTCAAAGGACGGACTTCCTCTACCACAGGTTCACCTGGAATCGGCAGAGTGTCCAAAGGAATCAGCGCACTCAGCGAAATTTCTCTTTTCATGCATTGTGAAAAAAACTGGATATGCAACATTGCCACGATTTTACTCCTCCTTCGTCTTCAATAAACTCAAATTCGGTAATCTACCAAACGGCCGTCTGCGTCGACGTATTCGATAACCGATTCGCTCGTATTCAAATTCACCTTGAGCAGGCAACGCGTATCGTCCTTGCTCCAAACGAGCTGAATTCCACTCCCCGGCGACTCCAGTACGCGAAACTCTCCATCAAAGGCTGCGTAAGTATTGCGAAAACGAATCAGCTTCAAAAGTCTTTGCACGACTTTCTTCTCCAACGCACGATCAATTTCCTCTATCGTATAGTTGTGCCGGTTGATCTCTCGCCCTTCTCCCGTCAACTTCACGCGATCCGTATCGTTCGCTCCAGCAAGCAAGCCTGTATAGTATACCTGAGGAATTCCAGGGGTAAAGAGCTGAATCGCTCGCGCAGCGAGGTATGCGTCGTCATCTTCACCCAGCGCGCTGTAATAGGTGCAGCGTATTTGGTGGACGTCAAAGCCATCCTCGGCCTTATGTTCGTCGGACAAGATCAGGCTGAGATTGGCCCCTCTTTCCACGCAAACATCAACCAACCTGCGTGCCGATTCGGAGTCAATGAGGTCGTCGAGATCCGGCTTAACGGGAATCCCGTCATGACAATCCAACATGGTGAATTGTTTATGCGGCCGAACCTTCAGATAAGCTCGCAGTTCTGAGGCATCTTTCGTGACGAGCGCTTCGAGGATGCGATATGGCAAAATAAAATCGTATATCCAAAAGCCATGTTCCGCCAGCTTAAATTGCGTGGAATAATGCGCATGGACTTCCGGCAGCAGTTCTATGTCGAGCGAATCAGCCAACTCTTTAATCCCGTCAAGGAACTCATAGATTTCCGGCTCCACGAAAAAGCAGCTTGTACCCAGCTTCTTGATGACATATCCGACAGCGTCCAGCCTAACGATTTTAACGTTTTGCTTTTTAAAATTTTCAAAGAACGAGCGCAAAAGTCGCTGCGTCTTCGGTGAATGAATATCCAGGTCGATTTGCTCTGAAGGGTCCGTCTTGCCAAACGTCGTCCACACCTTCTCTTCCTTGCCGCCGATGTTGAAGGTTGAATATGGCAAAGCGCGGCGCAAAAACATTTTGTCGATGTCCTCTTGAACCGGCTCCCCGTCTTCCCACACTTTATCCAGCGTCAGAAACAAATCAGCATGCTCGGAAGCCCGGCCCTTGGTCAGAAAGTCCTGAAAATACGGCGACTGCTTGGAAATGTGATTTACCATTAAATCGACGAGGACATCAAAATTGTCGCCGATGGCGCGAATGTCCTCCCACGTCCCGAAGCTCGGTTCGATCTCCAGATAGGTGAGCGGCGCGAACCCGCGATCCCCGGACGAAGGAAAGGGGGGCAGAATATGAACACCACCCGTAAAAATATCGGCGAAATGCTTTAACAGCATTTCATTTAACGTTTTCAGGTTTCCGCCCATGGAATCGGGATACGTGATTAATTGAACCTTATTTTTTAGCGCCATGTTTATCCTCCTATAATCCGAACTGTTCCTTGATGGATTCAAGCTTCGGCAAATCTACCACGGCGCCCGTATATCTCAACTTGTAGGCGCTGACGGCAAACCCCAAATTCAACGCTTCCCTGACCGTATATCCTTGGATCAAGGCCGCGTAGAATCCGGACCAAAACGCATCGCCGGCCCCGGTAGTATCGACGACCTCTGTGGCGAGCGACTGAAAAGTAACCGTCTCGTATCCGTTGGAGACGATGGCCCCCTGTTTGCCCAAGGTCATAATGACCAACTTTGCTCCTAAATCTAAAAACTTTTTGACTTGATTAAACGGCTCATCTTTTCCAAATAAGCGCTCGGCATCATCCTCCGAAGGTTTGACGATATCCACTCTGGATATCATCGATTTGACGAACTCCGCTCCATTTTCGCCAGGCTGCCATATCATCCGATGATAGTTCGGATCGAACCCAATCAATAGACCGCGATTTTTTGCTTCTTCAATCACTCTTTCGATGGTGTGCCGGGAAGGCTCCTGCGAAATTGGCCAGCATGAGAAGTGAACGACCTTGGAATTTTTCAGGGCACGTTCCAGATTGGCATCGAAGGTCAATCGAAAATCCGCATCCCGGTAAAAAATGGGGATAGGCGAAGCCTGGCTTTTGGTTAACACGACCAGGCTCGTTGAGGCATCAACCCGCTGGATTCCCTCCGTGCTCATGCCCGCAGCTTTTAACCGATTCATTAAAAACGTTCCCAATCCGTCTTCTCCTACGGCCGAAGAGATTTGGGCCCGAATTCCCAGCTTGTTCACATTAATTGCAATGTTGGAGGGGGAACCGCCAAAAAAACGGGTGTACCCATCGCTCTGCAATCCATCACCGTACTCATTGGATATCATGTCCACCAGCAACTCGCCGACCGTCAAGAGATCGTTCGACGTATCCTCAAATGTGAATCTCTCATCGAGATAAATCATCCAATTTCCCCCTTGATATGTTGGTCAACGCCGAAAGGCCCTTGCTATTGCATTAAAATACCCATCTTTGGCGCACCGGCTGATTTCCGCGTCGGGAACCGTGTGCTCGAACCCGTGATAAGCTCCCGGGTACAACGAAAATTCCACGTCAACACCGTCCCGTGCAAGCCGGGCGACGTATTCGATCGTCTCATCCCGGAACGGATCAAGCTGACCTACGCAAGTGTATGTCGGAGGGAGCCCGGCCAGGCTTTGGGCCCGGCTTGGCGCCGCATAGGGAGATATTTCGCCGTTCGCATGCTCGCCCAAATACATTTTCCAAGCCGCCAGGTTATTGGCTCTGTTCCAGACAGCGGGATTGGTGATTTCATGGCTGGATGGAGTGATATTGCGATCATCGATCATCGGATAAAGCGGCATTTGAAAACAGATTGCAGGACCGCTGCGGTCTCGGGCCAGAAGTGCCAATGCGGCCGTCAGTCCTCCTCCGGCGCTGGGACCGCCGATCGCGATCCGATTGATGTCGATATGGAGTTCGGCTGCATTTTCGGCAATCCAAACCAACGCCGCATAGCAGTCCTCGATCCCCGCTGGAAAAGGATGTTCCGGAGCCAGACGATAATCCGGGGAAAAGACGACGCAGCCCGCTGCCTCCACAAAGCTTTGGCATACCCCGTCATCAACGCCAGGATAACCTAATACATATCCCCCACCATGGGACCATAGAAGCGCCGGCAGCACTTCCCCGTCCCTATTGATCGGCTCATACACCCGTAATAACATGTCTTGTCCGCCAGCTCCAACGATATATCGATCCGTAATTCGCACCCGTTCGGATCTTGTTGTACTAATGGGAGGAATCGTTCGCGCTTGCATCAAATCCTCGGGTAAATGAAAAGGCGGCGACAACGTCAGCCCCTGTTTCAATTCCTGATTTACCCTACTAATGAAGTTCATATTCATCTCTCATTTCTCCTCAACGCCGATAAATTCGTGTTTCAGGGGGACGAAGCTTAAATGCTCATGTTGAATGTTTACCGTGTTCCCTTGAAAATAGAAGACGAGGCGATCATGATGCGGCGAATCGATCTGGTAGGTGTAGAGGACAAAACGAGTTCGATCCAGCCAAACGCCTTTGACCGTTACTTTTTTTCCACCCAGCAGGTTAAACGCGTTCCATTCGTCAACTCCCGCAATAAGTTGATGCTCGCCTTGGTTGTCCAACCAATCAAAAATGCATTGGTTTCCTGTAAACGTAAACGAGACGTTTTGCAAGCCCTGTTCATTTTCTTGAATTCGAAAGCTTTTCTTGGATGTTGTCCACGGCAAACTCTCCACATGGCTTTGTTTTCCGATCTCCAAAGAAGCCAGCTTATCGATTAACCGGTCATGTTTGGCCGAATCATACGCAGGACAAGGTTCATTCATGGAAGGCAGCAGGTTTTTCCATACCGCATCCATAACCCCTTGCATATCTTGCAACCCACCGTTTATCGCGATAACGGCATCTTGGTCAGGCATGACGATGCAATATTGGCCAAACGCCCCGTCTCCCCGATAGGCGTTATGACGGCATCTCCAAAGCTGGTATCCATAACCCTGGACCCAGTCTATATTCACCGGTTGTCCTGCTTCAGTTTCGATCGGTTTATTATCAACCTGATGCAAGCTGGCTTGTTCAATCCAGTCGGAGGAGATCAGCCTTTGCCCGTTCCATACACCTTTATTCAAAAGGAACTGACCAAACTTAGCTATGTCTTGAGTGCTTAGCTTAAGTCCCCATCCCCCCGTATTCCCTCCATGAGGGGCCTGCTCCCACATCGGCGGTGCGATGCCCAAAGGTTCAAACAAGCGAGTCTGCAAATAATCGGCTAACCGACTTCCCGTAATGCGTTCTATGATCGAACCCAACACATGGCTCGCCCCGCTGTTATAGAGGAAAAAGGTGCCGGGAGCCCTCGTAACGGGAAGTTCCATAAACCCTCTGACATAGTCCAGGTCGCTTCTGTCGCCGACCCGCGCTTTCGTTATGTGCTGGAGAAAGTCCGGTGTGGCTCCGAATCTCGCCGTATCTTCTTCATGCCCGGTCGTCATCGTCAATAAATGCTTTATTTTCATATCTCCTATGTTTTCGCGTATCGCAGGGATATCCAACTCTGGAAAATACGCCAACACACGCTGATCCAACGAGAGTAAACCCTCCTCCACAGCAAAACCCGCCGCGATCGACGTAAAGCTTTTGGTTAGAGAATAGAGGGCATGGGGAATTTCCGGGCGAAACGGTTTCCACCAACCTTCGGCCAGGACATGACCGTGCCGTAAAAGCATGAAGCCGTGAAGCTCAAGCTCTCGCTGCTCGATCTCCTCCAGGAAAGACAAGATACCGGAAGAGGAAACGCCTTGCTGCTCCGGAATACTTCGCTTTAATGAGCTCGTGACTGTCATTGATTCTTCCTTTCCTAATCCATTTTTATATCAACCGGTTGACATATCGAATGACATAAAAGCCGCGCTGACGTAAGTTGCGGCTTCGTCTGTTCATTTTTATACTAATTCATACCAGGTGTTATGACCGATATGAGCTGCGCCTTCTCAAGTCGTTTCACGCTCAATCAAAGCGACTGGGAAGGAATTGATTTGGGGTACTTCTCCCCCCTCTAGCTGCTTAACGACTAATTCGATGGTGCATTCCCCCATTTCGCGAATCGGCTGCCTTATAGTGGTCAGCTGAGGCGAAACCAGAGATGCGATTTTAACGTCGTCGTATCCGATGATTTTTATATCTTTCGGAATATTTTTGTTTAACTGATGACAGGCCTGAATGACCTCGGCAGCAATGACGTCGCTGCTGGCGAATACGCCGTCGATTTCCGGGTGCTCGGCCAGGAAATGAACAACTTCGCTAGGGTTGCCGGGCTGATCATCGTCGCTTATGTCCAATTGCAGGTGTATCGGCTCTATGCCGGCAACAGCCAACTCCTCGTCATACCCTTGTGCCCTCGCACTAGCCAACAAGGCCCGATGATGCGGTCCGCCGATTCCACGATAAATATATGCAGGATGTTTGCAGCCCTTTTCGATCAACAATCTCGTGGCAAGTTTTCCCCCCATGAGATTATCCGAAGTAACAATCGGAATGTTTTCAGCCACGGTTCGGTCAAAGGAGACGATCGGCAAATCCAAATTTTGATAATGCTCGATATCCAATACCGAGCTGCCCATAATGATCGCATCAACTTGATTTTTCTTGAGCATTTCGATATATTTACGCTCTTTGGCTATATTTCGGTTCGAGTTGCAGAGCAGCAGCTTGTATCCTTGTTGATCGGCATAATACTCCAGATAATAAGCCAGTTCGCTAAAAAAAGGATGAGATACCGCTGGAATAATCAATCCGATCATGTTCGATTTTCTCCGAAACAAGGCACGCGCCATTTCATTGGGTTGATAGTTCAGCTCTTTCATCACCTGATATACTTTATTACGCGTCTTCTCGCTGATATATCCCCGGTTGTTCAATACACGGGAGACCGTGGTTACGGAAACCCCGGCTTTTTCTGCCACATCTTCAATTCTAGGCATGAAATACCACCTTGCCGTTTTTTAACACAATTATACCCGTTTTAATCAGCTTTTTCAGCCAAACATTGCCAAAGGGTTACTTGAGGGCCCCTTCCGTGATTCCTTTGATGATTTGTTTCTGAAGGAACAAGTACAGCACTAATACCGGAATAATGGTCATGATCAGTCCGGCCATAAGTGGCGCAAAGTCCACAGAATAGGACGAGAAAAAATTGTACGTCGATAATGGCAACGTTTTGTGCTCCGGAGACAGCAAAACTAAACTGGGCAGCAGGTAGTCGTTCCAGATCCAGAGCACATCCAATACGATGAGCGTTACGAATACGGGCTTTAGCAAAGGCAGCACGATCTGGAAGAAAGTCCGCAATCTCGAGCTTCCCTCGATGAAAGCCGATTCCTCCAATTCGAAGGGAACGCCTTTGATGAAACCATGAAACGTAAATACCCCGAACGGGACGCCGAACCCCAAATACATAAATAATAGAGTAATTTTCGAGTCCAGCATATCCATATTTCCATACAGCATTACAAGCGGAATCATCAGTACCTGAAACGGCAGGGTCAAGGAAGCCAACATCACGAAGAAAATGATCGAGTTTACCTTCCATTTGAAACGTACGAACAAATACCCCGTCATCGCCGAAAAAATTAGAATGATAGCTACCGCAACGACGGTAATGATCAAGGAATTCATAAAGCCGTGCACGAAATCCATTTTTTCATACGCGCTCTCGTAATTTCCAAAATGAAAGCTTGTAGGCAAAGATAACGGATTTTCAACAAACTGTTGGGTCGATTTGAATGAGTTCATGACAATCATCAGGAACGGAGTCAGAAAGACAATAAGTAATAAGTAAAGAAGCGCTGTTTTTACCGCCGTTGTGACAGGTCGGGCATTCATTACGATTCCACCTCCAGTTTCTTGAGCAGGTAAGATTGCGTAAGCGCGATGAGCGCTACTACTGCGAACAAGACCACAGCTTCCGCCTGACCTATCCCGTACTGGTTCGACAAAAAGGCTTTTTGCACGATATGGTAAGTTGCAAGCTCGGTGGAGTTAAAAGGTCCTCCCTTGGTTAAAGCCAAGTTGATATCGTATGTCAGGAATGAACGCGATATGGAGATGAAAATGCAAATGACGGTAGCCGGTATGGAAAGCGGCAAAATGATCTTTCGAATGATCGAAGATCTGTCAGCTCCGTCGATGCTTGCGGCTTCCAACACATCGTTCGGTACGCCGGAAAATCCAGCGATATAGATGATCATTAGATAGCCGATCAACTGCCAGGACGTCGCGATGACGAGCGCCCAAAACGCGGTATTTGTTTCCGTCAGCCAGGACGATGCGAACAACGACCATCCATATTTGCTACCAAGATAGGGGAGCACTTGTGAGAATAACGTTTGCCACAAGTAACCAAGGACGATCCCGCCGATCAGATTCGGCGTAAAGAAGCCCGTTCGCAGCCATTGCTCCCCCTTTGCTCCGGCGGTCAATGCCAGCGCAATGAAGAACGCCACCCCATTGGCGATCAATACCGTAAAGAACACATATTTGAGTGTAAACCACAACTGGCCCCAAAATACTTTGTCGTTAAACACTTCAAAGTAATTCGCAAATCCGATTAACTCACTGTTTGCCGTTCGAACATCCCAGTTCGTAAATGTCAGATATAACCCGACAAAGAATGGAATGATGACCACGGCGGCGAAAGCAAAGATCGAAGGTCCGCCGAAAAGAAAAAACGTCCCGACATTGCCTAATATTTTTTTCTTTTTCATGATGCCGCCCCTTTAAGAAACCGGTATTTGATTTCCCGTGAATAAGAGAGATGGGCTGAGGCAAGGCCTCAGTCCCACCCTTTACCTATCCTAACGTCGAATTTCTATTTTCTGCCTTGATATTCCCAATACTGCTGAACCTCTTCCGCAAGCCCTTTGCGATCTGTTTTCCCAACAAGGTACTTTTGCATCGATGCGCCAGTCTTGGACCAATAGTCTTGAGGAAGGTAATTGATCACGCCGATATTCATCACTTTGCCTTGATCCACATATTTAGAAACCGCATCGGAGATGATGTTAGTTCCTTTTACTTTTACATCCTTATATGGCATGGACAGGCCCATCTGTGAAATGATCGCATCTTGTCCCTCTTGGCTCGTTACCATCCACTCGATAAACTCCTTCGCAGCCTTTTGTTGCTCCGGCGTAGATCCTGAATTATCGATAGCGAATAGTTTCGGTTCACTGTAGGCAATTTGGGAGTTGCCATAATCGTCAGGATTATTGCTGATCGGTACCGGAATTACCCCAAATTCTTTGTCGCGGCCTTCAAGCGGGCCAATAACGGCCCATGTCCAATCGCCCATAAAGTAGAAGGCGGCTTCTCCCTTAGCGAAATCGGCACTGTCTTTGTTATAGTCCGCCACGAGTGGGTCTTTCTGACGGGCATTATACTTTTTGAGCAAGTCGAAGGTATCCATCAATCCGTTGAATTGCGAATTGTCGGCCAACTTGGTGTTACCGCTTTCCAGAGATTCCACGAATTTGCGGTTTTCGTCGACTTTATCCGATTGTAAGGAATAGGTCAATCCTAAGTAATGCGCTCCCAATGACCAGTCCGCCCCATGAATCATCACCGGAGCTTTGCCGGAGGCTTGGATTTTCTTGAATACGGCTTCCAAATCATCGCGGGTTTTGATGGAAGCCGGATCGAATGTTCCTCCGAGGGCTTCTTCTACCGCGCGTTTGTTATACAGTAATCCGTAACCTTGCGCAGTCCACGGGATACCGAGGAATTTTCCGTCCAGCAGTGCCCCCTCAACGGCCCCGGGTTTGGTAAGTCCTTCATATTTAGCTTTTTCCGAATCTAGATTCAAGAATGAATCTTTGTATTGCAGAATGGTTCCAGCATCGAGGTTTGCAATGGTAGCCGGATTTCCCGAAGCCAACAAAGATTGAAATTTCTCAATCTGTGCGCCGCCGATCGGCGTCGGTATCAATTCAACGGTCACGTTCGGGTGAAGCTCATGATACGATTTGAAAAGCTTTTCGAAAACCTCGTTGACTTCAGCCGAGGTGTTAAAGAAGGTAAGCTTTACTTCTTTTTCCGCCTGTTGCGTCTGTTCTCCGCCTTGTTTGTTTCCGTTGGCTGGAGTTTTGCTGCTTGCGTCGTTGCCCTTCGAACATGCTGCCAACATAGAAAGCAACAATACCAGGCAAATCGTCAATTTGAACCCTTTCATTTTTTTCAAGACCATTTCCCCCTAACCCTCATTTTGTATGCGCATTCAATCATTGCACACCCTTATGATAACCGGTTGACATATAATATGTCAACCGGTTATCATAATTTTTGTAATTCAGTTTCACCCTTAGCACAGTCGCCAGAAAATTTAAGTTTTCTCGGTTTACTTTCCTTTAGTTAATAGATAACTTTGTCTTATCATTTCGAATATTTCCTTCTCTGGAATGCTGCCGTCAAGAATTATTGAATTCCAATGTTCTTTATTAAGATGAAATGCCGGAACTACCGAAGTGTAAAGCTGACGCCAGAAAATCAGAGAACCCGGCTCACACTTCACATTGATCCAAGTATGGTCGTCTTTTTCAAAAATCCACGCAAACACCTTATTGTTTTCAACTTGTCGCATTAATGTCCAATTTTTATCGCGAAACGGGTAGTCTTCATATGTATTTCCCAAACCCAAGCAGTAATCAATAGCTTCCTTTCTACTCTTCATAACTTGCCTCTCCTCCAGCATACATCATGAACTTGTTTCAAAAAGCACCTTGATTCTACCATAAAATTTCTCTTCGTCCTATGTTTCGATATCTCAATCAAATAAGGGCAAAATAATATGAAACCGAAAATGCCCGTTCAAGTGCTCATGCTCCAGCGCCCCCCCGTGGAGTTCAGCAATGCTTTTAGCAATCGATAAACCTAAACCGCTCCCCGTTTGAATGTTCTGCTGGCTTCTGGCATCATCGGCTTTATAAAATCGCTCCAGTAGCCGCTCCTCCTGCTCCTTCGTGATCGGTGCTCCCTCGTTCTCAACGGTAATTCGCGCCATCCCTTCATATTGGCACAGCATTACGCGAATCAGTCCGGGTCTTACAGAGAACTTAAGCGCGTTCATCAAAAGATTATCAATGGATCTTCTGATCATCTCGGGATCCACCTCAGCCATAATGCGTCCATTCGAGATTGAGGTTTCCAGCATGAGTTGATTTTCCTTCGCGATCGGCTCCATTTCAACCAGCAACTGAACCAACAGCTCACGCAGGTTAATCGTCTCTTTCTCAAGCTTCACTTCGTGAATCGTTAACCTGGTGTATTCAAACAAATCGCCAATCAATGACTTCAGCTGCAGCGATTTGTTATAGGTGTTGCTGACAAAACGGTCATGCTCCTCCTCGTCCCGGTAAGCCTTGTCCTTCAGCAGGTCCAGATAACCGATAATGCTCGTAAGAGGCGTCCTCAAGTCGTGAGAGACGCCTGTGATTAATTCCAGCTTGGCTTTCTCCAGCATTCGCTCCCTGTTGATTTGTGCTTCGAGCTTCTCAGCCATCGCATTAATATTAACGGCAACGTTCCCCAACTCATCTCTTCGGGTTACCGGTACCCGGTAATGCAATTTTCCTTGTGCAATGACATCAAGTCCCGCCGCCAAGGTCAACACATAGCGGATTATATGCCTGGTTAGAAAAAAGAAGCTGCAAAGAAACGGAATGAGAAAACTCAGAAGCCAAAAAGGAAGGTCCAAGTAGTAATTATCAAAAACGCTCGGGATGAATGCCGAAATAGTGAACGCAAAAATTGTACTTAAAAGAAATGACCAGATCATCCGCATACGGATATTATTAATTCCAGTAATGGTGCTGAAGAATTTACTTTTCAATTTTATACCCCACTCCCCATACGGTTTTAATGTATTGAGGCGATCTTGGATTGATTTCAATCTTTTCGCGGATGTTCCGGACGTGCACCATAACGGTATTATCCGAAAAAAAGGGGGTCTGGTCCTTCCACACGCACTGGTGAATCTTTTCGACACTAAATACTTGTCCTCGGTGAAGCGAGAGCAGTTCCAGAATAGAGAACTCAATCGGAGTCAGAGCTACCGGATTGCCGCGCACGGTAACCATATGCTGATCTTTGTTGATGACCAGCTCATCAATAAGAATTTCCGATGCACTGCCTTGTTGATGGATGAGGAAATTCTGCCTTCTCAGTTGCGCCTTTACTCTGGCTATAAGCTCCAGCGGATGGAATGGCTTCGTCACATAATCGTCCGCCCCGGTGGACAGGCCGGTAATTTTATCAAGGGATTCTTCTTTAGCCGAAAGCATGATAATCGGGATGTCAGATTTCTCCCGGATTTGCAGGCATGCTGCGATACCATCCATATTAGGCATCATTACATCCAGAATAATCAAATGGATCTCTTCCTGCTGTAAAATGTGCAGAGCCTGCAATCCATCGACTGCCTCCGCCACATGATAACCTTCATTCCGCAAGTAGACATGCAGCACATCCCTGATCTCCTGATCATCATCGACGATCAAAATATTCATTTTTTTCACTTGGACTAACTCCCTTTTGCATGCTCATCTCTTTGAATGGCGACAGCCGGCCAACTGCAAACCACAGCATTTCCACCAAGGCGATCGCACCAGCGGCATCCAGCAAAACATGCTGCTTCACAAAAAAGGTAGAGCAAATAATGGACCATGAACAAGCGAAGACCACTAATCTGACGAGCTTCGAAAAATGGGGACAAAGGGATACACCCTTGATCATTAAATAGCTGGTCAGCACATGAATACTGGGAAAGCAATTGAACGGTTCGTCCGTATTGTAAACGAAACCAACAAGCTTGTATAGCACTCCATAATCAGGAATGGACGGACGAGGCACTGTGGTCTGAAATAGTACATAAATGAGGTAACATGAAATCAAACCGAGACATTGAGTGAGCAGCGTTCGATAGTAGACCCGTTTATTATTTGCACAAAAAATAATCAGCATGATGATGATAAAAGGGTACCACAATAGATACGGAACAATAAAGGCCGGTATAAATGGAATCTGTTTATCCAAATCTGTCATCAGGCTGCTCACAGTTCCTTTTCCATGATTAAGCGGCGCATAAAGAAGGTTTAGTACCGGGATGACCAATACCCATAATAGTGGAGTATACGCCTTAAGTTTAGAACTCATAACGCCTTCCTTTTCTTTCGGCAAATATATACGAACGCTGGGGGGATATTCAGAGGAACGAAACGGATCGCTTCGATTTCAAAATGCTCCATCAACTGCCTTTTCATCTGCTGTGAATACTGAAAAGCAATAAATAGCCCATCCTCCTTAAGTGAGGCTACAATCTGCTCAATAAGCTGATCCCGTACCTTTTGATGGAAATTGAAAAAGGGTAGCCCGCTAATCATGCAATCCAGCTGCTCTATTCCTTCTTGCTCCAGCGAATCCTCAAGCAGGAGACAATCCGCATAACATGCGTAGTCCGGATAGCGGGCTGATAATCTGCGGCGTAGATATGCATCTTTTTCAAACAAGATCACCTTGGTTTCTGGTCTTGCCGCACTCGGGATAAACCTGGTAATTGCCCCGGTGCCTACTCCCAGTTCCGCAATGGCGTAGGTTCTTTGCCATTCAATCGGCTCCAGCATAGCCATAGCCAAATCTCTCGAGCTTGGGGTTATACTGCCGACTTGCTTCGGTGAACGTAAAAATTTATAAAGAAAAACCGACTTTTCTTCGACCCATGTTTTGATATCCATAATCGTGACAGGCTCCTCTCCCTCATCTGATGTTTTCAAGCATAGTTGATAAATCTGTAGATAAAGGGAAGGAAATTCTGAATTAAATCTGAAGATCTTAAATGTGGAACCTGCTGAAAATTGAAAGCCAAAGGAGCCATCCCCTCCGGCTCTTCAGGCCGCTAAGAAAAAAACCTAGCCTGCGGCTAGGTCCTTGGCTCACCCCATACGTTTGAGCACGAGGAAGAAAATTGTAACATCTACAAATAAATGTAATTCGCGCAGCTATTTCCTGGCAAATTCCGGATTTTCGGATGTTAACTGCATTTCCTACATCTAAAACGAGCCAATTGGGCTTGGCAGAGTTATTTTGCTCCTTTTAGCTGTACTTTCTGCATCTAAATGCTTAAGGCTCCGGGAAAGTCGATGTTTTAACTGTACAAAATACATCTAGTAAGTTCTATGATTTTGTCGTGATTTTATTGAAAAAGGCCCCCTCTCGGGAGCCTTTCACTATGCGGTATTATAGGGTTTTTAGACCCTTTATTACATCATGCCGCCCATTCCACCCATACCGCCCATGTCAGGAGCAGCTGATTTTTCTGGTTCCGGTTTGTCAGCGATGACAGCTTCTGTCGTCAGGAACAAACCAGCAACGGATGCAGCGTGTTGCAGTGCGGAACGAGTAACTTTCGCAGGGTCAACGATACCTGCTTCAATCATGTTCACCCATTCGCCGGTAGCCGCGTTGTAGCCGATACCTACTTTTTCCTTCTTCAGGCGATCCACGATCACGGAGCCTTCCTCACCAGCATTGGCTGCAATCGTACGAACCGGTTCTTCAAGCGCGCGAAGCACGATGTTTACGCCGGTTTTTTCGTCGCCAACAGCTTCTACAGCAGCAACTGCATTGTATACGTTCACGAGGGCTACGCCGCCGCCGGATACGATACCTTCTTCAACAGCAGCACGAGTTGCATTCAAAGCATCTTCGATGCGCAGTTTGCGTTCTTTCAGCTCAGTTTCCGTAGCTGCGCCGACTTTGATAACCGCTACGCCGCCAGCCAGTTTAGCCAGACGTTCTTGCAGTTTTTCTTTGTCAAATTCGGAAGTCGTTTCTTCCAGTTGAGCGCGGATTTGATTTACGCGAGCATTGATGTCGTCTTTGTCGCCACTGCCGTCCACGATCGTCGTATTTTCTTTCGTAACGATAACTTGACGTGCGTTACCAAGTTGATCAACGGTTGTGCTCTTTAGGTCAAGGCCGAGTTTCTCAGTGATTACTTGGCCGCCTGTCAATGCAGCGATATCTTGCAGCATTGCTTCACGGCGGTCACCGAAACCAGGAGCTTTAACAGCTACTGCACTAAACGTACCACGCAGTTTGTTCACGATCAGCATAGCTTGTGCTTCGCCTTCGATGTCTTCAGCGATGATGAGCAGCGGTCTGGATTGTTGCACGATTTTCTCCAGGATCGGCAGGATTTCTTGCGTGCTGCTGATCTTTTTGTCAGTAATCAGGATATATGGATTATCGAGTACGGCTTCCATTTTGTCCGTATCGGTGATCATGTAAGGAGATACATAACCGCGGTCGAATTGCATCCCTTCAACCACTTCAAGCTCCGTTGCAAAGCCGCGGGATTCTTCAACGGTGATAACGCCGTCTTTACCCACTTTTTCCATAGCTTCTGCGATCAATTCGCCAACTTCTTCGTCAGCTGCGGAAATTGCTGCAACTTGAGCAATTGACTGTTTGCCTTCGATAGCTTTGGAGATGTCTTTCAGTTCTGCTACAGCAGCACGAACCGCTTTGTCGATCCCTTTGCGAAGTCCGATTGGGCTAGCGCCTGCAGTTACGTTTTTCAGTCCTTCACGGATCAGGGCTTGAGCCAGAACCGTAGCTGTCGTTGTACCGTCACCGGCAACGTCGTTCGTTTTTGTAGCAACTTCTTTAACGAGCTGTGCGCCCATATTTTCAAAAGCATTTTCCAATTCGATTTCTTTAGCGATCGTCACACCGTCATTGGTGATGAGCGGGCTGCCAAATTTCTTCTCAAGTACAACGTTGCGGCCTTTAGGACCGAGCGTAACTTTTACTGCATTAGCCAATGCGTCAACCCCACGCAGCATCGCATGGCGGGCGTCTTCAGAAAATTTGATTTCTTTTGCCATAGTGAAATTACCTCCCAAATAATTAAAATGGATATGTCTCGGCTAAGCTTAGCCGATAATCGCGTGAATGTCGCTTTCTTTCATAATCAAATACTCTTTACCTTCGTATTTCACTTCAGTACCGGCATATTTGGAGAACAAAACACGGTCGCCTTCTTTAACTTCCAGCGGAACGCGTACTCCATCCTTCAAAGCTCCGCTGCCAACAGCGATGACTTTGCCTTCTTGCGGCTTTTCTTTCGCCGTATCCGGAAGCACGATGCCAAATGCTGTAGTCTCCTCTTGTTCGATCGGTTGTACCAGAACGCGTTCACCTAAAGGTTTGATCATGAAAAAACAGCCTCCTTTAAATATGTTGTGTTATGAGTTAGTTATATTGTATGTATTAGCACTCGATATGCCAAAGTGCTAACAACCACTTTTATATTACTCAACTTGCGTAGAGATTTCAAGTTCCTTTATGCATTTTTTTTCTATTCCTGGTCTAGTTCTACCCAAGCGCCATTTCCATTCTATCCTATCGTCATATCAATTATTCCGGACGGTTACTTTCTTACTCTGATATATTGGCGCTTTTTCCATTCAAACTCATTCCCCAATTGAAATGAAGATAATTCTATCTCAAAGTTATGTTCCCTTATGGGAGATTCCGAGAAACGCTCCAATCCGAACGCCCAGCAGGAATATAGCTCGACTTCTTCTCCAGCTTCCATATTGCGGTGTAGATAATCGAACAATTCGGCAAGGCACTTCTTGCTAGTATCGTAGAATACGAGGTCCGAGGTTTCCTGACCCGAAAAAGGCCCTGTTACATACAATCCGGCCGCATCCACTTCCGTATCATATATTTCTACAAGCCTATCGCCTTCCGGGTATTTCTCCAGTAAGACCTGCATTTGAAATTGATCCTTCGCGGCAGGATTCACATTTGTAAGATAGTCCTTCATCGTCATTCTCTTGAAGTTTTTTCCGAACGAGCCTGTCGGAAGTTCCCGGTTGGCGGCAATATAATAAAATGAACTCACCTGGAAATATCCTCCTAATGCTGATAATCAGCCGCGAGCTGCTTTCGGTACACCCGGCTCGATAGCATCACGCTGAGCTCATACAAAATAATTAGCGGGACGAGCACCAGAAACGCCGAAAAGAAATCCGCTGGCGTGATCATCACAGAAATGACCACAAGCACGAAATAAGCAATTCTGCGCATTTTCCGAAGTCGCATTGGAGTTAGAATTCGAAGCTGCGTCAGAAACAATATGACGATCGGCAACTCGAATAGCAAAGAAATCGGCAGTACGATGTTAATTAAAAACTTAAAATAGTCCGCCATTCCGTAGGTTTCAACAAGGCCCAGTTGTTTGTTAATCGAGCCCGTAAACGTCATCGCTAGCGGAAAGACGACAAAGTAACCAAATGCGATCCCGATCAGAAAACAAACAAACACATACGGAATGTATTTTAAAGTAGCCTTGCGTTCCTGCGGCCTCAGCCCGGGGCTGACAAATGCCCAAACCTGGAACAGTAAAAAGGGGAGTGTGATTCCAAGCGCCACGAGCATAGCGATTTTCATGTATACTCCGACGCCATCCCAAAACGAGAAAGCATTTAGTTCAATGCGAACGCCGGAAACCACATTCATCGTTAAGTAGTGGTATATCGGGTCGACTACGAAAAAAGCTCCGACGAGCACAGCCGTAAAAACGATGCACACAAGCATTAATCGGCGGCGCAACTCAGATAAATGATCCAAAATATTCTGTTTCTTTTCCTGCTCCTCAGCCATCAAGCAACCTCCTTTCGCCACCTTTTGTCCATACAAACAAAATCCCTCCGGAAGGAGGGATGAGGTTCTCACGAAGCGATAGTCTTATCCGAGTTTATTCCGGCAACCGGCGGTGATCCGACTTAGGGGCCTCAACTTGTACCGCTGCCACGTCCGCGCGTTTCACTTCAGGCTGGTCCTCCACAATGTCCCGGGTCGCTTCTTTAAACTCACGAAACGTTCGGCCCACAGCCCGTCCGAGATCTGGCAGTTTATTCGGTCCGAACAGCAGTAAAGCCGCTATCACAATCAATAAAAATCCGCCTGCACTCACGGCCTATTCTCCTTTCTTCACGCAAAAATAAATAGGAAAGGGGGCTAGCATAATTTTCTCGTTCGCCCACATCATACCATAACGAAAATCACAGTTACAGTCTATTTATTTTAATAATTTCGCAAAATCAGAGAAATCGAAGCCGAATTACAAACGAAATTGTCCAGTCACCATCAGTAGTGCTTCCGGGAGCTGCTCCATAATCGCGGCCAGATTCTCATGAACGCCCTTTGGAGTTCCCGGTAAATTGACGATTAGCGTACGGCCGCGAATGCCTACGATACCACGGAAGAGCATAGCCGCTGGGTTCTTTTGCATCACCGTATACCGCATTGCTTCAGCCATTCCCGGAACTTCCCGCTCGATGACCCGCCGTGTCGCCTCCGGAGTCACATCCCGGATAGCTAGTTCTGTTCCCCCGGTAGTAAGAACCAAATCGGCGTGAAAAAAGTCAGTCATTTCAATTAAGGCTGCAATAATTTCATCCGGTTCATCGGGCACAATTCGGTATTCCACAATTTCGCCGCCCAATTCCTCTTCAACCAGTTCACGGATAACCTGGGCGCTCGTATCTTCACGTTCGCCTCTGGCCCCTTTATCGCTTGCTGTAAGGATCGCTGTTTTCCAAACCACGAAGACACCCTCCTCATCCATATAGGAACTCCAATTTATAATTTAAGAACGGATATATTCCCCGCTCTTCCCACCCGTCTTGGATCGAAGCTGCGTTGGGCCGATCACCATATCTTTTTGCAGCGCCTTGCACATATCATAAACAGTAAGCGCTGCAGCCGATACCGCCGTGAGCGCCTCCATTTCGACTCCGGTTTTACCCTCAGTCTTAACGGTCGCCTCAATGTACAGCTCGTCTCGCCCGTTATCCGAAAAGACGATGTTTACGCCGGTCAACTGCAGCGGGTGACACATAGGTATCCAATCGGAGGTTCGCTTGGCTCCTTGAATCCCGGCAACCTGAGCAACGGCAAGTACATCGCCTTTTCCGACTCGTCCATGCTGTATAGCCTCCAGCGTAGAGGGCTGCATCGTAATCATGGTTTCGGCAACAGCGACGCGTACCGAAGGTACTTTCCCCGAAATATCAACCATCCGGGCCCTACCTTGCTCATTAAAATGCGTCATCTCTTGATTAGAGTCCGAATTCACTTTAGCTTCACACTACTTTCATTCATAAAAATCATGCCATCAGCTGTAAACAATACATTGAGCCGAATATCATGTCTTTCCATCGGTATCGCTTGTGAAATAACCTGCTCCCGTAAAGCCAATCCGGCAAACAGCGTCCTACTACTTCCGCCACTTTGCGCGTTCAACTCCGAAACAAATCGGTCATAATACCCTGCCCCAAAGCCGATCCGGCCGCCGCTTGTATCATAAGCAAGTCCAGGCACGACAACCACATCAATTTGAGCGTATTGAGAAGGCGGGAATAATTTAGCACTGTCTTTCGGCTCCAAAATTCCCCAGGTCCCAGGAGTAAGGTCCGCTTCTCCCGCAATTTCGTAAAGCGAAAGCGAGCGATTAGCACTTATTTTAGGTACAAGCAACCGGTCACCATGATTCAGGCAACTGCGAATTAAAAGACGTGTGTCCGGCTCGTCGCGAAAGGAGACATAGCAGAATAGAGTAAGTCGGCCGCCACGCTTTTGTCTCAAGGGGGTCAGGATCTCCTTCTCTGCCAACAAGCTGGCCATACGCGACTGTTCGGTACGAGAGGCCTCGGGAATTTGGGCACGTCGTTCCTGCATTTGCTGACGCAGCTCTTTCTTCGCATCCACCAAGCTCATATCCTTCCCCTTCCCTCTTCTCGTAAAATGCCGGTAGTCCGCTTCACACGGGGCATATCGCGCCATGTAATCTAATTCCTAGTTTATCATTGTTAAGTAAAAATGAAAACTGAGCCAAAAGGCTTGCAAATGAGCGCTATTTATGTATTCTACTGTGCAATTCATGTTCTTTTCATGTACACTAAATAGGATGGCATTTTCTCATCATATTGACCAAATTTGTATAGTAATGAACCCTTAAATTTATATCGTTTTGGAGGATCGACCAGATATGCTGCTTCAAGCTACGAATATTAGTAAATTGTTTGGTGTTACAAGTATTTTAGAGGGAATTAACCTGCAAGTTCTTGAACGTGACCGCATCGGTCTCGTGGGTGTCAACGGTGCAGGCAAATCTACCTTTCTACAAATATTAGCCGGAGAATTAACCCCGGATGGGGGACAAATTTTTAAAGCCAAGGAAACGACGATTGGCTATTTGGCCCAAAATAGCGGGTTGCAGTCAGATCGCAATCTATGGGAGGAAATGCTGGCTGTTTTTGCCCCGTTGCTTGACACGGAACGAGAGCTGCGCCGCATGGAGGAGCAGATTGCCGACCCTGATCTGGCTGCAGATGAAAAAGCCCACCAGGAACTGCTTGATCGCTACGCCTTGAAATCCGACTGGTTTAAGGATCATGGCGGGTATGAAATTGAGACGCGCATTCGCAGCGTTCTCCACGGTATGGGGTTTGGCAGCTTTGCTCCAGAAACCCCTATATCTACGCTAAGCGGCGGTCAGAAAACCCGGCTCGCTTTGGCCCGCATTTTGCTGCAGGCTCCAGATTTGCTTATGCTCGACGAGCCTACCAACCATCTGGACATTGAAACGCTCACCTGGCTCGAAGACTATTTGCGGAGCTACTCAGGCGCCCTGCTCGTCGTTTCGCATGACCGCTATTTTCTAGATCGTCTCGTGACGTCCATCGTGGAAATCGAGCGGCATCAATCGCGTAAGTATACTGGGAACTACAGCCGATTCATCGAACTAAAAGCTGCCGAATATGAAAGTCAAATGAAGCAATATGAGAAACAGCAGGACGAGATCGCACGGATGGAATCTTTCATCCAGAAAAATATTGTCCGCGCCTCAACGACGAAACGCGCCCAAAGCCGGCGCAAAGCACTCGAGAAAATGGAAGTGATGGATCGGCCACTCGGAGATCCGAAGCGAGCCAACTTCTCCTTTGAGGCGGAAGTTATGACCGGAAAGGACGTACTCCAAGTCAGCGGCCTCTCGTATACTTTTGAAGATAAGACAAAGCCGCTGTTTCAGAATGTATCGTTCCAGCTTTACAGAGGAGAAACCGTCGCTCTGATCGGTCCTAACGGAATCGGTAAATCTACCCTACTGAAAATGCTAACCGGCGATCTTATGCCGTCGGCAGGCACCATGACCTGGGGTTCCAAAGTTAAGATCGGTTACTACGATCAGGAACAAACCCATTTGAACTCGGCCAACACGGTTCTTGAGGAACTATGGAGTGCATACCCGCATATTGAAGAGGCCCGGATCCGCAGCGTACTCGGTAATTTTCTGTTTAGTGGCGAAGATGTGCTGAAAAAGGTGGCCGCCTTAAGCGGGGGAGAAAAAGCTCGGTTGGCACTAGCCAAGCTTATGCTGCAAAAAGCCAACGTCCTCATTCTCGACGAACCGACGAACCATCTGGATTTGTTTAGTAAGGAAGTCTTGGAATCCGCACTGCTGGATTATGATGGAACGCTTTTGTTCATTTCCCATGACCGTTACTTTCTTAACAAAATGGCAGAGCGCATTGTCGAGCTGCATCCGGAGGGAACAGAACATTTCCTGGGTAATTATGACGATTATTTGGCGAAAAAGCAGGAGCTTGAAGAAATGGCTGCCGAAAAGGCTGCATCTGGCTCTCCTAAGCCAGGGGCGACTGATCGCTCTTCAGCCGGTGCTGTCCCAGACCAGGCATCGTCCAAGTCAGGGGCTGCTTCATATGAGGCGGATAAACAGGCCAAACGCGAGGAGAGAAACCGTCAGCGACGCTTAGAGCAGCTTGAGGAGACGATCCAGACGATCGAAGCCGAAATCACAGTCTTGGAAAATGAGCTGACGCTGCCTGAAATATATCAGGATTATACGGCAGTTCAGGAGCGCCAATCCGCTATTGATCGACATAAAGAGCAGTTGACGGCCGCTTATGAGGAGTGGGAAGGGCTTGCTGGGGCATAACACAGCGCCAGTTACATTTGACCATACTTCGTATTTGTTCACGAAATCGGCCATTTTACATTGCAAAAACAATCTGTGCATTTGTGCACAAGCTTATCCACATAATTTGGAACAAAATTCACAACAAAACGGCCTTCAAGGCCGTTTTGTTTATTGGTATACCGGGGGATCTTAATTTTACCTAAATTTATCCACCAAGTTATGCACATTATCCACATTTTTCTGAAAACATTTATCCTCTTTTTCGTAAATCCAGTTTACAATTGTGGGGGTAAGCTTTCATTCGTTTTTCATGGAGTTAGTCAACAAGCTGTGGACAACCTTGTCCACAGCTTGACAAATACCTCTCCTACGGCTTCCATTTTTTTATTTCATAGCGACTCGAATCCCTTCATCCGCGTGGATGCTCGTTTTTAGCTTCCCTTTCGCCCCGCGTCCCACTACCTTAATCCGGTAGCTCCCTTTCTCTGTTATTTTCAGCTCCAGCTGCCCCTCCGTACTGCCTTCCGCTAACGTCTTCACCTGGCTAGATGGAGAAATGACAACAAGCTTGAATTTACCACGGTCCACCTGCTGCAAATGATCAAAGGTGACCTTGCCCTTGCCCTCTGCATGGATAAGCCATAATGTTTCCATTCCGTTGAACGAGGAAAAAGTTAGAGTGCAATTGTCTCCAAGTACTTCCCAGGTTCTATTTGTGTAGCTGTATGTATCTCCGTCCTGGACGAGCTCTGCAGCATTGTCGTAAAGCTTTTTTTGCCGATCTGTGGCAGTTGTGCAGCCGCTTAACAAAGAAATGATCAAAGCTAGGCAACCAAGTAGCAGGATGATGGATATTCGTCTATGCCCAGCACCTATTGTCGGAATGTGTCGCTTGTTGTGCATTCGCTCTCCCCCTCACGCCGCCTGATGCGAGTCCTTGCGATAATATTCGCTTACAGAAGGCAGAAGGGTAACCATTTGAATCATTAGTCCGAGGCCGGTATAGAACAGATGAATGAATGAAGCGCCGTTGATAATGTAGACCTCCACTACTATCCAAATGATGAGCGCGAAACCGATATAAAGTGAGAAAGCCCAGGCCCAGTGCTGTGTTTGTCTAAAAATGTTCAGCTTTTCCCCCCACGGCCATGCCCACTTCTTAATCAGCGCAAGCATAACTAATAGTGGGCAGATGCCTAGAATGAATAATAAAATAAGCCCGGGAATGAAATAGTTTGGAAACAGTGGCACTTTCATAATGTCTGACGGCATACCGATTAAATTCCCGGTAGGATCGAGCATTAGAGCCCCACCACCAAAAACAGCTCCAACTCCAAGCAGTCCATGGAGTCCAATGAGAAGCTTGCAAGCAAATGGTTTTTTTTGCGTATTTTCCATATTGATATCCCTTCTCCTCTAGCCTCGTATGAAAATACTATTTTCTGTTGTGCTCCATCCACTTGACCGCATAGTCGACCAGCTCTCGTTGCGGCATCAGCATGGCGTCGGCTCCGCCGACTTTTCCTCGCCGAACTAATCTCATATCCCGCTCGAAATCGGCTCCGAGCCGCTCGAAATCTTCCGTATCGTATTCAATGTCCGAGATGTCAACCCAGCGCTTGCTGCCGTTGACTAGCATAGGAGCTTTATTCAACACTCTTTTTTTCGCCGGGTACGAAGCTCGATATTCCGCTAAATGAAGGGAAGTATTGTTGCCATGCCCTACGCCGAGCAGCAAGACATCACCTCCAAGACTATAGATTCGTCCTAACGGCGAATATTCCCCAAGCCCGTCATCCAAGCTGTGCCCGGTAATAATTTCTTCCGCATGAAGCCCTCTAGCCGCAAACGAGACTAACGGGTGTCCGCTCCGTATTGTACCGTGCTGCTTACGAAACGTTTCCGGGATAATTCCCATCATGCGCGGTAGAGTCAGTTCAGGATCATAAGCCGGCATTTGCTCGCGAATGGTTTCCCACCACTCAACCGGAACCGGCGGATTCGACCATCCGGAAGGATCGCTTAAATCGCCCGATTGCGTAGGCATGACGATCGTACCTGTTTCGCCAACTGCCCCCTCTAAAGCAAGAACGACAGCTGCTGGCCCACCACATACCCATTGTCCAAGCGACTTGAATGACGAGTGAACCATTATCGTCTTTCCAGGCTGCACCCCCAAAGCGACCAAGTCAGAACGCAGCGTGTCAACCGTATATAAATGCCCTTTGATTTCTTCCATGATTGTTAACCTCCTTTATCGGCAGAACTTGCCTGTCGCATACTCTACCAAACTATTTTCGCTTAATTCCCTTGCCTTTTCCATATTATTCGAGACTTCTTATACGATAAAGATGAAGTTTTGTAGAACTTAGAGGAATTTGGAATATCCTGTCGAAATCAATTCAGTGGCTTACTTGCGACCAATATGTTTTGGGAGGAAAATATGAAGCTTGGATTTCGCAAAAAAATAAATCGAAAATATACACTTCTGGTTGTTCCAGAGGGCACGAACCCAGTTTTTCGTTTCAAATTCCGCTTTGCTCATTTGCTGATCCTTCTAATTACCGCGAGCGTACTGCTTTGCACCGTGTTAATCTTATTCGCTATCAACCGCTATCATTCGGGTCATATCGGACGTCTCGAAGCGAAGCTCGCTACTTCATCCAGCCCCATAAGCAACACCGCTGTCGGCAAAGAAAGGGCTCTTGACTCCCTTTTGGCAGAGCTTATGGACTTGTCAGAAAAATCAAAAACCATAGAAACCAAGTTATCCGAGCTTGAGCAGTTGGAGGCTGAACTCAAATCGGTGACCGGCGGCAGCAAGACCCCTTCACAGGTCAAGTCCCCTTCCTCTAATAACGCTAAAGCCCCCTCCTCTGAAGCCGGAGGTGTTGGTGGTGAATCGATCCCCTTATCTGAACAAGACATCAAAGCGTTAATTAAGGAAACGAAGCAGGAAATCTCCACATCCCTTGAACAAATGCCGGACCTGCAGCAAAGACTTGAAAAGATGTCGATTTCGATAGAGGACTACAAACAGGCAATGCGAATATTGCCTACTTATTGGCCCACCACTTCTGACCGCACAACCTCGGAATTTGGAAACCGAAGGGATCCGTTCACCGGTAGACTTACTTTTCATAGCGGTTTGGACATCGGTGGCAAGATCGGAGATCCCATTTATGCAGCGGCCGAAGGTAAAGTAACCGAAACCGGTCATACGGATGCTCGCGGCAATTATATCGTTCTTACCCACCCTTCAGGACTCAAAACGATATATATGCATTTGGAGAAAATTCTCGTCACAACGGACAAGAGTGTTGCCCAAGGGGATACCATTGCAGAACTAGGATCTACTGGCAGAAGCACAGGACCTCATTTGCATGTTGAAGTAATTAAAGACGGAGTCACAGTGAATCCGGAGCTCTATTTAAGCAAACCTGGAAAGGAAGAGGAATGATGAAGCTGAGAAACCAGAAAAATGTGAGATTGGACCCGGATACGACGGATACCTTGGTAGGAGAAGGCAGCCAGTTTGAAGGGAAATTGAAATCAGATGCCGGAATTCGTATTGAAGGCCAGGTGACGGGAGATATTGAATCCGAAGGCGATGTGACGATCGGAGAAAAAGGGGTTGTCCATTCCAACATTATCGCTAGAAATATCATCATTGCGGGTGAGGTTCACGGGGATGTAACGGCCAAAAGCAAGCTCTCGATTACATCCAAAGGAAAGCTGTTCGGCAATTTGATTGCATCGTCGCTTTCAATCGAGGAAGGCAGTCTATTTGAAGGCACAAGCAAGATGGGGAACGCTTCGATCGGAACCTTGTCCTCAACGGAAGCGGCAGCCGGCTCCGAGTTATAAGCCGTGTCGCCACGTCAGCTCGCCTTGCTGGAGTGCCTAATAAGGGAGTTTTATGGCCCTATTTTCACATTTCAGCTCCGTTCTCGAAAAATAGGGGAATTTTATGGTCTTATTTCCGCGCTGGAACTGGAAAAACCGCCATTTTGACATGATTGACCCTAAATAAGTACATAAAGTTCCCCTATATAAGCGAGCATACCCGATTTTTCAAAAATAAGTCCGTTTTTTGTACCTATTTTAGTCGCACCTATATATCTAAAAAAGAGCGGCTTGCCGGAAGAAATCGTCTTCGTCCTGGCAAACCGCTCTTTGGTCATTGCAGCATGGATTTTACTTACGCTTACGTCTAAGTCTACGTCACGTCTACGCCTTAACCGACCAGTCCTCCAGCGATAAAGAAGCCTCAGCCTTTAGCTCCAGCGTGGAGAATTCCCCGCTCTTCCATTTTAAATAAGCTGCTGCCCCAATCATCGCTGCATTATCTGTACAGTAGGTCAACGGAGGAATCGAGAGTAAAATGTTCTCCTTCTCACAGCGCTCGCTTAATGCCGTACGCAGGCCGCGATTGGCAGCTACCCCGCCGCATAACAGCAGTTGACGTGAACCGGTCGCCCGCACAGCCCGGATTGCCTTCTCGACGAGCACCTCGATGACCGATTCTTGAAAGCCCCGTGCAATCGCTGGTTGATACCCATCCTCTCCGCGCATCTTATGCTGGTTTACGGCATTGAGTACCGCCGACTTCAGGCCGCTTAAGCTAAAATCATACGAGCCCGGCTCAAGCCAAGCTCTTGGCAGATTTTCCGCCTCCGTTGCCTCACCAGCTAGCTTGTCTACGAACGGACCTCCCGGATAAGGGAACCCCAGCGACCGAGCCACCTTATCATAAGCCTCACCAACGGCGTCATCGCGAGTCTGACCAAGCACCTCAAAGCTGCCCTCTCGTTCCATCAGCACCAGCTCAGTATGTCCCCCGGACACAACAAGTGCCATAGACGGATACAGTACCTCTTGAACTAAACGATTTGCAAAAATATGTCCAGCAATATGATGCACGCCAATCAGTGGTTTACCCAGGGCAAAAGCCAGGCTTTTAGCTGCCATGATGCCGACGAGCAGAGCGCCGACAAGTCCCGGTCCTTCCGTAACCGCAATCGCAGACAGACGCTCCGGCGGAATTCCGGCCTGCCGGACAGCCTCCTCCAGCATTAGCGTAATGCTCTCCACATGCTTGCGAGAAGCCACCTCCGGTACGACACCGCCAAAGGCCCGGTGAGTTTCAATCTGACTGGCGATTAGATTGGACAGTATCTCTGTCCCATTTTTTATGACAGCGGCCGAAGTTTCGTCACAGCTCGTTTCCACCGCTAAAATATAGCAATCCTGTTCCAGGTTTTTCAATGCCCTTCGCTTCCTTCCTCGGTCCCTGTTTTCGCCCGCTGCTCCGGCAGATCGCACCACATAATGAGCGCATCCTCATGATTATCGGAATAATACCGTTTTCTAACGCCTGCAGCTTGAAAGCCCATTTTGCCATACAGAGACTGGGCTACTTTATTGGACACACGCACCTCTAGCGTCATCCGGTTCATGCCAAGCTCGGCCGCCCAATCCATCATGCGGCAAAGCAGTGTTTCCCCTAGCTTATGACCGCGATAAGCGGTTCTGATCGCAATATTGGTCACATGAGCCTCATCTACAATCGTCCACATGCCGGCATAGCCGATCAGCCCTCCATCATATTCCATAACCTGATAGCGGGCAAAGTGGTTATGTATCAACTCGTTGCGAAATGCGTCTTCGCTCCAAGGCAGTGTGAAGGACTCATGTTCAATGACCATGATACTCGGGATATCTTCCAGCGTCATGCTGCGTAACACAACGTCTTCGGGCCCAAGCCCATCCGCTTTCGTTGAGACCATCTTTCGTTCCCCCTCTATGCATTACGAAGCCGCTTGGCTTCCGCCTCGGCCAACTGCGTATAATTTGGCTCAAGGGAATGCACGTCATCCTCCTTACCATTCAAGGAGCGCTCCGTACCCGCAAGTCCCATCCAAACTCCTTCAAGTTCGTAAGGAATGATATGAATGCTAACTCCAAAGGACGTACGCATATGCTCAAGTACTTCCTCATGTTTGGACGTTTCCCCGATAAACCAGATCGCTGAAGGTCTATCCTCAGACGCGATCGATTGTAAAAGCGACGCCAATGCATCGGTCCAATCTACCATAAGCCGGATTCCATCCGGCTCAAGACGCTTTGGCAGTCCGCCACTAGCGTCGGTCTCAAATAACGCCGTATAAGCTTGTCCACGCCGTGCGTCAACCAGTGGGACAATCCAATCTCCAATAGCAGCGGTGCTCGTTGAAACGTCCGGTTCCCCAGTCAGGGATATTCCCCTTTTATAAGCCGTACCACCAAGCTTATCAGCATTTTGGTTCGTTTCTTTAGCCCAGCCACCAAGCGCCAGTGCCGCTAGACTCGAGACGCCAAAAACCGGAAGCCCCATCGCCCAAGCCAGCGTTTTGGCTGTTGTGACTGCAATCCGGATCCCCGTATAGGAACCCGGTCCAATGCCTACGGCGATGCCGGTTAAATCAGCTTTGCCGAGCCCTGCCGCCTTTAGGCAATCCCCGATTGCCGTTACCAAATAGGCCGAGTGATTGCGCTCCGCATGAATGTTCCGTTCCGCCAGCAGCCGGCCATTTTCCATCACCGCCACCGCCAGGGATGACGTGGATGTATCAAACGCCAATAGCCGCTGCAGCGGCATATGCTCCTCGTTTATGCTCATGTTCAGGATACTCCATTCTCTCTTAAGGTTGACACCCAGTGTTCATAAGGCTCTCCACGGCCCTTAATATACATGCGCCGCCCCGCCTCAGATACCGTTTCGATATAAATGTACAGCAGCTCTCCAGGAAGTATTTCTTCAATGAGACTCGCCCATTCCACTAGGGTTACTCCGGCTCCGAAAAAGTACTCATCCAAACCCAACTCATCGGCTTCCTCAAGTGACAGGCGATACACATCCATATGATAAAGTGGCAGCCTTCCCTTGTACTCCTTAATTAGAGTAAAGGTTGGACTGTTTACTGTGTCCTTGACCCCCAGATGCTTGGCAAACCTTTGGGAGAAGGCCGTTTTTCCCGCGCCTAAGTCTCCGTCTAACGCAATAACCGTGCCGGGGACCGCCATTCGGGCAAGACAGCCAGCAAGCTTGTCCGTTTCCTCCAAGCCTTCGGCCTCATATATAAACTGCGCAGAGCTCTTATCAAATTGCAAGATCATTTACCACCTTTATTTGTACCGTCTGACCTATCAAATATATGCAAAACGTATGTCCCCATTATATCGAAACCATACTATAAATGCGAGATCAATACGAAATACGGAATCATTCGAAGCCCAAGAAAGGAGCTAATTTATGCATACCGTCTGGAAAGGCGCCATCAGCTTCGGTCTGGTGCATGTGCCTGTGAAAATGTTTTCCGCTACAGAGGACAAGGACATTTCCATGAAGTATATCCATAAAACCTGCGGAAGCCCCATATCATACGTACGGCGCTGCCCGGCTTGCGACATCGATGTCGATTGGGAGCAAATATCCCGCGGATATGAATATGAGAAAGGAAAATATGTGCTTTTTGAAAAAGAGGAGCTGGAGCAGCTGTCCGAGCACGTCGAGCGGACCATTACGATCCTTGATTTTGTGGATTTGACGGAAATCGATCCGATCTATTTTCAGAAAACCTACTACCTATCCCCGGATCAAGCCGGCTCCAATGCGTATCAGCTTTTACTGGAAGCGATGAAGCAATCCGGTAAAATCGGCATCGCCAAAATTGCCATTCGTTCCAAAAGCAGTCTTGCGGCGATCCGGGTCATGGAGGGCTGCCTGGCGGTGGAAACGATCTTTTACCCGGACGAGATCCGGCCCATTTCCCAGGTTCCAAACCTGCCGGAGGGGATTTCGGTCAACGATAAGGAGCTGACGATGGCCAAATTGCTTATTGAACAATTGTCGACTCCCTTTGAGCCGGACAAATACACCGACGATTATCGTGAAGCACTGCTGCAATTGATCGAGAAAAAGGTATCGGGTGAAGAGATTCGTTTGGCCCCGGCCAAGCCGGAAACGAATGTCATCGATCTGATGGCTGCCCTGCAGGCCAGTATCGAAGCGGTCAGACCAGTGGCCACCGATCCAGGTCCAGCTGCCAGCAAGCGCACCCGCAAACCGGCTGCCAAGAAGAAAGCTGAAACGGCGGAAGCTGCGGAGCCCGCAGCACCCACAGTGGCAATCACTCCAAAGCCAAAACGGAAAACTGCTGCAAAAAAAGAGGCAAAATAAAAAGCGCCGCTTACGTATTCTGCGTTACCGTACATGCTTCCGGCGGCACATTTCCCCATCCCTGAATAATGGGGTGGCGCATCGTTCCGCCGGGAGTCCACTCCAGATACTCCACCTTAACCGTCAAGGCCGGTTTGACCCATAGCGCCCCTTTTACACGCTCCGGAATGTTATGGAACGGCCGCTCAGAGACTGTAAGTACGCTTATCTTTTCCGTCAGCTCCCGCCAATCGCTAACTTTCCATTTTCCGGTCCCGGCATGTCCAATATAAATGAAACGTCCTTCCCTGTCATAAATACCCAGCAAAATGGCGTTGACGGTCCCGCCGCGCAGCGTTACACCACCAATTGCCGCATACAGGTCCCTAGCCAGCTTAAACTTCTGCCATCTGCCATCCTTACCCCCAATTAGGTACGGGCTGTCCAGCTTCTTGCAGACGATACCTTCCCAGCCCCGTTCCTGCATGATACTGAACAATCGTGAGCCGTCCGCCACATTCGGTACGATCTGCACCCGATCGGACGGAATAATTAGCTCATGAAGTAGCTGCTGCCGTACAGCAAGAGGTTGATCTGTAACCCATTTCCCATCCGCAAATAATATGTCAAAAACCATGTAAATGGCCTGAACCTGCCCCGCAGCAAAACGGATTCCTTGCTCACGCCGAACACTGTCACGTCGCATAATCTCGTGGAATGAGGGCTTTCCGTCCGCAATCGCGATCATCTCCCCATCCAAAATGACCGTCTTAGCACGACAATACGCCGATACCTCAACGAATTCAGGATACTGTGCCGTCCGCTCATTGCCCTTCCGGTTGATTAATTGAGTCTTTAGCCCATCGCAATAAGTTAGCATACGTACGCCGTCCCATTTTACCTGGGCGACCCAGTTATCCCCCTCGGGAATCACTTCTCCACGAATCGGCTCAAAAGGTACCACCGTTTTCCATTCCAAGAACTCTCCGACCTCCATCATAGTTTCTTTGAATCGGGCAAGCCTATGATTAACAGCTAAACATTTATGAACGGCTATCGCCTGAAAGGAGTACCGATAACGATGCCCAGAACGATTAAAGGCACCATTTGCGTTGAAGGCAAGGAACTCACCATTTCCAATCCGGACAAGCTTCTCTGGCCTGAAGCGGGAATTACAAAACAAATGTATTTAGAGAAGCTGGCCGAGCTTTCGCCTTATTTGTTAAAATATTGCCAGAACCGTTTGCTGACGACCATCCGTTATCCAGGCGGGATTCACGGAAAATTTTTTTATCAAAAAAATGCCCCTGATCCGCTTCCCGACTTCGTCAAAACGGCGATGCATGAAAACATCAACTACGTAGTCCTGGATCGGCTGCCTGTGCTGCTCTGGCTGGGGAATTTGGCCTGTATCGAGTTTCATCCTTCTTTGCATTACGTTGGCGAAAGTTTGCCCTGCGAATGGATGATCGACCTTGACCCTTCCCGGGATGAGGAGCCCCGGATCATGGAGGCGACCGCCTTAGTCGGCGATATTTTATCTTCGCTGGGACTCGCTTCCGTACCCAAAACGTCCGGTGCAACCGGCGTGCAAATTATCGTGCCGATCGAATACGGCGTAACCTTTGATGAGCTTCGATCTATCGGACATTTCGTCGCGCGCTATGTTACAGAGAAGCATCCGCAGTTGTTTACTATTGAGCGCCTCAAAAAGGACCGTGGTGACAAAATCTATTTTGACTATCTCCAGCATTACGGCGGTAAAACATTAGCCGCCCCATATACCCCAAGAGCTCGCGCTTCCGCCAGCGTATCGACACCACTCACCTGGGAGGAGGTACGTAAGAACCCCAAGCCTTCCGATTACAATTTGCTAAATATCGGCAAGCGGCTTAAAGAAAGAGGAGATTTACTGCAGGCGGTCCCTCCCCAGTCCGTCAAACTGATCCTACAGCATTTGCATTAGATCGTTAGGTTCTTAATCTTTTCACTCCAGCAGCTATAGCAGAGGAGCAAGCAGCCGTGCTACAATTTCCGCCCCCTTCTGCAGTCGTGATCTTCGCGAAAATTCGGGGAGATGGATAGGAATTGATTCGCTTACGTCCTCCTCGAAGTCCTTGGTTAGTTTTATAATAGCCTCCCGGTCAAACATTAACGCCGTAATTTCAAAATTGTAGTAAAAGCTGCGCATATCCATATTCGCTGTACCGACCGATGCCAGCAAATTGTCAATAATCAGCACCTTGGCATGGATGAAGCCTTTTTTATACTGGTAAAACTTCACCCCAGCCGTCATCAGTTCCTCCACATAGGACAAGGAGGCCAGCTTTACGAACCGGCTATCGGGGCGGTCAGGAATAATGACCAGCACTTCAACACCGCTCAGCGCGGCCGTTCTCAAGGCCGTAAAAATCCCTTGATCGGGAATAAAATAGGGGGAGGTGATCCAAACCCGCTGCTTGGCTGCCGCAATCGCCCCAAAATACATTTTTTGAATGTCGTTACCCTGCTGATTCGGTCCGCTCGCCAATATTTGAACCTGCTCTGACTGTTTGCACCTATGTGCCGGAAACAGCTCAGGAGCGTATATTTTTTGTCCAGAAGCTGATTGCCAATTTTCTATAAAGGCTTTTTGAAGGTAGTATGCCGAGTCCCCATTCAACTGCAGGTGCGTATCTCTCCAATACCCCATCTTTTCATACAAGCCCAAATAGTCGTCCCCGACGTTAAGCCCACCTAAAAAGCCTACCGTTCCGTCCACTACTAAGATTTTGCGGTGATTGCGATAGTTTACCCGGCGGTCCAGGGTCGCTAGAAAGGGGGGCAGGAAAAAATAAACCTCGACCCCTTCTTTTTGAAGTAAGTGCACGAAAGAAGAAGGCAACTGGTGGCTGCCAAGCCCGTCGCATAGCAAACGGACCTTTACCCCCTCCCTAGCCTTCCGGATCATTACCTCTTGAAAGACGGTACCAATCCCGTCAGCCCGAAATATATAAAATTCGATATGTATGTGATGCTTAGCCTTTTCCATTTCCGCAAGCATGGCTGCAAAAGCAGTCTCCCCCTCACTTAACACCCTGGTTTCATTGTTGCCCGTGATAGGACTTTCCGGAAAATGGCTTAGCAGCCCGTATAGACGCTCATAACGCTGAAAGTCAGTATTGTGCAGCTCATGAACGGATTTGACGATCAGCGACTGTTCCGAAAGCTTCGTTTTAACATCCTGCAGTTGGCCTGCTCCTGAATAGCGGAGCTTCTTCCGCTTCCTATAATCTTGTGCCAGGAAAAAATAGAACATAAAGCCGATGACAGGTACAAGAAATAGAATAAACATCCATGCCAGCGCCTTATCAGGATGTCGGAATTCCAGCAGGAGAACCGAACCGATTTGAAAAATGTAAGCAAGCAGCAGGATCACGAGCAAAGTCATTATTTTCAGCCTCCCCTTCCATCAGCTTTAACCATCAAAGAGACTGTTTATTCATTCAGGTTAGGAAAACTCGTTGTTTTTGCTTGGCATTTATATCAGACAGGTGTCTTTTTTGACATGATTTAAGAGTCATAGGAATAGATAAGTTATAGATAGCAACGAAGAGTAGAAAGGAGATGCTATGAGGAGTATAGGTGTACCTAACCCAAATCGGATGACATTGCTCGTCCTCCGGGATGCCAACCAGCCCGTAAAGCAGATTCAAGTGTCCAAGCCGCTGGTTGTCGCTGTTCCTTTACTAGCGTTACTATCGATTTCAGGCCTGATCGTTAGCTTGCATATGCAATCGGAGCAGACCATTTCTAGGCTCGAGGATCGATTAAGGACCCAGAACCTCACGATTGAAGCTGTCGTAACCGATAAGAACGAGGCGATCCAGCGGCTGCAGAACGAAGTGATTGCCCTTTCCGGACAATCCAAGGAAATGATGGGCCGAATGAAAAAGGTGAAGCAGCTCGAAGCCGAACTTCAGAAGTTTATTGACAAGCATGGCGACCCGCAGCAGCTTGGCAAACTGTCTACCTTGTCCTGGAACGACTCGTCAGGCATTGGAGGGGAATTTATCGCCGTTCATGACAATGAAATTGAGGTGTTAGCTCAGGAAACGAAGGACGACTTTGTAGCCATAAGCAATCTGCTGGATGAAATTGAAAAAAATGTGCCGCTAACGCTAAGAAAAGCGAAGCAAACCGAGTACTCGCTATCCGGCACCCCATCGGAATGGCCTACGTTGTCGACAAGGCTCACCTCCAATTTTGGGTATCGCACCGATCCCTTTACTGGCCGGGCCGCCTTTCACGCCGGGATTGATATTGCTGGAAAAGTCGGGGATCCCATTTACGCCGCAGGGGCAGGCAAGGTGATCACGACAGCCAGGGACGGTTCTCACGGGAAATACATCGTGGTTGAGCACCCTGGAGGACTGCAAAGCTGGTATTTGCATTTGCATGATATCGGAGTATCCGAAGGAGACACGATCATCAAAGGGCAGAAAATCGGCTCCCTCGGAAATACGGGAAGAAGTACGGGACCTCATCTTCATTTTGAAATCGTCAAAGGCGGCAGTCCGATTAATCCCCTTCCCTATCTGGATTAGTGAAGAATGATTTAATCATTGAAACGGAGGAACCAAACGATGTTTAAGGACAAAAGGCTATCGGCTAATCAAACCGACACGTTAATCGGCCAGGGTAGTTTTATAGAGGGAAAATTAGAATGTACGGCGAATCTTCGGGTTGATGGAAAATTTCAGGGGGAAATCGACTGCCTCGGCCAGGTGATAGTCGGTGAAACCGGAGAAGCCACATCGAATATTAAAGGAGCCGATATCATCGTGGCCGGGAGAGTTATCGGCGATATTACAACGGAGGGACGCCTGACAATTACTAGCAGCGGACAGGTGGACGGCAATGTTGATGTTGCCAAGTTAATTATTACTGAAGGCGGACAGCTTAATGGTTCAAGTAAAATGGAGAGGACAGCCAGTTCACCCTCTTCTGCTTCCTCTGTCTCTCCGAAGGCAAAAAACAAAAAGGCAGCTCAGCCTGAAGCGGGGTAAGCCAACGTGAAAAAGAAAATATAAAGTTCCCGTCTGTTTAATACACGGGAACTTTTTTTGTCAGAGCTGGGTTAGGCAGCTACATCTCTTTTCTTGAACACAAACCAGGCTATTGCCAGAAACAGTAGGACGTATCCGGCGAGAATTACTGCGGAAAACTCCATCGTCATCCCGGCTGGTCCGACTTGTCCTCCCCGATATTTGCTCAAATTCATGTTCGTAAACAGCATATATTTCGCCCAAGGAAACCGTATGGGGTTAAACAGCATGCTGAAAATGTTGCCGGCGAACAATATGAACATGGACAAACCAATCGCGATCCCGCTTGACCGGAACACCGTTGACAGCATGAAGGAGAACAGCGTGATGACAAGCAAGTCTATATAGCTGTAGAGCAAATTCTCTAGAATGGAGCTTAACGGACTAGATCCTTGGGGAAACAAATCGGACGGCACATTCGGAAAAATCAGAAAACTTACCACCACCGTAGAAGCAAAGAACACCACCGTCATGAACAAGGTAAAAATCAATACTGCAAGCAGCTTGGATGTTAGTACCTTCGTCCGTGTCCACGGGCGGATCAGCAGCAGCTTTATCGTCCCCCATGTAAATTCACCGGCCACGATATCGGCGGCAATAACCGCCGAGAAAATACTGACGAGATAATACAAAAAGGACAGCTGGTCTACGGCATCCCACGCGCTGAGAGACGATGAATCATCTCCGAGAGAGAACAAGGAGCCGAACACAATCGATAAAAAAATAAGTAGCGCGACCATAATCCATGTGCGAACACGACGGTAGATTTTCATATTTTCGTTTTGGACGAGCATGAGAAAATTACTCAATTTCTCCACCTCCGGTAAGCTCCAGAAATTGATCTTCCAGCGAACGGGTTAATGTATGGATTTCATAAACCGAAATGCCCGCCTGCACTAGCTTGGAATTGATTTCTGCCACCGTTTTCCGATCTGCGGAAACGATCAGCTGACTGTTTTCAATTCGTCCGGCTCCAGCAACTTCCATAGCACGCTCTGGGTCGCTTACTTCGAATGCTGTTTCATGCAGGCTTTCTTGCTCCCCCTCGCTGTGCAGTGCTTTTACATCTATTAGCCTTCCCTGCTGGATTACAGCTACCGTGTCGCACATCAGCTCCATCTCCGACAATAGATGGCTGGAGACAAAAACGGTCGTCCCTTCTTCTTTGGCTAGCACCCGCAGATAATCACGAAGCTCGCGAATCCCCTGAGGATCAAGACCGTTCGTGGGCTCGTCCAGCACAAGCAGCTTAGGACGATGCAAAATCGCTTGAGCTACACCGAGGCGCTGTCGCATACCTAACGAATAGGTTTTCACTTTATCGTGAATCCGGTGCTGCATGCCGACCCGCTCTATCGCTTCCCAAATTCGCTGCTTCGTTACCCCTGGAGACATCCGGGCATAATGAAGCAAATTCTGATACCCCGTCAGGAACTTGTACATTTCTGGGTTCTCCACAATCGCCCCAACATGCGAGATGGCCCGCTCAAAATCATGCTTGATGCTGGAACCCTGGATTAAAATATCCCCATGCGTAATCGACATTAATCCGACCATCATGCGGATCGTCGTCGTTTTTCCAGCTCCGTTTGGGCCTAAAAACCCGTACACCTGACCGGGCGGAATATCCAGCGTCAATCGATCGATCAGCGTCTTGGAGCCGATTTTTTTACTGACATCCTTCAATTGGACAACGGGCCCCTGCTCCTGCGCCATCTCCATCGTATCCACTCCTTGTATGCAATTTCCTCCATTTTACCATATTAAGCTGTTTGACCTAAAAATAGCAGACAGCTTTCGAAAAAAAAAGCGCGAGCTGCCGGGAAGTTCATCCCCTGCACTCGCGCTAGGCGCATCTCCATGTTATTTCATCGGTCTTTTTCGGCTATATTAATGACCGGCCCGGGCCAATTCCCGTGTATTGGCTTCAAAAGCCGCTAGAAGCGCAGCTTCTCCCGTCAAGCCTTGATCTTCCACCTTGCGAATTTGCTCCAGCATCCGTTTGTAGTCCTTCGGAATGATCTTAACAAACTTCGGCAAGTATTCGCTCCAGTTATCCAGTACACGGCGTCCAACCGGACTGTCGGTGTAAAGTGCATGACGACTAATCATAGTCCGAAGCTCTTCCGCTTCAGGCGCATCTTCAATAGATTCGAGCAATACCATCTCCAGATTGCAGCGTCTAGCAAAATCGCCGGCTTCATCCAAAACATAGGCGATACCGCCGGACATCCCGGCTGCAAAGTTCCGACCTGTCCGGCCAAGGACTACTGCACGTCCGCCAGTCATATATTCGCAGCCGTGGTCGCCTACGCCTTCCACGACAACGTTCGCTCCAGAGTTACGAACAGCAAAGCGTTCGCCGGCAATACCACGAATATAAGCTTCTCCCCCCGTTGCTCCGTAGAACGATGTGTTACCGATGATAATATTCTCCTCGGCGACAAAGGTTGCCCGCGAAGACGGCTTCACGATCAATTTACCGCCGGACAAGCCCTTACCGGTATAATCGTTGGCGTCCCCATCTACGGTCAGCGTCATGCCTTTCGGCACAAAAGCTCCAAAGCTTTGGCCCGCCGAGCCCTCAAAATGAAGCGTGATCGTGTCTTCAGGCAAACCGGCTGCGCCGTAACGCCGTGTAACTTCACTACCCAGCAAAGTGCCGGTAGCCCGGTTAACGTTGCAGATCGGCAGGCTTGCGGAAACCGCTTCGCCGCGTTCAAGAGCCGGTTTGGCAAGGTCAAGCAGCTTCGTGATATCGAGCGTTTCTTCGATGCCATGGTTTTGCTGTTTCGTGCAGTAACGGCTGCTTCCTTCCGGAACTTCTGGCATATGAAGCAGCGAGCTGAGATCCACACCTTTCTTCTTCCAGTGATCAGCCACTTTCACTGCATCGAGGCAATCTGTACGTCCGATCATTTCATTGAGCGAGCGGAAGCCGAGTTCAGCCATCCATTCACGCAAATCTTCTGCCACAAAGGTCATAAAGTTGACGACGTGCTGCGGATCACCTGCGAAATTTTTCCGCAGCTCCGGATTTTGCGTCGCTACGCCGACCGGACAAGTGTCCAGCTGACACACCCGCATCATAATGCAGCCCACCGCTACGAGCGGCGCCGTGGAGAAGCCGTACTCTTCAGCTCCGAGCAGGGCAGCGACAGCCAAGTCACGGCCGTTGAGCATTTTGCCGTCCGACTCCAGCACGACACGGTCGCGCAGGTTGTTCAGCATCAGCGTCTGATGCGTTTCAGCAAGTCCGAGCTCCCAAGGCAATCCTGCGTGACGGATCGAACTTTGCGGGGAAGCCCCCGTTCCTCCATCGTAGCCGCTAATCAGAATGACATCGGCCCGGCCTTTGGCTACACCGGCAGCAATCGTTCCGACACCGACTTCAGATACGAGCTTAACGTTGATCCGTGCCCGCGGATTGGCGTTCTTCAGGTCGAAGATTAATTCGGCCAAGTCTTCAATCGAATAAATGTCATGGTGCGGTGGCGGCGAGATCAAGCCTACACCAGGCGTTGAACCGCGAACCTCGGCAACCCAAGGATATACTTTGCGGCCTGGCAGCTGTCCGCCTTCGCCCGGTTTTGCCCCCTGCGCCATTTTAATTTGAATTTCATCGGCGTTAACCAGGTAGTTGGACGTAACACCAAAGCGTCCGGACGCTACCTGCTTGATCGCACTGCGGCGCAAATCACCGTTGGCATCCGGAACAAAACGCTCCGGATTCTCCCCGCCTTCACCGGTGTTGCTCTTGCCTCCGATGCGGTTCATCGCGATTGCGATCGTCTCATGCGCTTCCTTACTGATCGAGCCGAAGGACATCGCCCCCGTCTTGAAGCGGCGCATGATCGAAGATGCCGGTTCCACTTCCTCAAGTGGAACCTTTGGCCCAACCGGCTTCAGCTCAAGCATGGAACGCAGATTTAAATATTTCTTGCTTTCACCCTGAACGAGCGAAGCGAATTTTTTGTACAAACCGTAGTCTCCCGTACGTACGGATTGTTGAAGCAACTGAACGGTTTGCGGATTGAAGAGATGCTCTTCTCCGCCGCTCCGCCATTGATATTCCCCGATGGAATCGAGGACCTTGTCGTTTCCGTCCTTATCGGTAAATGCGCGGAAATGGTGGGTCAATGTCTCGGTAGCCACTTCACTCAACCCGATCCCGCCGATACGAGACGGCGTCCAAGTGAAGTAACGATCAACGAACGACGGTTGTAAACCAACCGCTTCGAAAATTTGCGCCCCGCGATATGACTGGATCGTCGAAATGCCCATTTTGGACAATGTTTTTACGACGCCCTTGGTGGCTGCTTTGATAAAGTTGTAAATCGCCTTCTCATGGGAAACCCCTTGCAGCATACGCTGAGCGATCATATCCTTCAGTGTTTCAAAGGCAAGGTACGGGTTCACTGCGCTTACCCCATAGCCAAGCAGCAGCGCAAAGTGGTGAACCTCACGAGGTTCTCCAGATTCCAGCAAAATGCTTACTTTCGTCCGTGTTTCCTCACGGATCAGGTGGTGATGCAGGCAGGAAACCGCCAGCAGCGCCGGAATAGCTGCATTTTCGCTGTCCATACCGCGGTCGGACAAGATGAGTATGTTATGGCCTTTGGAAATAACCCGATCGGCCGCTTCACACAGACTATCCAGCGCTTTGCGAAGTCCTTCCGCCCCTTCCGAAGCTGTGAACAGGATCGGAATCGTAATCGCTTTGAATCCAGGCCGATGCACGTGACGAAGCTTAGCGAAATCTTCGTTGGACAAGATCGGCGAGTCCAGCCGAATTTGCCGACAGCTTTCTGGCTCCGGATTGAGCAAATTCCGCTCCGGACCGATCGTTGTTGCCGTCGAAGTGACAAGCTCTTCGCGAATTGCGTCGATCGGCGGGTTCGTGACCTGCGCAAACATCTGCTTAAAATAGTTGTAAAGGCGCTGCGGTTTTTCCGACAATACGGCAAGCGGCGCGTCGTAGCCCATCGAAGCGATATTTTCGCCGCCGGTCAAGGCCATCGGTTCAAGCACCTTGCGCAAATCCTCGTACGTATAACCAAACGCCATTTGGCGCCGTGTAATATCTTCATGGCTTTCCGGTGGAAGCTCCTTCGCTTCCGGCAGATCCTCGAGCGTCACCAGGTGCTCATCCAGCCACTCCTGGTATGGATGCTCTGCAGCAATAGCTGCCTTGACTTCCTTATCGGAAATGATGCGACCTTCCTTGGTGTCCACGAGCAGCATACGTCCTGGACGCAGGCGATCCTTGTACAGAACATCCTCCGCTGGAATATCAAGTACGCCAACCTCCGAAGACAACACGATCAAATCGTTCTTCGTTACATAATAACGCGAAGGACGCAGCCCGTTCCGGTCAAGAATTGCACCGATTTGAATGCCGTCGGTAAAGCCCATCGCTGCAGGCCCGTCCCATGGCTCCATCAACGTGCTGTGATATTCGTAAAATGCTTTCTTATCCTGATCTATATCATCACGACCTACCCAAGGCTCAGGCACCATCATCATAGCAACATGAGGCAAGGAGCGTCCGCTCAGATATAGAAATTCAAATGTATTATCAAACATCGCCGTGTCAGATCCGTCTGGATTGATGACAGGCTTGACCTTCTCCAGGTCATCGCCAAATGCGTCCGTTTTGAACATCGATTGACGGGCGCGCATCCAGTTTACGTTGCCGCGCAGCGTATTAATTTCGCCGTTATGAATCATGAAGCGGTACGGATGGGCACGTTCCCAGCTAGGGAACGTATTGGTGCTGAAACGAGAGTGAACCATCGCTATCGCTGATTCCAGGCTCTCTTCGTTTAGATCCGAATAAAACTGACCAACTTGCTCCGTCGTAAGCATTCCTTTATAAACAACTTTACGGCAGGAAAGGCTGGATACGTAAAAAGCGTCCCCCCCGTCTTCCCCACTGTAACGAATTGTCTGTTCAGCCCGACGGCGGATCACATACAATTTGCGTTCAAAATCCAGGTCGTTTGAAAGACCTTCTGCACGGCCGATAAATACTTGACGAACGAACGGCTTGGCAGCCTTCGCCGTTTTGCCGAGCATGTCGTCCCGAGTAGGAACGGTCCGGAATCCGATCAACCGCTGTCCTTCTTCTTCGACGATTTGTGCCAGCTTCGCTTCCTGCTTACTGCGGAGTTCCTCATCATGCGGAAGGAACAGCATACCTACTCCATACTCACCAGCTTCAGGTAAAGTAAACCCAAGTTTTTGCGCTTCCCCAACGAAAAAACGGTGCGGGATCTGCAGTAAAATCCCCGCGCCATCACCGGAATTCGGCTCGCTTCCTTGTCCGCCCCGATGTTCCATATTCGCCAGCATTGTTAAGGCCTGACTGACGATATCATGTGAGGCCTTACCTTTAATATGAGCCACAAACCCCATGCCGCAAGCATCTTTTTCAAAAGCCGGATCATAAAGTCCCTGCTTAGGTGGTGTAACGGTGTGTTTCATCATATGCGCAACCTTTCTATAGGTAAAATAGCGATAAATACGACACGAACATAAACCTTTTGCCTGGCTCCTGCTAACAAATGCATGTAAGGTTTTTATTGGTCTACATTTTAGCACGCCTTGCGGCTAAATGAAATTGAAACATTTTATGAACCTGATAATCTTTCCTTAACCGTAGAGCCCGGAAAAAATCTTTCTTATTATTCTAACGGAAAATGTCACTTCTGTTTTTGCATTATATTCTCTTTCTTTTGCACTTTTATTGCGAAATTAAGGGCGAAAATGCCGATTTTTCGCAAGAAAACGCTCTCTTTTTAGAGATTTGTTCTTTAGATGATAATTCATGCCAAAGTACTTTGTTAAGCCTGGCTTGGCAAAGTAATGAAGGCAGGGAAAAAATTTATACATTCTCCACCTCAAATGATTCCGCCTAAGACTGACCGCGATTCGCAACGGTTATTTTTGCTATATCAGAAAGAAAGCCGTTCCTTCCGAGTTCCTATTTTCTGATATCTAAAAAAAGCGTGAGCAGTGAGGGCTAGTTGCCCCCCATACTCACGCTTTCCCAAAATATTGTGCTTAATGTGTAGATTGTGCGCTCAGGTTTGCTTCTGGACTAGCGTCCTCACTGCGTTCATGACGCAGGAAGTAAACCAGCGTAATTGCCAGGAATACGACCCCGAAGGAAGCCAGCATGCCGATATCTTCCCATGCTACGTTGAAGTTGCCGGTAGATACAACCGCTTTGTAGCCTCTGACACTGTAGGTCATTGGCAGGAGCGGGTTGAAAGCTTTCATCCAGTTTGGAATCAGTTCCAGCGGGAATGTACCTGCGCTTGTCGTCAATTGGAAAATGAGCATCAGAATTGCTAAGAAACGGCCCGGATTTTCCAACCAAGTAACGAGTGCTTGAATGATGAACATATAACACAAACTGGTGACAAAGCTAAATAGGTAGAAGAGCGGTACGCTCTTAACCTCAAGTCCCAAAACGTGCAATACTAGAACCACGGACAAGAGGGATTGAATAAGGCTCATTCCGGTGAACGCAAGCGTACGGCTTACAAAACGGTTCCAGCCGGTTGCTTGGGCCACCGAAGATCCACGGATCGGTACGACCAGCGTTGAGATCAGAGCCCCGACAAACAAGCCAAGTGACAAGAAGTAAGGCGAGAAGCCAGTACCGTAGTTCGGTACTCTGTTAATCTTCTGTTCGTTAATTTCAATTGGCTCAGCAAACATGTTGACCAGAGCATCCGTTTTCTTCACACTGGATGTTTTATCTGCTGCATCGTTCAGCTTCGTAGCCAATTCACCAGAACCGTCAGTCAATTTATCCATGCCGTTTTTCAGCTCTCCGGCTCCTTCATCCAATTTCTTGGAGCCATCGGCCAAAGTGCTGACACCGCCGGACAGTTTATCAACACCGCCTTGCAGCTGTTGTGCACCTGTACTCAGCTTGCTTGCGCCAGTAGCCAGTTGTTTGCCGCCAGTTGCTGCTTCGGACAGCTTGCTGTTGAACAATTTCAGACCGCCAGCGAGCTGCTCATGACCTGCAGTCAACTGAGTAGCTCCGGCCAGCAATTGCTGCTGACCATCCGTCAGCTGCTTGCTGCCTTGCACGAGCTGCTGCTGTGCACCGTGCAAATCTTTGCTGCCTTGTACAAGCTGCTGTTGTGCACCATGCAGATCCTGACTGCCTTTCAGCAGTTGTTGATTGCCCTGATGCACCTGTTCACTGCCTTGAGCTACAGCCTGGCTGGCTGCCACGAGCTTTTGTACAGCCGGGTTCTTCGCCAAATCAGGACTTAGCTTCGTTAATTGATCCAAGCCTTGAGCTACGCCTTTAGCTCCTTCCGAAACTTTAGCGCTGCCTTGCACGGACGATTCAAGTCCAGCTTGCAGCTTGGCGCTACCTTGTTCGGATGCTTCCAATCCGGCTTGCAGTTTAGCGCTGCCTTGTTCGGATGCTCCCAATCCGGCTTGCAGCTTCTGGCTGCCTTCCAGGGAGGATTGCAATCCGGTCTGCAGTTGCTTGCCGCCGTTATTGGCCTGCACCGCACCGGCTTCCAGCTTATTGCCGGCTTGCTCCAGTTGAGCAAGGCCGCCGGACAGCTTGGTTGCGCCATTGTTCAGGTCGTTAGCCCCTTTGCTCAGGGCGCCCGTTCCTTTTTCCAGCGGAGCTACACCGTTTTGAAGCTTCGTCGTGCCATCGACCAACTTGGCCAAGTTTTCCTTTAGCTTCTGAGCACCGTCATCGAGCTTAACAGCTCCGTCTTTAAGAGTATTCGCTCCATCGCCCGCATCACCGAGGCCGCTGGAGACTTTCTCAACTTGGTCAAACAACGTTTCCGTATATGCCTCAGTTACCTTGGCGGACACTTTCGCTTTAATTTGCTTTACGGCAGTACCGCCGATTTGCGCGGCCAGGAAGTTGTAGCCTTCGTTAGGCTCGAAAATAATTTCAGCCGGCTTTGGACTATCATCCATCAACGTAGTGGCCTGCTGCGAGAAGTTTTCCGGGATCACAATCGTCATGTAGTACTTGTTTTCCTCGATCCCTTTATCCGCTTCACTGCGAGAGACAAATCTCCAATTGAAATCGTCGCTCTTCTTCAACTCATCGACGAGATCTTTACCCACGGTTAGTTGCTTACCTTCATAATCCGCTCCTGTATCCTGGTTAACGACCGCAACAGGCAGTTCATTCATTTTGCCATACGGGTCCCAGAAGGCACCGAGGAACATCCCGCTATATAACACAGGGATGAACAGCACAGCAAGAATCGGAATAAAGACTTTTGGCTTTTTGAAGGTAGCCCCCAAATCCTTTAAAAACACCGATAATGATTTCATATTTTGTTTTCTCTCCTTGCCGAGTTATCTATAATCTTCTCTTTGAACTTACCTATCACTTGCTTTCGGGGACAGTCCGCTTGCCAGAAAGTTACGGATAAACTCCTTAATCTGAACTTCGCTTAACGGCTTATAAAGCTTGTTCCAATCCGACGTGAGCGCAATGTAAAGCTTGAACACTACGAAAGACACCATTTTGGGGTCATAATCACCAATTTCTCGGCGCTGCACAAAACGAGCAATCTGGCGTTCAAGATAATTCAATATCTCGTTTTCGACTCTCTCCAGTCCTTCGCGGGCTTTAGGAGTACCAAAATCGCGCACTTCCTGCGACAGCTTGATCAGAAGGTCATGCTCTTTCCTGAACTCAAGCAGTAAGTCCATTGCTCGATGCAGATTTTCGAAAAAAGACTTGCTCTCATCAACTTCTTCCTCGATGATCCGCCGCATCTCTACAATGACAGAACGAAGAATTTCGTCGAACAGCTCCTCCTTGTTGGAAAAAAAGGTGTAGATCGTCCCTTTGGCCACATTCGCTATTTTCGCGACATGGTCCATCGTCGTCGCTTTATAGCCAAATAGCGCGAAAGACTTTCCCGCTGCTTCGACTACTTGTTTACGGCGATCCACCAATGCCATCATTCGCACCTCCTTTACGTTCAGTAATAAAAACATGAGGGCCAAAAATGACTAACTGACTAAAAATCACTTTTGGTCATTCGGTCAATTATCACTTTAGCACTTCCGAAAATAGAATGCAAGATGTATTTTTCAAGTTTTTTCATTTGTTTTCAAAAGCTTGTCCAATTCTTTTAAACTGTGTATTTTTCTACAATATATGAGAACCCTCAACATCATTTTTGTGAGCCAATCAACCTTCAAAAATAAAGCTTCACAAGCTTCCCCGACTTAAGTCCAGCAGATAGACCAGTCCTTGGCCTCTTTCCGCCAAACGGCAAACGAAATACACTGGTAAACAGAGAGTTCCAATGGCGTTAACAAACTTGAGATTATCAGCGGTTCTCAAAAATAGATCCCGGTCATTACCGGATTATAGATGAAGCAGGTGATCTTTAATGCGAAAGAAAAGAGTACTGATCTTATCGGAAGGATTCGGAAGCGGCCATACCCAGGCAGGCCATGCTTTGGCTGCAGGACTAAAGAAGCTATGCCCGTACATCCAGGCGAGAGTGATGGAGCTCGGTTCTTTTTTAAATCCGACGGTAGCGCCGTTGATTATTTCTGCTTATCGCCGAACAGTTAGTACCAGTCCGGCTCTGTTCGGTATGTATTACCGCAAAAACTACGAAAAGCCGGTCGGACGCTTGGCCCGCCTGGCTCTTCATAAAATGTTCTATCAACATGCCTCCGAGGTCATCGAGCAATTAAGACCCGAGCTTATAATATGTACTCACCCTATCCCAAGTGCGATCATTTCCCGTCTAAAGGCTGCCGGTCTCGACGTTCCGCTTTGGACGGTAATTACCGATTATGATGCACACGGCTCGTGGCTCAGTCCTGGTGTAGACCGCTATCTCGTATCTACGGAGGAAGTAAGAGATCAGTTGATCAGCCGCGGCGTTCGAGAGGACGCTGTTGAAGCTACAGGTATTCCCGTTCATCCCGACTTCTGGGTCAGACAAGATCCTTCGGCAGTACGGGAAGAGCTTGGTCTAAAAAACATGCCAACTGTGCTCGTTATGGGCGGTGGCTGGGGTCTTCTGTTCAAGGAGGAACTGATCAGCAAACTCACCGCTCGGCGCGAGGAAATTCAAATCGTCTGCTGCATGGGTAGCAATAAAAAGCTGATTGAAAAGCTAAGCAATCATCCAGCCTTTCAACATCCTAACGTTAAGGTGCTTGGATATACGAGAGAAGTCAGCAAATGGATGGATGCATCCGATTTGCTCATCACAAAGCCCGGTGGAATGACCTGTACAGAAGGACTTGCAAAAGGCATCCCGATGTTGTTTTATGAATCGCTTCCTGGGCAAGAGGAAAAAAACAAGGACTATTTCGTAAATCACGGATACGGTACCGAATTTACTTCACCTGAGGTGTTGGATCACTGGTTTGAAGCTATTCGAGATCATGGTCATGGCGCTCCGGTTAGAATCAACAATAAACTAACTCCTTTGTACCCCGCTTACCGGCCGGACCGCTGCGTTCAGAGCGTTATCAGGGAGTTGCAGGGAACCATAGGTCCGGTTCGACTCCATGCTCAGTCCGGCCAGAAAGTAAAACAACAAGCGAACTAACTACAGCTATAATGTAATAGTTCTTACAACCTCATACATCGGACGCTCATGCATATGCGTCCGGTAAACGACCAGACGATCCACCAACCATGAGCCGAACTCAGGTGCTGAATTCAAAACCTCCAGATTCAGTCTGGCATCCTCACGATATTTACGGGCCAACGTAATATGCGGGGTATAACGGCGCTCCTCCGGAACAAATCCGAGGGCACGATTCGCTTCAGTCACCTTCTGTTGTAACCGGCTTAGCGCCGCGATATCCCCACGCACCCCGGCCCAAAGCACACTTGGACTAGCAGGTCTGCCAAATGTGCCACATCCCGCCGCTTCAATTGAAAACTCAGGCGTATTTTCAATTGCCCGTTTTAGACCTACTTCTAATTGGTCCAATCGCTCCGGCATCATATCCCCAAGAAACTGAACTGTAATATGATAGTCCTCCGTATACACCCATTTGCGAAATTGCAGCAGTTCTTCCCGTTCACTGCACCACGCTTGCATTTTATGCTTCACATCCTGTGGTATAGGTACAGCGATGAAAATTCGCCATGCCTCCTTTTGTCCTAGCACGTCCGTCACCTCTCCATTTATATATCCCTAATCAGAGCAAATCTAACTCATTTATTCAATCAACTGCATCCTCACTCTTCTAAAAAAAGACCTCACCAAGAGCGGTTTTATTCGCCCAAGGAAGGTCCTTTGTTCACTTTATCTTGATAAAGTCCATTATTTACCAAGATAAGCGTTCAGCATCCAACGATGTTTCTCCAGCGCCGACATAATCCCGAGCAGAAGATCGCCGGTAGCTTCGTCTTCCGTTCTTGCTGCAGCTTCCATCGCATCCTTCAATTCGCCGATGATCACTTCGAAATCGGATATCACCGAGGCTACCATTTCTTGAGCGGTTTCTTTCCCGGTCGCCTCCGAGATGCTTGCAAGAGCGAGTGATTCGCGAAGCGTAGCTACAGGGGCCCCATCTATTGTCAGCAATCGTTCAGCAAGTTCATCCAGGTATCCTGTTGCTTCATTGTACAGGGATTCGAATTTCTCATGTAGTGTGAAGAAGTTCTCGCCCTTAACAAACCAGTGGAAGCTGTGCAGCTTCGTATACATTACGGTCCAGTTTGCGACCTGAAGATTCAGTTGCTTGTGCAGTTCTTGATTCACTTGAGTTAAAGTTTGATTTGTCATTTAAATTCCTCCATTTCAATACTATAAGATGTGTAAGTAATACTTTTAAATTATTTTTAGACTAAATCTAAATCTTGATTATATATTACCATTTGCACACCGTTGTGACAACACTTTAAAAATGAAGATCTTGTGAAATTGAAATTTCAGCGAATGCATCTAAACCGATTCATCAAGCTTCTGACCACTATTTTGCACTTGTCCCTCCATCAATATGCAGATTTAGATTCATGCCTCTATCAGCACCCTTCGCTAAATGTATTATGTACAGTTATTTTCAAGCAAATTGTGGATTTTTGGATTTTAACTGCATTTCCTACATTTAAACCGAGTCAATTTTGCTCGTTATGGTTATTTTGCTCTTTTTAACTGCTCTTTTTGCATCTAAGTGCTTAGGTCTCCGGACAAGACAATTTTTAATTGTACAAAATACATTTAGTAAGTTCTTTGTAGTCTAAGAGCGCACAAAAAGAACCGGTGCATAAAGCATCGGTTCTCATCATTTCATACTAACGATCTGTACGAAGTTGCAGCTTCAACTGCTCTAAATTCCGTTCCAACTGGCGAATTCCATCCTCAACGATCCGGCGATCCACGGAATTCTCCACATCAATTTGCGGCTTGCGGGCGTAAGCTTTCTTCTCCTCTTCCCAATAAGCTTGGCGGCGCTGGATTTCTTTATATTTATCCAGTAAATCGGTAAAGATATCGTAGAAACGTTCATAGTCAACGATGATATCGTCCAAAAAACGGTCGACATCCTCCTTCTCGTACCCCCGCATCTTTACATCAAAATCTTTTTCATGAATAGAGAGCGCATCCAGCTTAATTCCCAGCTGTCTAAACAAGCTTTTCTGGTCCTCAAGCTTACGCGTGTAATCATCCTGCATTTATATCCCTCCGTACCCAATACTTTTCATGTTTTTATGACACATTAATAAGGATATTCGTACCCTCTATAATGTATCACATTTCCTTAGGTTCGTTCACCTTTGCACTAGTTTGTGTAGGCTTGAAAATTCGTCATATGCAATAAGTATTCGACAAGACTCTGCTTTCTTTTTATAATATGGCTTAATGAGTCCTATACTTTTTGGTGGTGATTATCATTTTATACTTATGGTCTTTTCTGCTAGCATTTCTTATCGTCTACCTGCTCATTCCCCCGCTGGGAAAGCTGGCGTTTCGCCTCGATTTCGTGGACAAGCCTAGAGCTGACGTGGAACGTAAAATCCATCGCAAGCCGATTCCGCTCACAGCAAGCTACGCCATCTTTACCGGTTTTTTCATATCTTACCTGCTGTTTACGAGAAACTTCTCATGGGAAACTGGGGCGCTGTTCGCCGGTGGCGTTCTACTTCTAACGATCGGAACGGTCGATGACTGGTACAAAACGAAGGGCAAAGACTTCCCGGCACTTCCCAAGCTGATCGTTCAAGTATCGGCCGCCATCCTTGTGTATGCCGCGGGAATCACTTTTAGTGGATTCGTCAATCCATTCAGTGGCGAATATGTCCTGTTGCCGGCCTGGATGCAATTTATTTTAACGATTCTTTGGATATTCGGCGTTACCACTGTCATCAATTTCTCAGATGGACTTGATGGACTGGCCGGTGGTTTGTCAGCCATTTCTGCTGGGACATTGTTTGTTGTTGCGATCGCCAAGGGGCAAACCAATTCGGCAGTATTGTCCATTACCCTGATCGGAGTGTCTCTTGCCTATTTACGTTATAATAAGGCGCCCGCCAAAGTGTTTATGGGCGATGCCGGGGCAACTTTTCTTGGATTTATACTGGCTGTTATTGCACTTGATGGCGCATTTAAGCAGGCTACGGTCCTGTCCCTGTTCATTCCGGTATTAGCCCTGGGAGTGCCAATCTTCGACAATCTGTTCGTAGTCATTAAACGGATGATTCAGGGTAAATCGATTTACCAGGCAGACGCAAGCCAAGTTCACTATCGCCTGCTTCGAGCCGGGCTAAATCAAAAGCAAGTGGTTATGTTCCTTTATTTACTCAGCACCTGCCTTGGATTGTCATCGATTATATTGCTACTGCTGCAGGTATAAAGAGATTCCATATTGTTTTGAATCAAAGAAAGCCTTGATCCGCTCAATCGGTTCAAGGCTTTCTTTGTTGTTTGTTGGCAAAATAATAGCGCGAGCTTAAACCATTCCGGCCTAGTCGCGCTTTTCTATAAGGGAAACCTGTGAATTTCTTTTATGAAGACTTATGTGTTTCCGCAGACGCCGGGGTTTGGATTTCCTGCGGCTTATCTTCCTCGATAATATCTCCGCGCGCCCCTTTCTTGAACTCCTTCAACATCGTACCAAAGCTGCGTCCAAGTTCCGGGAGTTTGCTAGGGCCAAACAACAAAAGCGCCGCTATCACCAGCAACAATAGATGAGACGGGCGCAATAAATTTTCAAGCACATTTATCACTCCTCGGGTAGATCTTTGTTGACATTATACTACTTTTTAACAGGTAAAGAAAACTACTAATCGTAAAAACCCAAAAAGAAGATCGACTACGAACCAATGCCGCCGTGTCAGAAACCAAAATTGGAATCTGGGCATATGCTGTGTCATCACATTACGCAAAGGAGCGAACATCATGGGTTCATACAGTCTGTTGGCTGTCATTGCCATTGGACTCGCGTCCAACCTGGATAATGCGGGTGTCGGGATTGCATATGGGGTCCGAAAAATCCGTATACCGTGGTATTCCAATCTGGCCATTGCTTTTATTTCGTTTCTGGCCACTCTGATGTCGGGGTTATTCGGCAGTTGGATTTCATCGTGGATACATCCCTGGATTGGACAGCTATTAGGAACCGTCGTCATTGTAGGCGTAGGCATTTGGGTACTGATGCAGCCGTTTACCGAGAAAAAACCTTTGCCGCCGCAGAACGATGCCCAGATGCTTACCCGGCTGCTCCGCAATCCGGAGGAAGCCGATGTAGACAGTTCAAAATCACTCAATCTCGGTGAATCGTTTCTGCTCGGTATTGCACTTGCTATGAATGCGTTGGCAGGCGGTTTTAATGCGGGTATTACACAGCTAAACGTATGGCTCACTTCCCTTTCCGTCGGCTTTTTCAGCTTCATTCTGCTAGCTCTCTGCGCCGGCTTTGGCGAGAAGTACGCTGCGGAGAAATTTGGCAACCAGGCTACGATAATATCCGGCCTGCTGTTAATTCTGATCGGAATTCACCAAATGTTTTAGAAGACAACCCGTACTTTCAATTTCAATTTGAGAATGTTCATATCCCGGGTTATTACCCGGGCATTTTGTTATTTGGAGTTTCATATATCGACGGGTTCCACAAAAGAGAGGATTGACAAACACAATATTAATTAATACTATGTAAATAGTCGGAATTAACTGACTGACGGATCAATTAGGGAAGGGGTGAAGATCGCTGGGAGCCAACACTACGGACATACAAAGACGGGAGCAATTGAAAAAGATAGCTTTGGAATGTTTTGCCCGCAAAGGATACCACAATACCAAAATATCCGACATCGTTAAGTCTGCGGGCGTTTCCCAAGGTACGTTCTACTGGTATTTTGCGAGCAAAGAGAAGATGACGCTTGAACTGATCCAAGATGGTCGAGAGAAACTAGTTGCAACAGTTGCTAAAGGTTACCGTCGTGAGGCGGGAACAGTAACGGATATGGAATTGTCCACACGGCGTCTGCTAACGGAATTGTTCCAGTTTGCCGAAAGTGAGCGGCATTTAATGGTATTGCTGCTTCTTAAAGGTCAAGGTGCTGATCCAGCGATTCAGACGGCTATATCCCAAACCTGGCAAACGTTCGGCGATGCGTTCAAGAATAATATCGGACGAGCTTCAGAGCTTGGCATGCTTCCTGTCGATCCGCAGGGTGTGTCAATGCGTTCGCTATTGCTCGTTTCACTGATTGAAGGCACTATGTCAAAATGGCTGTTTGGGCCGGAGCACGATGTCGACTACCGATCTGAATACTCCGCCGAGCAGATGGCTTACGCTGTCGCCAAATTTGAATTCTATGGACTTATGGGAGATCCCCTTGAGTAGAATTACCAACCTTTCAGCAAACAAGAAAAGAGGAGAGAGAAACCATGAACATGAAAAAGAAAAAACCACTGCTGATTTTATCCGTTATTGCGGCATTAACGCTTCTGTTGTCCGCATGCGGAGGAAATGGTCAGGGAGGAACGCCGGCTGCAAGCGGAGGAAATAATGCCGCAGCGGAAAAAGGCAATAGTGCTCAAGGCAATTTGCTGGAGCAAATTAAAAGTAAAGGCAAAATCACGATCGGCCTCATGGGTACGTATGCCCCATACAACTTTGTTAATGAAAAAAATGAAGTCGACGGCTACGATGCCGATATTTCCAAAGAAATCGCCAAACGGATCGGTGTGGAAGCCGAGTTTGTAACAGGGGAATTTTCCGGGCTTATCGAGGGTCTACAAAAAGATAAATACGATGCGCTTGTTAGCCAGGTGACCATTACCGATGAACGGAAACAATCGATCGATTTCTCCGAACCGTATGTAAAAAATGACGTAAGCATTATCGTTAAAGGTGACAACAGCAGCATTCAGAAAATTGAAGACTTCAAAGGTAAAAAAGTCGGCGTTGCGCTTGGAACGAACGACGAAACTTATCTGCGCGAGGAAGTGCTTCCTAAGGTCGGCGACTTTGAAATTGTCACCTACAACGATAACTTGAACGCATTGATGGATCTCAACACCGGGCGGATCGATGCTACGATCAACAACGTTTTTGCGCTGAAGCCGCTAATTGAGAAAAATCACCTTGATTTGAAAACCGTTGGAGAGCCTCTGAAATCCGACTACGCGGGTGTAGCCATGCCTAAGAATAGCCCTGAGCTACAAGCGGCCGTCAACAAGGCGCTGCAGGAAATTAAAACCGACGGAACCCTGAAAACGCTGTACAATAAATGGTTTGGGGTCGACCCGAATTTCTAAGAATGGCTGTATGATAAAGGGAGGAATACCCGATGAAGCTTGTGCTGGACAACCTTGAATACCTGCTGACCGGAGCCTATTACACACTGCAGATTACCTTCGTATCGATGTTCTTCGGGTTAATTCTCGGACTACTCACTGCAATTGCCCGTTTGAAAGGGAATATCGTGCTGCAAAGTATAGCTAAAGTGTACGTCTCTATCATTCGCGGCACCCCGTTAATGGTGCAGATCTTCATTGTGTATTACGGGCTGCCGGACTTCGGGATCAAGCTTAGTCCGATGATGTCGGCGTATATCTCTATGAGCATTAATATTGGCGCGTATTTATCGGAGACGTTCCGAGCTACGATTTTGTCCGTGGATCGGGGACAGACTGAGGCGGCTCAATCGCTTGGGATGACAAGCTGGCAGACGATGCGTTATGTTATATTGCCACAAGCTGCTCGAATAGCGATCCCCCCGCTGGGAAACACATTTATCGGAATGCTGAAGGAAACCTCTCTCGTATCTCTTGTAACGGTGGTCGAGCTGTTCCGAGCGGCTCAACTGCTTGTCGCAAGATATTATGTAGCGATGCCCTTCTTCCTGGCGATTGGGCTGATGTACTGGATCATGAGCACCGGACTCTCCGTCATGCTGAATCATATTGAAAAACGCTTATCCAAAGCTTATTAAGCGACCTGAATAAGGAGCTGAACCATTGTGCAAATCACGGATGACAAGCTGCAGTACACGATAGATTACCATCTGCAGGACGTCGCAAGACGAGCTAGAGAAAAGTTGGAAAAAGAACAGCTGGATGCCCTTGTCGCTTCCAGTGCGGAAAATTTTTACTACCTCACCGGGCAACCGAGCATGTTCCTTTATACATTTCGGATGAGCGAGGCTGCTTTTGCCGTCGTTTTCCGCGACCCGGCGAAGAAATCGATCCTGCTCATGAGCGAATTTGAAGCCTCTGGGCTGCCGGATGTCATTCCTGGCTTTGACATCCGCACCTACCCGCAATGGATCGATCTTGACGATCCATTTGGGCTGCAGCCGGGGCGTTACCTAGGGGAACGCCCCGATGCGCCTCGGCCGGAAGCCGCGCTGGTGGCGCTGGCCGAGGCGCTGGGATCCGGCGGCGCTGCCGCGGGCCGGATCGCGGCCGAGCTGAGCGGGATGAAACCGTCATCCCGCGCTAAGCTCGCAGACAGCCTGCCAGAGGCTGTCTGGGCGGAGGCGCAGCCGCTCTTTACGGAGCTCCGGTCCATCAAGACCGGATTTGAGATCGAGCGGCTGCGGGAGAGCTGCGCCATCGCCGAGGCGGCCATCGGCGAAGTGCTGCCAAAGATCGGGCCCGGCGTAACCGCCGCCGAGCTGGCCGCGGCGTTTCACATCGCGGCCTACCGCCGGGCCATCGGTTTCACCGAACGGTTCACGACGATCTCCGTCGGACCGGATTTTGCACCGGCGTCACTATTCCGGACGCACCCTGCTGCGCCTGGCGATACGATCAAGTTCGACGTCGGTGTCGATGTCCAAGGCTACGGCTCCGATATCGCCCGCACCTTCACCCTCGGCAAGCCGACCGATGCGGCTAAGCGGGCTTACGAGGCACTCCGCCCTGGCCATGACCGCATGCTGGAACTAGCCGGGCCTGACGTACCTATGGCTGACATCTTTAAAGCCGGTATGGAAGTAATTCGGCGCTCTGGATTGCCGAATTACAACCGCGGCCATCTGGGCCACAGCATTGGGTTAGCGCTGTCTACCGAAGAAGCCCCCTTTGTTAGCGGCACGGAACAAACCATTCTCAAGCCGGGTATGGTTATATGTTTAGAAACCCCATACTATGGTTACGGTGTAGGTGCCGTAATGATTGAAGATATGGTACTCATCACAGATAACGGTATAGAACGGCTGAACTCGCTTTCCCGTGATCTCATCGCATTATAAGATAGAGCTAAGCTAAGGAATGATTTAAAAAGCATAACCGCACAAAAAACCGTCCGGGAAAATAACGGACGGTTTTTTGTGTGCAAACTCATTCGCTGGCGCTGAGCGAGGAAATGAGCAGATTGCAAGCATTTATGGGTTCATACATTCAGGGCTCATGCCTCTCTCAACATTCATAGCTAGTTGTATTTTGTACATCTATTTTTCTGAAAAATGTGCAATTTAAAATTTTAACTGCATTTTGTGCATCTAAAACAGATCCATTTGGCTTGGAAGGGTTATTTGGCTCCTTTTAACTGCACTTTTTACAGCTAAATGCTTAAGGCTCCCACCAAAGCGATTTTTAACTGCACAAAATACATCTATTCAGTTCTTCGACCACAGAATTCCTTACAGCATTGTTTACTCGTTCATCTGCATATTTCATTTGCTCTGCTAATCAAAAATCAGCTTATTTCTCGCCCCGGATACGGTTAAAGGGGGACCTTATATCCCACCTGTTGCTCGCTCCATACCCACAGCTTCCGCGCTTGTTCCGGATCATCCGCTCTGGCGCTTAGCCGCTGCGGCTTCTTTTTGTAAAAATATTGGCCGCTTTGCTCGGCCACTTCCTCGGAGGTCGCAAGGTAAATTGCTGTAGCTGCCCCCTGCTCCGGCGTTAGGAAAAAAGGTCGCAGCATCGCCATCACGGATTTCCCGAACCCCGTAGCTCGGTCTACGCCGATGCTTGTCGCGACGGCCCCGGGGTGCAGACAGTTAGCAGTTACCTGCGTCGATGCAAGTCGCCGGGCCAATTCCTTGGTAAACAAAATGTTAGCCAGCTTCGACTGCGCATAAGCTTTAGCCGCGTTGTAACCTCGCTCCAGTGTGATGTCTTCGTAGTGAATCTTGCCGATTTTGTAAGCCCCGGAAGAAACGTTCACGATTCTCCCCTGCTCGGCTGCCTTTAGCGGCTCCATCAGTAGCGAGGTAAGCAGGAAATGTCCCAGATGGTTAATCCCCATATGGGCTTCGAACCCATGCGGGGTGATCTGCCGCTTTAAGGACATAATTCCCGCATTGTTTAGCAGCACATCTAAAACTGGATAACGCTCCTTAAACCAAGCTGCAAACTCTCGTACACTATCCAGCGACTGCAGATCACAAATAGCTAGCTCTAGCCTGTTGGAACCGCTGATTTGTTTCGCCTGCTCCAAAGCCTGCTGTCCACGCTCCTTATTACGGCAAGCCATTATAACGTAAGCTCCTTGGCGAGCTAGTTCGGCAGACGATGCAAGCCCCATACCCGAGTTGGCTCCTGTAATGATGACGGTTTTGTCTTTCATATGCTCCTCCTTCGCCTACGTATGTTTTTTAGGATAAAAGTACCATAAAGTCTAAATCTATTTTATAATTATAATTGGTATTTTTATGAAAAGGGGGTCAAATCGTGAACTGGTTTACGAGCTTTGAGAAGGATCTAGAAGGAGCTTTCGCCGACGCCGAATCGATCCTATCCAGTCTGCCCACTCGCTTCCGGGGACAGGCTGCCGATTACCTGGATAAATTTCATGCTTTGAAAGAGAACCGGTCCAAGAATTATATTTGCTACCTGCTGCCGTATTGGCTTAAGGAAGCGGCTGGAACGGAACTGAAGGATATCCACCAGTTTACCGTCGCCAACCTTCTAGGCATGATGTACTATCACTTGATCGACGAGCTCATGGATGAGCCTGATCAAAAAAGTAAGTATCAGCTTCCACTAGCAGACCTGGTCCGATTTGAATTTACTCAAATGTACAGCAACTATTTTGTTGCGGCCTCCCCTTTTTGGACCTACTATCGAAAATACACCGCAGAATGGGCGGACGCTGTGACCCGGGAAAACGAATGCGATTTCTTTCAGGAAAATCCTGTCCTAGTGGCCCACAAGGCTTCACCTGTGAAGCTATGTATCGCCGGATCGCTGCTCCTTACCGGACGTGAAAACCTCATTTCTACCTTTGAGAATGCGGTTGATAAGGTACTTATTACGCTGCAGATGCTGGATGATTGGGAGGATTGGGAGAAGGATTTAAAAGACGGCAGCTATAATTGCTTAATTTCTACAATTCAAAAGGAGTTACAGCTTCCTAATGGTGTCAGGCCCACTTCGGAGGAGATTACGAAGGCGTTATATGTACAGGACGTCTTGTCGCGTTACGCCGAACTGGCTAATGGGAACCATAACTCTCTTGCAAACATAGCATCTATGATTCCGCATTTATATCATTTCCATGAGTATTTGCGGCAGAACTTACAGCAAGGAGCAGGTCAACTACGTCATGAACGTGAATTGCTGATGCAAGGTGGATTGGAATATTGGTTATCGAAAAATATGATTCGTTCCTAGATTTATAGTTTAATCCATGGTATACTAAAAAGGAAAATATAACCATTTTTAAATGAAAGGGTGATTTCATGTCAACAGGAGCTCTTCAATCACAAGTAATTCAAAAAGCATGGCAAGACCCAAGCTTCAAAGCCAAACTTCTCGCTGACCCTAAAGCAGCTATTCAAGAAGTATTGGGTGTATCCTTCCCTGATCACATCAAGATTAAAGCTGTTGAAGAAAACTCTGACGAATTCTACCTTGTTCTCCCGCAAAATCCGTCAGGCGTAGTTGCATCTGATGTTAAACCGAATGCAGTTTGGGGAGCGTAACCCTCCTCTAAAATAGGGGTAGGAAACGATTCGATTATTCCGGTAAGGCTTCCGTCATTTTAACGGATGGAAACTGGATAATTGCTTCGGTGCCTACTCCTTTTTCACTAGTAAACGATATTTTTCCCTGCATCACTTCGATAATGCGAAACGTAACCATAAGACCAAGCCCTGTACCCTTTGTTTTATTGGAAAAGTATGGCTCCCCCAATCTGGCAAGTACATCCGCGTCCATCCCTTCGCCATTATCCTTAATGTGTATGGAAACCTTCTGATCCTCTTCATAGGCCCAAATCTGGATTTCTCCTTCTCCTCTTAAGGATTCGATACTGTTTTTGATGATATTAATAAATGCCTGTTTAAATTTAGAGGAGTTTCCTTTTACATAAATATTTTTTGGAATATGGACGGATATTTTGCCCCCCTGCAAATTCGCGAGCGGAATTAAAATCCCTTCAATATGGATAAATTCATCCAGCACGTTCAGAACGGTTACTTTTCCAGCTTCAGGTTTGGCAAATGTTAAGAAATCGGTAATAATTCCGGAGGCTCGATCCAATTCTTCCAAGGCCATATTCAGGTATACTTTATCCGAGTTTTGCTGCTTTTCAGCAAGGAGCTGCAAAAAACCTCTGGTAACTTGCAGCGGGTTTCTCACTTCGTGGGCAACGGAGGCAGCCAATTCACTGATAATCTCCATTTTCTCGGATCTCTGGAGTTCATTATTGAACATTTCCAACTCTTTCGAATATTGAACTACCTGTTCATGGCTTCGCGCAAATTTTTTCCCCAGAATGATAATCAGTGAGATCAAGAAGCAAACCACTCCCCATTTCCACAGAAAAAGGTCATAATATTCCGACTTTAAGTAGAACATCAGGAGTTCGCCCAATCCTAAAACAGCAAATATAACAAAACCTATCGAGAAGATTATCGCTTCAGTATTTCCCCTAAACGTATAAATCGAGGAGACAGTAACCAGTAAAATAAACTGTACTATCATAATAACGCCAAGCACTGTTGCTGTCGCAATTCTATATATATTAAAAAAACGATGATCCGCGATCTGGTCAGCAAACATCAGCACGATACAAAAAGCAGAGTAAACAACCTGAAATTTTCGATACTTTGTTATTATAGAAAACATGCCGCTTCCGAATATACACTCGAAGAAATAAGTGAATGCAGGCAAAAGTATAAATAAGGATAGGTCAAAGAGTGATACAAAAAAGGCCCCATACTTGCCAAAAAGTGAGTAAAGGAAAGAAGAATACGTTATAACAATAGTTCCGCTCGTCAGTATAACAACATTAAGTGAGACCCAGCTTTTCAAATTTTCAGTCTTTAGAAAGAAGGTACAAATCAACATAACAGCAGCTATAAATATTAGAGCACTGCCCAAAATAAAATCGGTTATATTGCTTTTGAAAAACTCATTCTGGAGTTGACTAAATTCTCCGATTTTAATATTTTTTTGGATTCCGATTCTTTTATCCGAATTAATCCCGATATACAGCGTATTATCAGCATCTTTGGATTTCAAAGGCAACAATATCGTATTTATCTCATAATTGTAGTTTCTCTCTGACTCATATAATATTTCATCGCCCATCTTAACGACGATATGATAGCCATATATTTTTTCGAAAAAAATAGCCGAATTTTTATATTTCAATTGCGGAATGCTGATTTTTATCCATTGAGAAGCATTGGGATATGGCTTTATCGGTTCCGGAGAGTTCCGATCTACATTAACCCACCCGCTCCGTGCTTGCAGCTCACCCTCGCTCATTGCCGGATTAAAAGTATCCGTCCAAAAAATCTCCCAGTGATTAATGATCTGTTCACTTCTCTGTCTTTCAGCAGGGTTTTCCAACAAATATGCACAGAAAACAACCAATAGCATTACAAATACAACAGCCACACCTTTTACAAAACCCTTCATTACAGCACCTCTGCCAAAGATTTAAGAGCTACTTAGTTACAATTCGATGCATTCCAATTAAAACCTTCAATTATATGGAAATAAAGATAAATATTTTTAGGTTGACTTACCAACAGTTATTTTACCGTCTATATCAATTTTAATCTATGCATGTTTTCAAAATAATAAGAAAAGTGCAAATAAAAAAGAGACCTCGGATGCTTTAGGCCGTAAGCCGTGCACAAAATCCGAAGTCCCTATCACGCTGTCAATCGTATTTGTATGAAACTATTAGGCTAGTTCTACCTCAATTCGTTCGGCTCCACCGCTGCGAATTTCCTCCGCTAGCTTACCGCAAATTTGCGAGCTGCTAATTTCTACGGTGTCCCCATTATGTTTGAAGACCGTCATTTTTTGCACCCTTGCCGGGTCTTCTCCGTACGTGCTCTTCTTTCGTGGATTTCGATAGGTGACATCTGTTTGCCCCAGGAAGCGGAAAGTTACCTCGCCTCGTTCATCGAACATCCAGCCCGGAAGTACGGGGTTTAACTGAAGCCGCAGTTCCCCGTCAACCATTCGGAAAATTTGCTTTCCAGCCATCATGAAGATCCACATGCTAAGAAATTCTGCCGTTGATCCGCTTAGCCGGGCTACAAACCCTCTGCCGTGAGTGTTCGGATCCGGGTTAACGCTGGAAGCGATAAATGACGAATTCTCAAGCGTACTTCGGCCATATACAGCCGGGTCCATAAACGGAACCAGCGATGTTTTGATCTCGGCAAAAAACTGCTCGGTTAGGCCGCTTTTTAGCAGAGCGAGCAAATATTTATAGCTCATATGAAGGAATACGGACTCCCGTTCCAGCCACCCCGGCGTAAAAGCCCGAATGCGACCGATCTCATGACCTTCCTCACTTAGGCTGACTGAAGTTTTATACATTTTGATCTGTTTATCGAACAGATCGCTGCACCGAATTTTATCATAAACCGCTTTGGCTTCGTTCACATCGCCTATCGTCTTCATCCAGCGAGCAGGGCCCTCCAAAAAATACGGCAGCGGGCGGGCAGAAAACTTATTCACGACAACCTTCGGCAGACCATATTCTCCGATTATAGGCGCACCTTTTTCATTGCGTACAGGCTCATATTCCACTGCATCAAATACAAAGTAAGTCGGTGTGAGTCCGTCCCCAAGCTGAATCGCCTGGCTGATTCCTTGCTCCAGCTTGTTTAGCATTCGCTCAAATAGCACTGCTAGCTCTTTCATTGAAAGCTGACGCTCTGTCCCGGAAATACCAAAGCGGATTTGTTCGCGATAGCGTTCCCGGGCGAAAGCAACCTGATCCCAATACTCGAACTGCTCAAGCGATCCAACCATATACTTCTGAAGAAGAGTACTGACCTCACTTAGAAAGCTGGCTATTTCATCTGGTGCAGCAGTGCAGCTAACCGCCGCTTCACGTGCAGAACCAAGCATAAATTGGAGCATTCTCTTCAACTCAAACGTTTCGCTCATGCCCGATCCGAACAAGCCCGGCAATCCGTTCATCGCATCGTTCCAGCCCGGCTTATTCCCCTCCATCTCTACCCCCATACCGTAAGGGTCCAGCGTAGCAAATTTGTTCAGCGCGAGGGAGAGCAGCTTCACGAACAGGTTGGTACGGTAAATATCACCTGCTCCATACTGAGTCTTTAGCCAATTTGTGCTCTTCATCATCAGCCCAAATCTCTCTATCTTCTCTTCGTCCTCTACAAGAGCCCCGTATTGACGAACCTGCCCCTGACTATTAAGCACATATTTTTCGCTGCGTGGGAGTACTCTGACCGGGCTATCAAAGAAGGTGTATTCCTTTTCTTCAAACAGCAGCCATTCCTTACGCTCCGGGAAAATGTCCAGGTAGCTGTCGATCAGATCCATGTTGTAAGTCCAATGGTCGGACCAGTAGCCCTCTCCGAAGGAAGCTTCGATATGCTGCTGCGACATGGACAAAATGCCGGTGAGAAACTGCGTATCATCCACACTTAAGGCGATGTTCTGCCGGTGCACGAAAGAGATGATTTTGCCTGGTGTAAATTTACTTTGGCACAGTGCGACCAGTTCTTCCCTGCAGCCGGATGCAACCGATTCTATATACAAGGTTAATTCCTTCGCCCGTTCGGCCGGGACCTGGAAGGTGGTTCCCTCTACGCTAAGCGGATTGTAACCGTCTGCCTGGATCAGACTGAAGAAGGTGCGGATATTGAATGTACCGATTCTAGGATTGAAATAAATGTCGCTGCGCCGATTCTGATTGGCATCCCGAAAGTTTCCGTTCCCTTGGGAGTAATATTCGGGAGCGATGGAGAAAAAGTTGTAATCCCGCTCCAAATCACCATGCTTGCGAGAGTACAAATGAATGGCAAATCCGTCTTTGCCGTTCTCAAAGATGAAGGGATACCCTCCGCGCAAGAAATTGTCCAAATAGCACTGCTGGCAGTAAGCATCAAAAAGCGGAAGCGCCGACTTGGTCGTCATGTCAGCCGTCAACGAAGAGGTTAGTTCACCCGCTTCTTTGTATTTACGTTCAATATATTCCGGATCGGCAATGGACGGCGCTTTTGCATTCAGCCGCTCCACGCTGTCGATGTGTCCGATTACGGTATACAGCTTCGTGCTTTGACCAGAGTTTAGCTCTGCCGTAAATGCTGAAAATCCGCAAGGCACCTTGTTTACAGGAAACTGTTCCTCAGATGTGAGCTGGGCAAGCGGAAGTTCGGCAAACCGGTTTGGATACGCCAGAGAGGTGTTGCTTCCAAAAATAGTCTCAAAATCGACGAGCGTTGGAAGCATCTGCCCATCCCGATCAAATGATATGTAAAAATGACCGCTGAGCACCTCGCTCACTTCGGCCTCGTCATGTGTACTGGAACGAAGGCGATAATAAGGGATTCCCTGTTCCAGGTTATCTACCTGCATCCAGCTTCGCAGCAGGTTCCCGATTTCCTTGTAACCGGCATTTTCGGTTCCATACGGAAGTATTTCAGGTAGCCCGTCAAGCATCTCCAGGTTCACCGGAGCCCCTGAAATATTCGTAATCTCTACTTTACGAACCAAAGCGGCATAATCTTCATTAGGCATTTGAAAATAAGTGATGCTGATACGTAGCCCGGAGTCTGCACACTCTTCCGTAATCATCAATTCATTGGGTAAAATACGCATAGTGCGTTTTACAGACGAATCCGGAATAGCGTTTTGGAAAGGCTCATAGATTCCGCTTCTCCCAGCCGCCTTAATAAAAGTTCTGAACCCCTTCATTCCTACAGATTGGTACGATATACTCGCCGGTGAGAACTCCATGATCGGGCTGTTTTTGTCGCGAATGCCGAAACTGCAAATCGCTTGGCCGCGATTGACGTAGAACGTCCACATCGGAATCCCCTTTAGACCGGCAAGGCCTGGGAGAAAGCTGGAGAACGGCTTGGCTTGATCAAATTGATCGATGACAAAAGCGTTTTGGTCGAAGGAATAGTTAGGCATAATGTCATTTACCTCCTAGATTCAATGTTAATGGTATATTTTCTTAAATAAATCGAAACCGGTTTCGAAATGTGATAAAAAAAGAAGCCTGCTCAAATCGGACGACAAGAGTCCCGCACCACAAGCTCAACCGATATCATATCGGACTGACTGCTGGCGCCTTCTTCTATGGAATAGATTAACATGTCGGCCGCTCTGCTGCCAAGCAAATATGTATTTTGCCGAACGGTTGTAAGCGCAGGCGTTAAAAATTTTGCCATTTCTATATCATCAAACCCAACGATAGAAATGTCCCCGGGTACACTTAACCCATGCTCTCTGATCGCCATCATCGCGCCGACAGCCAGGTTGTCTCCTGCGGCAAATACCGCCGTTGGAACTTGCTTGCACCGCAGCAGTTCTTCCATGGCGTGCTTTCCGCTCTCAACGGTATAGTCATAGCTGCCTTGAATAATATACTCGGGATTGGCTGGAACACCCAGTTCCTTCATGGCTTGCAAATATCCCTGCATCCGCTTCTCTCCGGCAAAAGACTGTCCCCCGCCAATATGGGCAATTCTCCGGTGTCCTAAGGCATAAAGATACTCTACAGCTCGTTTACTGCCTTCTACGTTATCCGAATAGATTGTGCTCTTGCTCACGGATTCCTGATCCAGTAGAACGCAAGGAATGCTCGATTCCAGCAGCTCTGCATAATAAGGGTCCCTATAGTCCGGTAAAATCACAACAACACCGTCAACTCCGCGAATTTTACAGTGCTCCAGGTAGCCGCTCTTTTTTCCGCCGATATCTTTAGAGATGAACATCAGGTCATAGCCTTTGGAGGTAGCCACACGTTTGAAGCCTTCGATTACACCTGCGAAGTAAGGATGGAGAATCCCCGCGCCCGATGGCTCAACAAAAAGCACCCCAATCGTCCAGGAGCGCTTTGTTGTCAGCGAACGAGCATGTGCATTAGGCAAATAGCCAAGCTGCTCGGCCGTATCTAGTATTTTTCGGCGCGTCTTCTGGCTGACATCTGCATACCCGTTAAACACTTTGGATACGGTCGTTGGAGAAAAGCCCGTTTTTTCAGCAATATCATAAATGGTTACCACATCAATTCACCTTCAGTTAGAAAAGTACAAGCCCGTCCAAGATTGTATGAAAAAATTGTAGCCGTAGTTGCCAAAGAAAGTCAATAAAAAAACAAAAAGGAGCGATTCATTTACGTTTGAAAGCTCTTTTTTAGGGTAAACTCCTTGTATAAATGTGGAAATCCAGAGAGGAGCTGTTTCGCAGGTGATTCCTGAAGACGAACAAAAGACGGCGGAAATGACGGATGAAAACGAACTGGACCGGTTTAATACGCTTCCCGATGTGCCCGATGCCGATGAAATCGAAATGAATAGCCCTGTTGACCCTGTAGCACCTGACCCGGACGCCATGCACGGTACGGATTTATTGAACGGATATGACGGTGACGATGACGAAAATGAGGCCGAGGTCCATCAGTAAGTGTATTTAGTACAGCTATTTATGGGATGAATGTGTATTTTTGGATTTTAACTGCAAAATGTGCATCTAAACTGGAACAATCTGTATCGGTAAGGGTATTTTGTTCCTTTTAGCTGCACTTTTTGCATTTAAATGCTCAATACTGGCAATAAAGCGAAATTTAACTGTACTAAATACATCTAGTAAAAGGTTAAAGTGGGCTCAACGAGAACAGTAAGCTCCACGATATCTATTCTTCGCGCGTTGATCAATTTTGTTATTGCCGTTTTATACGCATTACTCATCCTTGTAAACTTTAAACCGGCCCACCAATTCCTGCAATTGCTCGGCCATTTTGCTAAGGTCGGCTGAGGAGGACGCTATCTCCTCGACAGAGGCTAGCTGCTCCTCGGCTGCTGCAGAAATCGTCTGCGTATTGCCTGCCGCTTCTTCGGAAAGGCTACGAATTTGGTCAATGGCCCCTTCCACTGCATTGGCTTCATTAGCAACCCCTTGCATAGTTGCTGCCGCCGCACGCATGACTTCAGCGGCGCTAACCACCGATTCGCTGATCGAGCTGAAGGATTTGCCCGACTGATCGACGGCGATAATACCTTCGGATACTTTATCTTTTACTTCCTCCATCGTGTCTGCCGCCTGCTTCATTTCAACCTGGATCTGCCCGATCAGACCTTTGATCTGGTCGGCGGATTGCCCGGAGCCTTCCGCAAGCTTGCGCACTTCAGAGGCAACGACGGCGAAACCTCTGCCTTGTTCCCCGGCCCGTGCTGCTTCAATGGAAGCGTTTAGAGCGAGCAAATTGGTCTGTACTGCGATTTCTCCCATAACACTGACTATGCTGCCAATCTGGGTTGCCCGCTGATTCAGCGAATCAACTACCTTCGACAGATCTCCAACGGATTCATGTATCCCTTGAATCTTTTGCTGTACACTGTCTACCAGCAACGTGCCTTGTTTTGCAGAATCCGATGTTTCCGACATCGTTTGTGTAATATCCTGGATATTTCCGGAGACAAAGTTGACCTGCTGGGTCATCGTGTCTACGCTGCTCATGCCATTTTCCACACTGCGCAGCTGTTGTTCACTGCCTACAGCTACGTCTTGTATGGCGATTGTGACATGCTCGATCGCTTTTGTCGTTTGCTCTGCCCCCGCAGACAGTTCCTCTGCGGATGCGGACACGCTTTCGGTCATCTCCTGAACGCCTTCAACCATGCTGCGCAAATTGTCGACCATAAGCTGGAAGTTTGTGGCCAGTTCGCCGATTTCATCCGAACGGAATCCATCCAGCTTTTCCGTAAGATCCCCTGCTCCAAGAACTTTCGTCGAATGCTTTAGTCGCTGCAGCGGTTTAATGACCGAACGAACGTTTATGAATACAATGACACCCGCGCCCAGCATAGAGATGAGCATGACGAGCAGTACAGTATTGCGGATTCCCGATGTTTCTTTGGCAACTTCGCCTTGACTCAGCGTTCCCCCGATGCGCCAGCCGGTGAGTTCATTTTTCTGGAAGCTCATTTTATAAGGCTTGTCTTTAAGCTGGTAATCAAAAGTACCGGTATCTGATTGAAACATTTTCCCTACAAAGTCTTCCTTGAGCTCTTCTCCGGTTTTCCCTAAAGGGTGGTTCAAAACCTTTTTGGCACTATCGAAAATAACAATAAACCCTTCTTTGCCCACCTTTAATTTAGTCATCTCCGATATATCGGACAAATTCAAATTGACAGATACAACACCATCACCACCCGGCAATGTTTTGGAAATAGAAACCACCGGATTACCGTCGATCGAAGTAAAGATAGATGAAACGTTGACTTTTCCCGGCTGCTTCAAAGCGCCAACATACCAGTCCCGTTTTCGCGGATCGAATCCTTCAGGAAGCTTATTATTAGAACCCAGCAAAATTTTACCCTTGCTTGTTCCGATATAAATATCGAGAGCGTCTTTATGGATCGCCAAATATTGCTTGAATTTTTCTTTAATCGCCACATCTCCAGTAGCGACGGCTTCATTGACCGCATCAGCTGTATACAAATTTCCAAAGTACTCGATATCCGTAATCTTGTTCTTTATGTTCTGCGAAATAATCGAGTCAGCCGCTTTCACGTTCTCTTGCGCGCTGTGCATTAATTCACTTTCAACTTGTTTACTCGCTTTAGAGTAAGATACTCCACCAATGATTAAGCATGGAACGAGTAGAACAACAAGGTAGGAAATGATCATTCTTGAGCGGATCGTCAATGACATAGTTTTTTTCATAAAGATATCCCCCGAAAAATTTTATATTTATATATTTCGATGATCCCATTCATTATCGGATGTCTACTTTGTCGAATAATAGATTTCAAAAACAATAATCGAACACAATGCGACGGTTACCCGAACGTTAACTAAAGAGCTACTACAAAGCCCGGTAGATCCGGTTTCTCCCCGCCTCCTTTGCTTTGTAAAGCGCCTGATCCGCCTTGTTGAAGAGATCTTCTGCCGAAATACTCGGATACGTCGCACTTCCGGCTGAGATTGTTAATTTCAGTTCCGTGCCATTCGGAAGCATAAAAGGATGCTCCTCAACATTTTTCCGAAGTCGCTCACCAATTGTAATAATTTGCTGTTCATTGCATTGATCTATAATGACCACAAACTCCTCGCCTCCCTTGCGGATGATTCGATCTTTCGGCCTGAACGTCTCTCTAAGTACATCAGCAAATTGCAGCAGGACCGCATCGCCCGCAGGGTGACCATAGTTATCGTTAATTAGTTTAAAATGATCGATATCGATGAGTAGAATGGTAAAGGGAAGATTATCACGATTGGCGTAGCCGACTTTTTGTTCCATCATGACCTCAAACGCTCGAGAATTATAAAGGCTGGTTAAAAAATCACGGTTAGCCGCATCCTGCATCATACGTATGGAATCATCCGTACTCCGCATATGCCTAAGCAGGGTATAAGTAAACAATCCCCCAATCATAAACATTGACGTAAAGATTAAGACCGGCTCCAGCCAATTGCTCTCGAGCAAAATATACAAAAATATCGCCGTGTTTAAGGCGGATAGAGCTACAGCTGCAGTCCATCTCTTTAAGGATAGCCTTCGATAACGCAGGAAAATGAGGGATATAACTAGTGTGATCGGAGTCGTCAAGGCCGCGATCGAAGAATACAAACTAAAGCCGTGAAGAAACAAGAGACGGTAAACCGCAATGATCAAGGTTGAGGCTATACCGGCAATTCCCCCTCCCAAATAAACGGAGATGAGTATCGGCAGTTGCCTGAAATCAGCGACAGCGTTCGCATGAATGGGGAACGTATAATACATAAGAACAACGCCAAAGAGACCTAATACAAATCCGATAAGAATTCGGATTACAGGGGTTCGTTTTCTACGCGCAAAATATTTGCTCGTTACCATATGGCCGAAGAAAAGTACCGTTGTCAGCAAAGTGAAATTGTTGAGTAAGCTTTCCAGCATTTAGAGTGTACCTCTCTAAGGTGTAGATTCGAAGCTAAACACATTTCGTTTATGTAAGTCTATCACAATAATGGATATAACATATCATATTTTCTGCTAAATTTCGATTATTTTCGACATTTTTCGATTGCACTTAACATGATTTTGTCGTCTTCGCCTCCAATGCCTCACATGCTATAATGACTGCATAAGGGTGAAAGGATGAATTGGTGATGAATAACGAACCAGTGGAAGCTCTACAAGAGCCTATCCAGGTTTGCCTTTTGGCAGGGAAAATCATGCTGCAAAGCGGAGCAGAAACCTACCGTGTTGAAGATACGATGACTCGGATGGCTGATGCGTTGGGGCTTAAAGGGTCAGACAGTTATGTTACGCCTACGGGAATTGTTTTCCAGTGCGGAGAAGGCGAGTCCGCCAAATTAATTCGTATTGTAGAACGGACAACTGACTTGCAGAAGGTCGCTGCCGTTAATGATATTTCTCGAAAATTAGGGCGTGGAGAGATGAATGCCGATGAAGCTCACGCCATGCTTCGAGACATAGAGAGATCCAAAGTAGCTTATCCTATGTGGTTGCAGATCGCAGCCGCCTCCATTGCCAGCGGCTGCTTCACTTTAATGTACCGAGGAGGAGCTTCAGATTTTATTCCAGGTGTCCTGTGCGGCGGTCTAGGCTTTTCTGGTTTTTTACTATTTCATCACCTTGTTAAAGTTAAATTTTTTGCCGAGTTCACGGCGTCTTTATTGGTTGGTTTGCTTGGAGTTCTGCTCGTAACGCTGAACGTCGGTCAAGAACTGGATAAGATTATCATCGGTTCGGTGATGCCACTTGTACCCGGACTGCTGATCACTAATGCCGTCAGAGACCTAATGGCCGGACATCTCGTCTCCGGATTGTCGCGCGGTGCGGAAGCTTTTCTTACGGCGTTTGCCATCGGCGCCGGGGTTGCTGTTGTGTTTACCCTGTTTTGAGCGGATAGTTTGGAAGGAGACGAAAAGAACGTGGGATTTTTTACGGTTCAACTAATTACAAGCTTCATTTCTTCTGCAGCATTCGCCATGCTATTTAATGCTCCCAGACGTACACTTATCCAATGCGGTATATCGGGGATGATCGGCTGGATGGTCTATGTCATTCTCAACCCGCGTATGGATGCCGTTTTTTCCACCGTTGCGGCGACTTTTATCGTTGGAGGGATCAGTCAGCTGTTTGCCCGAATATATAAAAAGCCAGTGATCATATTTAGCGTGGCGGGGATCATTCCGCTCGTTCCTGGCGGTTTGGCTTACGATGCCATGCGGCGGTTCGTGGAAAACGAATACAACCTGGCGCTTCAGCTTGCCGCTCAGGCGTTCCTTATTTCAGGATCCATCGCCATCGGGCTCGTTTTATCCGAGGTAATGAACCAACTATTACTTAAACTGCCGAGGCTTGCCTCCGGTAAACATTAAGAAAAACGCCTGATGGCGTCCTTTGAGTCTCGCCGATCTATTAGGCGTACTTTCAGGGGAGATCGACCGAGGGCTAGGGGTAGTTTAACTTTTGATCACATCCTTTTGCTTCTTGTCTCTTCGCTATCCGCTAGTAGATGTATTATGCATCTATTTCTGCATAAATTGAAGCTTTTGGAATTTTAGTTGCATTTCGTACATCTAAAATGATGCAATTTGCCTTGGCAGGTCCGTTTTGCTGATTTTAACTGCACTTTCTGCATTTAAATACTCAAAGGTTCCAAATAGGCGGGATTTAACTGTAGAAAATACATTTAGTTTGTAAGTCCCAACGGTAACGGTAACTGCTACCGTAAGAGTAAGAGGAGGAGATCTAAAGCCCTGCCACACTCTGGAATTCATCGGACGTTTTTCAGGGCTTTTCGTTTTCGTCGTATTTTACTTAGGATTTGTTCTTCAACCAAAACGTATTAATAAATACATTTTGAAATCCGGCTTTGAGCATATTGGCATGGCTTGTCGTTCCAAATTCCACATCTGCGAAAACCCTATCCAGCCCTAACCTACTCGCCGTACTTAGTCGATGGCAGATCAATGCTGTTTGGCAACCTTTGCCCCGGAATGCGGGGAAAGTAAAATCGTTGGCGGCGTAACCATTATTCCCATGAATAAACAAAGATGCTAATGCGGCAGGCTCCTGCCCTATGTAAGCTACAAAGTTTTGAAAATCATCGCGGTAGTAATAGCGGCTCTTTTGCTCGATTAGTTTTTCAGTGAGTTCCATGCCTTGATGAGACCGAGCCACCAGATCAATGAATTGTTTGGCCTCGGACTGCGATGACACCCGGGAGATGGACAAAGTACTCCCCAGGCTTTCCTTCACCTGCCAGATTTGATCTTTGGCGTTTAAAAGCTCCGCTTGAAGGTAAGCGAGCTGTAGCTGCGGAACATATCCATGATCCGATAATGCCTGTGCCACCCGGCTGTGCTGCATATCCGGCGTCATATCAAAACAAGGAGCTATATTTACAGCTTCATAAATCCCTACAATGTCTGAAAGTCGTTCCAAATCCGAAAGTCCAAAGCCTATTACCCGATTGTAATAACTCGATTCCGGCATTCCAAGGTCCATTAGCAGTGTCGTACTACCTACTTGGCTTACGGTTAAATGATGTTCCTTGGCCGTTAAGGAACGCTCATTATTGAATTTGGTCATCTCTAATTCTAATGTGACAATCCGCTTCACATCCGCCAGTATGGGATTTTTGTGTATTGAAAGTTCATCCATGCAGGTGCCCCCTATAAAATTGGAATTGTAACAAACTATTCCACCAATCAACAACCTAGGCAAAAGGAGCATGATATAATAACTAGCAGACTGCCCTTTTAGGCAGAATACATCCATGCTGAAAGAAGTGACACCACGATGATCGGGGACATTTTATTGGACGTCGTCCTGCCTATTTTTGTGCTGATTGGATTTGGCGCTTTGATGCACCGCGCCTTCCGCCTTGATCTATATACGCTGGCCAAGATTAATTTCTATTACGTGACACCGGCCGTCGTATTCTTAAGTATGTATCAATCGGAAATGTCTCCGGAGCTATTAGGAAGTGTTACAGGATTTTATATCTTGTACGTTCTGGCGCTGTATGGTGTGAGCATGCTCGTCAGTCGGCGTCTGAAGTTCAGCCGCGGAATGAAAGCCGCCTTCACAAACAGCCTGATTCTGGACAATTCGGGGAACTACGGACTACCGGTTAATGAACTGGCGTTCAAAGGGGATCCGCTCGCCTCATCGCTTCAAGCGCTCATCATGACCTTTCAAAGCCTCGTTACCTTTACATATGGGGTTATGTCCGTGCAAAGGGCCAAATCCGGAGGAACGCTGAAGGCAGCATTGATCGGCTTTCTAAAAATGCCGGTCCCCTATGCCCTCGTCCTGGGCATGGTTTTTCACGTGCTGCATTTGCCTCTCCCCTATTTTATCTCGAAACCTCTAGGCTATATTGCCGACTCTATGGTAGCTATTGCACTGCTTACCTTGGGAGCCCAGATCGTGAAATACCCTTTAAGACTGGATCGGCTGGACGTTTACATCAGCGTTGCTCTGCGCTTGTTAGTCGCCCCGCTTATCGGTTACGCAATCATTCTGCTTTTAGGACTTCGGGGGATTCCTGCGCAAGCGCTGCTCATCGCCTCAGGTATGCCAAGCGGGGTCAATAGTACGATTCTGGCCGAGGAATATGGCAATGAGCCGGATTTTGCTTCACAAACCGTTTTAATTTCAACGATTCTTAATATTATAACGATTACCGCACTGATCTCATTAGCGAAGTATGTGGGGTAAATAATTTTTTTGCCGCTAAAAATAGGTTATTGATGGCTAGATTTCCGTTCGTGTTCGGTTTGGTGAAGCTCTCGTATAAAACGCTGTAGTAAATGGCTCTCCTGATCTCCCAATCCGTACTGATTTTCCCGTGCAATCATTTTGCCAATCCGTATCTTGAGCATTTCGCTCCGCCGATTTAAAGCTGCTGTGTCATGAGTCAAAGCCGTTCCACTCCTCTTAGTTTATAGTCCTTTTAAGTATAAAAGGTTCACTTCTCAAGGGAAAACCGGCTATTCATGGCTCTGCACGGAGATGCTAGTATTATTTCGCAACAGACGCCCCAGGTACTAAGGAAACATAAATATCCTCGGTCATCCTCCCGAATTCTTGGAATTCTCGGGAAATGCCTAAATATATGAGCAGATTGTGTAGCAGTCAAGAATACGCTTGGCGCTGGATTAAGGAGGATTATTGATATTCATGAATATTTTTGAAAATAAGATGGCTGTCTTTTTCGATTTGGATGACACGCTTTATGATCATTTGCAGCCTTTTCGCCAAGCGGTACAAGCCGTGCTAGGGACAGGCGCTGATTTTCCGTATGAAGCCGCCTATCACCGGATGCGCTATTATAGCGATTTTCTTTCCGCCGAGGCCGGCGGCACCCCGACGCATGGTCCGGAGCTTGAGAAAATGCGGACCCAGCGATTCGTGCGAGCGCTTGACGAATTCGGTGTGGAACTATCTCTGGCCCAGGCGTTCGCTATGCAGGCAGCCTATTTGCAGCAGCAATTTAGTATTGAACTGTTTGAGGGTGCACGTGAATTAATTCAGGAGCTGAAGTCTCGGGGCACCATCGTCGGGCTGATTACGAACGGGCCTCCGGACCATCAGTGGGGTAAAATACGAGCGCTCAGAATAGATGAGATGATTCCACCCAAGCTGATTTTTATCTCCGGTGCTGTGGGGCTGACCAAACCGGACCGGCGCCTATTCGACCACGTTGCGAACAGCATCGGGCTAACTCCAGTAGACTGTTATTATGTAGGCGACTCCTGGCGCAACGACGTCGTGGGCGCAGCGGACGCAGGTTGGCATGTTCTGTGGTTCAATCACCGTCAGGTCGAGCCTGAATCGGCGTTTCGCCCGCATAAGCCGGCGGCCAGCTATACGGAACTCGCCAAGCTGCTCCTTGTTGAAAAATAAGTATAACTGGTAGAATAGAATTTTTTAGCAGCAAATGTGCAGATCAACGAGTGAAAAACGCGGTACCGCAAGGAATTCCTGAGATCGTAGTCTTATTAAATGCATTTTGTACAGTTAAGCATCGACTTTCCTGGAGCCTTAAGCATTTAGATGCAGAAAGTGCAGCTAAAAGGAGCGAAATAACCCTGCCAAGCTAAATCGACCCGTTTTAGATGTAGGAAATGCAGTTAAAATACAAAAATCCGGAATTTGCCCGGAAATAGATGCACGAATTACATTTAAGTTGTAGATGTTATAAGACACAAACGTATAGTGTTAGACAAGGACCTAGCCGCAGGCTAGGTTTTTCTTAATAAATAGCAAGCGGTTTGCTCTATTTCATCATAAAGGAGCAAGCCGCTTTTTATATGCCCAAAGTTAGCTAATTGTATAAATGGGCCATATATACGCAAAATAAAGCAAAATCCTTCACCAGGAGGAATTTCCATGTTTTCCCGAATTCTAAACTTCCTGCTCTCTCAATCCAAACACCGGAAGCAGAAACCTCGCCATGAGGCGGAGCCTCAGGTGCAGGTACCGCTGAGCCTGGGCACCATTTTGCACGAATTTCACGACTGCACGGATCTGTCACGACGTTCTTTGCCGCTTCTCCAGGCCGATTTAATCTATTTCGATCACTTAATTGACAAAGTCAGCTTTGAACGGGATGTCCTGCGTCCCATGGAGAGCATCACGGCAGAAAAGCTCAACTATGTGCTGCTGCAATCCAATTTCAGGAAGGTGGAAGATGCTAAAGCAGTGGTACGCGGCATCCTGGAAGGGTTTGTGGCCGTATTTGTACCGCAAGGCGTATATATGGTACTCGCCTTTGGGCCGGAAGCCCGGCCCATCGAATCATCGCAGACGGAATCGGTTATTATTGGTCCCCATGACGCGTTTGTCGAATCGCTAAATACTAATTTGTCCATCATCCGTCGTAAAATCAAAAGCAACCGATTGAAGGTGCTGCATTTTGAAATCGGCGAAGTGTTCAAGACAAGTGTATCGGTGCTCTACATCGATGGACTGGCTAATTCGGAATTTGTCAATTGCATGACGGAGCGCATTCGTAACATCGAATACAGTGGAATTTTTGACGGGGCCATGCTGGTTCAAATGATTGATGACTACCCGAATTCCCTGTTTCCGCTATTTCTTACCTCGGAGCGTCCTGATATGATTTTATCCAAATTGGGTGAAGGGAAAGTGATTACGATCCTGGACCAAAGCCCATCCGTTATCGTCGGCCCTATTTCGTTTTTTGAATTTTTTACCTCCCCGGATGATTACTACAACCGCTGGGCGGTGGGCACCTTTCTTAGACTGCTGCGCTATTTTGCCTTTTTCATCACTATATCATTAACCTCTTTATATGTATCGGTGACGACGTACCATTATGAAATGATTCCTCAGAACCTGCTGGCCTCCTTAACGGAATCGCGCAGCCACGTCCCTTTTCCGCCGATTTTTGAAGCTTTGCTGATGGAAGCGACAATCGAGCTCCTGCGCGAGGCCGGGGCCAGACTGCCCTCGAAAATCGGCCAGACGATCGGTATCGTTGGCGGTATCGTCATCGGTACAGCCGCCGTTGAAGCGGGATTTACGAGCAATATCCTAATCATTTCGGTAGCCATGTCGGCGATCGCTTCCTTTGTGATCCCGAGTTACACGATGAGTGGGTCAATTCGCCTTATTCGATTCGGACTAATCCTACTGTCCGGAATGCTTGGTAATTTCGGGTTTGCTGCAGGGATATCGCTGATCATCATTCACATGTCCAAACTGACCAGTCTCGGGGCCCCTTATACCATTCCAGCGTCCCCGGTCAAACCGTCCGACTGGAAGGACATTTTTATCCGGGGGCCATTTTGGATGCTGAAGCAACGCCCAACCCAATCCAAAACACCTAACCGAAATTACAACAAAATGAAGAAATAAGGTGATAACATTGGTCCAGGAAAAGCTGCACCGCCTGCATATCGCGCTGCTTGTTTTCAATACTCAGACAGGGGTCGTCGTATTGACCTTACCGAGAACTACCGCCAAATACTTTGGTACCAACGGCTGGGTAACACTCCTTATCACTTTTTTGATCGTAACCATCGATATTATGCTGATTACTTGGGTATACAAGCTGGGGCACGGGGCCTCCGTATTCGACATACTGCAATCCTCGCTGCCCCGTGTTATCTATTATCCGCTATATTTTTTTCTCGGATGTCTGTTCAGCATGATCGGGTGCCTGGTCACCAAACAATATGTAATGATTTACCAGATGCTCATCTTCCCTTCTACGTCGGATGTACTCCTTAAGCTGGTTGTAGACATTCTCGTGTTCCTGCTAGTCATCAAAGGGCTTTACACGATGTCTAAAGCAAACGTTTTTTTTGTGGTCTTTCTGGTCCTTCAGTTTCCGATTGCGGTCTATTTGCTGCCGAACTTTGATTTTGTCCGGCTAACTCCGTTTCTGTTTCAGGGGGGATCGGATATGAGAGAGGGCTTTATAAGAGTTTTCGGGGCTTATATGGGATATGAGCTGGTGCTCTTCATATTTCCCTATACGGAGAAGAACAATAATTGGTTGAAGTACATCCACCTGGGCAACGGATTTACGTCCCTCATTTATTTGCTGATCACACTGGAATGCTACGGCTTTTTTAATGTGAACGAGCTGGTTCACCTGGCCTTTCCTATATTGGACATGTACGCCTATATCAGTCTGGCTTTTATCGAGCGTATGCAAAACTTCTTATACAGCTTCTTTATATTATCAATTCTGCTGACCGGAGCGATGTACTACTGGACGAGTCAAGAGGTGTTCAGCAAGGCATTGCCATGGCTGCCCGGAAAATTAACCGTCTTCCTCACCATGGTGATCACGATGTTTATTACGTATATTCCGAAAACGTTGATCGAAGTGGAAAACTGGTTCCGAACTGCGACGATTATCGAAATTTTCGTCTCCTTCGGTCTTCCGCTGCTGCTAATTCTGCTTCTATTCATTCAAAGGGGGAGAGAAAAGAGTGAAACGGCTTAAACCATTTGGATTGGCATGCGGTTTGGTCGCCATATTGCTCTCCGGCTGCAGCCAAGACCAGAATATGTTGGAGCGAATCGGATATATCCAATCCGCTGCCTACGATCTGGCGCCGAAGGGAGATGTCAAAGTAACGATCAGTATTCCGCTTGTAACCCAGTTTGCCAGAGATGGCCGGACGACAGATGAGCTCTTATCCACCGTCGCCCATAGCTCCAAGGAAGCCAATAAGAAGTTATCCTTGCAAACGAGCCGACTTCTCGTGAGCGGTCAAATCCGGGCGCTCCTCTTTGGCGTCAAGCTTGCCCAGCAGGGGCTGCAAACCCATATGGACACTTTCCTGCGGGACCCTAGCTTCTCCAAAAGGACTCCCGTTGTTGTTGTCGATGGGGATTCAGGAGATCTTATCAGCCACGAGTATCCCAGACATACCAAAACCTCAAATTATATTGAAAAGCTGCTGCAAAAAGAATTCAGCAAACAAATCTACCCGCGCATTTTGCTTCACGAGTTTATCCGCGACCTTAATGACGACGGGCAAGACCCGATTGCCACCATGATTCGTGAAACAAAAAATGGCATCGAAATGAGCGGTGTGGCTCTGTTTCGGAAGGACCGGTTTATCACAAAATTATCCCCGGAGGATGTATTTATCTTTTCCTTGATGTACCATTCGATTAACCGAGGGGAGTTCACGATTGCCACGGAAAATCCCGAACTAAGGTCCGTCTCCTTCAACGTATCCAAAAGCAAGCGAAAAATTAAGGTGTCCCGAACGGATGAAGGCGAATATCAGGTTAATATCGGCGTCAAGGTGCAGGCTAGCATTATGGAATATATTGGAACTTTGCGTCTCAGCACTTCCGATCGGGCCAAAGCGGAGCAGCTAATCAATGAAAGTATTGCCAATGCTGCAGAGCGAATCATCCATAATATGCAAAAAAACCGGGTCGACAGTCTGGGCATCGGAAAATATGTCCGGAACAAAATGAGCTACTCCGAATGGAAAAAAACAGATTGGCATGACATGTATAGCAAAATGCCGATCCACGTTCAATGTTCATTTATTATTAAAAACTATGGTAACTATGTTGACTGATTGGTACGACCCGTTTGATTATCCTAACAATTTCAGCCGTGAAAAGAGTCCTCATCCCCGGGCGTGATTTCGAGGATATCTACTCCGTAAGGAGCTAAGTCAACCACTTCTCCTCTTTCTACACTGTATAGTACGCTGTGGTACGTAGCTGGCAGCTTCACCTGATGCGCTTCACGGCTCAGATTCAGCACAAACAAATAAACGCCGTCCTTTCCGGCTCTAACGGCCACCTGGACACCTTCCGGCAAATTTGGGAACATGCTGATGTTATGCTCCTCCGCAAGCGTGCCGAACAGGTTCTTCAGAAAAGGCTCATCGAGATGCGTACCGAGGTAGTACACCTTTCCCTTCCCAAATCGGTTTACCGTTACCGCCGGCGTACCCCTGTAAAAATCCTCATCGTACCATGCGATCGCTTCTGCCCCCTGTAAACTTACAATGTCGCACCATTGCGAAGCAGAATAAGTTTGTCCATTCTCATCGACCACGCGGTGAAGATCCAGGCCGATCGGATCGTACTCCTCCACTTTGATCCCCGTACAGTTTGCTAGTAAGCCGGGCAGCGGCAACATGACATTTTGGTTGTTCATGTGCTTCACCCCCGAACGGCTCGTGATAATGACGGTTCCGCCGTTTGCGGCAAATCGCTCCAATGCCGTGGCTACCTCTGTGCTTATAAGGTAAAAATTAGGGGCAAAAACAAACTTATATCCGTCAAGCAGTTCCGTCCATTCGATCACATCACAGCCGATCCCAAGCTTGGTCAGAGCACGGTGGTAATCCTTAATATTCTCATAATAGTCCATGCCATTGGCCTGCGGCTGAATACGGAGCGCCTCCAAATGTTCATGGGATAGCAAAATAGCCACGTCGTTATTTGCTGCGGTACCTTGCAGCTTCCCCGAAAGAGCATTGACTTCACCACAAAGCTCGGCAAATTCGGTAAAGCGGCGACCGGGTACATTGCTGTGATCGATCAGCCCATGCCAGAACTGCTCCGCTCCCATCGTGGCCGAACGCCAGCGGAAATGGACCACCGTATCGGCACCCTTTGCGATCGCCTGCCAAGCAAATGCGCGGATAAATCCGGGATAGGGGGCGCGCCATATTGGAAACCAACAGCCCGGTGGGCCGCTTAGCTGCTCCATGATCCAAAAATTGCACCGCTTGATTCCGCGCGTAATATCAAGTGACAACGCTCCGCTGTAGGGTCCCGTCGCCTGCTTGGCCGGATCGGTGTTCGGGTAGTAGTCGAAGGAGGCTACATCCAGCTCTCTCCCGATTTGGTACAGATTAAGCCGCTGTGGGTATGAATGAAAATTGTGGGTCACCCACTGACCGGGACAGTTTCTTCGAATAATCTCAATTTGGCTGTGCTGAAAATCTTCAATCGAATCCCACTGAAACCGCGTGAAATCGAGCAAGTAGGATGGATTTTGAAATTTTGAGCCTCCATGCGGAACGCCGATTTGCTCCCAGTTGCTGTATTCCCCGCTCCAGACGACCGTCCCCCACTCGCGGTTTACGGCATTCAAGGAACCATATTTATCCCGAACCCATTCCCGGAAACGACGGCTGCAGGTGTCGCAGTGGCAATCGATGACCCAATATTCATTATCCGTCTGCCAGCCGACGACCGCCGGGTGGCTGCCGTATCGCCCGGTCATTTGTTCAATGATGCGCGAACTGTACTCGCGAAACGACTCGCTATTGTAACAACGATGGCCTCTTACTCCCGGATGCTCCGTGCTGCCATCGGCATGCACCGGCAAAATATCCGGCTTGAGCTCGGTAAGCCAGCGCGGGGGTGTATTGGTCGGAGTGCCCAGCACGACAGAAATGTGGTATTTGTGGAACAAATCTAAAACTTGGTCCAGCCATTCAAACACGAATCTCCCGGGCTCCGGCTCCATACGGCTCCAAGCGAATTCCGCCATTCTGACGACTCGGACCCCTGTGACCTTCATTAGCTGAATGTCTTCCTCCCATAGAGCGGGATCCCATTGCTCCGGGTAATAGTCAACGCCGATTTGCATTCTTTTTTGAATTTTTGCCATAACATCCATCCTTACTCTGACGATTATAGATATACGACAAAACTGCTCCCGCCACATTTCGTATATTACAAATGCGAATGAACGGAAGCAGTTTTTTTGAAAAATAGTTAAGACGCTGCTAGAAGTCGTATATCACTGTATTATTTTTTAAGCTTATCCCATGCCGCTTGCATGTTTTTCATCCAACCGTTGACATCCACTTTATCCCCAACCAGTTGTTGGATAGCGCTAGCAAATTCTTGGGTTACGCCGTCCGGGAATTTAGAGGATTGTAGGCCGTATACTTTGTTTTCGTCAACATATTTTTTCACATCGGCGCCAAGTAAACCGATATCCTCGGAGGTTGCCGGAATCGTCTTCAGGGCCGGAATGAACTTCCATTTCTTAGCGATATATTCTTTCCCCATATCGGAAGTAACGAGCCAATTCAAGAATGTCTTCGCTTCTTCTTTAGAGGCGGAATCTTTGTTGACAACGAGGTTAGCAGGAATGCCAACAGTCAGCTTGTCGTTTTTCTCGGCGTTATCGTCGATAGGCATTGGGAACATCCCGATATTCATGTTCGGTGTAATGTTGTCCACCAGCGTTTGAGCCCAGTTGCCTTCTTGCATCATCGCTACCTTACCGCTAGCGAACAAAGCCAGATGCGTATTGGCATCGGTGGTCAACGGATTTTTTTGCCCATATTTTACAGTCAGCTTAAGCAAATTGCTCCAATTTTTGAATTGCTCATTGTCCACGATCGATGCGGTTCCAGCATTCAGACCTTTAATGAATTCATCGACATTGTCTTGTCTGGCGAATGCTACGCTGATGCCTTGGTTGCCGAGCAGCCACCATTCCTGATAAGCGTTCCCGAACGGAGTAACTCCGATGGCTTGCAGTTTCTTGGCATCGGCTTCAAGCTCAGTAATCGTTTTTGGCGTTTCTGTGATCCCGGCTTTAGCGAACAAATCTTTGTTGTAAACATAGCCGATCCCTTCCAGGTTCATAGGCATGCCATACACTTTTCCGTCTTTTTTCATCGGTTCTGCGGCCAAAGGCACGAGATCCTTCACCCATGGTTGGTCGGACAGATCTTCAATTTTGTCCTTCCACATATCCAGTTCCGCGTAACCGCCATTGGAGAAAATATCAGGTGCATCACCGGAAGCAAATTTCGTTTTGAGGGCCGCTGCGTAATCCGCACCACCGCCGACGGTTTGAATGTCGAGTTTAATGTTCGGATGTTCTTTCTCAAACTCCACCTTCAGTTCGTTTAAGCCTTCCACAATTTCTGTTTTGAACTGAAAAATTTTAACTGTTTTTACTTTGCCACCGTTTGCAGCGCTTTCATTTTGGCTATTGCTTTGGCTGCTGCTTTGGTTGCCTGAAAGTTTCCCGCCGCCGCATGCAGCCAGAAGCAAACTCATTACCAATAGAACGGATAGGATTGAGATCGAACGTTTTTTATTCATTACTACCGATTCCCCCTAGTATATTCTTAGTTTTATATTGGAACGGTCAGGCCCGGGGGTTACCCCTTGACCGAGCCTGCCGCGATACCCTCAACAATGTAACGCTGTAACAATAAGTAGAACAGGACGATAGGCAGAATGCCGATAGCTAAAGCTGGCAGAGCCATATCCCACTGCTTGGTATATTGCCCAAAGAATGAATAAGTGGCCAGCGGAATCGTCCGCATTTCCGGTTTTTGCAAAATCAGCGAAGGCAGCAAATAATCATTCCAAATGGCGAGAGCATTCAGCACGATGATGGTCATCATCATCGGTCTGAGCAGTGGCAGCACAATTCGGAAAAAGGTACCGATCGGGTTGCATCCGTCTACCGTTGCGGCTTCTTCAATTTCCAGCGGTATCGATTTGACGAACCCGTGGAACAGGAACACCGCGAGCGGAAGGCTTAATCCGAGATTTGTCAGCAGTAAGCCAAGCATGCTGTTGTTTACACCTAAGGTGTTAACGACCTTCAGCACCGGAATCATGATCGTTTGAAACGGAACGACCATGGCGGCTACAAATAGCATCAGCAAAAGCCGGTTAAATCTCGTGTCCGAACGAACCATCCGATAAGCAGCCATTGCGCTGAACAATGTGATCAAAATGACACTGACCACCGTAATCATCAGCGAGTTCCGAAAAGCCTCCGAAAATCTGGCAAGCTCCCAAGCCTTTGAATAGTTGTCCCAGTTAAATTTTGTCGGCCAGTTCGCCGCATTGGTTAATATTTCACCAAAGGACTTCACCGAGTTCACGAACAAGAAGTAAAAGGGAGCGAGAAAAATCAGCGCCACAATGATCATGATAACTTCGGTGATTACATTTCTCCCCCGCAGCTTTGCTCCCATTAGGCCTCAACCTCCTTGCTCTTCGTGATACGCACTTGGATCAAGGTGATCGCCGCTACGATAATGAAGAACAGCAAAGCCTTAGCCGTACCGTATCCATATCGGTTGTTCAAAAATGCCTCGTTGTAAATATTCAGGGCAACGGATTCCGTCGATTTGAACGGTCCACCCTTCGTCAAAGACAAGTTTACATCAAACAGCTTAAAGGACCAGGAAATGGCCAGGAACAGACATACCGTAACCGCCGGCATGATGAGCGGAGCGATAATACTGCGCAGCACCTGAAAATGGGTAGCTCCATCAATTTCTGCGGCCTCCAGCACCTCTTTTGACACATTGCTTAGCGAAGCGATATAAATGACCATCAAATACCCGGCATTTTGCCATACAAAAACCATCACGATGGCCCAAAATCCTGTAGTTGCGTCCCCAAGCCAAGGAAGCTGGAAGAACGACCAGCCGGTGACCTCCCCCAACGTCGCAAAGCCTTTAATGAAGATGAACTGCCAAATAAACCCTAGCAGCAAACCTCCAATGACGTTAGGCATGAAAAATATCGTTCGAAGCACACTCCGTGATTTTAGCGGTTTGGTGAGAAAATAAGCCAGGAAAAAGCCTACCACATTCGTCAAGATTATCCCAAGTAACGTAAAGCGAACGGTGAACCAGAATGATTTCCAGAAGTCCGGATCATCTGTGAATATTTTTGAAAAATTTCCAAACCCAACCCAGCTTATATTACCTGAAACTCCATCCCAGTTCGTAAAGGAGTAGTACATCCCCATTAAAAACGGAATAATCATTACCACAGTGAAAAACAAGACAGCCGGACCGACAAAAAACAACTGCTGCCCCATTTGAGATAACTTCCTTCTTCTCACGATTGCCCCTCCCCTCTCTATCTAACTTTGTTGAAAAATGACTTATGATGTTATTATGTAGGTAATTTGGTCTCCATTACACCGACGCAGGTGATCACTAAGGTGTAAAATATTGATTTGAAAGAGGCAGTCATGAGAATCTTAAGATGGAATAGCATCCGCACCAAATTGATCGTATTTTTGCTAATTCCTACCGTAATTTGCATTGCAGCAGCGATTTTTATCAACTATTCGTACACAACAGAATCGCTTAGAACACGTATGGTGGAAGAAAATAAAAATCTGCTCTATCAGGGGTACCGCAACATTGACAGCTATTTGAAAGAAATCAATCGGATCTCACTGACGGTGTATTCTGATTCGGAATTTTACCGGCTGCTGGACGCCGGCTATGATGATATGTCCGCGAATATTCGGATCTATGCCTCACTGAATTACATCTACAATTCAACGCCGGGCATCTACCAGGTTTATCTTTACGGAATGAAAAACAATGAAGCTACGCTCATTACAGAAAATACGCCCAAACGCTGGCAAAGCGAGGTTCCCTATTCCGGTGCCATCGTTGGCAGCAAAGAGCAGCTAGCTATTGAGAGTACGCATGAAAGCCACCACTACGGCATAACATCGCCTATTCTCCAGGTCACGGAGGATAAGGTGTTTTCCTTGCACAGACGTATAGATAAAATACCGCTAAACCAGGCGCTGGGGTACTTGTCGATCGATGTAAGAGCATCGGCCTTGAACGATATCATGAACCAGCTATACGACCGGGATCACGAGAAAATCTATATCATCGACTCTCAAGGCCATATCGTTTACGCTGGTCAATCGGAGCTTATCGGAACGACGATCAAAGACGACTGGTATAAAAAGCAGAACACCACTTTACAGCAGGAACAAGGCTCTTTTAAGCAGGATGATTCCGTTTTTATTTACCAGCGAATTCAAAGCATCGGAGCTGACTGGACGATTGTGAAGCAAATTCCGGTTTCCTACATGCTGCGTGAGGCGAACCAGACCGCCAAAATCAATACACTGCTGTTGGGACTGGTACTATTGATCATTGTTACGGCAACGATTCTGATTTCGATCCGTATTACGGCTCCGATCAAACGCTTGTCCCGTTATATGACTCAGGTACAGACGGGTAACCTCAACGTAGACGTGCTGCCGGCCGGGAACGATGAAATCGGACTGCTGACAAATCGATTCGGAAGTATGATGGATACGATCAACAACCTGATTCTTCGAGAGTATAAGCTGGAGCTATCCAACAAGAATAACCAGCTAAGAGCGCTGCAAGCCCAAATCAACCCGCATTTTCTGAACAATACGCTGCAGATCATCGGTACTTTGGCGCTTGAGATGGAGGCTCCTCAAATCTACAAGCTTATCTCCGCGCTGGCCAAGATGATGCATTACAGTATGCATAACGACGACCGAACAGTCACCCTACAAGACGAGCTTGAGCATGTGAAGGCTTATGTAGAGCTGCAAAAGGAACGTTTTGAAAATCGGTTTGCGTTCTATTACGAAATCGATGAAGGGCTGCTTTCCATGCCGATGCCCAAAATTATCCTTCAGCCGATCATGGAAAACTATTTTAAGCATGGCATAGACCGCACTAAAGCAAATGGCTTGATCTCGCTAGTCGCAGAGAGAAAACCTGACGGATACGTGCGGATGATCGTACAAAACAACGGAAGCCAGATTCCCGAGGAACGATTGGAACTGCTTAGAAAAGACCTGGACCATCTGTCCGGCTCTCTCGTTCATGACAGCGCTCAGCAGGACCCCCGCAAACCTTCAATCGGTCTGATCAATGTCCTGGCGCGGCTTCGTCTGGTGAGCGGGGATGATGCAGCGCTTACGGTGGAAAATTTGGAACTGACCGGAGTAAGAATTACACTAGAGTTCAGGAGCTTAATGGAGAGTGAAGAACAGTGAGAGCGTTAATCGTAGACGATGAGGCGCGGGTCAGAAAAGCGATCCGCCTGCTTGTTGATTGGCAGTCCCATGACATTATAGAAATTGAGGAGGCTGGCAGTGGCCATGAAGCCATCAAGTTGATTCAGAAGTTTAAGCCAGAGCTGGTCATTATGGACATGATGATGGATTCAGGACATGGTCTTGAACTGATGGCATGGGTCAACGAGCATGCCGGAAGCACTAAATTTATCGTCGTCAGCGGTCATGACGATTTCGAATTTGTACGAAGCACGGTGCGCCATGGCGGAATTGATTATATCCTTAAACCGATCGATCCGGAGACTATTAACACAGCCGTTGCGAAAGCGGTAAAAGAGTGGCGTCTTGAGGAGCAGCACCGGATGGAGCAGCATGTAAGGAGCATTCAGTTGAATGAAATCAAGCCGGTATACGGGGAAAAGCTGCTCTCTTCCCTGATTGACGATCCCGGCTCTGCAGAATCCGCCTTAAGACGGCTGCGTTCAGACGGAGTCGTTCCACAGGAAGTTAGCTCCGCGCGTCTTATGCTCATCCAGGTCGACTCCGGGGACGCTTCTCTACTGCAAAGATTTAAGCACGATAGCGAATTGCTTCTTTTTGCGCTGATTAATATCTGCAATGAATTTCTGCTTGCTGACAAGCGCGGCATTGCGTTCAAATATTGGGGCGCACCTATGGAAATTCTGATTTTCTTGTGGAAGGAGCCGGAGCAAGGAACCGAGCTGATTTCGCAAATCAATCTAGGCCTGTACCATACGCTGCAGCGCAAATTGCATTTTGGCGTCGCCTCGGGAGGGGAAATTCCGAACAGCCTACCCATCCAATATAGTGAAGCCGCTGCAGCGATACGTAAGCGCAACCTTTTTCATTCTAACGAGTTTATCCATACACTGACATCTGTAACCCCATGGGCAGGAAGCAGCAGTCCCTATACCCTTTTCGCCAAAGTTCAGGAGGACTGGAAAATGGCAGTCATGAGCGGTAACGAAGGACAAATTGCCTCAGCCGTTCAAAAATGGATCGAGCTGCTAAGTAGTTTAGGCATTGTTACGCCAGAGCTGCTCGATACCTGGAAGAGCGATATGCTGTCCTTCCGTACTGCACTCCTGCGGGAAATACTCGGTGAAGAGGCTGATGCTGCGCTAACCAAGCTGGAGCAGGACGATCAGGAACATCTCTCTCCTCACACGAACAGCTATCATTTCTCGCTTTACGCCTGGCGTGACTGGTTTGGCCATTTTTTGAACCGGGTAGCCGAAACTTTATCGACCCATCAAGCGCCCGAAAACAAAACGATGGCGGAAATTATCAAGTATATCGAACACCACTATCAATCGGATTTGTCGCTCCAGGAGATCGCCCGTCATTTTTACGTCAGCCGGGAGTATATTTCCCGCAAGTTCAAACAGGAGCTGGGAGACAATTTCTCCGACTATCTCGGAAAATATAGAATCGACAAAGCCAAACTGCTGATGCTCAACCCGAACTTGAAGATTTCGCAAATCGCTGAGATGGTCGGGATCCATGACGTCAAATATTTTAGCAAGGTGTTTAAGAAAATCGAAGGTGTCTCGCCCAAGGATTACCGCAGCAAAGTGGCGATTAAATAATCGGCCGCTGCGCGGGAGCGTATGGGGGAGTATGCACAAAGGAGGTAAAATGCGAAGGGTATTCTTTGCTTTTGGTTGCACCCATTTTAGCCCCTTCTCCCTCCACCTTCTACAGCTAAATGTATTTAGTGCAGCTATTTCCGTGCAATTTCAGAAATTTCATCTTTTAATTGTATTTTCTACATTTAAAACGGGGCAATTGGGCTTGGCAGGGTGATTTTGCTCCTTTTAGCTGCACTTTTTGCATTTAAATGTCCAATACTTCCAGCAAGCTAATGTTTAGATGTACTAAATACAGTTAGTTATTCACACGTTGTTAAAGAGGTTGTCTCCCCCAGAAATTTGATAAATCCTTGTTAGCATGTTAAAAAAGCGCGCTGCAGGAACGTTCCCCTACAATCGCGCTTTTTGCATTTTTATTTTACCGGTACCATTGCAGGAAAGCTTCCGCAACTGTCTTGCCGGCAAGTCCATTCGGATGCGGATCGTCCTGGTTGCTCATATATTCTCGCTTTTCCTGATGCTCATTCGGAGCCGGCTGTGACAGAATCGCCGCAATATCAAACACCCGGCTGACACCCGGAAGTGAAGCTGTTCGGATCGTCTCGTTGACCTTGCGCCACTCCTGCTCCCGTTGCTCGACAAAGTTAAATGGCGGAACCGTAAAGAGGATAATTTCCGTCGAGGCATCCTGTTCCTTCAGCACCGAGATGATGCTCTGCAGATCCGACAGCAGCTGCTCCGCACTCCGCTCGCCGATATCCAAATCATTCACGCCAAGCGCCAGAACAATTTGCGTTTCTTGATTCGAGAGTCCCTGCTGCTGCTTCAGCTTGTTCAGCCAAGCGGTATTCGTGGCGGCATCATAGGCCCGGGCCCAGCCCGCGCCGATATTCCAGGCCCCATACTGCGCGCCCAAGCCTTCCCCAATGCGGGCTGCCCAGTATTCATATCCGTCCTTGGCCGTTCTGACGCCCTGGGTGATGGAATCGCCAAAGAACAACAGGCGCTTGTCCACCTGTTTCTCGTAGCCGATAAATGCAGGAAGCACCTGCATATTGTCCGATAGAGTGAAAGAGCCCGCTGATTCCTCATTCGCGTGGTTCCCAGGAGCATCATAAGCCGTAACCAGCATTTGCTCCACGTTAAACGGTACGGATTTCCCCGCCTGTTCAGTTCTGATCGTCCAAGTAAAAGCCAGAAAATGGCCCTCTGGAAGATCAATGCTCACGTCATCGCTCCAAAACGTTTCGCCGGGGGCGACCTCGCGGGACCGGCTGGTTCCAAACGTAACAGCCACCTGAGTGCCGCTTTCTACAGTGCCATCAGGCTCCTTGCCGCCATCCGCGATGAAAGCCGCTTCAATGACCCAAGGTCCGCCCGCCATGCCAGCCCTTGCAATCTCCCCTTTATCCCAGGTAGAATCCACCGCATTGCTGTGCCAAAATCTAAGCTTTAGCGGTCCGTTTTCCCGCAGCTTGACATACGTCCGATAAGTGTGTGTGAACGTTTCTTCCCGATCCATAATAAAGTTAGCCGCAGACGAAATTAAGGTTGCCGAAGTATACTGCTCCATAATCTTTCCTTCATTTCGTTCTGCCGTTTGATGCTCTCCCATGTCCAAACCTCCAAAGACCAGCAAATAGATGTGTCAAAGAATAGTTTACAATACTCGATTCAAAAAAGCTTTCGTCCGTTCGTGCTGCGGACGGCTCAGCAGCTGCTCCGGCGTTCCGGACTCAATGAATTCCCCGTCCGCCATGAACATGACCCGATCCGCCACCTCTCTGGCGAAGCCCATTTCATGCGTCACGACAACCATCGTCATCCGCTCCTCCGCCAGCTGCTTCATGACCTGCAGAACTTCTCCTGTCAATTCGGGGTCAAGTGCGGAGGTCGGCTCGTCGAACAGCAGGATTTCCGGGCTCATCATGAGTGCCCGGGCAATCGCCACACGCTGTTTCTGTCCGCCCGACAAATGCGACGGATAGACATCGGCCTTGTCCAGCAGCCCGACTTTCTCCAGCAGTACAGAGGCCTTACTGCGAATCTCTTCCGCCGGCAGTCCCCTAACCAGCTTTGGAGCAAGCTCCAAATTGCTTCGCACCGTCAAATGCGGAAACAGGTTAAAATGCTGGAACACCATACCCATATGGGCGGTAATCTGCTTTACTTTCGAGCTGCTCGCATATTGCCCGTTCTGTACTAAGTATTCGCCGCTAATGCGGATGCTCCCTCCGTCAACCTCCTCCAAATGTGCTATGCTGCGCAGCATCGTACTTTTACCGGAGCCGGATGGCCCGATGACGGCGACAACCTCGCTCGGCTCCACGGAGAAGGAGACATCCTTCAGCACTTCCAGAGCGCCAAACGATTTTTTCAAATTCATAACTTCTATAATTGCCATATCCATTCAGCCCTTTAATCGAATTTAAACTTTCGCTCCAGCGCCTTAAACAGCAGCGTTAGGACCAGAGTCATCAGCAAATAAATCAGTCCGGCCAGCACAAACGGCATAATGGTGAAATCCCGGTTTACCGCCGTTTGCGCGAAATGCAGCAGCTCCGGAACTGCCACAGCATAGAGCAGCGCCGTGTCTTTCACCAGCGTAATCGATTCGTTGGATATCGCCGGCAAAGCAATCCGCACCATTTGTGGCAAAACGATTCGTGTCGTCGTATGCCAGCGGCTGAGCCCCAGCACCTTGGCAGCTTCGTATTGTCCTTTGTCAATCGCCAGCAACCCCCCCCGGAATATTTCAGCAAAATAGGCTGCGTAATTCAGGGTGAAAGCCAGACTGGCCGCAACAAACCGATCCATCACCAGATACTCCCCGATGACAGGAATGACCGGCAATCCGAAACAAATAAACAGCATCTGCAGCAAAAGCGGCGTGCCGCGCATAATATAAATATAGCCGTTTGCGAACCAGGCGACCAGCTTTATGCGGCTTCGTACCATGTAGGTGAAGGCAAACCCTAGCGGAATCGACGTTACAATAGATAGTACAAACAGGAGTAAAGTCGTCTGCGCTCCTTCCAGCATTGGGCCAAGTATTCCTAAGAAATAATCCAAGCTCATCTTCAAGTCCCCTTATTTATGACTAAATTGTTTAATAAAAAGCTGAAAACCGGACGAATGGTGCAATCCGGTTCTCGCATAATATTCCATTTTTGATCGCTAGTCTACTTCAAAACTTTATCTTCTCCAAACCATTTCGTCGAAATTTGCGCCGCCGTTCCGTCCGCATTGAGCTCATCCAGCGCTTTCTGCAGCTTGTTCAGCAGCTCCTCATTGCCTTTCTTCACTCCGACCCCATATTCTTCTGGAGCCAATGATTCATCCAACAATTTAAAAGTGCCTTCTTCTTTGGACATATAATATCTGGCGACGACCTCATCGATGACAACGGCATCCAGCCGTTTTGTCTTCAAATCGCTTAGCGCAAGCACGTTATCCGGAAACTCGGATATTGTCTTGATTTCGCTTTTTATAGGATTGGCGTTTAAGGCGTCCGCTGCCGAAGATAGGGACTGAAGCCCAACTACCTTGCCGGCGAGATCGTTAATGGATGAAATCGGTGAATCCGCCAATGTCACGATGACCTGGCTGTTTTTCAAGTATGGCTTAGTGAACAGCACCTTGCCTTTGCGTTCATCCGTAATCGTATATCCGTTCCAAATCAGATCGATTCGGCCGCTTTTCAGCTCGGACTCTTTCGCAGACCAGTCGATCGGCTGAAAGGTAACTTCCATGCCCATTTTTTCCGCCGCAGCTTTGGCATAGTCAATGTCAAAACCTACGATATTGTTGCTTTCATCCCGGAAGCCCATCGGTGCAAACTTATCGTCAATGCCGATGACCAGCTTGTTGTCATCCTTGCCGCTACCGGAGCATCCGGCTAGAACAGCCAGCATCATTCCAAATGCCAAAAACAATATAGCAATTTTTTTCATAATTTGACTCTCCCCCAATAATATGCAGATCTTCTGGATGTTTGCTTTAGTTCGCTAATACGTTATCAGATTATCATGATACCATACTACTAGAGAAGAGTCGATAGATTGGAGAGATTTGCTTGGAAATTGAGACATATAAAAAACCACCCACTTTATTGAGTGGATGGTTGCTCACGGCTATTTTTTACTGCTTCACATCCCCCATTCCTTCTTCAAGATCGCATATTCATACGTGTCAAACCAAATAGGATCACCGTGGGAATCCGTTTTAAAAAATACATTTTGCAAAAGCAATCCTTCGCGCCGCAGTCCCAGCCGCTCGAGCAATCTCCATGAATGTTCGTTCAGCGTACTGCACATGGCGATGACTCGTCTCGCACCCAATTGTGTGAACGCATAATCTAGTAGGGCCTTTGAGCTTTCCGAAGCATAGCCCTGGCCTTGATATTTACTGTTAAAAACATATCCAAGCTCATAAGTATCGAAGTCACCTTTACTCAAATACAGGTTTCCGATTAACTTTCCGCTTTGCTTCAGGCAAACAGCGTAAAAGGCTGCATCCTTTGATCTGTGAATTGCTTCTTCTTTTGCCTGCTGTTCCGAATAAGGCTCATACGGTTCAAATCTAACAACCTCCTCATCCGACAGGTACTCATGCAGGTCTTGCCAGTCATCTGGTGTGAATCTTCTGATCGTTAATCTTTCGGTATGTATCGAATCCATATTCCGCTTCCCTTTCTGGCTTCATTTGCCTTCATCGTAGCATATTCTTGAGTTTAATCATGTGCAAAATAACTCCGCTGCCATGGCAACCCTGTGTCTCACTGGACTATTTAGAATCTAACGACTTGGCACAAACTAAAAGTGCGAGATGGGCGGAAATCGCCTTCACATCTCGCACTTCTTTTCACCAGTATCGTGCCGCATTGTCTTTAATGCTTAGTTTGTAAAATTCAATTTTCGCAGCATCCTTAATACGATCACAGCCGACTGTGCCCGCGTTACATGTCCATTTGGGACAAAAGCACCGCGCTGGTCGCCCTTCATAATGCCTTGTTCCACCAGCCAAGCAATATCGGTTGCCGCACCGTTCGGGATCACGGAACGGTCGGAGAAGCGGGCGAGTGCAGCCGACTGATCTTTCGGTAAGCTGGTTTCGGGCGAGGATGCGTCGCTCACTGGTACGTCCCCCACCTCTGCCTTTGCTAACCGCATAGCTCTTGCAATCATGGTGGCCATCTCCGTGCGGGTAATGCTTACCTTCGGCCCGAGGGTGTCCTTGTCGGCTTTGACAAGACCGTATTGCACCGCCGCCCCGATTTCACCCGCCAACGCATCACTGGTACTTATGTCACTAAATGAAATTTGCCCCTTTGCAGGCGACAACCCCAGCGCACGAACCAGCAGCGCTGTAAACTCCGCCCGATTCATCTCCCGGCCGGGAGCAAAGCTCGTGTCGTCGACACCTTTAATGATGAACCTGTTCGTCAGTACTCCAATCTCCGTATTCGCCCAATGTCCTTTCAAATCGGGGAAATCTTTACTAACATTAATGATGGCAAACACAGACTCCCCAGACCGTTTAATTTGAAGCGATGGTCCGTGTCCGATTCCTTGAACCAAGGCAGGAACAAACCTTAACTCATGGGTGGAGTGATCATATCGGACAATCGTTGCTTTACCCGTCATGGTATTAGAAGGGATGTGATAGAACCGTTGAGCTTTAATCTTCTCGTTCTCGCTCATTTCTTGAGAACGCCCATCTGGCCATACAAATTGAAGTTTGAATTCGAGAGTTCCCAGCAAGGTAATGCTCTGCGCTGATGCAGCTTTGGCGATCTTTTCCTGATCGGAAGGATTCGCCGGGACGATGGACAAACGTAAAGTGGACGGAGCTCCAGTTGGTGCTGCACCGCTCTCCTTAGCTGCTGCGGCAATCGCCTCAATCGGGATGCGATAGGCTCCAAGGTCGGTTCGAACGATGAGCGCAATTGGCTTGATTTCGGTTCCTGCTGTAGTGTCGGCCAATAACGCGCTGACTGGCAAAGAAAGCACGTTCCCGCCTTTAAGCTCCGACATCTCGACGATTAGCTCGCCTTTGCTGCTTGATGCAGCGGCGGTCAATGCAGCCTGAAGATCGCTTGACTTCACACTCACCTGATTCACTGTCTGGCCGGATGAATCCTTGGTGACGCTGACCTGAAGCTGTTCCCCTGAAAGGACGTCAGCCTCTTGACCGGCAGGCGTTTTCGTTTTGGACTCCGGTTTCGGGGCAGCCGTTTGAGCTGGCAGTCCGGAGCTTGAACCTGGCGATGATCCGCCGCCGTTGCCTGCGCCGCCGCTAGGTTTGGCTTGTTCCACGATTCTTCCTTCTACGATTGGAGCGACCGTGCGGCCCAAACGCTCGATATGCTCAATAAAAATCTCATAATCAGGGTACCCGAGGTCCTCATGGTAGGCCCCGTTAGAAATCGCTTCGGCAAACGATTTGTAGCCGTCCCCACCGTTAGCGACAAAACTGTTCGTCGCCAATCGGTACGTAGACGTAAGACTTAAAGGAACATATCCTGTCCCCTTCTGAATCATCACATCATACACTCGACTCCCCGTCGATTGATTAGGATCCCACTTAAACTTCATACCGGCGATTTGCGGAAACTTACCGGGTAAGTCCGCTAGCTTAGCGCCGCTAATCCCATTTTCCAAGCCTTCTAGCAACTGCTTTCCGGTCACATCGAGAACATAAAGCGTATTTCCAAAGGGCATCACCGTTCTAATCTCTCCCATGGTGATATCTCCCTGATTTATGGATTGCCGAATACCACCACCGTTCATAATCGCTACATCGGCATTTTTAACCTCCTTAGCTTTTGCCAACATGCCATCAGCGATCAGGTTGCCAAGGTTCGTCTCCCTTGAACGTACGTTTTTACGCTCACCGTCAAGAACAACAGCTGCAAAACCTTCAACCTTTGTTTTTAACTCATCCAGCTGCTTTTTTAATGGATCTAATATGAATTTTGCTTCCGAATCTTCCTCTACCTTACTGTCAACCGGAATAAGACGTCCCGTCGTCTGCCCCTCTCCTGTAAGCACAACCCCTTGCTTGTCAAAAACAACATCAACGCGGCCCAAATATTTGCCCCACTCGTTGGCCTGAACGACAACGGTCGGGGTGTTCCAGATACTGTCGGTCACGATTTGAGGCGCATCCAGCTTCGTATGGGTATGTCCGCCGACAATTAAATCGATTCCTTCCACCGAGGCGGCCAATTCCTTATCCCGGGCGTATCCCAAATGAGATAGGGCGATGATCGTCTTCAGCCCCTCACGCTCCATTGCTTCCACCGTCTGCTTGGCGGACTTTGCTGCATCCTTAAAGACAACGTTTTTCCCCGGGCTGGAGGTTTCTGCCGTATCTTCCGTCGTCATTCCGAAAACTCCAACCTTGTGACCGTTCACATCAAGTACAACATATGGATATACGCCAGCATGCTCTGTCGTTTTTATAGCACCAGTATCAATCACCTTTGGCGATTTTACGAGCGGTGCCATATGACCATCTTTGCTGAAATCGATATTTGAGCTGAGCAGCGGAAATTGAGCTTGCCGCACGAAATTTGCCAGAGCCTCTGTACCTTGGTCAAACTCATGATTACCAAAGGTCATCGCGTCATAGCCCATCAAATTCATAAATTTAAGATCAGCTAACCCGAGCCAATTCGTAAAATACAGATCCCCGGAGAAAACATCGCCTGCATCCACTAACAGCTGATTGCCCCCTTCGGCGCGAATCTGCTTCACCAGCGTCGCCCGCCGGGCCACATCATCCAAATGGGCATGCGTATCGTTTGTGTGCATCACCGTCAGCTTCCAGGTGTCACCGTCCGCCTTCGGATTTACGGTCACGATGGCTGCAGCTTCCCCAAGGCCATCGGTACTTTTCGCGGTAATTACTGCTTTACCCGCTGCTTTTGGCGTAACGTTACCTTTCGCATCCACGGCAGCTACCGCCTCATCAGAAGAAGACCAAACGACATCAGCAGAACCGCCCCCACTAACTGGAGTCACCGTAGCCGTCAACTTCTCGGCTGCCTCGCCGGCTTCAAGGGTTAATACCGTTTTATCCAGGCTTACCTTGGTCACTTGCAGCTCCAGCGCGGCCACCGTACCGCCGACTTCATTGGCAACGAGCAGCAGCGGCAGCCCGGTCGGGCTGTCGGCCGCAGGAATGAACTCCAGTCCTTCCGGTCCAGTGTCCGTTTCCATGCCAGCACTAAAATCCCGTGTATTCGTATAGTTAGCGAACTTCGGGCTTGTCGGATCGGTCACATCATAAACCATAACTCCACCGATCCGCTCTAGTCCGATAAAAGCAAATACTTTATCGCCCACTTTTCCTAATGTGACGTATTCGGGCTCCGGCCCTTTTTTGGAGCTCCGTTTATCAAAATTCGCTTTGCTGTGATTCGAGTTAAAATATTTAGGCAAACGCTCGGCCGTAATACGCTCAAAATCGCTGCCACTGTCATAAATCTGCTGCATATTGTCGGCGTTCCAAACGGAGAAGGAGCGCGCTCCGAATAAATACACCCCTTCTGGACCCATGTCTGTCGCCACTTCAACATTGCCGTATACCGAACCCTTCTCCTTCAAAAAGGCTCCGGCCGCCGAAGCGGGATCGATGCCAGTTAGCTTGGAGATCTTTACGCCATTCTTGCGATCGTCCCTATCCGTGCTATCTCCCTCATTGGCAGTAAACAGGTAAGTGCTTCCTCCCATGGTATAAGAAGCTATCCCGTCCGGCATATACATGCCCTTAAACGGAACATTTTCCAAATTAAACTTTCCGTCTTCGAGCAGATCCAGTGCATTTTTCGGATCGTTCAAATCCTTGTATCCGAGCCCTGTAACGGAGATAACCTTTGCCAAAGCGATATCTACCACTGCAATTGCGTTGTTCTCCTGCAAGGAAACGTAGGCTGTCTTCTCATCTCCGGAGAGTGCAATGTATTCCGGCTCAAGATCCGTCTTGGCCTGCTCCTTCGTTCCGGGTCCGGTGATAATCCCGCGGCCATCGCTGACTCCGCGAATATGGACGTTATCTGCGATTAGTGCAGGATTATCAAAGGCAGCTCTGGAAGCCTGCCCGGTCATCGTATCCACAACCGTAACGCTGCCTTCTGGATCCACGCCGGTTGTTCGCGGCTCTCCTTCATCCGCTGTCAAAATATAGCGCCCGTCGCTTGTGAATTTGACCATGTCTGGCTGAATGCCTACACCATGCGTCTCCAGCAGGTTCCCGTCATAGTCCAGCACGAGGATTTTGCCACCTTTGGCCGGATCCTTCTCCTGCACGGCTGCGGCTATTTTTTTCGTTGCCAAATTGATATCGAGACTGGTCAAGTCCCCAAATTCAAAGCTACTACCGCTTTCCGCAAGGCTTTCCACGTTGATGGTCTTCTCCTTTATCAAGGTGCCGCCTTCGGCAGGAAACGGAACAATGTCGATGCTCGCCGGTTCGGTTGAACCGTTCACAAGATAAAATTTATGATTACCCTTATTGTATTTAACGATCTCCGCAACTCCGCCGTCCTCGTTTTGCTTGCCTACCGAATAAGCGGCGATCTTGCGAAGCTGAAGTGTATCGACTGCTGGAGGCTGCGATGGAGGGAGTGCTGCAGGCGCCACCTTCAGATCCAGGCTAGTCCGAGTCGAATTTGGAACTGCAGCACTATCCGTTACGGTCACTTCAAATGTATACATGCCTTCTTTCTCTGGCGAGCCAGACAAAGTCCCCATGGTTGGCTCCAGCATGAGACCCGGCGGTTGCTGATCCATTGTGAAATGATAAGGGGCTTCCCCTCCATAAACCGCGATCGTTGCCGTGTAAGGTTTACCAACCTCCGCATCCGGCAGCGCCTGAGTCGAAATGCCAAAGGCAGCGGCGGTTTTCTCCCCTTGAGCTTGGTCAGCCTGCGGGGTGACCATGACAGCTTCCGATGGAGCCGGTTGCAGCACGCTTTCCTCGGCCGCCGCAGTCCCACCCCCTATAGAACTGGCAATCATCGATGCAGTTAAGAACAGTGATGCTAATCGCTGAACTTTTTTCACCAAATGTGAGCCCTCCTAACTTCTTTACGCATATTCCATAGAAGTTTAGCGGGACACTGTTAACGTATTACACTTTATTTGTAAAAATGTAAAAATCCTCCCTAAGCCCTACTCGGGTATGGGAGGATCGTACCGACCGTATATGAATATTTGAATAATGACGATTATTTATTTCAAAGCTTGGCTAAGTATGAATTCCACAATAGGTCTCACATCGGGCAGGCTGTGTGGATGATGGTCGCCGCCCGGCTTCAAGATGGTGTCGATTCTCCCACCCAGCGCATTATAGGTTCGCTTCAGAACAGCTCCGTTTTCCGGAAAAGGAACATGTCGATCGGCATCGCCAGAAACAAGAAGAATCGGGACGCCGGCTTCGGCTGGTGCAGCAAGCTGCTTCAATAGACGCTCCGTCACTTCTGCAGGGATACGGGGTTCTTCTGCAAATGGATCCTCGTCCTGCCCTTGCTCCTCGGATTGCACGCTTTTTTCCTCGTCCGTGACTCGGTAAACGCTAAGACAATCCTTCCACTCCTCCGCTGAGCCCAGCCCGGCCCCGGCTCCGCCCGGCCAACTGCGAATATCCACCACCGGAGCGTCGAGATACATCGCGGCAACGTTCTGCGGGAACATCGCCGCATAACGCAGCGCGTACAATCCGCCACGGCTGAATCCAAATAGAACCGGTTTCGCGTTTAGATCAAACTTTGTCGTCAGCATGCTGCGGAAGCCCTCCATTTGCTCCACAGCATAGGAGCAGCCGTACAAGTTGCTGATTCGGAAGTAAGCCAAATGCCAACCCTGCTCCAGCAGCGCCATATCCGCATCCGCAAACGCATCAAAAAACTCGCACCGCCAAATCCATGGTCGGCCGGGCGCTGCTGTTTTCGGGGCAACCAGCACGCATTCGCGGCCTACATGATAAAAATCAACACGACTATACCCTTTCCATGACTCCGTCACTACAGCGGCTTCTGTCCCGCCTTCCCGCTCCGCCTCCTGGTAAATGGCAGGAAGCATTCGCTCAGCCCGCTCAAGCGCCTCTGGAAGCGGAAGGGCATCAAGTTTATTCGGATTGGAATGACCGACATGCTCCCGCCACGCTGCGTTCAGCAAAGCTCTTCTTTCCTCTACCCGATGAATAAACGCCCCCTGGCTCTGTACGGCCCACTCCGGACTCCGCTCCAACTCAATATGAAACACCGTACTTAATGTCGTCCGCGCTATTACCCAGTGGCCGTCCTCTTCAGGATGTATGCCGTCACCGTAACGATAATCGCTGTTCGCTTCCCTCTTTGTCCCAATGAGTTCCATCAAAGGCTTGCGAATATCAACTACTGTTTCACCTTGCTCATCTGCATATTCCCGTACCCATGTCGCATACCTGCCAAGTACTTCATTGTATTTGATAAATGGTTTATCGAAGGAGTAGTCCTCCGCTCCATCCGGCTGCACTTCTCCATTAACGGAGGAAATATCAAACGGCGGCGGCGTCATCCAGATCAACCGCGCACCGGCTTGGCGAACCTTTTCGGCGGCACGGCACATCCCCTCCCGATAAACCTCAAACCGTTCCGCAGTGTAAGGATGATAGATACCATCATTCATGCCATAGCATATGAAGACCCAATCCGGCTTACTTTCCTGTAAGGCCCGCTCCAATCTTTCATGCACACAAGGGCGAGGAAATGGATGGCTGGCTTCACTTGTTCCGGCCGCCGTCTCGCTGCTTACGCCCAAATTGATCCACTCCAGCCGATGCTGCGGCAAATGTTTTAGAAAAAAAGCGTCCAGATCCCGGATGTAAGTTCCATTCTCCGTGATACTGTCGCCGAGAAATACAATTCGTTTGCCGACCGGTATCGAGAGAAGGTCAGCGCTTACATTCATCAAAACGGGTCATCACCTTTCCAAATATATCAATTTAGCTATTATTGTACTCGATAAAGGTGGTCCGTCATAGCAAAAAGTAAGAAAAACGCCTGACGGCGTCCTTTGAGTTACTCCTCCCCATCTTCCTCTGGTTACTGTTGCGGCGTGAATTCACACCACTAAATGCATTTTTATACAACTATTTTCGGGCAAATGGCAAATTGCGGGTTTCTGGATTTTAACTGCAAAACCTGCATTTAAAATAGGCCAAACCGGACAGAAGAGGCCAGAAGAAAGCCACGAGGAGGTTAGACCGGCCTGGCTGACACCCATTTCTCACTCACCACATTATTCTTTTGCTGATCATCTGCAAGGTCACATATTTAGGTGGTGCTTTTTTGCTACAATTTATCCCTGGATGACTCCTTCCGTTATGCGTGCGGGTTGTAGTCGAACCAGTCAAAGGAAGCCGTAGCAGGCAAACCTACTCGTCCGCTTACTGCGTAAAGGCCAAAGTATACTCCGGTGAAGCCACCGGCCACTTCTGTTGCTAGCATGCTGCATTCGCCTTCTCCCAGCACCTCTTGTTTATGCTCACCCTCAGCAGTCCGATAGGTAAACACGTAGCGTTCATGATTTGCCTGTACTCCAAGGATCACCCGGCTGTCCGACCACGGAATCGACTGTTCTACTTTCCACAGTGAACCTAATCGTCTTCGGAAAATAAGGGACAGAGCTCCGTTAGCCCAAGTTAACGCTATTTCATAGTGGAAGCGGTGGTTCATCAGCACGGTCAAGCCGGCTTCATCTCCCTCTTGAGCCGGAGAAAATTCAAGCAGAGTTTCCGCGCGGCAAACAAAATGCTGCTGTCGTCTGCCGACAAAGGCTGGAGCATCCTCTTCATTCAGCGTGACCTGTGAACCGTTCAAGGTAAGCCAGCCCGGACGTTCCGCAAGGGACCAACTTCCGGGCCGCGGATTGCGCAAGAAGTTCCATTCCATAGCCAGTGACGGATCCGCAAAATCCTCCCGGCCCTGCGGTGCTGCTGTTCCCCATGGATGGAGCGGAAGTGTAGCCACCTGCATTTCCTCCTCAATCATTCCGCCGTTTCCTACCTCCGGCCAACCGCTCTCATTCCACGTTACAGGCGCAAGAAATGTCTCCCGGCCTAAATGATGCCGGCTCGGGTAACCAACCGGACGGATGCCAAGGCACACGGACCACCAGCTGCCGTTATGGGCTTCGATCAGGTCGGCGTGTCCGGTCGCCTGAATCGAGCTGGCTGTACTGCGATGCGACAGAATTGGATTGTGAGGACAGCCGGTGAACGGTCCCGACGGACCCTCCCCTCTTGCGATGGTGACCATATGTCCGTACTCGGTGCCGCCTTCCGCAAGCATGATATAATACGAGCCATTGATCAAATAAATATGCGGGGCCTCCGGGTGTTTGCCGCCGGTTCCGCTCCAGATAATCCGCGGCTCCGTCAGCCGCTTGCCGGTTTTCGAATCAAGGATGCTCTGATAAATCCCGGTCTGCGCTTCCCCCGAAGCGGTGGAGAAATACAAGGTCCCATCTACGTCAAAAAACAGATCAGGATCAATGCCGGGCTGGTCGATCCAAACCGGATCGGACCATGGACCGGCAGGATCATCAGCATGGACAAGCAAATGGCCCCCGCCCGATACATTCGTCGTGGTCATATAAAACGTTCCCTGATGATACCGGATCGTTGGGGCATAAATTCCCCTTGAGCTCGGCGCATGCTCCAGGTTCAACTGGCTAGGCCGGTCGAGCACATGTCCTATCTGCCGCCAGTTCACCAGATCACGGCTATGAAAAATCGGTACGCCCGGAAAATATTCAAAAGAACTCGTTACAAGATAATAATCTTCACCTACCCGGCAGACACTGGGGTCAGGATGAAATCCCGGAATAACGGGGTTACGGTATGGCATGTACATTCATTCCTTTCGTCCGTGTTTTTTGATAAAGACCATCTTACACCCAATCGGAACAAATCAAATGTGAAATTTTCCTCTGAATTTTCCCGGCGGCTCGCCGGTCCAGCGTTTGAACTGCCGGCTAAAATGCGCGATATCCTTGTAGCCAAGCCGCGCTGACACGGCCTCCACAGACATGTCCGGTTCCATGAGCAAAAGCTTGGCCTTCTTCAGCTTCAGTGCGGACAAATATTGCCGTGGCGACATGCCGTAAACATTGTGAAACATGCGGTTGCAGGACGAAGCGCTATATCCCAGACCTTCGATAACGGCAGCGACGGTTTCGCGCGATGTATCCTCGGATTCTATCCCTTCACTCCCCTCCATCACTTCCCCTCCGGAAGAATCCTCCCCAAGCTCGACATATCTCTCCAGCCCGGCGGCAATTTCTGCGGCAATCCGGTTCATTTTGCTGCCGGCAGCCCCTTCTCTGCTCCGCTCCAAATTTTCGCTCAAGCCCGCAAACAACTCGAACACAACGGACAACGTCCGCATTTTGTTCGCCAGCCTGAATTCGGCGTTTTCCGAGGTCAGCTCGATCAGCTTGTCCAGGCTCGGGCGAATCGCTCTCGTAAGCGGACTGTACTCCGTGTACAGAAAATCGTCACTTCTGAACAGCAGTTCCCGGAGCAGACGTTCATCCACGTTAAAATGCAAGCAATAATAAGTCATTCGCTCCGGCCCGGCAGCACGGCTTTCGTGCACATCCTCCGGACTCAGCAGCATAAGATCGCCCGGCTTCTGAATATAGCGCTGGCCGTTCACGATCATCTCCTGGCTGCCGGAGAGCACCAAATTCACCTCAAATAGCGGATGGCTGTGCTCCGGGTAGGACCACTCACAGGTAACCGTACGCAAGTGAGCCGCAAATATGCGAAATGTCGAGTCCATATCGGGCAGCATATATTCCACAACCTGATGTCCATCAGACTTATTTATAACCTTCTCCTCCTTGTCTCCCAAGCTTATATCAAATGACTGATTTGGATAAATTAATTAATGCTTTGGACATATAACTGCCCAAACATCCTTGATATAATCAACTTATCATAATATATACCTATAATAACAGGAGGTAATCAACTTGGGTAAAAATATTTTTTTCAACGCTCATCATTCCCCGATGGGCAGCTTCGCCAGCTTCACGCTAGGATACCCGGGCAAGAGCGGCGGGTTTGACCTGGAGCTTGGGAGCCCTCCCAACCAGAACATATATATCGGCCTGCAGGAGGATGGCATAGACCGATATCAAGCATTGCCATTTTTCGGTGAAGGCCAGGATGAACGGGATCGATACACTACAGAGGAAGGCGGTTCAGAAAACAAGCCGAACGCAAACCAGCTCATCGTTCCCTTCTCAAGAGAAGTAATCACACGCAAGTACGACGCAGCTACCGATGAATGGCAAGCAGGCGATTTGACCTTCCGGCTGATTTCGCCTTTTGAAGCGGTTCCGGACCCGAAAATCGCCACAGGGGAGCAGCTTCGCTTCGCCCTGATGCCGGCGGTCCTTGCGGAGCTGACGATCGACAATACCCGTGGAAAAACAGCACGCAGAGCGTTTTTCGGCTTTCAGGGAATCGATCCGTACACTTCGGTTCGCCGCCTGGAGGATACGACAGATGGGTGTATATGCGGTGTCGGTCAAGGCAGACATACGGCGATTGCCACATCAGACACGCGCGTGACGAGCGCCGGCTTTTTTACGATGGAGGATATTTTGAAGCCTAGAGTCGCAGAAAATCTGCGGTTTGGGTTAGGTCCGGTCGGCGCGCTGCTCATGGACACTCCAGCCGGGGAAAAGGCGACGTACCGGTTTGCAGTTTGTTTCTATCGCGTTGGTTTTGTGACAACCGGAATGGATGCTTCCTACTACTACACCCGCTATTTTGCCAATATCGAGGACGTAGCGGCTTACGCGCTTGAGCAATTTGACCGGAAGCTCGAGGTTGCCCGGAAAGCAAATGAACTGGTTATGGCCTCAGAGTTGAACGAGGATCAGCGGTTTATGCTCATCCACGCTATCCGCAGCTATTATGGTTCTACGGAACTGTTGGAGCATGAAGGCAAAGCGCTGTGGATCGTCAATGAAGGCGAATACCGGATGATGAATACGTTTGATTTGACGGTGGATCAGCTGTTTTTTGAACTAAAAATGAATCCCTGGACGGTCAAAAACGAGCTTGACCTGTTCACGAGCCGCTACAGCTACGAGGATACAGCTCGCCTGCCGGGGAATGAAACAGTTTATCCCGGAGGAATCAGCTTTACGCATGACATGGGCGTTGCCAATTCGTTCTCCCGCCCTGGCTACTCTGCATATGAGCTGCACGCTATCAAGGACTGCTTCTCCCACATGACGCATGAACAGCTCGTCAACTGGGTACTGTGTGCTGCGGTTTATGTAAATCAGACGGGAGATCAAGCTTGGCTGGAGAACAACCTGAATATCTTCGAACAATGCTTGGAGAGTATGGTGAATCGGGATCACCCGGACCCTGCAAAACGAACCGGTATTATGGGACTAGACAGCTCTCGTACGATGGGCGGCGCGGAAATCACGACTTATGACAGTCTGGACGTATCGCTCGGACAGGCTCGCAATAACATATACCTCGCAGGCAAAAGCTGGGCCGCCTATGTCGCCATGGAGAAAATACTTGCAGGTAGCGGACTCAAAGAGTAAGCTAATCTGTCCGGACGCCAGGCAGAGCTTTGCGCTCATACTATATGCGAGCATATGCTGCCGGAAGGCTATATCCCGGCCGTGATCCAAGAGAACAACGATTCGAAAATTATACCGGCCATCGAAGGGCTGGTGTTCCCGCTCTTTACTGGCTGCGAGGACGCGCTTGATCCAACTGGAAGATTTGGCGAATACATTGCCGCGCTAAAAACACATTTGCACACCGTCCTGAAGCCGGGCGTATGCCTGTTTGCGGACGGAGGCTGGAAGCTCTCCTCGACCAGCGACAATTCCTGGCTGAGTAAAATATACCTGTGCCAATTCATCGCCCGCCGTATTCTTGGCCTAACCTGGGATGAGCAGGGTAAAGCTTCGGACGCGGCGCATGTCGCATGGCTCATCTCTGAGAAGAACGCCTATTGGAGCTGGAGCGACCAAATGATGGCCGGCACGATTTGCGGCAGCCGTTATTATCCACGTGGAGTCACCGCTATTCTGTGGCTGGAGGAGAGCGAGAAATAAGGCTTTCGCCGTAGGCATCCCATTTCGGGGAGAAGGCGGACATGGTGGAGAGAATAAGGGAATTTTATGGCCTTATTCGGCCAATTCCCCCTCTCGTTCATAAAATAAGGGAAAATTTTGTACCTATTTCTATGATTTATCTATGTAAACCGCCTTTTGGGCAGGTTTCTCTGAGAATAGGTCCCAAAAAGTCTCCTATTTTGTTAAGATGCTCTTCTAAGGCCGAAATAGGGGACTTTTTTACCCTTATTTTGTTCAACCATTATTAAAAAAAGCGCAAGCCGCCGGTTTTACCCGGATGCTTACGCTTTTTTATTATGATAAGCCCTCCTCCATGATCGCCTGGCTTCGGGAAGCACGGTTTCGCCCGGCATTCTTAGCTGTATATAGGGCATCATCACTTAGTTTGTACAGCTTGTCTATGATGGTATGTGAATCTGGTATGACCGTTACAACTCCAAAGCTGATCGTATAATTGGCCATATCGCCACCTGAGCTTGAGCCATTGTCAATCACCAATTTACGAAGCTTCCTAATGAATTCATCCGATGTGATCTCGTCGGCTTCGGGTAGAAAAATCGCAAACTCGTCCCCACCGTACCTGCCGAGCAGATCGTCAGCTTTTAGCTGCTCCTGCGCCTTGACGGCAAATTCTTGCAGCAGCTTGTCCCCGGCGTCATGCCCGAGGGTGTCGTTAATCGTCTTGAAGTTATCAATATCCATCAGGATAAATGACACGGGGGCTGCTTTTTTCATACAGGTGATAAGGCTTAACCTAACTTGATGTATAAAAGTCCTGCGATTAAGCGCTCCGGTCAAATCGTCATAACTGGCCAGCCTGATCATTTCCCTGTCGGCCTGCTCCTTTGAAAGCAGGACAAACCCCATATTTCCCAGTATCATGATCGTATACAGTGCCAAGAGCAGTAGGCTTTGATGCAGGCCTGGTTTAAACATGTTAATAGGAACCGGAGAAAGAAGGGTCACTCCCGTTCGAAACATAAGCCCTGCTGCAAGAATCAAGTATACGTAGCCCAAAAGTAAACTTAACACGGACCTGGAAGCAGACTTAATGAGACGGTATGCTGGGAATACCAGCATGATCGCAAGTGCAAACGAAATAATCGCAATCCTGATGTTATCCGCATTATTCAGCGGTAGGGCAATAAAATACCCGGTAAGCGTTACAGTCGTACAAATCGTATAAAACCTTTTGATTCTAGTGCCAAATCCGTCAAACACCATCAATATAGAAATCGTTTCTAAAGCGACTCCTATTAATAGTGTGACATTGGCAATCCCAGCTTTTGCGATCCCTACGACTAACATGCCCCAAGTTGCAGATTGAAACCATTTAGCGGCATAAAACACATCCACAGCCGGGTCCTTGGAGGATCTGCCCCTGTATGCGCTGATGAGGAGAACGGTAAACAGGTGACCTAGTACGAGCAAAACAAATACAGTTTTCATATCCAAGTAAATTTTCATGATAGCCCTTGTTCACCATCTTTTATGTAATAGATACGCTAGCTTGAAATTTAAAACATTATATCACGTCTGCCCCTCATTTCGATATTGCATTGTACGTATACAAACTTAACCAATGGTAGTCGAGCATTGCTAGAGATGGCCCTCCTCACGAGGAATTTGACACATTTATTTTCAAAAAGCGAGGCTCTCCGCCAAAAGTGGAGAACCTCGCTTTTTACTTAGCTTACTCTTGCAGCAAGCATAACGTTCTAGCAGATGAAGTGTTACGCACCCAGCTCGTTAACCTGAGCCGGTTGTTCCTGCCTCGAAATAAGGAACAAAGCCGCCCAAATAAACACGAAACCGCAAATCTGAGCCACGGTGATCACCTGTTGAAAAACGATTCCATTGACCAGCACTCCGACCATCGGAAAGCTAAGCTCTGCTAACGTAGCGACTGACGCCTTGGTCGTTGTCAGGCCTTTATAGTAAACGAGAAGGCTGAGCAGTCCGGGAAGCAGCGCCTGTCCTATAATATTCAACGTGAAGGCGGCAAACATGGTTGAACCAGCAGGTAGACTCCAGGCAGCCCCTTCGTTCCAAGTGATGGCGAACAGCAGTGGGAGCGCGAGAACGTATCTTAGCGAAGTCACAGTCTCATATTTCATACGTCCAACCAACATACGTCCCATGACCGTTGAGCCGCCCCACAAAGCTGCAGCCCCCATCGAGAGCAGGCTGCTTACTTGTACGAAATCGCTAAAGTGCCCAATCGGAATTGTAAATCCGAAGGTTAACAAATACGTTCCAACCAGTGCTATCAGAAAAAGCCCGAAGAAATTGCGGGGCAGTTTTTCCTTCAGCAGCAAACTAGCCAGGATGATAGCGAAGAGAGGTTGCAGCTTTTGGAGGAGCAGCGTGGCATTCAAATTGCCGCTTGAGAGCGCCATGGTAAACAATATGGAGGCGATCGCCGAGCCACCCCAGGAAATAAAGAGCAGTGCGCCCCCATGGCGCCAGCTAAGTCCTTTCAGCTCTTTTCGGTTTTTCCAGAGAGCAGGTAATACTAGCAAGGCGATAATGAGGTGCTCCAAGAGCACAATTTGTGAAGAGGTTACAGACTTCAGCAAAATGACTCGGAATAGCGGGTCCACGCCCCAAAGTGCAGCTCCCAAAACGACGAGCCAAAACCCTCGGTTGAATTGTGATTTTCGGGTGGTCCTTGCAGATATCACACTTTTTCTACTTCCGCCCACCTCCGGAATGGCTGCCTCACTCTTGACCGCTCCTGAAAAAGCTGTTGCCTCGCTTGTACTTACTCTTAATTCTCCGCCAACACTTGCATGCTTCATGTGGATTGTCCCCTTCTTGAATATGGGGTCTACGTAGAAAACCCCCGTCATTGACAAGCGTCAACGATTACGGGGGCTGATCAAATAAGTTTGTATGGAACACACTATTCCACTCAAACCTGTCTATTGATCTTCTCCCATCCGGACTTTAACCGTCGGCCTTGGAATCGCACCAAGTCAGTCGCCTCCTTTCATTACCGTAAGAAGGCGAGTCGCGGGCTTGAGCCTCCCAATTCCCGTTGTGGGAATCAGAAAACCTCACCGCCGGTCAGGAATTTCACCTAACCCCGAAGATCCATATTCATTTAAATTTTTAATAGATGAAATTAATATTATAATATGATTTTAGATGACTTCATTCTATAACAAACCTCACAAGAAAACCACCATTTCATTCTTTTGCTTAGGCTCGTTTCACAACATCAAAGTTATTTTCAATAAGCAGCCAGTTTTGCGGAAAGCTCAGTCCAAGCTTCCAATAGCTTATGCCCCGCAGCCGCAGCTCTTTTATAAGGTTAAACTTCGCCTGGATGGACCGGGCGTCCTCAAACCATACCTCATGCTGCCGGCCAGCCCCATCTGTGTAGCGGAAAAATGGCGCTTGCGCTCTCTGGCTGTACTGGATGGCTACGTTGTTATCCGCGGCGATTTGAATCGCCTGCTGCGGGCTCACCGCCCTCGCTACGGTTCCCTGTACAAACGGCAGCGTCCAATCGTAGCCGTATAGATTTTGCCCCATCATAATTTTCGAGGCCGGCATTTCCGTCAGCGCATATTCAATCACCCTTCTCACTGGACCGATGGGAGAAACGGCTTGCGCCGGGCCGCCGCTGTATCCCCACTCATAGGTCATAATGACGACAAAATCGGCGATCTCACCCTGGGCCTTATAATCGTGTGCTTCATACCACTCCCCCTGCTGCGTAGCGCTGGTCTTGGGGGCAAGCGCGGTAGACATGAGCCAGCCCTGCTGCTGAAAACGGGCTTTCGCTTTTCGCAAAAAGGTGTTGTAAGCCTCCCGATCGGCTGGTCTTAGATGCTCAAAATCAAAATGGATATCCCGGAACCCGTATTTTTTTGCCGTGGCTACAATATTGTCCAAAAAACGGTTTTGTACCGGAATATCGTTGAGCAGAATCCTCCCAAGCTCACTGCTAAACTGGTCGTTCTCCTGATTCGTAATGACCATCATTAGCACGACGCGGTTGTTTCTGGCGATGGCCGGGAACTGATTCAACAGGGGTTCCTTTAGCGAACCGTCCCGCTGAGCCTGAAAGCTGAATGGAGCTAAATACGTTAAATACGGCGCCGCTTCCCTGGCGCTCTCCTCTAAAGCGGGGGCAACCGTCGTTCCCCGGGGCTCCACGTAAGCATTAATCTCCGCTCTCGTTCTTGGCCGAGGGGGAATGTACAACCGAAAGCCCACGGACAATGTTTGGCCTACCGAAATTGAGTTCACCCGAGCCAGCTCCTGGTAATTCATGTTGAATTTCCTTGCAATCGACCACAGGCTATCTCCCGGCTGAACCCAATAGTAGCTTCCAACAATCGGTATTACTAAGGTTTGTCCAACGACGAGACGATTCGGATTTGGGATCTCATTCGCTTCTACGATATCGGAAGCAGGTATGCTGTATGCTTCTGCTATGGAATATATCGTTTGATTTCTCTGTACGACATGAATCTGCATTTCGTTCCCTCCTTCAAAGGATTACGCTACCACTATCCTATGAAGTGGGAGGTTTGGCCTATTCCCTTGTGCAAACGGGGCCTCATAGCAAAATACCGCCCGCTTCCTATAATTTTGAAGGAAGCAGAGCGGCGTTTTTGTAGATTATTTCTTTGTAGCAATCGAGAAAACAACTGTCTTCTCAGCATTATTCACAAGCACGTTCACGGTGTAATCGCCCACCGTCGCCTGTTTGTCGGCCAGCGGCCTTCCTGCCTCGACTTCCGTACAGATCGCCGCAAACCAACGGTTAAATGCAATCGCATCATAAGTAAACAAGTGATTGGCAAACATTTCGATAGACTCCTTGTTCCGGGCTATAACCCCTTCCCGCAGTCTCACCGTAATGCCGTAGGTGTTATATGTCGGATCCAGCCATATTGCCGTTTCCTCAGTAGCGGCTTGGGTTCCAGCTCCGGTTACACCCAAATTGCCGCTTTGCTGAACCGCCTTTTTCTCCTTCTCATCCTTAAAAAGGCGTAGCGTTGTATCAAACAGGTCATAATTGGTGCCCCGAAGCTGACCAGCCTTGAGCAGGATATCATAAGCATCCCACATTTTTTTATCCGGAAAAGCGACAATCTTCTGCCCGCCTCCGGCAGTTGGTACTCTCCGCTGCAGCTTATCCGCTTGTGGTTGAACCGGAATTCGCCGAGTTTTATCCGTTAGGCGATTCAGAATAACGAGCGACTCCGCGCGGGTCACGTAACGCCCCACCCCAAAGTTTCCGTCTGGATAGCCCTCCATAATTCCTTTAATCAGTGATTCGGCAATGAATTTCTGCTCGCGTTCGTTAGCGCTGGTCAAATCCCCGTAGGACGCGGCCTCGGAACGGCTAAACTGCTCGTCCTCCAAAAACTCAGTTTCCTGAAGCGTGTAATAGATGACCTCAGCTACATTTTCCCGAGTCATATCGGTTTGAAAATCGTCGTATCGGCTTTTATTCAAAAAGTTCAAATCGCTTGCAACATCGATATACGGCTTTGCCCAGTACCCTGTCATCGCCGGCTTAAAGTCAAAATAGCGGTAGTCCTGCTTTAGAATCGTTCGATTCTCTTCAGTCAACGAACCTAGGAAGGAAGCCCGCCAAGTCCGTTCCAAATTTGGATGCTGCTCGCTGTACGACAAAATGAGCATTTTAACAAACTGATCTACCTTTACCGGTTCATTAGGCCGAAACGTTCCGTCAGGGTATCCGTCCAATATCCCTTGACTCACCATGGACTCAATGGCAGGTTTGGCCCAATGTCCGCGAATATCTTTAAAAACGGGGATGTCGTCCTGGCTCTGGGCCGCTGCCGCAGCAACCTTTCCTCCGCCTATCAAGTTAACCCCTCCGGGACTGCCGAACGATCCTGTCGCCCCGATAAGTCCGGCCAACAAGCAAAACGATAACATGATTCGTAAATTCTGTTTGGCGATACGTCCTATTTCCTGTCCTTTCATTTGAAGCCTCCTGAATATATATAATGGCGAGTAAACATGTTTATTTACCGCCATTATTCAGAAAACCACAATTCTAAACGGTTGTGAATAGGTCGAACGACTGGCGCCCAGCCTAAGAAAATTCGGGAATGATACCGAAATAGACCGGACTATGCACCTTCTTGTCGAACTAAATTACGGATGATTTAGGTTCATCGAAGCGATTCTATATACCTATATCACTCTATCTCCCGTAGTCTCTCTACAATCGTAGATCGAGACAGCCATTTGTACGCAGCCAAGGTGACCGCCAAAGAAACGGCCATCAGCAGCGGAATGAATGACGCAATGGGCAGTACGTTCATGTGAAACTCGGCGAAGGCGACGTTGTCGGATATACCTTTGGCTACAAAATAGGTGATTGCCATGCCAGCCGTACCCACAACGGCACAGGTGAACAATATGCTGTAAAACCCTTCGTAAATGAGCATCTTTCTAAGCTGCTTCTTGGTCATACCGACGCTCTCCAGAATAGCAAACTCGTTCCGACGTGAGATGACCCCGGTAATGAACGTGTTGATATAGTTTAAAATGCCGATTAATGCGATCGTAAAGCTAAGTCCGTAGCCAATCGTTTTGAATATACGGATGAATCCGTTCATTTCCTGTTTGTAATCCTCGCGGGATTTCATGACGAGACCGCGATTCGTACCCATAAACGATTGTACCTCGTCCTTTACCTGATTCAGCTTGCCCGGGTCAACATGGAGTGTCGCCGATAAGATCAGCGGATCTCCCGCCGAACTTTTTAACTCCGCGGCCGGGAAGAACACCTTGAAACCGGCCGAGTCGTAAATTTGGGTTCCCGCCGCATAAAGCGCATCCGACTGCAGTACCGCCATCACTTCATAGCTCTTTTTCACTCCATCCAGTTTGATCCGATCCCCTGGCTTAAAATAGCTCACCTCTTGATCCGATTCGAGCGTCGGTTCCGTGACTAATACGTAATCCCCCGATTCAAATTTGGCCCGGTCAAAGGAGCCGAGGAGGATATCCTTGTTCTCGATCACGTCATACCATCCAGGGTCGATGCCGTGAAGCTGAAGCTGCACTTTACCGTTATTCAGCGTAGGGCTGTAATATGGCATGTTTGGATCCTCCGCAGCAGCCAAAGGCTGCAGGATCTTCTTGATCTCGCTGGTAATTGGCATGGTATCCGCCATGTAATACACCTTGTCCAGCGCGTTTACGCCCTGAATCGAAGCAAGTTTTCGGCAAACGTCCTCTGAAAGCCCGTCTTTCGGCTCTGCAACTCCGCCAATTCCGCTACCTGCGGATTCCTTGACAACAAAGTCTCCTGAAATGAACGCATTCAAATATTTGTTCACACTAAACGATGAAATCACGGTATAAATGACGCTGAATAAAATAATGCTGAGCGATAATGAGGCTAGCATCAGGACAAGCTTCTTCTTGTAGCGCAGCAGATTTCCAAGGGACATTCTGGACAGCTTGGCCCCATGAGTGGACCGCTTTGTTCTTCTGCCTGAGTGCCTGCCAATCCCCGAAAATTTGACCGCCTCCACCGGTGAAATTCGGGCAGCCGCTCTGCCGGGCTTGCTCGCAGCGATCCGTACCGTGAGATAGGAAAACAGCGCAGCACCTATAAAAATGAGCGGATTGATTGAGTAGCTCGTTTCTGTTTCTCCACCCGAGAAGCTCGACATCATTGGAATCATCCAGCAGCCAACCCCGTAACCTAAGGCAAGTCCAAACGGCAAAGCGATTAAATAGAGCCGATTGGCCTGCATCGAAATAATCCGCTTCAGTTGCCGCGGGGTGGTGCCCATCGTTTTGAGCAGACCATAAAACCTGATATCCCGAACGACCGAAATATGGAAAATATTATAAATCAGCAGATATCCGCTCAGCATAATGATCACGATCAGAACCGCAAAGGGAATCACATTCGTCATATCGTCCGAAAGGGCTACACTGGTATAAGCCCAGTTCACTCCGTAAGGGACTTTTAGCCCGGTGTCGGCCAGTATCTTTTGAACCTTTTTCTCGATGCCCCAGGAATTGTTAAACATCACATCTAGTCTTGTCGTATTGACATAGCTCCCTTTATTTCTCGACTGGACGGGATCTACATCCGAAAGATTTTGCTGTGTAAAAGACTTCGATAAGAATGCCAAACCGGACATGGCTACATGCTCATCCGCCTCGAAAAACCCGGTTAACTCAAATTCCTTGGATATCTTCTGAACATCCATATCAAGTTCAAGCTTAACCTTTGCCCCTAATTTGTGGGGAACGCCCAACGCATCCAGCTCCCATGTGCTCATAGCAATTCCGTTCTCCTGAGTAGGAAGGCCGCCCTCCAAGAACTTGACAAAGCTATGTTTAGCTGAGCTTTCATCAATCGAGTCAACTTCAACCGGAGTATCACGGAAAGCGGCATTGAGCGCGCGCCCGACTAAAGTCGATGTACCATATTCCTTGATCGACGGGTGCTGTTTTAATTTGTTCAATTCCTCCGGCGTTAAATATTTGAAGCTGCCATGAAAATCGCTCCCGGCCGTCTTCATCTTGGCCCGCTGCATCGAATCATTAATGCTGAAGGCTGTGGTAAACACCGAAGTGATGAGCAAGGTTGTCAAAATGATGGCACAGATGATAAAAAGATTCCGCGCGCGGTTCGTTTTGAGGCTACGGCTGGCGATCCGGGCAATCGGTTTTCGATTATTCGTGGATATCATTCCGATTTCCCTCCGGCAGCACCCGAGCGGCTCACAATTTTGCCGTCCTCAATCCGGATAACCCTGTCGGCCGTTTGCGCAATTTCTTCATTGTGGGTAATCATCACGATGGTCTGATTGAATTTTTCGCTCATTTGCTTCATCAGGATCATCACTTCCTGGCTCGTCTTGCTGTCCAAGTTTCCAGTAGGTTCATCCGCAAGCACTATTGAAGGCTTGGTCGCAAGCGCTCTGGCGATCGCCACCCGCTGCTGCTGGCCCCCAGACAGATTGGAGGGCAAGGAATCGACCTTATCTGTAAGCCCTAGCGCTCCAATGACCTGGTCAACGTACGGCTTGTCCACCTCGGCTCCGTCCAGCTCGATGGGGAGCACGATATTTTCATAAACATTAAGAATCGGGATCAGATTGTAGCTTTGAAATACGAAACCGACCGATCTGCGGCGAAAAATCGTCAGCTTTTCATCATTCATGCTGAAAATATCATTTCCGTCCACATACACCTTGCCTTCCGTCGCCCGATCGAGCCCGCCCAGCATATGTAGCAGGGTGCTTTTTCCACTCCCGCTCGTCCCGACTATCGCAACGAATTCACCCTGCTCCACATTTAGGGAAACCCCATCCAGCGCCTTAACAACAGCTTCGTCTCGCCCATAATATTTCTTCAAATTCTCGATTTGCAGGATCGGCATGAAGCCCACCTCCCAAAAAATAAAAAGTCTGTACCTCTTGTACAGACCTAATGTAGCAAACCAATCTGACATCCCGGTGTCCGAATAATAACACTTCTGACACATTCCTTAAATTGCTGGCAAAAACACGGAAAACACCGATCCTTCTCCTATCTTGGAGGAAACTTTAATGTATCCCCCTTGAGCGGTAATGATTTCCCGGGTCAAATACAGCCCTATGCCAACGCCATCATACTTTGCCGCCTGCTTGCTCCGGTAGAAACGCTTAAAAATATCGTTCCATTCGCTTTCGTCGATCCCGATGCCAGTATCGGCAATATCGATACGTATGAATATTTCACCCGCCTGAGCCGCAATTCGAATCCTACCTCCGGTTTCACTGTACTTCACAGCGTTCTCCAGCAGATTCACCAGCGCCTCTCCGGTCCACTTCGGATCATGATTCGCCTGAAGACTTTCCTCACATGAAATGCTAATATCGATCCCTTTCCGCTCCGCCTTGCTGTAAACTTGGGACAGTGCTCCCGTAATGGTGCGAATGATCGGCAGCTTGACGGCATGGGTCGAAATTACGCCCGTTTCCAAGCGAGACATTTTGATCAGCGATTGAATTAGCCAATCTAGCTTTACAGATTGCGCTTTGATCTGCGCAGCATATTGACGGGCTTCCTCGTTCTGAAGCGGACCTTCCTCAAGCAGTCCACTGTACAAAATGATATTGGAAAGCGGCGTTTTCGTTTGATGGGAGATATCTGAAATCAGCGCCTTGATTTTGCTTTTTTCGGCCCCCATGCTCGTTTCACGTGTTTTAGCCAGATTGATGTACCGAATCACCTTATTCTCGAGAGATGAAATGTTTGTCTCCGTATACCCCGTAAGTCGCTGCTCCCCGCTAATCGCCCCATCGACTATATGGTCCACCGTCTCGATCATGTGTCCGATCTTTCGCTTCAGCATCCAAAACATAGCTCCGCCGAGCAATCCTGATACGACGATAAACGCGAAGGAAATCCACGCAGCTTTACTATCATAGGCGGTCATATACAGCATAATCCCGGAATATACGACAACTAGCACGAAGAATATAGCCGCATTAATGACGAGAAATCGATTATAGCTAAGATTGCCGTCTTTTCTCATTGGCAAGGCCCTTCCTCGGCCCAAATATAACCCAAGCCGTAAACGGTTTTGATATAATTTGGTGCTGACGGATCATCTTCAATCTTGGCACGCAGTCTTTTTACAGTCACGGTTAATGCGTTCTCCTCCACAAAATCGGCCTCATTCACCCACACCGCATTAATGAGCTGCTCTCTCGTCAAAATTTGCCCCCGGTTGCTCACCAGCATCTTGAGCAGCTTCTGTTCGGTTTTGCTCAAATTGATGCTTTGTCCCTGCTTGCGAAATTCCATCTTGCCAAAGTCAAATGTCATCGAGCCAATCGTCAGCTTGTCTTCATGGGAAGGATCGCTCCGGCGCAGCACGGCCATCACCCGGGACCGCAGCACCATTAAACTGAACGGTTTAGTAATATAGTCGTCTCCCCCAAGCTCAAACCCCATGACAATATCCGATTCCAAATCATTGGCCGTCAAAAAAATAACAGGGACTCTGGACACCCTCCGTATCTTTTCGCAAAAATCAAGGCCGCTCCCATCCGGTAAATTGATGTCAAGGACAACCAAATCGATGCCTCCTGCATTGAATCTATTCTCGGCTGAGGCCAGGTCATAGACCTGCTCAATCGTAATCCCGTCCTGGGCCAGAGTCAGGGCAATTCCTTTATTCAAACTGATATCGTCTTCGACAATAAGAATAGTTGTCATGTATGCCGACCTTCCTTCCAAGCAACTGCTCAATCGGAATCATTATACCTAATTAGGCTTTGATAGAGTAATAGATTCGTTACTTTGGATCTTATAACATCTACAAACTAAATGTATTTCGTACAGCTATTTCCGGGAAAATTCCGGACTTTGGTTTTTTAACTGCATTACCTACAGCTAAAACGGGTCAATTCGGCTTGAGGGGGTTATTTTGCTTCTTTTAGCTGCACTTTCTGCACCTAAATGCTGCAGACTCCGGGTATGCCCATGTTTAGCTGTACAAAATGCAATTAGTAACTTCGACGATTGACGATTATAGAAATTATACATTCTAGGAGGTTAAAAAAATTGGCCCTCTTTTGAAAAAAAGAGGGCCATCTGATAGAGCAATTAGAGTGTCTAAATTATTATAAGGTTTACTTTTTCCGCTCTCTCAGCTCTTTCATGATTTTACGGCCGGTCGGCGTTTGAGCCAGTCCGCCCTGTGCAGTCTCCCGATGCCGGCTTGGCATGGCGGAGCCTACCTCAAGCATCACGTCGATGACCTCGTCGGACGGAATAGCACTCCGCACGCCGGCCAGCGCCATGTCGGCGGCAGCGAGCGCATTCACTGCCCCGAACCCGTTGCGTACGATGCAGGGAATTTCGACCAAGCCGCCAACCGGATCGCAGATAAGACCAAGCGTATTTTTGAGCGCCAGCCCAACCGCATGAACCGCTTGTTCCGGCGTTCCCTCGCGCAGCTCCACCATCGCTCCGGCAGCCATGCCGATCGCCGAGCCAACTTCCGCCTGGCAGCCGCCTTCTGCTCCGGAAATGAAGGAATTGTTGGCAATCACATAACCGATGGCTCCGGCGCAGAATAAGCCGTGAACCATATGCTCATCGTCCCAACCAAAGCGCTCTTGGGCGCTGACGAAAGCGCCCGGGATGATGCCGCAGGAGCCTGCGGTCGGCGTGGCGACGATCCGCCCCATCGAGGCGTTTACCTCAGATACCGACAGGGCGTACGCCATAGCCTGACAGGCGATATCGCCCACCGACGGCTCCGCGTTCCGGCGGTATTCCTCCACCTTTTTCGCATCGCCCCCTGTTAATCCGCTGGTCGACGTGATATTTTCGGTCAGGCCTTTGTGTACCGCCGTCTTCATGATTTGATAATATTCTGTCATCGCGGCCATGATCTCATTAATCGATTGACCCGTTTCCTCCGCTTGATCCTGCAGCATGATTTGCGAGATCGTCTTGGACTCCTTGTCGCACAAGTCGATTAGCTCTTGTAAATTGCGAAACCGCATCTGGATTCGCTCCTTTCATCAATGTCAAACCAAAAACTTAGCCGTATTTCTGTACCTTAACCTGTAAATCAGGTGAGATTAATCATGACAACCCGGCTTACATGAGCCAGCGAGCTGACCGCTCCAACTAACGACTCCGGAATGACCATGTCCGCCTCCACGACGGTCAACGCCTCCCCAGTTCTCCCTTTTCGATCGGTGATGATGTAACCTATATTGACATTCTCCCGACTAAAAAGTGCGGTAATCCCTGCCAGCACGCCCTGCCGGTCCGCGTGAGAAATGACGAGCGTCGGCAATTCTCCCGAACATTTTACCTCAAAGTCGTCAATACTTCGAATTACGATCGTTCCGCCACCGATGGACGCCCCCGTCACTTCTACCCGCTTTTCACCCGCAAATAGAGTGATCTTCACGGTGTTCGGATGCGCGCCAGCAACAACGCCTGTTGAAAAATGAACGTCTACCCCTAGCTCCTCTGCCATTTCCAAAGAATTGCGGATTCTTTCATCATCCGTTGCATAATCCAAAATCCCTCCAACGACAGCCAAATCGGTTCCATGCCCTTTATACGTCTCGGCAAACGAACCGTAAAAGCATATTTGCGCTTTAGTCGGCGTCTCTGCGAGCAACTGTCTGGCAAACCGTCCGATCCGCACCGCACCAGCGGTATGCGAGCTGGAAGGTCCAATCATCGCTGGTCCAATAATTGAAAACACATTTTTGAATCGCATCGTCATCTCTCCCGGTTGTTCATTACTAATATACGTTATGTGAATAAAATACCCTCAGCATACCTTACAGCCAAAGGTTCATCTAAACTGACACAAAAAAGGGACGAGAAAAGGCATGTTGCCCCTTTCTCTGTCCCCGTTACCTGAAAGTTTAATGTCCTGAATCTACCCGGACATGTACCTCTTGGGTGGCTAATCGCTCTCTCCAGAGTGGCGTCAGATCATGGTCCTTGTACCTGAGAGATTCATCTGTCGATTTGCAAAATCGACCCTTTGCTCCTTCGGTGCCACACCTGCCGTGCGGACTCTCCCACAATCCTCATTCGCATTTATCATTTTGATGATAATGTAAAATGAAATAGGTCAAATGTCAATATAGCTAACACCATATATTTATTAAACACACAAAATATTGGTCCTTATGGCCTATTTTTATGAGAATAAATGTATATTTTTCATAAATTGCTACTTGTTAATATAATTTTACAATATATACTGATTCTATAAACTCCATATTCTCCCTTATTTTATGATTTATAGAAAATAAGGTTCACTCCATGTAACCTTTTACTACATGTACCTCGATCGCCATCCGGTTGTTTTCAATGTTAAGTTGAATGCCATCTTGGATCCACTACCCAGTCCATTGCATGTTTATTCTAACTCCCTGCCACCATGTCAGTTCATCTCTTAACATAAATCTAAACTACACACTGTTTACTATACCCTTTAAAGGAGGTGGTTGCAAAAAGCATAACGCAAGGCTTTGTTCCCCTGAAAGGGCCCGGATTAAACGTTAAATGATTCGGGTTGTGTCACAAGAGGATGTATTCAAGGTAACATCAAACCCAGTAAAGGGAGTGGAAAAGTTGATTAATCTTAGTCGATTCCGCAAACGTTTCTCACTCGGTATGTCGATCCTCCTTGTGCTTACCTTCGCCCCCGCGACCTATGCCGACAACGCCGGTTCTTCAGGCAAAATCAGCCTAAAATCAAGTTCGCCTCAACTCGCCGGAGCCAAAATTGATCCCAAGCTAACGAAGCAGTTCAAGCAGGATGAGTATGTGACCTATCTCGTCAAAATGAAGGAACAAGCCAATACGGCTTCTGTAGCCAAAGCTTCGCTGCAAAAAGCTAAGCTAGAGAAAGTGACCCCGGCAGCCGCTAAGCTTAACGCTCGAACTTCTGTCATTAGCGCCTTGCGCGAGACGGCATCCAGTTCGCAATCTTCCTTGGATCAATACTTACAGCAGGCGAAAAAATCAGGGGATGTAAAAGAATACAAAAGCTACTTTATTGTAAATGCCATGGCGGTGACAAGCACGAAAGAGGTGCTTGACCAAATCGCACTGCTTCCTGAGGTAGAGAAAATTTTACCGAACGAAGAACGGTTTTTGCATAAGGTAGAAATCGATAAAAGCACAGCAAAATCGGGTACGGCAACCCGTGCGGCAGGCCCTGCCGTTGTAGCCCCTACCGCAGGCTCTGCGGCAAAACCTGCCGTAACTCCTTCGACCGGCTCCACTGCAGCCCCGGCGATCACGCCGAGTACTCCGCCGGCCGCTGACAAGTCCGGAGCGAAAGATGCTGCCGGCTCAGCCCCTGCTGTTACCAAACCAAACAGCATCGAGTGGAACATTGCCCAAATCAATGCCCCTGAGGTGTGGTCAAAAGGCATTGACGGAACGGGAATTGTGGTTGCCAATCTCGATACAGGCGTCGAATATACACATCCGGCTTTACGAGCCAAATGGCGCGGGTTTGATGCCTCGGGCAATGTTGTTAACCCCGAATTAAGCTGGTATGATCCGCACAGCCACGCTTCGCTGCCGGCCGACACCCATGGACACGGTACGCACACCATGGGAACTATGGTTGGTTCAGAACCAAACGGTTCGAACCAAATCGGCGTAGCGCCCGGTGCAAAATGGATTGCAGTTCGCATTTTCAACCCGTCCACGACCGATGCTATCATTTTGGACGGCGGTCAATGGTTGCTGGCCCCGGTTGACAAAAACGGGAACCTCCATCCGGAGCTCGCTCCCGATGTCGTCAACAACTCCTGGGGTGGGGGGCCAGGACTTGACGAATGGTATCGCCCCGTCGTTCAAGCCTGGAGAGACGCACAGATTTTTCCTGAATTCTCGGCAGGCAACGTGGATGAGAATAATCCGGGAGGTCCCGGCTCCGTAGCCAATCCGGCCAACTATCCCGAATCGTATGCCACAGGCGCGACCGATATTAACCGAAACCTGGCTGATTTCTCTCTTCGCGGTCCATCGCCGTATAACGAAACCAAGCCGGAGGTTTCCGCTCCCGGTGTGAACATCCGTTCCTCCGTTCCAGGCGGGATCTATGAAGGCGGTTGGAATGGCACCTCGATGGCCGGCCCGCATACAACCGCACTAGCGGCGCTACTGCTGCAGGCCAACAGCTCCTTGACTGTAGATCAATTAGAGGACATTATTTCTAGCACGGCTACGCCGCGTACCGATTCGCAATATCCGAATTCGCCAAACAACGGTTATGGCCACGGCATCATCAATGCCTTTGATGCGGTGAGCTCCGTGCTTCAAGGCTTAGGCACCGTTTCAGGAAAAGTAGTTACCGCCGGAGAAGATTTACAAGAACCCGTACTCGAGCATACCTCCCCAGCTTTCGTTTATGAAGGCTTTGACGTAACGCTTACCGCTCATGTGAGCGACGACGTTGCGGTGACTTCTGTAGAGTTTTACGCTCGTGAAAAAGGAAACAGCCATTATCTACTTTTACCGACAAAACGGGTTTCAGGCACGAGCAAAGACGGTATCTATGAAGCTACTGTTCCTGCGTTCCTGTTAAGCACCACAGGGCTTGAATATTACATTCGAGTCAATGATTTTGGAAACAACGGCTTTGATAGCAAACCTTACTCCTTGGAGGTTTCATCTGGAGTAAAGCCTGGCTACACACAAAACTTTGAAACGGACAGCACCGGTTTCACTACTGGAGGCACCGGCAATACCTGGGCATGGGGCAAACCGGTTAGCGGACCGGGAAGCGCCCATTCCGGCGAGAAGGTGTTCGCCACCAACCTTACCGGCACTTATTCCTCTGCGGCTAATTCCTTCTTGCTTGCACCGCCGATTGATTTAACCAACAGTCCGAAAGGAGCTTTGCTCTCCTTCAAACAATGGTACGACTTGGAAAACAATGTCGATAAAGGCACAGTGTATATCGCCTCAGAAAGCAGTCAATACGCCTTTACTCCTTATGCCACCTTCACAGGAACGAGTGAGGGTTGGAAAACGCAGTACATTGATTTGCGACCATTTGCTGGCCAGCGCGTGTATGTACAATTCAATTTGACTAGCGACAATTCGGTTCAAAAAGCTGGCTGGTACCTTGACGATATCACACTGCAAGCTCCAGATGCGGTTGCCCCGGCGGCTCCCGGAGATTTGACCGGGTCTGTCAACTTTGCCGGCAGTGCGGTTCTGTCCTGGTCTCCGTCCGCCGATGAAGATGTGAAGCAGTATACCGTATATCGCTCCACAACTTCCGGATCGGGTTACGAAGCAATCGGAACGACTACAGCAACTACCTTAACGGATGCAAATACGCAAAACGATACAACGTATCATTATGCAGTAACGGCTACGGATTATAGCGGCAACGAAAGCGCGAAATCCAGAGAAGTCGCACTTACAATCTCGCGACCTGCCAGCTTGTTCAGTGATGACTTTGAAGGTGACAGCGACAACGGCTGGACACATAGCGGAACAAAAGATGAATGGGAACGTGGAGTTCCTAAAGCCCCAGGTCCAAGCAATGCGGTCTCCGGAACGAATGTGTGGGGAACGGACCTCGATGGTACGTACGAGGGCAGCGCAAATTATTCTTTAGTGTCCCCGGTCATCAATCTGGCGACAGCAAACAACGTCACTCTGGCCTTCGACCAATGGTTTGAAATTGAAGGCGGTTATGATTATGGATATGTGGAACTGACCTCTGATGGCGGCGCTACTTGGACCGAGCTCGGGAAATTCTCGCATAGCACAAACGGCAAACAATGGAGCCCTGTTTATTACAATCTGGATGCTTATGCCGGAAAGCAAGTGCAGGTTCGTTTCCGTTTAACCTCCGATAGCAGCGTGGTTAAAGCGGGCTGGTACATCGATAATGTTCAAGTACTGAACGCAAGTGCACCGCAGAAGGCAGTTACCAAGAATATGATCACCGAAATCGATGTAAACAAATCGAAACCGGCCGAGCAAGGCCCTGCATTCAAGCTGACCCAAACGAGCAAAAGCGAATTTAACGAAGCGGTAGATACGACAGCAAAAACCGATGATATCGGAGTCAGCAGTCTGCCGGCCAGCGCCACCGTTACCGTCCTCGAAACGGGACGTTCCGTAAAAACCGATCCAGCTACAGGTCGCTACAGCCTGAACCATGCAGCTGGGAACTTCACGCTGAAAGCGGAAGCTTATGGCTATTATCCGCAGACGCTTCCAGTCACTATTTCTGACAAGGTGAATACAAAAGCTAACTTTAACTTACAGGCAATTCCAAAAGGCCAAATTGTCGGAACCATCACCGATGAACGCAGCGGTGAACCCATTGCAGGAGCAACCGTCACTGTCGTTGAGGACGCCACCATTGCTCCTAAACAAAGCGGTGCAGACGGCTCCTTTACGCTGGAGGTGCTGGAAGGAACATACACCTTGTCCGTGGCTGCCAAAGATTATTACGGCAAAACGCTGACAGTGACCGTTCCGGGGAATGGCACAGCAGAAACCCCGGTTCAGCTTAAACCGTTCATCGGTTTCCCGGGTGAAATCGGATACGATGACGGCACGCCGGAGAATGCTTTCTCCTTCAATGCTGCTAACAATGCCTGGGCGGTTCGTATGACGCCTGAGTCCGAGGCTTCCCAAGTAACAGGCGCGTCGTTCCGGTTCTGGAACACGGAATGGCCTGTACCAGGTGGCACTGCTTTCCAATACGCCGTATTTGATGCATCCGGTCCAGATGGGTCGCCAGGACGCCAGCTAGCCGGTCCGTTCAATGGCACAGCGCTTCGCAACAATCAATGGACGACGGTTGAATTGCCGGAGCCTGTAACAGTTAAAGGCGATTTCTATATCGTCTACATTCAGACTCAAGCTGGCACAGCGGCACCTGGTCTGGCCACTGATACCAATGGTACAAATGCGCTTCGGAGCTGGCAACGCGCCAGCGGTGTTTGGAGCCTGACAGCTAAAGAAGAAGGCAACTTCATGATTCGCGCCGTAGTGCGTTATCCAGTCGGTGCCCCGGTGATTACTTCTCCGAAGTCCGGCTCGGTAACGAATCAAACGAATATCACGGTTACAGGAACATCACCGGCAAATGACGCTACCGTGAAGCTCTACAATGGAACGGAAGCGGCCGGGACGGGCACCGTGCAGAACGGACAGTTCAGCATTCCAACCGAGCTTCATGCTGGTGTAAATGAACTGAGCGTTGAGATCCTCGTTAACGGCAAAGCATCCGATCGCTCTCTGCCGATCACGGTTAAGCTTGATAACGTGGCACCTACGCTGGAAGTAATTACACCGGTGGACGGAACCCGTACAAATTCCGAGGTTGTTAACGTAACGGGTACTACTTCCGACGAGTTCCTACGCTCGCTAACCGTAAACGGCCAGCAGGTAACACTGGGAAGTGGCGGTTCCTTTGCTTATCGTCTGCTTGTGAGTGCCGGTGAGAACCACATCGCCGTCACCGCTACGGACGAAGCTGGCAACGAAACGACGGTAACCCGCGCCGTTTATGTAGATCAGGAGCTTCCGGCAATTACGAACCTGACTCCTGCCGAGGATGTTCGATTAACCGCAGGAGAGCAGCTCAAAGTGTCCTTTGACAGTCTGCCTGGACTCACAGCAGCATTCCGGATTGAATTACCATTGTCTTTGACAGGAGGCCGTGGAAATGGCATTCCAATGACTGAAACGGCTCCGGGTCACTATGAAGGAACCTATCCGACGCCTGCTTCCCTCGTGCTTGACGGTGGGTTGATCGTTGTCACCGTTCAAGATGAAGCTGGCAATAAGGCGGAGCTTGAAGCTCCAGGACGCTTGTTTGTAACCGCACCGGGCGGAGATCCTGGAACTGATCCGGGTGATAAAAATGTAGCCCCTACAGCTATCATAAAAGCGGATAACCAAGGCAAAAAGAAAAAGAATATCGAATTTGACGCCAGACGTTCTTCTGACCAAGACGGAACGATCGTCAGCTACCGCTGGGATTTCGGTGATGGCGATAGCGATTCCGGCGCCAAAGTGAAGCATCGTTTCGATAATATCGGTTCGTACACCGTTACGCTGACGGTAACGGACGATGACGGCGCTGTAAGCACCGCCGTTCATACGATCATCATCAAGTAGCGTATAAACGGCTATCGGATGTAACCCTGACTAAAGCTATAAACCACAAGAAGAAACCGAAAGCCCCCAGCAGTTCGCTGCCGGGGGCTTTCTTGTCCCTCCTCCTCAGACCGAATAAATGCAAAAAGTGCATTTAATCTCAGCACATTTTCCAGTTTTGATGATCTAAATGTACTTCCTACATCTAAATGAACCCTTTTGCAGGCCAAAGCCCATTTCGGTCCATTTTAAATGTACTTTATACATCTACTCGTTAAGAACAGACCTCAAAAGCGAATTTAGATGTCACAAATACAACTAATTTTTTTCCCTTCGGCTAACGAGGGAGAAAAGTCATAAGGAACACATTCATGTAAAATGTCGATCTGCCAACTTAAGAAGCCGAAAAGCTGCGGATCACCTCTTCAAACCCCGGCTCCTCCATAGCAATATCGTCGATTTCTCCCCACATGCCTAATGTTCTGATCAGGTCCATCGTATTCACGGATTGCCGATTCGCCTCAACGGTAACGGTTTGATCATCCAGCTCTTTTACCCGGAATGATGGAAGCGGCAAACCCATAATACCGGCACTCTTTTCGATGGCTACACTCTGGCCAAGAAGCTCCTTCGGCACATGAAAAGCACCTCTGAACTTCACGCGGATTACCGTTGGCAAACCGATTTTATCGCGGAGGTACGGAATGGTTCCGTCGTATGTCAACGTCCCGTGATCAATGACCATGACACGGCCGCATAACTCTTCAATATCGTCCATATCGTGAGTCGTCAGAATGATCGTTTTGCCAAATTCCCGGTTGATCGTTTGCAGAAACTGTCTTATCCGGCGTTTGGCATGAACGTCCAGCCCGATCGTCGGCTCATCGAGAAATAAGAGCTCCGGGTCATGCAGCATCGAAGCCGCAATATCCGCACGCATCCGCTGACCGAGCGACAGCTTTCGTACCGGAGTCATCCAGAACTCATGCAGATTCAGCAGCTCGGCAAACTGGTCGAGCCTTTGCTTTTTTTCATGAGCGCTCACCCCATACATCTCCGCTAAAATGTCATACGAATCCCTGACAGGCAAATCCCACCACAGCTGGCTGCGCTGTCCGAACACGACCCCAAGCTGCCGCACCGCCTTTTGCCGTTCACGATGCGGGTTGACCCCACCTAGTCTTACTTCACCCGAGGTTGGATGGAGTATGCCGGTGAGCATTTTAATCGTGGTTGACTTGCCCGCCCCATTTGGCCCAATGTAGCCCACAAATTCACCGCGTTCCACCTGAAAGCTGATGTCTTGCACAGCCTCCTTCACCCGGTACTCTCGCGAAAATAACGTACGAATACCGGCGAAACGTCCCTCACGCACAACAGCTGTTTTAAATTCCTTGCATAAATGACGGGCTTCAATCATCATCGGTATCATCTCCCCTTTTTAGCTTCCCGTACTCTGGTACTTGGTTACGCCAAATTGCCAAAAACGCAGGCTGGCCGCAAGGCAGACGAGGGCCACTCCCCCGGTGGCGGCAAGAACCCATGCCCCCAGCTCCCCGCGCAAAATGTACAGCGAAGGCACATAATTCACGAATCCGACCGGGATGACAAAAAGCAGCAAAGACGACATCCATTTGGGATACAGGGTGAGCGGGTACTGCGCCGCCGTACGGGCGGCATCCTCCGTGATGTTTTGCAGCTCGCTCGTCCGGGTCGTCCAAAAGCCAAGCGTCGAGGTAGCCAGACCAATGGAAAACAAAATGACGGCTCCGGTAAAAATGATCCACAGCGTTTCAGCCACCGCGTTCCAGCCTACCTGACCGGCATGAATCATCCCGCCGAGGGACCAGCAAAGAATAAAACCGCCCTGCAGCACTTCGCCGAGCATAATCCGGAAGTTTTGCGGCATTAAGGCAAGCAGAAGCGGCATCGGCCGGGTCAGGAGCTGATCGAGCTCACCGCTGATGAGGTATTTTTCCAAATGATGTACCTCATCAGCAAACGTACGGTACAACGTTTTGGACAAGCTAATGACGGCAAAGAGATAACCAATTTCATAAAGTGACCAGCCTTGAATTGCGCCGAACTTGTTCAGTACGATGGCGATCATCAAAAATTCAGCAATCTGAATGACCGCAGCCAATACCGAGGAAAGAATAAAATTGAATTTGTACTGCATTCGGCTTTTGATGCTCATGCGAACCAGCAGCTTATACAAGTGGAACCATGACTTTGGCTTCATCCCCCCTGCACCTCCACTTTCCGCCGGAGTACCCGGGTTGCTAGAAGACAGATCAACGTCATGAATATGCACCATAATAACGTCCCCCATAGGCGGGCGTCGCTTCCGGATCCCAGATAAATCGTGGTGGGAACATAGAGCAAATAGGGATAAGGCGATAGCCAGGCGATTTTTTCAAGCCACCCGGGAAGCCATTCGAGCGGAATGAAAAAACCGGCAAGCAGATTGATCAGCGCATGATTCGTCCAATAAAGCCAGGATGACTCCGTTGTCCAAAGGGCGCTCGCCCCAATCAAATAATTCATGCAAATGGATAAGTAGGCGGAACCGACAAGACCAATGACGATGTAGAAATAAGTGATTCCTTGACTTGGAACATGGAGTGAAAAAATGAAGAAATAAACGAGGTAAATTGGCACGGATTTGTAAACGAACTGGTAGGCGATTTGCCCCCATTCCCTAGCCATCATGTGGCTAAACAGATGCACGGGACGCATCAGGTCAAGCGCAATTTGCCCGGTCCTGACCGACTGCGGTATACCGAGCCCGTTCGTGACGAAGCTGGAGATCCAAAGAGCGGATTGGGTGAAAGCGATATAGCTCACCATCCCCTCCGTTCCGTATTCTCCCAGCTTGTACTCCTGCCCCAGCCCGATCCAGATGCATGCGTACATAAATCCGAACATCACGCTTGCGAGATTGTGCACCATATGGGCACTACGGTACTGTAAATTGCGGGCATAGGCTTTGGAAGCCAGTGTGAAATAAAGTCTGCGATACGACAAAACAACGCACCTCCGATAAGCATGTTAGACGGCGAACCCATCCACTTCAGACAAGGCGATTTTGCGAGAAGGATATCATCATACCTCAATTTCCTGATGTTGGCAATAATACATTTATTAATTTTTGGTTGCCGTGAAGAAAACGAAAAGCCCATGCGTATTTGCATGAGCCTCTCACAGATCCGTGCGAATGAATTGGCATGGTCTGTTATGTCATATCGGAAAGGAAGCTACCGATTGTTTTCTTCTATCCATGACAAGGTTTTTTTCAGTTTTGCTGCCAGATCAGAATCCTCCCGTATGGCAGCCTCTACCAAGTAATCCATATCTATTTGGTCCATTTGAGCCGACAACAAATAAATCGCCCACTCCTCGCTGCGCCTATCGTTCCAGTACAAAGCAGCTTTCAGCCGGTCGAGCACCAAGTCTTCGATTCCAATAACATAACAATACCCTTCGGGGGTCGTCAATTTAACGACTTTATCTTTTGAGCCAGCTAAAGTATCGCTAAATATTTCAATAGGCATATCCAATTCTTTCACATAGTAATGTCTTCGGTCGAAAGTTTTTTCAAATCCCATAAGTTCAAATAACTCACGAGCCAGATCATCTCGAATCATAACAAGATCGATATCCGCGGTTTTATAGCTTCCCGAAGTGTACAATTCAACGGCTTGACCGCCCACGATAACCGCTGGATCAGCACCTACTTCATCCAGTAAAGGCGTAATGATCCCCATAGCGTACAGCTCTTTCCATTTCGTGCGCTCTTGATCTCCCGCCAAATTTCTCAAGTGATTTTTGGCCTCGAGCAGTTTCGCTCGAAATTCCTCGCTGTCCCACACTGTCGACATCATATCGGTTCCTCCTACGCTTTAACGTAAAATCCATTCCCTATCGCTTTTGATTTGAATCTTGCCTTCATTCAGGCTCTTTAAAAAAAGATTTCTGGCGCTGCGCATAAGCAATACGATCTCGGGTTCCGAATGTGGCTTCATAGAGGCTGATGTCCGAATGAACTTCATTTGTTCCAAGTTATTTGCCGAGCGGCTTAATTTTGAAATATCCATATCCCGCATTTTTCCGTCACCTTCCACTTAGTTATTTTTAAATTTCTTATTGCACGCGGAAAAACAACCGGTCATCCCTAATGGCCTGCGAAACCATATTCACGAAAGCCGGGAGGCGCTCCGTTTGAAGAGACAATGCATGGCGGGTATGCGATTCATGCGGCGAAGACGTTAATCCGCAAAAAGAACCGACTCGGCGATTGTGATAAAATGCTACCCCCAGATGGGACAATCGATGGGGGTATCTGTTATCGATGTAGAAAATACAACTATATTGCTTTCATTTGCTTCAAAAAGCTTCCCGCTGCCGAATCGTCTCCAGCAGGGCCTGGCATCCCTTCACTACCAACTCGTACACCTCGTCAAAGTTCCCGGTGTAATACGGGTCCGGAACCTCCTGACCCTGTAGCTCCGGAACTAGATCGAGCAGCTTGATAATTTTGCCGCCATCCGTCTGCTGTGCCAGCGACTTCAAATCCCGCTCATTCTGCCGATCCATCGCCACGATATAGTTGAATCGGGAAAAATCCTCCTGTGCCACCTGCCTGGCCCGAATTCCCTCATAGGGTATTTCGTATTGATCCAAAATGCCGCGGGTACCGTGATGAGGAGGATTGCCCGTATGCCAGTTGCCGATTCCTGCGGAATCGATATGAAACCGCGAAACGAGATTTTCCCGGACAACCTGCTGCCGAAAAACCGCCTCAGCCATGGGCGAGCGGCAGATGTTTCCCAAGCAAACAAATAATACGCTAATGGTTTTCTTGTCTTCCATGTAACCACTCCTTTTAGCAGATACTACAATAAGATTTGATGCAGAACAACCAATCAAAACGATATAAATCCAATCGTTGTTATCTGGTTACGCTTACACGACCATTCTATAATGATCACCAAGAGGTGATAGAGTGTTTACTAAACTTGCGAAATACCGCTGGCAGTACCTCATGATTTTGCCTGCTGTAGTCCTGCTGCTCCTGTTCAACTACATTCCGATGGCAGGCATTCAGGTAGCTTTCAAAAATTTCCATCTAGGAACGACGATGTGGAACAGCCCGTGGGTAGGAACAGAAAACTTTTCTTTCTTGCAGGATGACCAGTTTTGGCTGGTGGTGCGAAATACGATTTATATCGCTGTCCTGAAATTTATTTTCGGCTTTCCTGCTCCGATTATTCTGGCTCTGCTAATCAATGAATTGAGACACAACGGGTTCAAGCGATTTGTTCAATCCGTCAGCTATCTCCCTCACTTTTTCTCTTGGATCGTGGTCGCTTATATTCTGCAATCCTTTCTAACGATGGATGGCGGACTGGTCAATGCGATAATTGTCAAGCTCGGCGGGGATCCGATATTCTTCTTAGGCTCTACAACATGGTTCCGCCCGATCATCGTCGTAAGCAGCTTGTGGAAGGAAATAGGCTGGAACACCATTTTGTATCTGGCTGCTATCACCGCCATCGATCCCCAGCTCTATGAGGCGGCCAAAGTGGAAGGCGCCGGAAAATGGGCGCAGATGCGCCATATTACACTGCCGGGAATTAAGCCAACCATTTCCATCATCTTGATTCTGAGCATGCCGAGTCTGATCGCCGTAGGGATGGACCAAATCTATCCGCTCATGAACGCGGCCAACCAGCCGGTAGCGGATGTACTCGATACCTACATTCTGCGCAGCGGCTTGCAGCAAGGATACTTTGGAATGGCTACTGCCGTAGGTCTGCTGTCTTCGCTGATCAGTCTTATTCTCGTTGTCTCTACAAATCAGTTGTCCAGAAAAGTGAACGAGGAGGGACTTTGGTAGAATGAGCACATTAAGCAAAGAAAAAATCAGTCAGTCGATCATCGTCATTTTATTGCTTCTCCTATGCGTTTCAGTAATTTATCCGTTTATGTACATGCTGGCGATTTCGCTGAATGTGGGCAGCGACGCCGCCAAAGGCGGAGTTTACCTGTGGCCGCGGGCATTTACTTTGGACAACTACAAGGTCGTAATCGGCAACTCCGTCATTCGCCATGCCTATCTAATTACGATTGCCCGTACTCTCGTAGGGACCTTTATCGGCATGCTAGTCACTCTGCTGGCAGCTTACGGATTGTCCTATAACCTGATGCCGTTTCGCGGCGCTTTGCTCACCTATGTACTGATCACGATGCTGTTCAGCGGCGGGTTAATTCCGTTGTTTATTCAATTGTATCATTTAAACTTGCTAAATTCGTTTTGGGTATACATCGTACCAAGTGCCTTTTCCGCCTGGAATATGTTTGTCATGCTGAAGTTCATACAGGGAATCCCGTGGGCGCTGATCGAATCTGCCGAAATGGATGGAGCCACTCCTTTTCGGATTCTGTTCTCCGTCATCCTGCCCCTGTCCAAACCAATGCTTGCGGCGCTTTCTTTGTTCACTGCCGTGGGCCACTGGAATGACTGGTTTTCCGGGGCTTTCTATGTGACCGATCAGAACTTGATTCCGGTACAAACCTTTTTGCAGCAGCTGTTATCGGCCTCTGACCTGTCTGCGGTCCTCGGTTCGAACAGCAACATTGAACAACTCGCTCGGGGCAGCATGCTTTCCAATGTTACGTTGATGTCCGTCAAGATGGCAACCGTCATGGTCAGCGCGCTCCCGATCCTTTGTGTATATCCGTTTCTTCAGAAGTATTTCGTCAAGGGAGTGCTCATTGGCTCCGTTAAGGGGTGATATGTCAATCATAAAGCAACCGACGTTTCAAAAAGTTTTTTTACTCCATAAAAACGAAGGGGGAAATGAATTTGAATTCACGCAAAAATGTGACGAAAAAGTTTGCGGTTCTGTCCGTTGTGCTTTTGATGGCTTTTATGACCGCATGCGGGAGCGGCAGCAACGCAAATAGCGGAAATGCGGTTCAAAGCAACTCGGGCAAAGACGCCTCCGCCAGCAGCGGTTCCAAATCCTTCAAGCTGTGGCTGGGCTGGACGGCAACGATCAACAATGACAGCATGGTACAAAAGTATTGGCGGGAGCATGAGCCAAATCTGGATGTCCAACTGGAATCCACCCAAGGGGACGCCAAGACGGCCCTGAATTTAAAACTGAACACGGGCGGCTTTGACGATGCGGCGATTTTCCCGCGCGACACTGTCGTGGATAATTCCATGGTTCGGTCCACTTTGATTCTTCCGCTGGAGCAGTATTTCAATATGCCGGATAAGTATCCCGGCCTTGCCTCTATTCCAAAGCAATTTGTCGACGCGATGAAAGATAAGGACGGACATATCTGGTCCATTCCAACCTGGTATGACCAACATCCGGATAATCCTTGGCCGGGCTGGGCTTCTCAGGCATGGTTCGTGCGGACGGATGTGCTGCAAAAAGTCGGCATGACGGAGGCTGATCTCAAAACGCTGGACGGTGTGGAGAAATATTTGAAGCTGGCCTCGGAGCAAAAGGATGCCAATGGAAATAAAATGATTCCGCTAAGTTTCCTGTCGGATTCGGCCACCCAAGATGAAAATGTCATTCTAAGCACCTTTGGTGTGACAACAGCTTCGGCCAGCGGCGTCATTCCTGTTGAGAAAAAAGGCGGCGATTACGTCTTCTTTTACGACGATCCACAGTATAAGACGGCTTACCAATGGATGAACAAAATGTATAACGAGGGCCTGATAGATCATGAAGTGATGACGGACAAAAAGGAACGGTACAAGGAGAAAAACAAATCCGGACGCATCGCCATGAATGCAGGCGGCTTCTTCAATATGGATCAATCGCTCTGGGAAGTGCTGGACGGACCAACGGAACCTGCATGGTACTATGATGCCATTCCTTTTCCGAAAGTGGACGGAGTCGACCATGTCGGCTACAATCAGATCACCAATCCGGCCCCGCAGTATGATGTTTATATCAGCAAGAAGACGAAAAATCTGGACGCAATCCTCAAATTTATGGATTATGCTTTGCAGCCGAAAGCCGAACAGCAGCAAGTCATCAACGAAGGCCCGGCCGGCGTGTTCTGGGATTGGGTAGATAAGCCGCTAGGAGAATGGAAGTATATCAACAAAGATTACGAGACCCCTCGCAACTCCGGGGACGGGGCGAAAGCAGCAAGCACTACGCCGCAGCTTTGGCAGGCATCTTCTTACAGTGCCGAATGGTATCCTTGGTGGAACTACTACATGGCCAACGATCCGAAAGGAAAGCATAAAACGATTGATTTCACGGAGAAGATCGGTAAGATGGGTGCGATCCGCGTATCTCAACCGTATGATATGGTCAAAGCGAAATCGGGCGGCCTTTGGGAAAAATATTTGCCTGAACTCGAAGCTGTACGTACCGAGTACAAAGCGAAGCTGATCATGGCCAAGAATGATAAGGAGTTCGAGTCCGCCTGGAATGATTTCCAATCCGCCTTGGAAAAACGCGCTCACTGGAGCGAACTGAAGACAGAATGGCACGAACAACTTGACGCCCAAAGCAAATAATACGGGCAAAATACAGAAGCGAAGCCCCTTTTTTGAAGGGGCTTCCTATTTATTGAGCCGGCCCAACGTGCATATGGTACACTTTTTTTGTGGTGCAGGAAGGAGTGCGGCAGCTTGAGACTTTGGCTCGAAAAATGGATTATTCGCTTAACCGGACGGATGAATCTTCGACGAAAAATTTTGGCCCTGCATAGCTTGATTTTGCTGGTCCCCAGTTTGATTTTAGTCAGTATAACTCTGATTATCGTGATTCACAGCTTTCACAACAGCTATGTCACCACCGTTGACGATTCCGTCAAACAGACGGCCATCAATGTGGATTACAGTAAACAAAGCTATGAGTTGCTGGCCATTCGAACGGCTACCGATAGTGAAATGATCGCCCGCCTCGGACGGGAATATGACGACATGACGCAAATTATGGATACAGTCAATTATTTGGACCGCAATTTTCTAATCACGAGCAGATACTTGCCAGGCATTGTGGATTTTCGGATCTATCATACGAACAATACGCTCGTTCAGGACGGACAGCTCTTGTGGCAGCCGGAAGACAGAATGCTCTCGGGGATCGATGAACGTACGTGGTACAAGAAAACGATAGCAGCGCCCACACTTCTTTTGTGGAGCAATGCCCCCAACAATCCAAGTCAGATCGTTCTCACCAGTAAAATTTTGAACAGTGCGGGAAAGCCGGTAGGAATGGTCTATATTTTGCTGAATTATAACGTCGTTTTCGGCGACCTGCTGAAATACCCGTTTAATGATGGCGGAAGCCTGTATATCGTGGACGAATCCAAGCGGATCCTGGCTTCGACCGAGAAGGAACGGGTCGGCAGCCGCATTATATCCAAGGATTGGCCGGAAGATTATGAAACGATTCAAGATGACAAATCCCCCATTTACGATTTGACGCATACCCAAAAGCTGATGACTATCGAACCGATCTCATCCGATTGGTATGTGGTAGCGTTAACGCATATGAAATATATGGATACACAAAGCCGTACCCTTCTTTGCCTGATTGCCGGAACGACGGTGGCTTTGCTGCTGCTGTCGGTGTTTCTCGTCATGACCATTGTCAAAAACATCGTAGTTCGCATTCACAGATTGGGCATTCGTATGAGCGACCTGTCGCGCGGTGAATTTGACGTGACGATCCACAACAAGGTCCATGATGAGCTTGGGGGACTGGAAAATATGTTCAATCTCATGTCGGAGCGGCTCGGTATCCTGGTCGAAGATATTACGAGAACAAGCTTGATGGAAAGAGAGCAGGCATTCAAGGCGATGCAGGCTCAAATCAATCCTCATTTTATATACAATTCGCTCAGTCTGCTGCGCTGGCGAGCGCTGGATGCTCAGGATGAGGAGCAAGTCCGGATTATTGACTCGCTGACGACCTTTTACCGGCTGGCTTTGAACAATCAGGTCAGCGTCATCCCCATCCGTGAAGAGATTGAGCATGTCAAAGCATATCTGGAAGTCCAGCAGCTTCGATTTCCGGGAAAGGTGCGGATCAAGTGGGAACTGGACGAACAGGTGCTTGACTTTTACACGATCAAAATGCTGCTGCAGCCGATTGTGGAAAACTGCTATTCCCATGGCGCCATCACGCGCAAGAAGGAATCGCTCATCAAAATCTCCGTGCAGCAGGATGACGGCTGTATCATCATGTCCGTGTTCGACAATGGGCAAGGAATCACCAGAGACACCTTAAGTGCCATTGAAGCGGGAACGCATGTAGGAAGTGGCAATGGCTTTGGAACAGCCAATATTAAGGAACGGCTCTCTCTCTATTTTGGAGATGAAGCAACCTTCGCTATGGACAGCGAGGCCGGGGAATGGACTCAGGTCTCCATCGTTATTCCGGTGTGCTCCGTCCCCCCAACCATGAGGAGGATCAACAAAGATGCTGAAAGTAATGATCGTTGATGATGAACCTTCCAATATTCAAGGATTGGTGAACTTTATCAAGTGGCAGGATCTTGGATATGAATCCCCGGTGACGAGGGAATCGGGCGAGGAAGCGCTGGACGTCCTCACCGAGTTGCCCTTTGATGTATTGATATCTGATGTGTCCATGCCCGGTATGAATGGCATTGAACTGGTCTCGAGGGCCAAGACGATATATCCCCATCTTCAGGTACTGATGATCAGCGCTTATAACGAGTTCGAGTTCGTCCAAGATGCGATTCATGTGGGAGCGCAAGGATACGTACTCAAACCGCTGAAGCCGGAAGAAATTACGGGACGTCTAGTCATGATGCGGGATACGCTGGAGAAAATGCGGAGACTGGCGGAACAAACCGACAATCTCAAGAAAAAAGTTTCGGGCAGCCTTCGGCTTGTCAAGGAACGTTTCATTAATGACCTGATCGCCGGAATCGCACCAACGGGTGAAATGCTGACCTCTTGGGGCAACCTGATGGAGCTTCCTGCAGAAATCCGGGAACTCAGGATGGTCATTTTTGGACTCGATCATTTCTTGAACCTGGGTAAAAAAGCAGAGGAAAGAATTTATTTAGGTGCGGGCTTTAAAAAAACCGTTGATGTCGGTTTGTCCGACCTGTCCTCGGTATGGCTCGCGCAGACGTCTCCAGACGAAGTCGTAGCCTTGCAGATAAATCCAACCGTTGAGGAAAAAACTAAAATTGAAAAGCAGCTGCAGTTTATCCAGGAAATGATGCTGCATCAGCACGGCTCAACGGTAACCATCGGCTGCAGCCGCACGGGCTGCGGGTGGAACGAAGTGCCGAACTTTTACCGTGAAGTCAAATTCATGATGGCGCAGGCCAGGCTGATGGATGACGGACAAATCGTTCGCGGGGAGGCCATAGACACGGAGAAATTGGACGATTATCGTCTGCGTGAGGAGTTTACGCCAAACATCATCCAACTAATGGAGTCCGGGGATGCGGCAAAAGTCCATGATGAGATGAACCGCCTGTTTGACCTGTTGTCGGCCCAAAATTCATTTTCATATGTTCAGGCGTTCGGCATGAGCTTTCTTAGTGAATTAATCCGTTCCTTGAAGCGAAATAATGAAGCGGATAAGGAAATGAATATCGTCATGTGGAGACGAATGCTGGATTGCAGCAGTACAGAGCTAATTCTGGAAATCCTGATGGAATACGTGGACCGTTATATGACGGTGGAAGTAAAAGAACACCTCAACCAACAGCGCCTTCTCATCCGCAAGGTCGCCGCTTTTATCGAAGAACGGGTTCAGGAGAACTGGACGGTTAAGCAGCTTGGCAAGCAATTTAACTTAAACGCCAGTTATTTGAGCGTATTGTTTAAGAAGGAGATGGGTAAGACGATATCCGAATATGTCCAGGAAACGCGGATTCAGCATGCCAAGGAACTGCTTCAGGATCCTAATATCAAGGTATACGAGGTGGCGGACCGGGTAGGCATCCAAACCTCGGCGTATTTCACGTATCTGTTCAAGAAGATGGTCGGCTGCACGCCCCAGGAATTCAGGGACTACCATTAGCTATGCATAAAAAACGCCGGCCGCCATCTTCCAATGAAGAGAGCGACCGGCGCAGCAATATAATGTTAGCTCATTTGAAGCTTGCATCGCCGGAAAATGAAGACAATAGATGTTCTTTGCTTGCATTTGCAAGATTGCGAATGTGGTTCAAGTCGACATTGAGAAGCTGCCCGTGCCGTTTAACCGGACGACCGGCCACAAACACGGAATCCACGTTGCCTGGATTGGCAAATTGTGCGACGGCGCCAATTGGATCAGAAACAGGGAACATGTTGAGGTCCGTCGTCCGAATGAAAATAAGATCGGCTTCTTTTCCCGGAGTCAAGGTGCCGGTTTTATGATCCAGTCTCAAGGCTTTGGCTCCCGCCGAGGTAGCAAAATGCAAAACTTGCCCGGCCTTCAAGTTTAATTCTCCGGGCATGTCTCCCTTGGCCAGAATTTCCTGGTTCACTCTTGCCCGTTCCGCCTGCAGCGCGAATTTCATTTGCGTAAACATGTCCCCTCCGGTTGATGTTACGACATCCACGCCAAGGGCGGGTGTTCCGCCGTTCTCAAGAAAGCGTCCCGTGGCAGGATACCCATGTCCCATCATCATTTCCACTTCCGGCGTTACGGATACCGATGCTCCCGCATCGGCAAGCAGCTTATATTCATCATAGCCCATAGTGTTGGCATGCACCATATTCAAGTCGGGACCCAGCAGGCCGGCTTTATAAAGCTTCTCAACGGAGCGGTCATGCGGCCCCCAACTGCCAAAGCCAATATGCATGGAGCATAGCGCATCCAGCTCTCGGGCGAGGTTGATTTCCCGGACCGAAGCCTCCCAACTGCTAAATTCCGGCCCTCTTATTGCTAACCCCATCGTTAACAGTTGATCATCGGAGGTAAAGTACTCCCTTTTGACGCGGTGCAAATCTTCCGTGAATGTCTTTTGGCTGTCGCGGCTCCAATATTCGGTTTCACCGGAGGCTCCGTAGGCAAATACGCCGCGAATGCCGGAATCCTGCAAGCCGCGAATCAATGCGTCGGCATGATCGGGCGAATAAATCATCGTCCAATCCAAGACGGTCGTCACACCGGCGTTGAGCGCTTCCAGAGCTCCCAGTAAATTGGCGGCATAGCTGTCCGCGGGTCGCAATTTGCTGCCGAGTCCGCCATAATAAATATTTTGTAAATAGACCGGAAGCGACCAATCTGCACCAATAGTTCGCAATAAGGACTCCCAGACATGACGATGGGTATCCACCAATCCTGGCATTACAATCATGTCCGAGGCATCGATGACCTCACTATCCGATACATCAAGGTTGGCTTGAATCTTCACAATCACGGAATCTTCTATTAAGATGTCGGCTTTCTGGAAGTTTCCGATAGATCTGTCCATCGTTAACACACAACCGTTCTTAATTAAGCGACGCGTACGCAATCTACTTCCTCTCCTTTGCCAAAGATTCGATCTACCTAATAAAGCTGATAGAATATTGCGCCTGGTAATGTATTGTACAATGATTTAATTATGCAAGGCGCTATATAAATTATAGATAATATATAATAATAAGTAAACAAAAAATGAAGTGCCACATTGATTAATAGAACTGGGTTATGAAGGTTTCGAAGAAATTGGTGTGGGGAGACTATCCATATATAAAAGACACACTACATTAAACAAAACTCACCTAAAAAGCCGATTACCCTCTTCAATGAAGAAGGCGACCGGCTTTAAAGTTAGTTCTTCCTATAGTTTTTACATTCCATAATCATTTGGAAACTGTACAATGCTTTAATCTATTAAACCCGCTGCACGCAGCACGCGCTCCACCATCAGGGCCGTTTCAGCTCGGGTCATTGCTTGGTTTGGCATCAGCTTGCCCTGGTCCCCGACAACAATGCCTTCACGAATTTGTAAGGCGGTAGCTTCCCGCGCCCAAGGACGAATTTCCGACCGATCCCTGAAAGTGGACAGCAAGGCCTCCGTCTCTTCAGGGGTTAGACGAACTTCATGCCCCGTAAGCTTCAGCGCTTTGACCATGATGGCCATCGCTTCCTGCCGAGTGATTGGGTTCTCCGGACGGAATTGACCGTTGTCATATCCTTGAACTAACCCGTAAGAAACCCCAATCATAACAGCATCATGGTACCAGCCGCTTTCCTTGACGTCGGTAAAAGTGGCTAAGTGGTCCGAAGATTGCAGACCGAGCGCACGGACGAGCATCGAAATAAATCCTGCACGCGAAATGGACTGATTCGGGGCAAAGTTGGCTGTACTCACCCCCCTAACGATGAGACGCGAAGCGAGATTTTCAATACTCTTTTGCGCCCAATGCCCTTTAACATCTTCAAATGTTTTACGGTTGTCGATGACGGTGTATTTACCGTTCGTCAAACTGTTAATAACCGCCACATACCGATCATTTTCTTCCTTGACGACGGTTGGAACATGCCGCAAGCTTCCATCCTGCATCACAAGCACACTGGTAGTAAGATGGCTGCGGTTCGTCCCTTTATTCACGTAAATTTCCCGCTGCACATACCCGTTGAACGCTTGAATTTCTCTGGTCTGCCCTCCGCTCGAAAGCATCAGCGAAAAGTCGACCCATGGAACCGTCTCTGTTAACGAGCGGCCCGCCGCCGTATTTTGTCCCGGAATGCGTTTCATTTCCAGACGTACCTTGACATCCTTCAGAGAAACGTTATTCCCGAGTGAACTGATGGCGCCCTTCCAATCGACAAGCTGTATCGGAAGATTGTATTTTCCAAACTCCGAAGCTACGCTGACAACTGCCTTCTTTGCAGCGAGCGTCTCCAGCAGCGAAGCGCCGAACTCGAAGCCAACCGCATCCGATTTGTTTAGAACCGGGGCATAAAAGGTAACTCCTGTCTGCGCCGAGCTCGCCTTTTTCAACATAGCCAAATCATCTGCGACCGCGTCCGTCGATTTCAAACCGTTCTCAGTTTTTACTCGGCCACTGGCCCACTTGTTTCCTTGATCATCGATAAAGCTTAACTCATCTTGATCCGTAGGCTGCTTCGGTGAAGTCGTCGGTGCGCCGCTCGAAGGATTGCCGCTCATTCCGCCTCCGCTGCCTCCCGTACCTCCGTTCCCGTTGCCTTGATCACCGCCACCCTGCGGCGCGGAGCGTGTTACGGTAATGACGTATTCCTTCGTCTCGCCACGCAAAGCCTTTACCCGGATGACGATCGGATTGTCCCCAACCTTTATTCCCACAGTGATGGGAGTTCCGTTTGTTGCCGGATGTCCATTGACGGTAAGTGAAGCAGAAGAGTCAGCCAACGTTGGGACAAAGCTTATACTGTCCACCGTATTTGCCACAGATGTGGCATAACGCGTTATCCCTGGATCAAAGGCCGGACTCAATGTTCCGGCGCTTAGCGTCAAGCTGATTAAATCCGCATTGCTTGGCAAATCCGCCCGGGCTATTTTCAAAATATAAGTATTTAGGGTTCTATCTGCGGCCGTTATTTCAATCGCAACCAGGTTATCTCCTACAATTAACGGGATTTCGATTTCTTCACCGCTGTTTATCGTTTGGTTATTGATTTTTAAATGGGCCGTTACGTCGGCCAGTGTAGGAGTGACATAAACGGCATATACGACATTGGTTACAGAAGCTGTATAATCGCCATGGTCCGGTGAAAAGCTTGGCGACAGCGCTGCTCCTCTCAGCTCCAGCTTGCTCAGCAAAGCGTTACTTGAGGCCGCTCTCGTCACCTCGATCGTATACGTCCGGGTTGTTATTCCGTTCGCTGCGGTTACAATGATCGGGACGATATTCGACCCGACCTTGAGCTTAATCGGCTGTGATGCGTTACCGTTACTAACGACCTCTCCGGCTACCGTAACTGTTGCCGCCCCCTCCGCCAACGCTGGTGTTACGGTAATGGATTCCGTAGTATTGGGCACATTGGCACCGTACGATAGCTTCTCCGGCTCAAATACCGGGTTCAGAGTGCCTTCACTAAGTGCCAAGCCTCTTAACGTGGCATCGTTGGATTTCGCTCTGAACACCGTTACCTTGTAGGTTTTAGTTGTTCCATCCTCTGCAGTAACTTCAATGGAGATCGTATTGTCTCCAACATTCAGTTGAATTTGCTGCGAGGCTGTCCCGCTCGTCGCATCGGCACCGTTTACCCTGACCGTCGCCATACTGTCCGCCGTGGTTGGTGTCACGGCAATCGATGTCACGCTATGATCTACGTTTACCGTGTAGTCTGTTCGACCTGATGAAAAATCGGGATTAAGCGCTCCGGCGCTTAGGGTCAAGCTGCTCAAATCGGCATTGCCCGATTTTGCCCGCGTTACCTTTAACGTGTATGTCTTTGTCGTTACTCCATCCTCAGCGTTAACTTCAACGGTTATCACATTCTCCCCAGTAGACAAGGCAATCGCCTGCGATGTCGCTCCACTTGCTACCTCTGTAGCGTTTACGGTTATCTTGTTCACGGCCAAATCGGCCGCCACTGGACTTACAGCAATGGATGTTATGTTATTGAGTACATCCACTGTATACGTCTGCGTTCCCGATTGAAATACCGGATTTAGTGCCCCGGAGCTGGTTGACAGGCTACTTAAATCGGCATTGCTTGACTTAGCCCTCGTTACAGTAATCGTATACGTCTTCGTCGATGTTCCATCCTCAGCCGTTACAACTACAGGGATCACGTTCTCGCCGGTATGCAATGCAATCGCTGGAGATGTGGCCCCACTGGTTACCTCGGCGTCCTTCACCTTGATTTTCGCTCCCGGATCTGAAGCCGTCGGTGTGACCGTAATGGAAGCTGTGCTGTTGTTTACCTTCGCGGAGTAATTGAACGAATTCGAATCGAAGGCCTCTTCTTCAAAAGGCCCTGAGCTGATCCCCAAATTACTTAGCAATGCGTTGTTAGATGGTACCGCTCGAGATACTGTAATAGTATAGCTTTTGAGATCTCCATTTTGCGCCGTAACATCAACCTGGATGTTATTTACTCCGACGGCTAGCGGAACCTGCTTCGCGATTTGATCCGGTACCGCAGCCCCATTGATCTTTATGGTCGCTGATGGATCAACCAAAGTCGGTGTAACTTCGAGCATCGAGACCGAATGACTTACGAAAGAAGAGTAACTATTCACTCCAGGGGAAAAGGACGGAGCCAATGTTCCGTGGCTCACTTTCAAATCGCTCAACCGGTTCTCCCCCGATGAAAAATACGTTACAAGCGCACCGCCCATACCGACGGCAACAAATCTTCCTCCTCCAAAAGAAGCATCTAAAAATTCCGACGCTCCGTCCGCATATTCAGTCGTCCATTCATCGCCATTATTTGAACTTATGATGTAGCCGCCGTCGCCAACAACCAAAAATTTATTTCCGCCAAATGTTACTCCGTCCAGGAAATTCACATCGGTAGATACGGCCTTCCACGTAGCTCCGTTATCCGAAGATGTGAGGAGGGCCTTTCCGCCTACAGCAACAAACTTTCCATTGCCATAGTCCACCCCGTAGAGAAAGTCAGCTGTGCCTGATACTTTTGAGGTCCATACCATTCCATCAGGGGAGGTGTAAATAGCGCCTTTGTCACCTACAGCAACGAACATCCCGTTTCCGTAAGCTACCCTGTACATAGATGCGTTTCCAAAACCAGACGATGCACTACGATCCGTCCAGGAAACCCCGTCCGGGGAAGTAAGAAGCGTTCCGTTTTCCCCTACAACAACAAAAAGTGATCCGTTATAGGCGATTCCGTCAAGCTGATTATCCGATACGGACCTTTGCTCACTCCAGTTTTCCCCGTCTTCGGAAGTAATGACAAGCCCACCTGCAGGCAGGACACTGTTCTCTCCGACAGCAATCCACCGATTGTTTGCAAAAATAACATCAAATAGATACCCGTTATTCAGATATTTTTTCGTCCAGGTAATCCCGTCGGTTGAAGTAATGTAGCTGGTTTTAGATACTGCAACCCAGTGTCCATTCCCATAAGCGACGCCAAACAGATCAACGTTCGTATTAGAACTGCGCATTTCCCATGCCCCTGCCGCCTTGGCGTCTTGAATCCAAGTCCAATTCCCTATACCGCCAGTCAGACCGATCACTAAGCCAAGCCACAATAAAAACAGCGAGCGAAACTTATGTAGGCCCCCTGCGTTGTTCAATCTCCTTTTTCCATTCATAACATCCCCCCTCTAAAAATAGGACTAAAAGTCTTCATTTGTACCCATCATCTTCTTTCCATTCCCAAGTTGTCATGACCATTATATAGGAGAAAAATCCTATTATCATCAAATAATTCTAAAATTGGCCATGATATTATGATATATTTGAAAATAAGTATGAAAAACCACATATCTTGTCGGGGAGGTAGATACTTCTTACGCCAGTAGTAACTTTGGAAGACAGTCCATTTTTTATTAGCCTCACAATATTTGCACCTCGATGACCTATCTCTGCCTCAGGAATATCGGTATCAAGGACTAGGTACCCAACTTCTACCAGATCTGCAACATTGCCAACTTCCTCATCCCAGAATACTCAAACTACCCTCAGCTTGAATGGTATATTTAAACAAACTTTATAGAGGTGATAACTCATGATTGAGCCTTATCTTGGTGAAATTCGAATGTTTGCTGGCAACTATGCCCCCTCGGGGTGGGCTTTCTGCAATGGTCAGCTGCTTAGCATAGCGGAATTCGATGCTCTTTTCTCTTTACTGGGAACAACTTACGGAGGGGATGGGATGACTAATTTTGCTCTTCCCGACTTGCAGGGACGTATTCCGATTCACCCAAGTCCAAGCTATCCGCAAGGAAGCAAAGGTGGGTTTGAGCAAGTAACGTTAATCTTGAACCAAATGCCTAGACATTCCCATATTCCTAATGCAACAACCGTTCCGGAAAGTCCGGTTTCCCCAGACAACAAGATTTGGTCTTCTTCTCCCACGACCAGCTTCACTACAGGCGGGACGCTAGTTAACATGAATCCGCAGCTTGTAGGGCTGGCAGGCGGGAATCAACCCCATGACAACATGATGCCCTCTACAACAATTTCTTTCATTATTTCTCTATATGGTGAATATCCGAGTCCTAACTAATTACAAAGGAGGTTCTTAAGATGCCCGAACCCTATTTAGCAGAAATCAGACTTTTTCCAATCGGTTACACCCCCAAAGGCTGGGCTCCATGTGAAGGACAATTGTTGCAAATTAACACCAACCAGGCTTTGTTTGCATTACTCGGCACTGCCTATGGTGGGAACGGAACATCTACATTTGCTTTGCCGAATCTGCGCGGACGGGTCCCAATTCATACTTCTACATCACATTTTCTTGGACAAGCCGGTGGGGAGGAAAATCATACGCTTACCCTTAACGAAATCCCGGCCCACTCTCACCAAGTAAGTGCATCCGCCAATCCTCCAGTTGCCGTTGCTCCCGCCGGTAATGCATGGGCCAACCAGCCGAACCAATTTGGCTCCGCATCATCCATCGTAAAGATGGACATTAGCGCTATTTCATCTGCAGGCAACTCTGCAGCGCATCCTAACATGCAGCCTTTTTTGGCACTTCAGTTCTGCATCGCTATCACGGGAATTTTCCCCCCACGAAGTTGATACAAAGGAGATGGATATGAATGTCCGAGGCATACACAGGTGAAATTAGAATTTTCGCAGGAAATTATCCTCCCGCAGGTTGGGCATTTTGCAATGGCCAGTTGTTACCCATCGTGCAAAATACGGCCCTCTTCTCCATCCTGGGCGTTCAATATGGTGGGGACGGCAAGACTAATTTTGCACTTCCAAATTTGATGGGAAGGGCCCCGATGCACCAGGGGGACGGCGCTGGTCTTACACCGCGAAGCTTGGGTGAACAAGTTGGAACCGAGTCCGTCACACTCCTCATCAACGAAATCCCTACGCATACCCATGTTGCGCAAGCCGTTGCTGCTCCCGGCTCAAGTAACCAGCCGGATAATCACGTATGGGCGGAAACACCCAAAATAGGTCGACCAGGCAAAGAAAAGCAGGAGCCGTTATATGATGCAGCCGTCAATGCCAAGCTTAATCCTGCAGCCCTTGATCCTGCCGGCGGAAGCCAACCGCACAATAATATGCAGCCTTTTTTAGCTCTAAACTTTATCATTTGCCTGCAAGGAGAATTCCCGTCGAGAGGCTAACCTGCCCCTTACTTCCTCTTAACATTTATTTAGATTGCAGAGCCCGGCCCATGCGGTTGGGCTTTTCTCACTTGGAACAGAATGCTTCCAAAAAAAAGAGGCCGCTGTCCGAATTTTTCGGTTACAGCAGCCTCCTGAATATCATGAGGATCGGCTTCAAAAGAGAGAATCGCTTCTTTCCTGGCAATGCCTGCTTTTGCATCGACAAAGACTTCATTTTTCGTATAAGCCTCATCCGTTCTCCCCTATTACATTTCTCTATTTCTTTACGGAGATCCTCAGCGCGCTGTTTGGCAAGCTCCAGACTGTCCATGTACATAAACATTTCACTCCTTGTCTTTCTACTTTAGACCAATATAATCCATTTTTGGAAACTTGATTTTTGCTTCCTTACAAATCATACTACCTTTATTCTTGCGGCGTAAGGGTACAAAACACCTTTATTTCTTTTTTCCAGCTGATTTTTTTAGCCATATGCTAAGAACGAAAAAAAGACCTCCTCCACAGGTGGAAAAGGCCGCATGAACCACATATCATCACAACCCGTCTTCTGCCGGCCAATTTCTTTCTGCTTTATCCCTTGATCGATCCTCCCATCAAGCCTCGGACAAAATATTTTTGCAGCAGGAAAAAAATCGCAAGCGGCATCAGCATCGATATAAATGCTGCCGAGGTAAGTAAATGCCAATCGTTGCCTCGGGAGCCGACAAGATCTGCAATTTTCATTGACATGACTTGAACATCCGGTTGATTGCCGATGAAAATGAGCGAAACCAAATAATCGTTCCATACCCAAAGGAACTGAAAGATGCCGATGGATGCAAGCGCAGGAACCGACAAGGGAAGGATCAAGCGGGAAAAGATCGTAAAATGGCTCGCCCCGTCCATAAAGGCCGATTCAAACAGATCCTTCGGCAGTTGGCTGATAAAGTTGTACATGAAGTAGGTAACGAGCGGTAGGCCAAATGCGGTATGGGCCAGCCATATCCCTAAGTAGCTGCCGTTCAGCCCAAGCGAGGTGTAATCCTTCAGCACCGGAATAAGCGCTACCTGCAGCGGGATGACCAGCATGGCGATGATGATGACAAACAGCGTTCTCCGCCCCGGAAACCGCAGCCATGAAAAAGCATAGGCGGCAAAGGAAGCAATAAGTATCGGAATCACTGTCGACGGCACGGCAATGGTCAGCGTGTTCCAGAACGCCCGGGACAAGCCGGTGCCTTTTTCCACCTTTTCGCTGCCGTCCGCCTGCTTGAGCTTATACGTTTTGCCGGACAGCACATTTTGGTAATTGTCCAGCGTCAGCTTTGGCAGCAATACCCAGCCCTGCTCCTGCACGTTTATTGTGCGCGCACGGCGATTTTCCCAAAGTAGACGGTGCCCGTCCTTCGTGGCTGCCCCGGCTTTGAGCTGCTCGTCGCTGTACATTTTGCCGTTCACCACAATCGGTTCCCGCAAGTCGATCCCCTTGGGCAACTGAATCGTTTCCCCACTCTTCCATTCCCGATGCGGAAATACGTTCCACCAGCCCGATTGCAAAATGTCCGCCGCCGGACGAAAGGAGGAAAGGAACAAACCTAATGTGGGGATGAGCCATATTAAGCAAATAACGCCGAGGGAAAGATTGACGATCAGTTTACCGCGTTTTGCACCTCGCCGCCCAGGTTTGACGTATTTCTCGCTCATCAGCTTAAAATCCCCCTTGCTTGCGGAACTGCCGCACATTGATCAGGATGACCGGCAAAACGGCGATCAGCAGCACGATGGCCAGCGTCGATCCGTATCCGAAATTGCGATACATGAAAAACTGCCGATAAAACTGGGTCGCCACCACTTCCGTTCCGTATTGCCCGCCTGTCATGACCATGACCACATCGAAAATTTTGAGCGTAAACACGATGATCGTCGTCGTGACGGTCAGAATCGTCGTTTGAATATACGGAATCATAATCCGGAAAAAGATGCTCACCTCACCGGCCCCATCCACCCGTGCAGCTTCCAATATATCCTCGGGAACGCCTTTGATCGCCGCCGAAAAAATGACCATCGCAAAGCCGGTTTGCATCCAGATCAGGATGAGGATAAGGAAAAAATTGTTCCATGGCTGGATCATGCTCGTCCAAGCCTGCGCCTCGCCGCCAAGCGCCGTAACGATCGCATTAAGCAGACCAATCTGCCGCTCACCCGGTTGGTAGTAATAGACGAATTTCCAGATGACCCCCGCCGCGACAAAGGAAATCGCCATCGGCATGAAAATGATCGATTTGGCGACTTTTTCATAGCTGCTCCGGTCCGCAAGGATCGCGATCAGGAGGCCCAAAGCGACACAAGCCAGCGTCCCCACGAACACCCACAGCAGATTGTTGCGCAGCGCCGTCGCCATCAGGCGGTCGGTGAAGATCGCCGCATAGTTGGCCAGACCGACAAACGTTTCAGACGAGGCGTTGAAGAAGCTTAAGTACAGCGTCCGAACCGCAGGGAGCACAAGCAGCCAGCCGAGCAGCACGACCGCCGGCCCGATGAACACGTAGGGGAGTACTCTTTTTCGAACATGCTCAGGATATTGCTCCACTGCCCAAGTAAGGGTGTAATAGAGCGAGTACACTCCGAGGACACCCCAGAGTACAGCAAGAACTGCTGTAAGCAGCGGGCTCAACGCCGAATCGCGGAAAAACATAAAGATGGAGCCGTGAACAACAACGTTTGCGACCAGCACGACAGCAGAGATCAGCCCGGCTCTAACGCTTACCATACGCCTCGCTTGAGTATCCATGAGTTTGATGCTCCTTCCTTCATAGAAAGTGGTGTACGTACAATGTAAAAAAAGGGGCCGCTTGCCTTTGGCTTGCATCGGCTCACCCCCCCCCCAAAAAACTTGTGCGGTTTACTTTTTACCCAGCTGCATGACCTTTGCTTGCTTTAATTGTTCCAGCCGGCTTGAATTTGCTTCAGAGCCTGATCTAAGTTAGCAGTTCCACTAACATAGTCGGTCATGCCCTTCCAGAACGTGCCGGCGCCGACTTTACCGGGCATCAGATCGGAGCCGTCGAAGCGGAGCGTCGAGGCATCCTGCACGAGTTTCGCCATCCGCCGGTCGGCATCGGTCGTGTACCAGTCGAGGGAAGCGTCCTTCATCGGCGCAATCACGCCGCCGGACTGCACCCAGGTTTTGATCGATTCTCCGGTCGAGAAAAACTCTATGACGGCGCGAACCTCCGGCCGGTCGTTAAACATCGCGTAGATATCACCAGCTACCAAGACGGGTTTGCCATACTTTTCGTCGATCGGCGGCAAGTAGAACCAATCGTAATCCTCGCCCACCTTGGCGGTTTCCGGGAAGAAGCTCGTGATGAAATTGGCTTGGCGGTGCAGCCAAACCTTCGGCGGATTTTCAAACATCGGAGCCGGAGCATCGCCAAAAGCGGTGGTTACAATCGACTTCGTGCCTCCGTAAACATAATCCGGGTTCATCCAGATTTTTGACATGACTTCTACGGCATGCTTTACTTCCGGAGACGTAAACGGCAGCTCCCCTTTCACCCATTTATCGTAGTTTTCGGGGGAGGTCGTTCGAAGCATAATGTCTTCAATCCAGTCCGTAGCCGTCCAGCCGGTCGCCGCCCCACTTTCGATCCCGATGCCCCAAGCCGCATCGCCGTCTTTGGCAATTTGCTCCGTCAGGGCCATGAGTTCTTCCCAGGTTTGCGGAACCTTATATCCGGCCTCCTCAAAGGCTTTTTTCGGATACCACACAAGGCTCTTGACGTTGCTGCGGTTCCAGACGCCAGCCATGATTTTTCCGCCTTTTCCGTCCATCGTCGCCATGTCGAGCCAGCTTTGGTTGTAATTCGCCTTCAGCTTGGCCTGATCCAAGATTTTCGTTAAATCGATGACCTTCCCGGTTTTAGCCACCGAGGCGAGCAGTCCTGGCTGCGGAAAGTCTGCAATGTCCGGCGCGTTCCCGCCATCCACCCGGATGTTGATCGTCGCCTCAAATTCTTTGGAGCCCTCGTACTGGATATCAATCCCTGTCTTGCTTTCAAAATCTTTAATGCTGTTTTCGAACTTGACTTGGTCGGCATCCGAAAACGGTCCGAACATCGTCACCTTGGTGCCTTTGTACTCCCCTTTTAGCGCCAGCTCCAGCGGTGACCCGGTTGCAGTTTCCGACTTTGTGCTGTTTTCTTTGGTCGGTTGACTCTCGTCTGTGTTTGCCTTTTGCTGATTAGTTTCAGCGGCCTTGGGCTCCGGATTTGCCGCGTTATTGCCACCGCCGCAAGCGCTAAGCGCCATGATGAAGGTTAAACAGCACACCAGCAGCAGCGAAAGACGTCTGGCTCCTTTTTTCATCGCTTACATCCCCTTCGATTTTTTAGAAAAAGGTCTCATCTTTCTTGTATGCGCTGCCAATTTGATCTATTCTTGTATCTTTGCTAATAGCCCCGGACTGCCGCGAAAATAAGGGAATTTTTTGGCCCTATTTCTCACTTTTGAGCCCTTTTGAATAAAATAAGGGAATTTTTTGGTCTTATTTCGTTACTGGAGCCGAAAAAATAACCATTTTGCCGCTATTATCAAAAAATAGGTACATAAAATTCCCTTATTTATCCGTAAATGCTCGTTTTTCTCAAAATAAGGCCATTTTTTGTACCTATGTTCCTACCATGAGCACAAACCGAATCCTCCACGCATACAAAAGGCCCGGACTTCATGTCCAGGCCTCCATTCCCCCTATCCAAGGGGCGTAAACTTACTATTTATCTCTAATTCAAGCCTCTTCTTTCACCGTACACTTCGCAATCAATGAATGAATCACCTGTGTAGCGATCGGATGTTTTCCATAATGATCCTTCAGCTTCCAGGTCGTTAGGGTAAGACTACCTTCTGCGCTTCTTTGGATGAGCATAGATGCTCCGGCCTGTCCGATCCACCCTTGAAAATACCCCGAAATCACCTGACTAGTCTCCACAATGCCTTCATTCCCGAACATATAGACGACCCGGCCTACCGTCCCGCCCAGCTTATTATAATTGCTTAAAGGCACGATGTACTCCGGGAATAGCCCTTCCATTTCCCAGCCCATTTCAGGATGCACCGGAAGGTCATCGAAATAACTCGAATCCACGTAATTAAATGAAGATGTTCGATCCCAACTTTCACCCTCAGTAAGCTCCCGAAACGTAAACTGTCCTTTCTCAGGAAGAGAATCGCCTTCCTCCGCAAGAAACAGGACATGTCCGCCGTTCCGGTAATAATCCAGCACCGTATCATCCAGCCGCGAAGTAATGACCAACGCCGGGGCTTCAAGCTGATCCACCACGATTAGCCCATTGGTCTCAAGGGAGGATTTGAACCGGCTGTCCATCCCATACGCACATACGAGGAGCGGAGGCATTTGAACTTTCGGCGTGAGCGTCAATTCCTCCTCGTTCGAAGCGACCACTTCGCCGTCTAACTCCAATGTTAGCTTTAAAGTGAAAAATGAAGCCTTCGGCACCGGAGGAACAGCAAATTTAATAGCATCCGTCAGTCTGACAAAGCCCTTCTCACCCTCATGAATTGCGATGCTGCCCCGTACATCTGTATTTGCAATTTTCCAATGCAGTACCCCATCTAAATTTCGTAAGTCATTATTGACGATGACCGCATCCCAAGCCTGCTCCTCTCCAGACCAGAGGTTCCGCTTCACTTGATCCGCCATAACGATCAGGCTTCCGTTAAAATTCGACGCTCGGTCAAACCCGGCTTTTAAGTTACGATTATAATCCATCCAACCGTTGGTTTCCCATTCGATATCCGTAAATTCGGTCACGACGTAACCGCTAATTTGCGGACGCTTGCGCATCTCTTCAATCAACTGTTTGACAGCCCGGAGCATTCTCCGCTGAGAGCAGATTGACAATTGTTCAAAATCTCCGAATATTCGTTTCAATTGATACTTCTCAAAATTAGCCAGTGCCATGAGTGGGCTCTTGAAATCTTCACGGTGTGTGTCATCGCCCAAATTTTGAAACCATGAAGGCATTCCGCCATAGTACTCGAACATTTTTTGAAGGCTGGGTAAACCCCATACGCCAAACTCGGAGACGATGATCGGCTGACCCTGCGGCTCGTGGCCTGCAACAAAGTTTTTTTCGGGATTGCCAACCATATAATCGTCAATGTCGGACTTCCATTCCTCCGCCTGCTCGGGAAGTACGAAATAACGGTGGTAGTCGTTAATGTCCGTCTTCACATGAATCCAGCCGGAGTTATCGCAAATGAGCCGCGTTGGGTCAAGCTGCTTGATCTCGTCATACAACTTCTTCACATGCTCCTGCTTCTCGGTATCATTGGCCAAGTCCCATTCGAGACCCCATTCTTCGTTATACAAAGACCAGATGACAATCGAAGGGTGATTGAAGTCGCGGTCGATCATACCCACAAGCTCGTTATGAAATCTTTGTCTGCTTTGCTCGGACCATTTCACCACATTCGGGGTTTCCGCCCAAATCAGCATCCCCATACGATCGGCCCAGTAAAGATAGCTGGGAATTTCCACCTTGATATGCTTGCGCAGCAGGTTAAACCCCATTTGCTTGGCTAAGCTAATTTCCTTCTGAATCCATTCCTCCGATGGTGCGGTGTAAATCGTATCCGGGTAAAACCCTTGATCGAGCGCCCCCCTTATATAAAGAGGTCTGTTATTGAGCAGCAGCTCTCCGTCCTTATACTCTATCTTTCTCATGCCAAAATATGTGCTGATTTCATCAATGACCGCACCGCCCTCATCCCTGACTGTCGCGATCAAGTCATAAAGATGAGGATGCTCAGGAGTCCAAAGAATCTCATCCTGAATAGGAATGATATGCTGCGCTTTCCTTTCAGCCCCGCTTATCACTTCGTGTATAATGGGCTGCTTATGCTGCGGATTTCCATGATCCATTACCGCGTACTCTATGGTTAAGGCTTCCCGAGGGTCGGCAGATAGTACAAGTCGCGTTTCCACGTGCCCTTCATCAATATTCGGTAAAATATGAACATGCCGGATAAAACATTCCGAACGCAGCTCCAGAGCAACGTCCTGCCAAATCCCGCTAATGCGCGTGTACCAACTGCCCTGCTTGCCAATCGGAATTTCCGCATTATCCTGTGGATCAAACACCCGAACCGTCAGACGATTCATATCTCCTTTATTCATGTAAGTCGTCACATCAAATTCAAAAGGGGTAAAGCCGCCCTCATGCTCACCGATAAAACTGCCGTTCAGCCATACTCTGGCTTGAAAATCCACCGCTCCAAAGCACAAATACACATGCTTACCCGGTGGTATCTCCATAGGGGCAAATTGCTTCTCATACCATCCGGTTCCGCAATATTGCACATATTCCTCCTCACGCTGCCAGATATGAGGAACTTCTACCTGCCGCACTTCGGCCAGTCCATTCTTGTACCAAGCTTCTCTTTCTCCTTGATCCTTAGGGTCAACTTGAAACTTCCACCATCCGTTTAAGCCATGTTTCTCTCTCATATCCTTCTCCTCCATTACTTGATCCCTGTCATTGAAATCCCTTTAATAATGTGCCGCTGGAACAACAGGAAGACGAGAATCGCAGGAATGCTCGCAAGAACATTTGAGGCCATTGGCACGGCCAGATCTGTGGCAAAAATACTTTGGAATGTAGGAATCCCTACAGGAAGCGTCATCATAGACGTTTTCTGAGCGACGAGCAATGGCCAGAGCAGGTTGTTCCACGACTGGATAAAAATGAATATACTCACCGCTGCCATCGAACTAGTAGATAACGGCCAAATCATTCTCCACCAGATTGTGAACATATTCGCACCGTCTATTTTTGCCGCCTCAAGCAGTTCGTTCGGAAGTTGGTCGATAAATTGCTTCAGAATAAGGAAGGCGAGCGGCAGCATCATGCCAGGCCAAATCAAAGCATTGTAGCTGTTCGTCCAGCCCAAGCCCTTGATCATATCAAACAAAGGAACAACAATCGATTCAACGGGGACCATCATCCCCGCCAAGATGAGAGCAAATACAAACGTCTTTCCCTTAAAATCGATTCTGGACACGGCAAAAGCGGCCCACGAGCTGAATAATACTGTAACGCCTGTCTGTACAATCCCTACAATGACACTGTTTAAGGTCCATCTCCACATCATTGCGGTTCCGTCCGGTTTTAACACTTGAATAAAGCTATCGAGCGAAAATTTCGTCGTAAACAGTTCCCCCAGCACAGTGACCGTTGACCCAGGCTGCTTAAATGCAGCAATGATCATCCAAAGCAATGGAGCGACCATAATGAGGGCTAAAGCATACCCGATCAGATAAGCCCAAAAATTAGCGTCAATGATTCGTTTTACGTGACCCATGCTTTTTATCACCTCTTTAATGGTTTCTACTCATCATCAGTTTGTATTGAATCAAGGAAACGATCGCAATCAGGAAAAACAGGATGAAAGATACCGCTGCGGCGTAGCCCGTATCCCACTGGCGAAAGGCAATTTGGTAAATGTAGTGGACTAGAGGTGTCGTAGACGTACCCGGGCCGCCCTTGGTAATGAGCCAGGTTTGACCAAATAGTTTAAAGGAGGCAATCGTCTGCAGAAGAATAACCAGTGCCGTTACTCCCCTCAGCGAAGGCATGGTAATAAAACGAAATTGTGCCCAGCGGCCCGCACCATCAATAGATGCTGCTTCATATAAATCTTCCGGAATTTCCTGCAGTCCGGCCAGAAAAAGGATCATGTTGAATCCGACCGTCCACCACAGCGTAGCGATCAGGATGGATAACCACCCCATCCCCCAGCTGCCGAACCAGGAAATTTTCATCGTCGTTCCTAATGAATTTAACGTTTCCGCAATCAGTCCGGTTCTGGACTGCAAAATAAACACCCATATACTCCCTACAACAGATACGGAGAGCATGTAAGGCATGAAATAGATGGTTCTAAGAAGGGTTCTGCCCCTCAACTTCATATTGATCAATATCGCCATGGCAAGACCCAGGATGACGATGGATGGAGTCGAAATCAAGATAAAATAAAGCGTGTTCCAAAATGCGCTCCAGAACTTGTCATCACTCAGCATGTACCGGTAATTATCCAGCCCTATGAAGGTTTTCTTGGCTCCCAAGCTGCCGGAGGTCAGGCTCGTCAGAAATCCCTTAATGATCGGGTATATCCAAAACGATAGATAGAGCAGCAGAAAAGGGGCTAAAAAGGCCAGCGCAGTCAAGTATTTTTTAAAGCTATGGCTTCCGGATCTCAAAATTGATCTCACTCCTTCAAATGGAGCGAAGATACTGGATATCCGCATGAATACCCAGTATCCTCCCCACTTGCTAGATTATCGGCTCATCACTTTTTCAGCATTTTTCTGTGCATCAGCCAATCCTTCATCTACAGATTTGTGACCGTAGTTGATTTCCACTAGTGACTCAAGAACCGTATCATTGACAGCGCTAAGCTTTGGCGTATCAGGCATGTATTTCACGTCGGCCATAACCTTGGTGGCATAACCTGAGCGATAAGGCATCGCCTTAAACTCTGCCGACTCCAGTACGGCCGGCTTCGATGGAACGTGGCCCGCTTTTGCCCACATCACGCCGTTGTCTGCCAACCAGTTGGCAAATTTAACAGCCGCTAGTTCCTTATCCTTATTGTCCTGCTTCGGAACGATGATCGTATGCGAATCACCCCAAGTGGCAGGCTGAGAATAGATCTGCGGGAACGGAGCTGCTACCGCGTCCAACGATTTTTCACTTTCAAAGTTGCCGGTTGCCCAAACGCCCGTAAAAGTGACGGCGGCTTTCGAAGTTTTAAACATATCATAGCTGTTGTCTCCGATATCAGGCAGCATCAGCCCTTTATCGATCCAGCTCTTCAGCAAATTCATCGCCGTTTTGCCTTCAGGCGTATCGATGGTCGGTTTACCATCCTTCATATAAGTTCCGCCTTGCTGCTGTACAAGGGCGTACCAAGTCCAATACGTAAAGACGTTGTTCGTCCCAATAACCATTGGCGAGACATCGGACGGAAGTTTTTGCTTCAACGTTTCCAGCATTTTCGTGAAGCCTTCTGCCCCGGGTTCCATCTTGATGGTTCCATCTGCATTCAGCAGACCTGCATCTCCGAGATATTTTTTGTTATAGAACATAATTAGTGCGTGAGTATCCAGCGGAACGGCAATATGCTGGCCATCTCGGATGACGGAAGTTTCTTGATTTTTCCCATAGGTAGACCAATCGAGACCGGCTTGTTTGGCCAAATCGTCAAGCGGCTCAAGCATGCCGGTAGGAATTAGTTCAGCCAGGTGAGAGACGTGAGATACCGCGACATCCGGTGCGGAGTTTGATGCAAGCGAGGACAGGAGCTTCGGATAGTAATTTTCCCAGTTGTTGTTCATGAACTCGACTTGGATTTCTTTTTGCGATTCATTGAATTTCTTCACCATGCTCTCCATGTATTCCCCATCTGAACCGCTAAAAGGCACCCAGTAATTCAGTTTGATCACATCTTTGCTGCCTGTGTTGCTTCCGGCAGTGCTGCTGGTCGTTCCACCACCATCTTTGGAAGCGCCTTCATTTTTCTGTGCCGAATTGTTCCCCCCTGAACATCCGCTCATTGCTAAAGCAAAAACCATGAGTACAAGAACCACAAGCGACATAGCTTTCTTCATCTAGCTTATCCTCCTTATACAAAAGATTTTATTGACAGGTTTATTATAACTCCTTTATTTGTTATATATCAATATAATTCGTAATAAAAAATAAAAAAATGTTTTTTAAACGTAAGACTAGCCATTTTTCGGTGAATTTACAGCAAAAAAAAGACAAAACCAGCGAGAAAAGGAGACTCTCCTGTGTTTTGTCATATGTTTTATTGTAACAAAAACATCAATAGTACACATTCATGATGATACCCTGCCGATAATTTCCGAAGTTCGTGCCGAATAAGTTGAGCCCCCCGGCATTAACCGCATCCTTTTTGACCTCAAACCGCAAGGAAATGAACGGCCGTTCGTTCAGATTTAGGTCACCTATGGTCACATCGGAAAACTTGACCCCATCAATAAAGCAGCCCTCGGCGTTAATTTTCCAATGCTTCAGCAGTCCATACTGCGTGAAATAGATTTGCCACCACTCCGGAGTATTGAACCCCCGTTCCCCCCCAAAATCGCCCGGTGATGTCCATGTGCCTATTTCCTTGTCATTCACATAGACCGTAATGTCCGATGGCCAATCCAGCTTGTGATAGGGCGCTTCCGAGCAAAGCTCCGCGCTGAACTGAATTTCCGTGGCAGTGTTCCCGTATGGAATCCGGTTGGGATAGCGATACTCCACGTAGCCAACCCGGAAGTATAGCAGCTGTGCTTCCCTTCTTCTTGGCTCATAGAAGGACCGCGGATCGTCTTGAATGCCGATATAGTCGGTTTCACTAACCAGTCCGCAGCTTGGTTCTGCTTGACAGTCCACGTATTCTCCGATTGGCATGTCGATCGTAATGACGTTTTTATCCTGTGCCGTATCACTTGAGAACAAATCTATAATAATCCGGTCGTAATTTTTGGAGTTCACCTTCTGTGTTCCCCGCCCAGGCACCAGTTCAGTAACAATAAGATTTACATCCTCCAGCTTCTTGACATTAACGGCCGTCGTGGAGAATGGTAGGCCCAGCTTTTCCGAAAGTTCATTTACGTTATGTGGACCCGTGCTTAATATTTTCAAGATGTTCATACGGTGTTCGTTAGCAATCACTTTGCTAATTTCAACCGCTTCATCCATAGATAGTTGCAGAACTTTTATGACAAACACCTCCGTTTTATTACAACTTTATATATAATAATAACAGAAAAATGCCCCTTTTAAAACTGGCTAAGCTGTACCGATCATGTTATAGGCCATTTTCTTTCGCCGAATCTTCACTTTTTCCTTTCAGGGGCAGGTTTCCATTTCCCCCATGCCAACAGCTTCTGTTCAATCGCTTCCTTGTGCCAGTAACGGTCTATGATCACCATATCGACTCCATCAGTACTGCCACCATCTGCAGCTTGAGCCTGGTCCCTAAAATAGAGCTCAAGCAAACGGTCGAATTCGGCGTTGCTTAGGTCACTTAGCTTAGAGGTTAAAATCACCGCATCCGGGCGGCAACCATTGGAAGTTTGCCCCATGGCGCTGCCCTGTTTACCGTTTGGACGGGCGTTCTGAGCCGGATGAAGAGCGCGTAGCACCTCGCGAAACATATAAATAGCCGTAGCTGCGCCCACCACAGCGATCAATATAGCGACTAATATATTTTTATATCCAATGGCGGAAAGTGCATCCATGAATTTTGACATTTCTTCTCCACCCGTCCTATTCTCGTTCATAACTATAAAGATATGCAATGTTTATCTTATTCTATTATAGCCCCTGGGGAAAGCTTGTACTGAACTACCGTTACATAGTAAAAACAAGATTACATTGACACACATAGTAATATGGCGTACATTGTAATTGTCTTTATGCATGAACATAACGAGGTGAATTCTTTGAATGAAAGCAGCAGTATCAGCCGTGACTTGATTCGCGGCCATATCGATACGATTATTCTTCGCGTGTTGCTGGAGGGGGATAATTACGGATACGAGATCATGAAGGCCATTTCCAGTATTAGTCAAGGTCAGTATGAGCTGAAGGAGCCTTCACTATATACCAGCCTCAAGCGGCTGGAGTCGCAGCGCCTAATAGAGTCCTACTGGGGTGAGGAAAGCCAGGGAGGGCGGCGCAAATATTACCGGATTACACCTGCGGGGACCGACACTTACCGCACCAGTTTGTCAGCCTGGAAGACAGCGCGTGTGCTGATAGATCTCTTAATCGAGAAACAGGAGGGATAATGATGAATCCATTGCAAAAGCATGTGGATCGCTTGTTCGCAAAATATACGCTAACCCCGCAAATTCGCGAGATGAAAGATGAAATCCTCGGTAATCTTGAAGCCAAGGTCGCGGATCTTACGACGAGCGGTATGAAATATGATGAGGCAGTCCGGCAGGCAACAGCCAGCCTTACCAGTGTGGATGGATTGATCGACGATCACCGGAACATCTACATAAGCCGCTATCGTCTGGAGCTCGTACAAACCGCGTTACTATATTCGCTCATACTTTGGATTTTTACGATTCCGACGAGGCTCATTGATCAATCGCTGCTTAGCTACCAGCTGCTGGCAGTTGTTCTGGTCATCGCTATTATTTATCTGGTCCTGAAGAGTATTTGGAAAAAAGAAGCCTGGAATTATACTAAGCAGCGCAATCTGAAGAACGCCAAGCAGATTTCCCGATGGGGCTGGCTCGTTTGGGGACTTTTTATCCTTATCTTCTTACTTGCGCTTGCGGCACTTGATTTTGGAAGCAACATTTGGTTTAACCGTCAGATCAAAATAGACGGCCCCTATCAATTCGCCCAAATAGGCATTAAGTTTGCCAAGCCCTTTCTGACCATCTTCATCCCGCTTATGCTTCAAGCCTCGGTTCGACTGATGCAGAAGCACGAGGCTGTAACGGAGGAATTCGGGCAATGAAAATGCGAAATATTTGGATTATCGGTCTGTTGATATTCGGACTGCTTTTATTTGGCTGGGTAGAGGGGGCCGCCATTCCTCATATGAAAGCACAAGAAGATCAGTATAACCATGAACAGTTAAGTCCCCTGACGCATGACATCAAACGGACCGAAAAGTCCAAAACCAAGTATATGGGCAGCTTCCCCAAAGTCGCCGGTGTTTTTTCTTCGCTCCCGTTAGGCCCTATAAAGACGTATAAGCTTGATTCGGATGCGCTAACCGTGCAGTTAAATATGGAAGGCTCCTATAGTACAAAAAAACAGCAGCAGGAGGAGACAAGTCTAATTTACAGCGCTACCGCTGCCTTCCGGTATATCGACAACCTAGAAGCCGTTATTTATTACTTCGAGGATGTGACCTATAAAGTGAAGCGCTCTGATGTGGAGAAATGGTACGGCGCAGCATGGGAGACCTTAGACGATAACCAAACGGTCTGGAAAAGAGAGGTTCAATCGAAGCTGGCGAATGAGTCCTATGTATCAAAGGCCATGGACAGCTTGTTTCATCAGGCAAAGCCTTTGTAACGATGGCACCGATAAATTAAGGGCTCGGCAGTTGCCTAGCCTTTAATTTCATTGGCATCCATGATTTCTTCTGAAGTCATCGATATTTTCCATTCGGGCATAACCAGGGTCACGCTCAGTCAGCAGAAAATACGATCCCAATATTTTAACATCATTGAAATATACAACCGCATCAATCTTCTCTTTGGAGCAAGCTTCTCTTAATTTATACCTGGATCTAAAAATTTCAGTTCCATTCTTCGCTACCTCTAAATTAATGCCTAAATTTCGATACGAAGCCTCTACCTCTGATGGAATAGGGAGATGAACACTCACTCGATTTTCTTTTATCCCTTCAATACTCCATCCATGAGATTCGATAAGTTTCCTGTGTTCTTGAGGTATAGGATTAATAAACAGCTTTAGCACAACAATAATTGCCAGCATAAGTATAACGCCTATACCGCCAAATATATATTTTGATCGTCTTGTCATTATAATTACCTCGCTTTAGTTTGTAAGCGTATGTTAATAACGCCGATGTCTTTACCCATATAAAAGTCCCCTGATCCCAGGGGACTTCTCTACTAATCCTTCTGCTCCTTAATCATCTCCAGAAACTCCAGAATGATATCGGAAACAGCATCTTCTTCGGCCATATGAATATACTTGCTTATATGCAAAATGTCACCCTTAAACAGCTCAATCAGCCTTAACGTCGACTCCGCGTCATTTTGTTTAGCCTTATGGAGCAAATTCAGGAACTCATCATCATCCGGGACAACTCTTTGATCATCTTTCGCTTCCATTTGTTCACCCCTTGCTGACTCATATTCAGCTCACGGGCCACTTCCCCCTCTGTTTTGTCCTGCAGATATAGCTTGTAAATGATCGTTTTACCCGTCGAGGAGGGAAGGGCATTAATCAACTGTCTCACAACGATTTTGTTATCAGAAGATGAGGTGAAGCAGGTTACGGCTGGCTCGACTCCATTGAATGAACACTCCCGCTTTCTTACAGCTTTGGCTTTGTATTGAACCCTCCAGGCGATCCGATAAACTTCCTTTCGATATTGCTCGTACACGGTTTGCTGTTCTTTCAAAACTACCTCCCCCTTCCATTTTCATCTTCTATGTTTAGGGAAATTCAGAGGAACAATTTACAACCATAATTATTATAAGTACTGATTATTATAACATTTTTTCTAATTATTGGTTGTTTAAGTATCCTTGGATTTGCCCTATATAGTGAAGGGCCCAATAAGCGAAGGAGGTAATAAGCATGCAGGTGACGGATATTGTGTCAATGGTTGCCAATGTAGGGTTTCCTGTTACGCTTTGCTTCATCTTGATCAAGTACGTTCTGCAGACCGTAGGCGAAAAGCTAGACAAAATGGAGGCTTCTTTACGCACCCTTTCTGAAGAGGTTCATCACCTTGACGAGCTTTCAGACGGAGAGCAGGCAACGACAGCTACAGCTACATCAAAAAAATGAGCCCGCTCTATGAAAATTGTAAATGCAAGACTTACCACAAGCAGCATCTGTTGAAAGGTTGTACAGAGGGGCGGGTATAACCGCCCCTTATTTATACATATTCCTGCTGTGCCCGTTTTAGAACACCCTTTGACAAATCGATGAAAAAAGTTCATAATCAGTATCAAATCGTAATATTTACGATTTAGTGACAGTTTTTTACCATCTACTTTATCTATTTACATGGAGTGTGATATCCTATGTCAGCAATCCCTGAGGCTGATCCCCGCATTCCCGTGACGGTACTTACCGGTTTTCTCGGTGCGGGCAAAACCACCCTACTGAACCATGTACTTACAGCGAACCATGGTCAGAAAATCGCCGTCATCGTCAATGAATACGGCGAGGTCGGTATCGACAATCAACTTGTTGTCGGAGCCGACGAAGAGATTTTCGAGATGAACAATGGCTGCATCTGCTGTACGGTACGGGGGGATCTCGTGCGGATTTTAAATGATTTAATGGACGCCAAACTAGGAAAAAGCAGCGGCCGTACGGCTGACTTCGACCGCGTGCTGATCGAAACTACCGGGCTAGCCGATCCCGCGCCGGTAGCCCAGACATTTTTCCTCGATGAAGAAATCGCGAATTCCTTTAAGCTGGATGCGATCGTCACCGTCGTTGATGCCAAGCATGCGGAGCAGCACCTGGACGATGGGCATGAAGCACAGGAGCAAGTCGCTTTTGCCGACGTTCTGCTAGTGAACAAAACCGACCTCGTCACTGAGGAGGAGCTTCAAAAGCTGGAGCATCGCCTACATATGATGAACCCGGCGGCCAAGCTGTATCGGACGCATCAGTCGAATATCGACATCGACCGGATTCTCGGTATCGGTGCGTTTGATTTGGACAAGAAGCTGGAGCTGGATCCGGACTTTCTGGAGGAAGAGGATCATGATCATGACGACGAAGTGATGTCCGTCTTTTTCCGTGAGGAGCGACCTCTCGATCTTGAAAAAGTCGAACGTTTCCTGCAAGCCTGGCTGGTTGAGCACGGCATGGATACATTCCGCTATAAAGGCGTGCTAAATATCAAGGGCGTCAAACAACGTGTCGTATTCCAAGGCATCCATATGCTGTTTAGCTCTTACCCTGATCGTGCTTGGAAACAGGACGAGCCCCGGCGCAGCGAATTTGTCGTAATCGGCCGAAATCTGGACGAGAACTGGTTCGCAGAGCAGTTTGCGGGCTGCGTTGCTGGCTAAGCCGCTGGATAACGATATCACCGCTCGGTGAGGGCTGTCCGGTCATGGATCGGCCTGTTCCCCACCGGGCGGTCATTATCCAAATAAGTCTTTAAGCGAACTGAGAGAGCTAAATGCAAAAAGTGCATCTAAAAGGAGCAAAATAACCCATAAAATTCAAATTGGCTCAATTTAAATGCACATTTTGCAGCTAAAATCCAAAAAAACACATATTGCCCAGAAATAGCTGCAGTAAATGCAGTTACAGCAAGCGGCTCATCACGTTTGGAGCTTGGCACGTTCTATAATCTTCTCCCAATCCTCTGCTTCAAAAATCACACGGTCCTCACCCTCCGGCCCGTCAATTCGCACTTCAAGGACAACCATCCGGGTTTCAGCCAGGATAGAATAGAAGCCATCCACCTCCAAGGTCATTGCGAACTGCATGCCCGAAGTAACCTGCTTGATCTGTCCATCCATGAGCACCTGACCACTGCCTGTAAGCACAGTCCATGCTTTATGTCCAGAGCGGTGCTGACGAAGCCCGATGTTCTTGCCGGGAAGAACCGTAACGTTCACAACCGTAACGGTTGCATCCTCCTCGGTTGTGAACCTGTCAACGACTCGATAGCTGCCCCAGGTTGCTTCTCCGTACATGGCTTGCAGCGGCAGACTGCCTAGTTGGTCTTTGATATTATTTGAATTCTTTTTGTTCGCAATGAGAATGCCATCCGGGCTTGCTGCAGCGATAATATCCGGAACTCCGATGACATGGAGCGGAAGGGTAAGTTCGTTAATGATGTGGGAATTCGAGGATTGACCGGATATTGTGCCTTGTCCGAATACATTTGAATCCAACTGGGCGGATAGAGCTTCCCAGCTCCCGATATCCTGCCATGCTCCTTGATAAGGAAGGACGACAGCCCGCTTCGTTCGCTCTGCAACCTGCTTATCAAAGCTGCGTTCAGGCAGGTGTTCATATTTAGCAAGCAATTCATCATAATGAGTGGGGAGTCCGGCTTCTTTGATCTGGGACAGCATAAACGATAGCGAGAAAGCGTACACTCCGCAATTCCATAGCGCCCCTCGCTGCAGCAGCGTCTCAGCTACTCTGATTTCCGGTTTCTCTATGAATTGAGCGACAGGTGAATATCCATTCTGATGCTCAAATTCAACAGGAAGGACGTATCCGTACTGGTCTGAAGCATGTGTAGGCCTTGTCCCAAGTAAAGCTATATCGGCATCTGCCTCGTCTAAAATATCTGGTAGTCGTTTGAAGCTGCTGAAAAAATCCTCCCCTACAAACACATCTGCTGGCGCTATACAAATGGTATCATCATCTTTAGCCATACCGGAGGATTGCAAATATAAAGCCGCCAAGGCCGCCGCTGTAAAAGTTCCCCGTTTAAAGGGTTCCCCGATAACCGGAGTCAGACCTTTGGTATGGAGAGCTGTGATGTTAGCCTGTTCCTGATGTGAAATAATGAGGGTTGAATCCAGTAGGCGCAAGCTTTCAAGCTGGCGACATACTCTGCCGATCATCGATTCAAGTCCACCTGCGGGCGAGGGGAGAATCTTGATAAACAGCTTGGAACGAAGCTCGTTCGAGAGCGGCCAGAGCCTTTTACCAGCACCGCCGCTGAGCAGTATGATATGCACGGATGATTCCTCCTTAGGCACGAGGAGCTTGGCTATAGATTTTACGTTTATGGAAGGAAAGGGACCGATATTTGTGTGCCAGTTTAAGAATTTGATGGTTTTTTAAAGAAGAAGCTTTGTTATTCAAGCTTTTATTCCTGGAGCTTTTAAGAATCATGCGGCCCGGATTCAAGCTGTACAAATAATTGGCGTAGGTTTCATATTCGGAAAAACCAAACTGCTTCTTCATATTAATACTTCGGATAATCGCCCTGTACCACGGAAGCTGATGAACTGCTTCGATTCTCTTTTTTAAAGCAGACAGCTTCGATTTCTCAAAGAGCATATAATGGGTGACAAAAGACCGGGGGCGCGGAGCTTTCTTCCCCAGCAGCTTGTGGTAAGTGTTGAAATATTCCGGCTGACTCCAATCGCGGCAGTAAAATACCGTTTTGCCATCACTCAAAAATGTATGGGGCTTAATCAGCACAGTGTCGGCATCTATCACTAGAAAATGCTGTGCTTTCACAATGTGATCTCCATTCATTTTGAGCAGCTGCTGATACAACCAGCCTGATCGGTTCCAACGGGACGACTGATAGTGTATATCCTTTTTGGTGATAGGAAGGACGGTTCGCTCATCCACAAAAACGCAGTTTTTGCTGGAACAGAGCTTTCTGATCTTGTTGCTGGCAGGCGAAACAATAAATATGTGCCCGATAGGATGCTGTAAATAACGCCTAATGTTATCAATTACGTAAGGTAGGGTCCCCAGATCCTTTTCTATAGCAGGTATAAGAATATCGATTTTAGAAGCGCTGTTCACCCTTACTCTTCGTGTAACTGGCATCTCCTCAACTCCCTGCATTAAGTAATAGGTCTTGTTCATAGTATGTGTGCAAAGAAGTTTTGCCCGGGCATTTACTCGGGATTAACTTATTGTTATTGCATATGCTGCATTTTGGGTCGGTTTTTGATCAGATTTGGCAAGCAAAAAGACGACATTTCATTCGGAAGCTCGTGAATGAGTGTCGTCTTTTTTTGATAGGTGCTCTTTTTGATGAGGTGTTGTTTTGTGTCTCTATCTACCGGCAGCTAGGCCTTGATGAATCGACTCAAGCAGTTTATGGGTCCAGTCACAGCCGTATTCCCAGAACATAACTCCAGCCAGTCCCCGCTCCAGAACATAATCACATTTGCAGCGAATCGACTCCTCGTCATCATAGGAAATAAACGTGCTGCCATCGAACAGATATGGAGCTTTCGCATCCTCATCCCAGTATCGGGTGTACCCGTTCTTGTTAATATACTCAGCCGCAAGCGCCGTAAAATCCGGTCCATACCCACCCGAGGTGCCAGCCATTTGGTAAAGACCGTGATTCACGTCCGGCGTCCCCTTCCACATACGCGAGTAGAAGGCTGCCCCAATAACGATTTTCTCTTTAGGAACACCCGCATTCATAAACATGCGGACCGAAGCGTCCACACTGATCCGGAACAAATCACCTGCAGGTGTATACAAATTCGTATGGTGTCCCGTAAGGACCTGAAATCCCCCGCGCATATCGTAGGTCATCAGCTGAACGTAGTCCAAATACTGCTGCACTTTATCCATCTCGGTACCGTCAATGTAATATTGATCGGCACCTGCCGCGATGGTCAATAAATAGTGGCGTCCATCCTGTTCGCCCTTGCGATCGAGTGCTTCCCGGAGCTCCTTTAGCAGCAGCGTGAAGTTCGTTTTGTCTTTCGGGCTTGCCCCAATTCCTGCTTCAGCGTAACATGGGTACTCCCAGTCCAGGTCGATTCCGTCGAGCGGAAAGTCTGCTAACAACTGCCGCGCAGATTCCGCCATGGCACTTCTGCCGGCTTCCGACGAAGCTGCCTCCGAGAAGCCGCCGGAGCTCCACCCGCCAACAGACAGCAAAACCGTCAACTCGGGGTTCTCGCGCTTAAGCTCCTCCACGCACGCCAGATTGTTCAGCTTCGCCGTACTGATGCGGTCGGCCTTGACTTCTCCAAAAGCGATATTGATATGCGTCAGCTTCAGCAGGTCTTCCTTAGTCAGAGCAGGCAAGTCTTTATCGCCTACATATCCGACCACCTTGTATTTTTGGTTCATATAGTCATCTCTCCCCTGTTTACTCTTTTTCAATATCGCTTAGAACCTTCAAGGCTTCCTTCCCGCTGCCAGGTTTGTAGCCCGATTCCTTGTAGCGAATACATCCATCGCCATCCAAAACGAACAGATGCGGGAACCCGTTTACGCCAAGCGGGGTTACCGAAGCAATGGAATGTAGCGCGCAATAGGATGAATCCCGGACAAATTGTACACCATTCGGTAGGTTTACATAGGCAGCTGGGTTAAATGAGGCCGTCCATTTGTCGTCACCAATCGCAAAAATAACGGGAATCCCCATCGCCTCAATGGATTCAGCCAGCTCGCCGGCTTCCCGAAGCAAATGTTTGGAAGGTTCACGGTCTGGCTCAAGCCAGGCAACAATAGCGCCCTTCGTTCCGGCCAGCTCGCCCAATGATTTCGCCGCTCCGTCTGGTAACTGGAGCGGCGAAGACAAATCGGCCGTTCCAAGTACGGGGATATGCTCCGATGGCTCCCGGAAGGTTAGCGTTAGCTTTGACTCCTCGTCAGGACGAATGGTCGTGTAATGCCATTTTCCGAGAACCGTTCCGTCCTTCTGCCGTATTCCCGTTGTCACGCGGTAGTCTCCAGGTTCCACTTCAAACGGTTCATCATAAACATCCGTCTTGCCAAACTCATAGAGCAGCGTTTTATATACTCCGTTTTCAAGTCTCGCGATAGTAAAATTTTGCTCATAAGCCGCCGCCGGAGCGTCAGCTCTAGCCTCGGGATCAAGAATCAGCTGCAACTTGCCGGTTTCCCGGTGAGCTGCGGATTTAATCTCCCGAATCACGGCATTTTGCCAGCCCTGCTCCGCCAAGTATTGCGGCTTTTGTTCGCTCGGATGCAGTCGGGCCGGGATGCCTAAGCTGCGGCAAAGTGCGACAAACAAAATTTCGACGGAGGAAAGATCGCCTTTTCTTAACTGGAAAGTTCCTCGCGGCGTGGCTTTCCCGCGCAAATGAGTCAGATCGTCTCGAATCTCCCACTCGTTTTTCAGCAGCTCTACAAGCTCTGATGGGTTAGCACGGTAACACTCAGCCTCCGCCTTCGTAAAGCTGGATTGCAAAATTTGGCGGTAAGGGGCGATCATTTCATACTGTACGCGCGGACAAAGCACATAATGGGTAAAGGTATCTCGGTCAATCAAGTCCCGCCATTTCAGGGAACCTATTAAATGATCGTCCAGCGTGCTTATGACCGCATCGATCATATCTTTCTCCTCCATGCTTTCGAGGAGAACTAGCGGCCACTCTCCATACTCCGGTGTCCGCGCTTTGAGGAAAGCGGCAATTTCCCGGCTGTTGCCGCGGGCGGAGCCAAGCACTTTCCATACTCGGCCCGAATCCAGTCCGAGAGCTTCGGCAAGCTCAGCTGCATCTTTCTCGCTCATAAAAGTTTCCTCATAAGCTTTGCGGATATTTACCCCGGCTGTGACCTTCTCTTCATGCCTTTGCATATGCTCTTTGGATAATGGCTCCAAATTAGGATCAGGAATTTCCGGCGGAGGCACCATATCGAAATCCTCCGGTTGAGTGGGCTGAGCGTTTTGGTCCAGTACGATTTCAATCTCTTCTCCGTCCCGAGCCGAGATAGCCTTTTGTCCCCAAATCCCGTCTTTAACGGCGCGAATGACCAAATCGCCATAACCGGTTTTGAACTGAGCCTCGCCGTGTTCATCCGTCTCTACTTCCGCAAGGGGATATAGCTCTGCATAGTTATATAGCTGGAACAGAACCCGGGCTCCGCCAGCCAGTCCGCCCTTCCCATCACGCACAACAACCTTCAGGACCCTAGTTGGGGCATAGTTTTCCAGCAAATTAATCTCCGTATGCCATTCATCATGTGAAGTAATGGTTTCCGGGCCGCTATAGCCTGCCGGCACCCGCGTATGCACAAGCATCGCCCGCCGTGCCGGACCGCTGAACCAGCCTTGGTTCAGGCGTGGCTCGGGTTCACAGGCACCGATAAAATACCATTTGCCATCAGCCCATGCTTCCACCCAGGCATGGTTATCGTCGCAATGCGCCCATCTTGGGGTATAGCACTGCCGCGCAGGGATCCCGATGCTCCGCAGCGCTGATACTGCGAGCGTCGATTCTTCCCCGCAGCGACCACGCGCATTTCGAATCATACTGAGCGGCGAGAGGGTCCGCATATCACTGCCGATGTAGGTTGCTTTTTCGTGGCACCAATAGTTCGCCTCCAAAATGGCGTCCGCCATCGGCAAATGTTTTGTACGCTCCGCAAGCTCGTCATAGATGACCCCGCGGTAATCTTCAATATTTTCATTGTTTACTCGGTAGGGCAGCACAAAGTATAGAAATAGATGATCCGGAATCCGCTTGCCCCAAGGCATCTGCTTTCTTGTTTCCAGCGAACGGCGGACATGGGTTAGAAATAGAGAACCATCATAATCAGCCATATCATTTAAAGGCATGTAGGCATACAGAAACTTTAGCGCTAGCGATTCTTCCTCGGTTAGATTCTCTGCAAACACACCGAACAGCTCTTTTTCCCGTGCCTTGCCTATTTTCTTCTTCTCTTCAAACTTCCGTTCAATTAACGCAAGCTCACGATTATCCAACGAAAATGCCGAGTTCCCCACGTTCATTAGGTTTACTCCCTCCACAATTTTCCGTCTTCTCTAATATAGAAAGTACCCGTTCCATCTGCTGCCGGCGCGGATATTTGAAACATTTTACTTGTAATTTCCAGGGCTGGCCGGATGCTCCATGTCTCTTGGTCTTCACCCATCAACCATTCCAGATCCGTTGTATACTCGCCCGAACGGGCATAATGATTGCGTTCCCGGTAATACAACCTACGCAGCTCCCATTTGACGAATTCGTCCTTCGGTAGCTCAAAAGCACTTGGTTTATCCTCATCCGTAAAAACAACATAACCCCATAACTCAGGATAATGCATATTAATAATGCCTTGAGGCGACCATACCCAGTTATCCTCAGGAAATGGCTTCCCCGTTTCCGGATTGGTTACTTTGACGTATTTGCCATCAATGACCTCTGTCTGCCACTCCACCCGCGAGAAATTAACGCGCCAAAATTCACCTTTCACTGGAGGACGCCCGTCAGGAGCACATTCCCGTAACGCGGCCCAAGGCATGGCGACCTCGACGCTCCATTTTCGGTTATCCGCCCCAGGATGGTTTAGCTCTCCGTCAATGTGTACAGCTGTCTTAAGGCCCTGAATGTCCCAGCCGTTGATTGGCGGACCTCCGTCACGATAAGGCTGAACAAGCAGCAAATCCCATACCGTATTGAGCGCATTGATTTCAAATTCATAATATTGGTGGGTGTCTCCGTCTGGATCGATAAAGATTTCAAAATCGTTATCGTAAAAGATGACCGAATCCCGTTCCGTCAGTGTCGCCCAAATTTGGTCTTCTATTAATTCCGCACCTACATAAAAGTACTCATCATCCCACAGCATTTTAACCCGAGTACGTTTAGACGGCATCGGGCGTAGATCGCCTTCGATATCGACGAAGTCATCCGTCCAATCCGCCTTATCCCAAAAAGGCTTATCCAGCCGTCCATCAAGCACAAGCTGGCTACAAGCTCGTTTACAATAATATGATTTAGGCGAATATCTAATGTTAGGTTCCGGAACTTCACTTCTGTTCACTTATTTACCTCCTTTGATAGATGAATGTTATTCCCACCCTAAAAAAGAAGGAAGCGGCGAAAATCGTCGCTTCCAACTTCTGCTTCTTCGCTCAGCAATTCTTAATGCGAATTGATTATTTTGTTCCTTCTTGGTTCCAACGGTCATAGGCTGATTGATAAATCTTAACGATTTCATCGCTGCCCATTTTCTTCAGCTGGGCAACATATTTATCCCAGTTGGAAAGTGGTTCTTGACCGGTTACAAATTTAGCTTCCATTTGTTTCGTGTAAGTTTCCAAGTCAGACAAGAGAGCTGTAACTTGCGATTGTTCATCGTTGGACAAATATACGTTTGGCATTGGAACTTTACCAATTGGAACTAGTTTCTCTTGGTTTTGTTTGTCGATCCAGTCGTCAAATGGAGTTCTGAGACCGTTGGTCATTTCTTTCAGGTTAACACCTGGAGTCAAGATACCATAGTTTGGAGTGATCGTTGCGCGATATTCTTCGCGATCGCCGCCACCTGGTACTGGAAGCCATTCTTTTGTATGAGTAGCTTTGTCTTTGTATTTCCACATGTTGCCTTCAGGTCCTTGATTCCAAAGCGTTGCGCCGTCGTAGCCAAATTGATAGTCAATCCAACGCATTGTTGCTTCAGGGTTCGGATTGTGCTTCGTGATGGCGAATGCACCGTTTGCCGACATACCTGGATGTTTACCGTATACTGGAGTTCCAGCAATTTCACTGCTTACCGGAGTCATCATAGGGTCGCTCGTGCTTTGCTCGCCGCCAAGTGTGAAGTAAGCCATGTAGTCACTGAACAGAGCAAGGCGGTTTTCTTTACCTTTTGCTTTCTTTTGATCATCGTTTTGCGAGAAGGTTTCATGGTCAAGCAGGTCTTCTTTCCACAAGCGGTTCAAGAAAGTCAGATAACCTTTATATCCTTCTTCTTGTGGTGTGTAATGCACTTTTCCGTCTTTGTCAGCATAGTATTCTTCGTTGTAGATGCCCCAGAATCCAAGGAAGAACATCCGCAAGTCATCCAGTTTAACAGAGCAAAGTGGAATTTCATCTGCTTTACCGTTGCCGTTAGGGTCTTCGGTTTTAACACGCTTCAGGTAAGTATACAATTCTTCTGTTGTTTTAGGTTCAGTAGCGTTCAAAGCTTTCAAGAATTTACCGTTATACCACATCGGTCCGCGGTACCAAACAGCGGCTGAATCGAAAAACGGCAGGGAATAAATGTGACCATCTGAGGTCGTAATGTTTTTGCGCCAGTTCGGGTTCTCATCTAAAAGTTTCTTCAGGTTTGGCGCATAGTTATCAATCAGGTTTTCCAAAGGGATAATGGCACCTTGGGTACCGTAGGTTACCTGTTCAGCTGGTTTCAGGTCAGCAGCATAAATCATATCAGGCAAGTCGCCGCTGGCAAATACCAAGTTTTTCTTTGTAGCAAAGCTGTCAATCGGAACCGTTTGGAACTCAATCTTAACGTTTGACAATTTTTCCATTTCTTGAACTACAGGCATTTTGCTCCAATCGCCCATGTTTGCGCTTTGCGCCAGCATAGTGAGAGTAATTGGTTTACTTACGATTGGAAAGCCGTCTTTCTTCACATCCGACGCTGCATTGGTGGAATTGCTTGCTGTGTTTCCTGAAGCTTTATTCCCCGATGACGATTTGTCCGACGAGCCGCAAGCGGTAAGTATGGAGAATAACATGATGATACTTAGCAAGATGGCCCCTCGTTTTTGAAGCTTTTTCTGCATGAAACAAACCTCCCCTTTTGATGTTAAATTTATGGCAAGATCATCCCTTAATGGAACCGATCATGACACCTTGGACAAAATAGCGCTGCAAGAACGGATAGATAATAATAATAGGCAGCGTAGACACAATGATAACAGCATACTTCACGAGCGCGGCGACTTCTGCTTTATTATTCATAGCCGTAGCTTGGCTCGCGCTGATTCCGCCTGCCTGTGCCGACATTTCCTGCAAGACCAGAATTTGCCGGAGTACCAGTTGCAGTGGATATTTTGCTTCATCGTTCAAATAAATCATCGCCGAGAAGTAATTGTTCCAGTGTCCGACCCCAAAGAACAGGGCCATAACCGCGATGATCGACATTGATAGAGGAAGCACGATGCTGAAGAAAAGTCGGAAATTACTGCAGCCATCAATTTCGGCCGCCTCCTCTAGTTCCTTAGGAATCGAGGATTGGAAGAATGTCCGGCAAATAATCAAGTTATAGATGGAAGTTGCTCCAGGAAGTATGAGCGCCCACATGCTGTTGACGAGTCCCAAGTTTTTGATCAACAAATAGCTTGGTACCAAACCGCCTCCAAAAAACATCGTAACCATGAAAATCCCCATAATTACGTTCCGTCCGACAAAGTCCCTCCGGCTAAGCGAATAAGCAGCCGGCAGCGTCACGGCCAGGTTGACGAAAGTACCGATGGCTACATAAAGAATTGTGTTTCCGTAGCCTCTCCAGATGGAGGGATCCCGAAATACCCTTTGATAACCCTCAAACGTAATTCCCTTCGGTAAGAGCCACATCTCTCCAGATGAGACAAACTTCGGATTACTTATGGAAGCGCTGATGATATACAGCACAGGATAAGCGACAATGATAAACGCAAGAACCAAATAAATATAGTTACATATAAGAAATACCTTATCTTTGCTTGTTTCTTTTACTACCGCAGCCACAAGTTACCACTCCCTTCTTCTACCATAGGCTGTTCTCACTGGTTCGCCGCACAATCTGGTTCACCAAAACGAGCAGAATAGCGTTGACAACGGAGTTGAACAAACCTACTGCCGTGGAGAAGCTGTATTGGGCGTTTACCAAACCGGAACGGTACACGAACGTTGAGATCACGTCGGATGATTCCATGTTTAGCGGGTTTTGCAGCAAGAGAATTTTTTCAAAGCCTACCCCCAGCAAGCTACCCATATTCAAAATCAGGAGAATGGTAATTGTTGGAATAATCGTTGGAATATTGATGTGCCGAATCCGCTGCAACCGGGTGGCACCGTCCAGAACAGCCGCTTCATGCAGTCCTGGGTCAACGCCGGTCAATGCTGCCAGGTAAATGATTGTTCCCCAGCCTGTACTTTGCCAAACATCGGAAAGTACATAAATGGTCTTAAACCACCGGGGATCGGTTAGAAAGTTCGGAGGAGTTATCCCGAAGGCTTCTATCATATGAACAATCATCCCGGAGGATGGCGACAGGAATGTAATAATCATCCCGGCCATAACGACCATCGAAATAAAGTGCGGCGCATAAGTAACGGTTTGAACCGTCCGTTTGAAAAATCCGTCCTTCACTTCATTGAAGGATAGCGCCAGGATAATCGGAAGCGGAAAGCCGATAGCTAGTCCGTAAAGACTAATGCTCAGCGTGTTCCACAACAAATCCCAGAAGTAATAGGAATTAAAAAATCGAGTAAAATGTTCAAAACCTACCCAATGGCTGCCCAAAATCCCATCTGTCGGAACATAGTTGTTAAATGCGATGAGAATTCCGTACATTGGTATATAGCTGAAAATGATAATGCTTAGGAAAGCCGGTAATATGAAAATATACAGTTGCCAATTCCGAATGATCTTTTTCCACAAATCCCCTTTCTTTTTCCTCGTAGGTACTAAGTTCAAATTCATAGCTGCTTGTGTACCCTCTTTCATCCACTTCACTCCCTTCCCTCTTTGTAAACCAGTATGGCTTCAGAAAGATGTCACATTTTTTAACACGGGAAAAAGCTTTTTGCCCGACTTTTCAGTTGATCGGGTATTTTTCCGCTTTCAGATGACACTCGCAGTGTAACCCACCAATCAACAACTCGTAAATATGTCGTTTTGGTTCCGCTTACAATTCGTTAATGCAGATTTTACAAATTCCATGGTACATAATGTTACATAAGTTTTGCTGTTATTAATGAACTTAGGCGTATTAGAATGTGTAGTTTTTTACGGAATGAGATGAACGACAATCGGCTTGCAATGCCGTAATGGTTAAGCAGCAGGTCGTTTCAGTTCCAAGCGGAGTAAGGCGCAGTTTTAAGGAGCAAAAATCGCATATTGTTAAGGCAGCAATTTTGACACATTCTATAATTATCAAAGGACAACGATACGACATATCTCCTTGCTTTATCAGGTAAACTCGATTACAGTTTTAATCAAATATAGAGAGACAGGGGGCGGCTATAAAGGTGAAGCTGAATTATTTCAAGTCGAAACTTTTTATAAAATACATCTTGTCTTACTTGTTCATGCTGCTGGTCCCGCTGGTTCTTTTATCAGTGATTATCTACAACAGTGCTGTTAGCGATCTACGGTCTGAAATTGAACAATCGCATTTCAACCAATTGTTTCAAGCCAAGACTATCATAGACAGCCACATGAAACAGCTTAGTGACACAGCATCCCAGGTAGCCTACGATGAACAGCTCGCGAAGTATCGCGTTCATGATCCTTACTACAGCCTTGAGGCTATTACCGCTTTAAAAAAATACAAGGCGACAAGCCCGATTGTCAGTGAAATGTTTTTATTCTTCCATAATGATGAGAGTATTTACTCCAGCGCCGGCATGACAGGCCTCAATGTATTCAACAATAAATACAACTTTAAGGGCTGGAAACCCGACGAAATCGTCAAAGATTTGAATACGGTAAAATACCCGGTCGTCCGTCCTACCACGCTTATTGGTAGAAATCCGACAACATCAGGAACAGAAAATGTACTGGCCTATCTTGAGCCCATAACTCCGAACAATCCGAATCCTTACGGAACGATTATGTATCTGATTAGGGAATCGGAGCTTACCGGACTAATCGACTCTATTATTGGAAACTATCAAGGTTCTTCTTATATATTCGATAACAGAGGGCTGGTTTTAGCCTCCAATAGCAATCTAGAGAAGCCTTTAGACTCCGGGACACTGCGCTCCTTATGTGATCTTTCAACCGGCATACACAGTGTTAAGCTCAATGGGGAGCCCCATTCCGTCGTCTCAGTCAAATCGTATCGAAACGGATGGGATTATGTCACATTGATGCCTAGCTCGCAATTTTTAAGCAATGTGCTACACATCCGTAATTTAATGTTACTAATGTTCTCGATCGTCGCTGTTTGTGGTGCAGCGGTGGCCATCATTTTAGCTCGGAAACAGTTTCACCCCATTATTGATCTTGTCGAGTTTGCCAATTCGAAGTCGAAGGTAGGCGGAGTGCAGGCGGAACCACATATGGCAGGCGATGAGCTTGCCCGCATCCGTACGGCTTTGCAGGAATACAGCTCAAGAGCAGACCTCCAAGAGCCCTATGCGAGAAACCAATTTTTACTGATGCTCCTCAAATATGGAAACGCTCTCAGCATATCCAAGGAGCTTCAAGGGTCGTTCGATATTCGTTTCGATAAGGCCTATCACTTTGCAATGATGATTGGCCGAGATTCCGTTCCAGAAGATCATTTGGACGCCCATGATTGGCAGACGATGATCGAACAGCTTGCAAAGGTGGAGTTTCCGGAACTTGCCGCCTGTGTATACGGTGTCGAGCTTCCTAAGCCTAGTCAGATGGCGTTGATTGTCAATTTTGATTTGCTGGAGGGAATGTCGGACATCGACCAATATCACGGGATTGTCCAGAAGGTACATGACAATATCGTCGGTCTCTTCAGGTTAGATCCGGTCATTGGCGTTGGCGCCTGCTATCCAGATCCGGATCAGCTCAACCAATCCTTTATTGAAGCTTGCTCCGCTTTTGAGTCTCGCATGTTTTCCGGCCATGGAAGCATTACTTTCTTCGAGAGCTTGACTTCGACTCCAGGAGAGACCTTGTGGGTTCCAAGCAGCCTGCTGCTCAAGTTGTCCCAGAGTCTTAAGCAGGGAAGCTACGAAGTCGCAGCCCAAACGATTAGCGAAGGAATGAACTATTTTCAAAATCCGGATCTATCTGTAAAGCTCAAACGATGTGTATATTTTGACATTTTGAATACAATGCTTAAAACCGGGCTGGAACTGGGCATTGACAATTTAACTGCCGATATCTCCATGTATGATGCCTCCAATTCATTAGAGGAATTGAAGCTGCATTTCCTTAGCCTTGCTTCCCGCCTTTGTGCGATCGTCGAACGTAAGGAGAAAACGGAGGAGCATTCGCTGATTGAACAGGTCATCACCTATATTGACAGTCATTATATGGATCATTCCTTGAGCCTTGAAATGGTAGCCTGCAAATACTCCATTTCGGTCTCTTATTTCAGTCGGTTTTTCAAAGAACAAATGGGGATCAACTTCGTCCAATATATTTGGCAAAAACGGATGAACGCCGTCATTAACGAACTGGTTACGACCAATGATCCGCTGAAGGATATTATTCAAAGAGTTGGATATCTGGATACTCCTAACTTCATTCGTAAATTCAAGAAAGAAACAGGGCTTACCCCCGGCCAATACCGCAAGCTGTATTCACATGCGGAAGGTGACGACGTTTCTGAGGATCTTACACACAGCGAGCTGTAAAGATTCATAAGAAAAATGCCTGGCAGCGTCCTTTGAGTTGGCTTAGACTTCTACATGGAGTGATGGGAGGGAATGGGTATGGGGTGAAACCCCATACCCATTCCCTCTTCTGTTCTACTCCTTGCTCCCTGCAGCTTTTTCAAAATCTCACCGTTCTTTAGCCGTACTTTCAGTGGAGATCGACCGCGGGCTAGTGGTCGTTTTACTCTTGGACACCTCCTTTTAGTTCTTGTCCCTTTCACCATCCGCTAGTAATTAGCTGCACTTTATGCATTTACTTTTCTCTTATCCTGGTAGCGTCGCAAAAATAGCTGGACAAAACACAGTTAGACACCGATGCGTACTGATCGAGTTGCGCCGAAATAAGCAACACCTAGCGGTACTTTACCCGCTAGGTGTTGTGTAATCTTCTATATGATTTGTTCGGTTACTTACTTAATACGTACAACATGAGCGATCGGAGCTGGTCCTGCGAGCGCTTGCTGCGGTAAGGAAACCTTCAGCATACCGTCAGCATGCGTAAAGCTCAGCGATTCCTCATTGTCAAACCACTGGACAGCTTCCACTTTGCCGGTATACGGAATCTGAAGCTCAGTTTTAATCTCAGTGTCTTCCGATTCATACAGCCGGAAGCAATACACCTCGTCACCTTTCCGGGTAAAGGCATAACCCTCCTTAAAGTAAGGATCGGCTGGACGTGTTCCATAAACGGCGTCACCATACTGCTTCAGCCAGACACCCAGCTCCTTCATCAAGCGAATAGCTCCCCGAGGCAATCTACCGTCCGGCTGAGGCCCAACGTTGAGCGCCAGGTTACCGCCTTTAGATACGATTTCCATCAATATATTGACCACTTTCCGGGTTGATTTGTAATTGTCCTCATAATTAAATGAGAATGAATTCCCCATCGTGATGCAGCTTTCCCACGGTATGTTCATCGGCCCTGCCGGAATCGTCTGTTCCGGAGTTACAATGTTTTCGTAAGGACCGCCCACCGTCCGATCTGCCGAGAGAAGCCATGGTTGATGCTCGCGACGCATCCGGTCAACAATTTCACCTAACCGGATGTCCTGATGACGTTCTCCTCCGCGGACCCAGCCGGCATCTAGCCAAAGTACGTCGATACGCCCGTAACGGCTAAGCAGCTCCTCAATTTGGTTATGGGTAAACTCTACGAATTTTTCCCACAGCCATGGATATTTGGTCGGATCGTAAGAAGGTCCCCGCCACATAAAACTACCGCGCTCCATACCTGGTGCCCAATAGTACGGCGTATTCCAATCTGCCTTGGAGAAATAAGCCGAAATGGCTAGTCCCTTGGCGCGGAACGCATCAAACAGATTTTTGCAAATATCTGCATGTTTGTGACGGTGGAACGGCGTATCCGGACCGGTAATCCGGTAATCGGTCGTATGAGTATCCCACATGCAGAAACCATCATGGTGCTTGGTGGTAAATGTCAAATATTTAAAACCGCCTTCTGCAGCTAACTCCGCCCATTTCTCCGGTTGGAATCGGATCGGATTAAACGTACGGTTCAAATCGAAGTATTCGCTTTTAAAATGCTCCATATCATCGGTCCAGTCAATATCATCGCGGGACCAGGTTCCGTCTTCATCGCTAAGTGCCCAAGATTCCACCAAACCAAGCTGAGAATATGGACCCCAATGCATCATAAGCCCGAGCTTCTGGTCCTTGAACCACTCAAGACGCTCCAAGATCAACGGATCTTCCGGTTTGACCCAATCCTTCTCAGCACTGAAATTGTGAACCCCATCTTGTACTTCTTCAGCGGCGTTTGCTGTTTCTACATCCATTTGAGGTTGTTGTTCCGATTCACTCATCATTGTTTCCTCCAAACCAATTCATGATTTAGCATCTGTTCCTAATTGAAGCGCTTTATTGTTAGGATCATTAGGATAACTTTAATTCAGGTTGACGATATTTTCAATAATCAAGGAGTATGTATTCCTTGCAGTGCTTGACTGTACGACAATTTTGACACATACTAGGTTTGTTATTTCGTTATGAAAACAATTTGACCAAGGGAGCACCTATGTCACGTAAAATTTCTATTCAAATACTAGCCGATCAACTCGGCTTATCCAAATACGCCGTTTCCCGCGCCCTAAGCGGAAAACCGGGGGTCAGCGCCGCTACTCGCCAGCGTGTTATTGATCTGGCCCGGACACTTGGCTACCAGAATTCTTCCGTTCAGGATGTCTCTGTCCATAAATCTGAACCGTCCAGCTCCTATATCCTGATTTGTATTAGTCAAATCCATGCGGATAACCCCTCATACTGGCAACGTGTGTTGAACGGACTTCTCCAAAGCTGCGGCAAGCTGGGATTGCAGTATATTATCGTCTCGCCGGAGATCGGCACTCAGCCAGCTTCAATATCTCCACAGAAGGCGATTGCTCCTCATATTGACTGGTCCCGGTGCGCCGGGATCGTGATGATTGGTACTTTTCCTCATCCGCTGGTTCAGCTCATCTCCAGGACCGAATGTCCATACGTTCTTGTCGATCATGTTGATCCACTGGTTTCGTGCGATAAAGTGAACAACGACAATATCGAAGCCGGACTGAAAATTACGAGACATCTCCTAGCGCAAAAATGCAAAAATATCGTCTTTCTAAACGATGAAGTGTGGTCATCAAGCTTTGCAGACCGTCTTACGGGAGCAAAACTTGCCGTAGACAGCCTAGGGGATCCGAAGACCAAGCTGACTGAATGGAAAATACCCTATGGCGGAACCGGCTGGGAACAATCCGTATTTGAGCGGCTGACGGGCTTCAAAGACGAAGATAAGCCTGATGCCTGGATCGGAGCAAATGACGATATCGCCATTTGCTGGATGCGAAAGCTTCAGGCTGAAGGGTTCCCAGTACCGGACCGTTTCCGGGTTGCCGGCATCGATAACGTTGAGACTTCCGCCTTGATCTCACCGAAGCTCACGACGGTCAATCTTTGTAAGGAAGAACTGGGCCAACGGGCGCTTGAAACACTACTGCGCCGTATTGAACGCCCGGGAGCCCCGGTAGAGACGATTCACTTGTCGACAAATTTGATTCCCCGGTCGTCGACCTGAGTTTTCTTACTCGTCTCCCCGTCCTGGGGAAGACGATAAAATAAATGTACAAAATGCAGTTAGGCGCATATCGTTGTTGCTGCATAGGCCCCCATTCTTCTTATCTGCTCAAAAAAACAGCAAGAGGATTTCGAATCCTCTTGCTGTTTTGTGAAGCGTGCCAGAATCGAATTATATAATTTCTTTCAGCATAGCCTGATACACCAATTGGGAGAACAAGCTGTTGGACCAGGCGAACCAAGGCCGCGTAAACTCTGCCGGGTTGTCCGCCTGAAAGCCTTCATGCATGTAGCCAGTACCAGCATCGGTGGCTTCCAGTAGTGCGATCATCTCCAGCATCTCCTCATCGCTAGATGCAGTCAATCCTTGCATGGATAAAGCCATATGCCAGATGTATCCCGGTGGAGTGTGTGGACTACCGATGCCTTTGGCTGACTTTCCTTCATAATAATAAGGATTATCCTTGCTTAAGATGAACCGGCGGGTGTTTTGATAGACCTCATCATCCACACCGGTGTATCCAAGATACGGAATTGACAATAGACTAGGCGTTCCCGCATCATCCATCAAGCAATAGTTGCCGTAGCCGTCCGTTTCATACGCGTATATCAGGCCATATTGCGGATGGTTATACTTCCCGTACAGGGAAATCCCATGGTTAATGTCCTCTTCAAGAACGGACATTTCGCGAACGAGGGCTTCATCGCGAAATACCCATCTCGCCATTTCTTGCATCTGCCGCAGGCAAACGACGGCGAACATGTTGGACGGGATATTGTAGTGAAAATCACAGGCGTCATCGCTCGGCCGGAAGCCTGACCAGATCATCCCCGTATAATTCACCGGCATCCCGAGTCCACTATTCCGCAGCGTATCTATGCTTGGGCAATTACGGCGCTGAAACCGGTAGCTCGATTCTTCGAAGTGGCGCTGCTCCGTTTTCCAAAGTCTGACGATAGATATCATTACCTTTTTAAACCGTTCATCAAAGATGTCCGTCAATCCGGTCTCTTTCCAATATTTATAGGCGAGGCGAATCGTAAAACACAGGGAATCCAGCTCAAATTTTCGTTCCCAAACCCATGCCGACATGTCTGTTTCATCGCAAGCATCCCAGTGCCAACCATTAGCCGTCTCATTAAAGGCATTGGCGTAAGCATCGTGTTCCGCATACATCATATGACGCTTGATCAACCCACCAATGATTCGCTGAAGCTGCTGATCTTCCTTGGCCAGCGGCACATAATGCATGACCTGCTCCACGGAATCACGCAGCCACATGGCCGGAATGTCTCCGGTAATGACGAAGGTCGTTCCGTCCTCCATCAGCTTGGTTGTAGTTTCCAGCGTGTTGGGAAAGCAATTTTTGAATTGGCGAAGTAGCTTGGGTCTGTGCGCCAGCTTGTCCTCCGCCTCCTCAAGTACCCGCTTTACTGCTGCCGGCAGCTCGAATTTAGGTATGGATATATGAGGCAGCTTGAAGTTTTCCATGCATGTTCCTCCCTGAACCGATTCTTATCGTGTATTTGATTGCACGCTGATTTTTACGGACTTGATCTCATACGGTTTGAACACAAGCTCAAAATTGCCATCCTGCACGAGAATTTCCTCTTTCTCGTCCTCCAACAGCCCTACGATGTAGGCCTTCATGTTTGAGGTCGGCCACTGCACACTAACCTTCTCCCTGCTGCCAGATGATTCATAAAACCGCAAAATCGTCCCGCTGCCATCCTCGGCAGGCTTCACCGTCTCAAGAACGACATGCTCGGCATCAAGCTTTAGCCACGAATGAACTGCCGGAAGTGTTCCATTTTGCGGATTCTCTGTTAGCAAAAAGCTGGCTGGATGGTTAAGCTCGACAGCCTCCCGTACAACATGGGCACCCCGCCAGTCCCCGGCATGCGGATAAAGCGAATAGGTAAATTGATGCTCGCCTTGATCTGCCCCTTTGTCCGGCCATGTCGGTGCTCGCAACAGCGATAGACGCATGACTCCTTCCTTGATGTCGTAGCCATACTTGCAATCATTAAGCAGGCTTATACCGTATCCGCCTTCCGATAGGTCGGCCCACCGGTGTCCGCACACTTCAAACTGGGCCTGCTCCCAACTCGTATTGCGATGGGTTGGACGCTCTAGCGAACCAAACGGAATCTCATAGGTGGCCTTGTCCGCGACAATATCTACCGGGAAGGCAACCTTCAGCAGCTTATGGCCCTCCCGCCAGTTCACCTTCGTGCGAAAATCGACGCGGCGCCGGTGATGATACAGCACAACCTCCTGTTCAATCTCCGACTCGTTCAGCTTCCAGTGGAATCGAAGTACATCCTGCGTCTTGCCCCGAACCACGACCTCACTGCTGATCAGCTCTACAGCTCCTGCACGTTGATCTTCATAGCGAGGATCAATATCCCAGGCATCCCAATATGTCGGAGTATCATGGAAAAATTGCAGTTCATTTGCTTTCCCACCTTCAGCGATCAGCTCACGGCCGGAGCATTTATCGAACCAGCGTATAATTTCGCCTTTTTCATTAAAACTCAGCAGGTAAAATTCTGTTTCCCATTCGTGCGGCACAGAGCCTACCTCGTGCTTTGTGCTGCTACCCATAGCGGCTCCAGTTTTCTCGGATTTCTCAGCTGAGCGCAGCCATATCGTCTTGCAGCCGAAAGCCGGTACCCCTGGCACCCGAATCGCTAGCAAATGCTTTAGCGGATCGGCTGCATCCGTCAGCAGATCGCATTCCAGCTGCCCGCACTCATCGTAAGCCGCAAGCTCCTCAAGCGGCAATCCGGTATCGCTGCCGAGTTCGATGATTTCATCCCGCTCCCAGCCCAGGCTGTTGAATACGATGCAAGGCTGACCCTCTACGCCGTCGGTGGAAACCTCCGCAGCTGCATTTAACAGCGAACGGTTTAACGCCTGATTACCCAGGCGGAAAATTTCTTTATATTCTTTTGCCGATGTCTCGTACACCTCCGGAATAGCGGTTCCGGGAATAATGTCATGGAACTGATTGAGCAGCATCAGCTTCCAGCCATCATTTAGTGAAGCCTGAACCTCTTGGTCGGCCGTACGACCTAAATCAGGGAAGTTGCTCCATATTTCCGCTTCACGGTAAAGCACCTCCGCTTTCCGGTTATTGCGCTTGTTATGCGCATGAGTCGTATAAGTGCCGCGGTGAAGCTCCAAATACAAGTCGCCATGCCATTTTGGCAGCTTCGGATTTTGGCGTTTCACCCCTTCGAAGAAATCGGCTGCTGTCGCAAAGCGGCTTAGAGGCTGCCCCGGCATTAAGCTGGCGCGCTCCACAAACTCAACCATTTCCTCGGTTACACCACCACCGCCGTCCCCATGGCCATAGAGCAGCATCAGTTCCTGATGAACATCCTTCTGTCCAAACGATTTCCAATGCTCCTGCACATCCTTCGGGTGGGTATGCTCGTTGACGCCATGGTTTTGATATGCAAGAATCGCTGTACCGTCGATACCAACCCAGTGGAACAGATCGTAGGGGAATTTGTTCGTATCGTTCCAGCCAAGCTTGGTTGTCATAAAATACTCGATTCCGGCCAGCTTGAGAATTTGCGGCAGCGAAGCGCAGTAGCCGAACGTATCCGGCAGCCATTCGATTCCCGAACGTTTGCCGAACTCCTGCTCATAGAAACGCTGACCGTATAAAATTTGCCGTACCAGAGACTCGCCGCTTGGCAAATTGAGGTCCGGTTCAACCCACATCCCGCCGACGAGCTCCCACCGGCCTTCCTTAGCGCGCGCTTTAATCTTCTCGAACAAATCCGGGTAATGCTCTTTCGCGAACGCATACAGCTGGGGTTGGCTTTGCGAATATTTAAAGTCCGGATACTGGTCCATAAGCGCGCAAACCGTCGAGAAGGTCCGGCTTACTTTGCGAACTGTCTCCCGGACCGGCCACAGCCAGGCTACATCAATATGCGACTGGCCTACCATGTGCATGATGCCGGGGACAGAATCTTCCGGCATCTGCTCCTTGACGGCCGCTTCAAGCCTACGCTCCGTCTCCTGGACAAGCTCTGCGTCCTCAAGCACGCTGCGCGCAGCGCCATACAGCGCATCCATCGCCTTTGTCAGCGCCTGCTCGGTACGAATCCGGCGCATGTCCTGCTCCGGAAGCAGCCCCGCAGCCATGTTCGCCACGGCCACGGTATGCTTCAAGCTGCGTACTGGTCCGTTGACACGAACCAGTCTGCTGCTGATGCCGCTGATCGGCGGATTAATAACCGCCTGCTGGTTCAGCGGGTCCACAGGCTCGGGAATCGGGTCGAACAGCTCGATTTCCAGCAGTGGACGCTGCCCTACTTTTTCCAGCCGCAGCGGAACAAACATGTGATTGCGGTCGAGACCGTGACTCTCCTCACCGTTAATGCGCAGCAGAGCTTCACCGCCCGCCTCGAAGACTAGCGCCACTTCCTCCAAACCCCAGTGCTCCGGGATATCCAACGTCTTCTTCAGAAAGTACGTTGTTCCCTGCGTGCTGGATAGCCGCTCTACCCTCTGGAGCGTCGGCTTCGCTTCCATATATTCGTAAACACCCGGACCGATATACCGGGCTCTTTGCATTTCCCATTCCGGCAGCTCAATCACTTCGAGCCACTCGTGCTGGGCTAAAAATTTAATAAACCGATCGATACGAATCACGCCTCATCCCCCCGTTCTTTGACCCATAGACTTGCTGTTTGGCCTTCAGTACAGTTTGGACCCACCATTAAGCGGAATTCCCCTGGCTCGACTGCCGATTCAAGCTCCATTCCGATCAACTGCAAATGCTCCGGGCCGACGACAAACGTCACAGTCTGGGTTTCTCCCGCATTAAGCGGTACCTTGCGAAATCCTTTTAGCGTTAAAGCCGGCCGCGTAACCGAGGCTGTTAGGTCGGAAACGTAGAGCTGGACAACCTCCGTGCCATCACAGCTTCCGATGTTTGTAATATCGACACTGACGGTCGCTTCCCCATCCGGGTGAATCATCTCCGGTTCAACTCGGAGGTTTTCATATTTAAATTCCGTATAGCTCAGGCCATATCCGAAAGGATACCTTGGCGCAAGGTCCGTCTCCAAATAACGCTTGCCCCGGGTTCTCCGACCGTTATAGTAAACTGGCAGCTGGCCGACTTCCTTCGGAATAGATAAAGTCAATCGACCGGAAGGATTGACGTCTCCGAACAAAACGTCGGCAATCGCATTGCCACCCTCCTGCCCCGGATACCAGGCTTCCAGAATGGCCTCAACATGCTCATCGATCCAAGGCTCAGTAATCGGCCGGCCGTTAATATATACCACGATAACAGGCTTGCCGAGCTTATGGACTTCCTTGACCAGTTCCAATTGCACGCCCATCAAGGTCAGCGTAGCTCGGTCAATGCCTTCTCCGCACTCCATATCGCTCCAGTCGTTCCCTGTAACGACAGACGCGCCGGTACGCAGGTCGATCGTGCCCTCGCCAAAATCACGCGCACTCGATCCTCCGATCGCCATGACAACCACATCCGCTTTTGCTGCACATTGCAGGGCGTTCTCGAAGCCATCCTTGGAATCTCCCTTGATCCGACAGCCCGGAGCGTACAATACACGGCTCTCGTCCCGACCCATCCGGCGGCGAATCCCTTCCAGCACCGTCACAACCTGGCCCGGTGGCTGCGGTGATGTATAGTCGCCGAGCTGGTTATAAGGGGCATTCGCGTTAGGTCCGATTACAGCGACCGTACTGATTGCCTGCGGATCAAGCGGTAGAGTTCCTTGTACATTTTTGAGAAGTACGATGCCTTCAGCCGCGACTTGACGGGCCAGCCGCACATGCTCCTCGCTTCCGATCACGCGTTCCGCCCGATCAGGATCAGCATACGGCCGTTCAAAAAGGCCAAGCCGGAACTTCATTTCCAGCATCCGGCTAACCGCTTGATCCAGCTCGTCCATGCTGATTAAGCTATGCTGTATCGCTGTTTCCATATGAGCACGGAACATCACGCCGGACATCTCCATATCGACTCCGGCCTGCAGCGACTGAGCAACAGCTTCCGCTTCACTGCTAGCCGTGTTGTGTCCGTCCTTAAGCATATTGACGGCTCCGCAATCGGTGATGACAAAACCGTCGAAGCCCCATTTTTCACGGAGCACGTCATTAAGCAGATAACGGCTGGACGTACAAGGTACGCCATCGATCTCGTTGTAGGCCGTCATAACCGAGCAAGCGCCGGCTTCCACCGCTTTTTTGAACGGAAGCAGGTCCACCTCATGAAGCTCGCGGAGTCCCAAGTGGGCAGGAGCTCCATTACGTCCCCCCTCCGAGCTGCCGTAGCCTACAAAGTGCTTCAGTGTTGCAATCAGGCTTTCCTCGGATGCGATGTTATCCCCCTGCAAACCCTTAACCGCCGCCACGGCCAACTCACCGTTTAAATAGGCGTCCTCGCTGTACGTTTCTTCGGTACGTCCCCAGCGCGGGTCTCGAACAACGTCGAGCACCGGCGAATAGGTTGCGGTTCCCCCTTGGGCCCGCGTTTCTACTGCAACAGCCTTACACATTTTTTCGTACAGCTCCGTATTCCATGTGCTCCCTACTGTAAGTGGCACAGGAAATACCGTCGCCCCGATCGCCATATGTCCGTGAGAGCATTCCTCCCCAAATAGAATCGGGATACCGAGTCTGGTGTGCTCCATGGCATATCGTTGAATCGTATTGACCGCAGCAGCTCCTTCCCTAGGGGAGAGGCCGGTTTTTAACGTCACCTCCGTCCATGGATCAGCCCGCAGCGTTCCATATAAGGAGCCTAAGCCACCTTGAGCCAGCTCCTGTATGAATTCCTCTGTAACCTCCACTGTGCCATCTGCTTTTCTGCTGTACATCTTCCAGCCAAACGGCTGAACCAATTGTCCGATTTTCTCCTCCAGCGTCATCCGCCCCAGCAGATCCTCGACTCGTTTGCTAATGGGTAATGACGGGTTTTTGTAATCCATGCGCATAAGCCTCCTTGCGGTTGTGTGTAATCTTTCTTAGTTCGTTAAGCGCTCACAAAACTATTCATGTTTGGTGTTACATGAGCTGGTTTAGCCACTCCCTAAATCGTTATTTTTGTTATGTAATTTAAAATAACGTTATCTAAACCTAAGTCTACTTTCTTTTACTCAAAGCTGTCAATCACCCTGCTGCTCCGGTTTCATTCGGGTGCTCCCCTGTATCGAATAAAGGAATGAGATTACTCTTAAATGTATTTAGTACAACTATTTTCGGGCAAATTGGAAACTCTTGAATTTTAACTGCATTACGTACATCTAAAATTAGGCAATTGGGCTTTGCAGGGCTTTTCCGCCCCATTTAGCTGCACTTTCTGCACCTAAATGCTCGAAGGTTCCAATATGGCGATACTTAACTGTACAAAATGCATTTAGTGTTCAAAAAAACGACAGTATCACGATAGCTCCCTCTCGAAAGCACCTCGCAACACTGCCGTTTTGTCGGCATTACGTTATTTTCTTATATTCATGCGAACTAAAGGACCGTTCTGATCCAAGCATCGGCAATTAGGCCATGTCCGGCCGGCGATGGATGGACTCCATCCGGTGCCCAGTAGGACGGCTCGGCCTTCACTGAAGCTGCGGCGAACAAACCGTCGAGCGGCACGAGCAACGCGCCGAACTCGCGCGCCAAATCACGAACAACCGTTATCTTCGGATCGAGGTCGCCACGCCATTGTCTGCGGTCCTCCGGAACTGGTAAAACGAATGGCTCCATCATCACCAGACGAGCATCCAGCTTCGCCGTCGTGCGCTCCAAGATGTTACGGTACGCAGCTTCATACTGTTCCGCCGTCGTCTCTTCGCCTTGGTCAAACCGACGCCACGTATCATTGATTCCGATAAATATAGATACCCAATTGGGTTTTAAGTCAAGGCAATCTTCGTCCCAGCGATTTTGCAAATCCTTAACCCGATTTCCGCTAATACCGCGATTCAGGAACGTCAGCTTCTTCTCCGGGTATAAGTAACCTAGACGCGAAGCAACGATTAAGGGATACCCTACACCAAGCGATGCCCCATCCTGATAATTTCGTCCCCAATCCGTAATGCTGTCTCCTTGAAACAGAATAACATCATTTTCTTTAAACCCCATACCGCTGACTCCTCCGATCCATGATTAGTTGCGCTTCTATTATAATGTATATTTTTCCATAACGGTTATAGGAGTCAACTCTCTTACCTAAATCTTCAAATTATTATTTCACCACAGGCTGCCTTTCGGCATTCATGTTCGTGAAGACTATTATCCCGGATGCTGCAACTACACCGGATATAACGAATATAGCTCCAATCCATTGAAATAGCGTGATCGGCGTTCCCATCACAAATGAATTAGTCATCGTTACTACAGGTACCAGGTTGAAAAAAAGGGATGTTTTTGCAGCCCCGATCTCCTTTATCCCTTGATTCCACCAGAGGTATCCTAACACGCTTGTAAAAAGCGCCATAAAAGCGATAGCTCCCCATGCCTCAAGCGGGATGTCAGGTACAGGCACCGGGTTTGACGAAAATAATGAAACGATTATCAAAGCTACTGCGCCGACCAGCATCGTGTATGTTGTTGTCGACATAGCAGTCCCCTGCTTAACATAGCGGCGTCCAAGCACTCCATATAGCGCCCAACAAATATTTCCTCCCAAGATCAATATATCCCCGCCGGATATCGACAACGTACGAATCACTTCCAGTGAACCTTGCGTAATAACCAGAAATACACCAATGAACGCCAGGACAATGCCGACGATCTGTCTCGAGGATATTTTGTCTTTCAGAATCATTCGGGAGAAAATGGTCGTTAAGAGCGGGTTCAGCCCCATAATGAGCGATCCGTTTACCGGCGAAGTATACTTCAAGCCTGCAAAAAACAGCGTATTAAAGCCAAAGATCCCCACCAGCCCAAGCAAAGTATAAGGGGCGGCGTTCCCCTTTAGAATCTTTAGATGAATTCCCTCTCTGAAAACGAGGATAAGCAGCATCACAGCACCGGCCAGACCAAACCGCCAAGCTGCAGCGGAGGAAGGAGAGAAGAAACCCACGGTATACTTCGCCAGATTGAAGGTGACACCGGTAAAAATCGAAAATCCGAGCAGCATCAAATATATTTTTAGATGTTTCACAGCTCTTCCTCCTTCTCCCCCAAAAGCGAGTAGTAGGTGTCTAATTTATCCTTCGTTGCCATAATCACTTCCTCCAGCTCTTTCTTCTTCATTTCCATCTGTTCCAAGTGCTTTGTTAATAGATCGATGCGTTTGCTGATCGATGGCGTCAACTGTGTCGGATTTACTCCTGAATTTATGGCCTCCTGAATGCAGCCATCTTTGACAAACTCTTGAATCTCCTCCAAAGACATTCCTGTCTTCTTCAGGTTTTTCAAAAAAGAAATAAACCGAATATCTTGTTCCGTATAACAGCGTCGTCCATCATCCGTACGTTTGGGCGAAGGCAGCAGCCCGATCTTTTCGTAGTACCTTAATGTATAGGAGCTAACCCCCGACGCTTCCGAAGCCTTACGAATAGATACCATATTCACCATCCTTAAATTTTTAATTTAAATTCAGTGTAATTCCTAGAGTAAACTCTAAGTCAAGTATCTTTGGTTCGCTCCTTCGACTATGTTATAATCACAGGCGTAATCAGGATGGCTTGTACGCCAACTACAGGCTTTAATTCGATCGAAAGGCTGATGAAAAAGCATGCTAACTTTTGCGCAAAAACTTGAAATTCTGGAGTCCTTTCCGGAGCTCGAACGGCGGAACGTATCCCTTGGCCGTGTCAACTTTCACTATGAACAAAGCGTGCACGATAAAAAAACCGTCGTTTACCATCTACATCCGAATGGGAACGGTTACGTTTACGCCGGTCTGCTGTCAGGTTATGACGTTGATGATAAGGGTTTTGTCAATATTCGTGACTACTCCGCCGATCAACTGCGTTCGCTGGTGGAACTATCGATTCGGTCGCTTTCATCAGGAGGATCGCAAGACTCTGAGGCTGTTTTGGAAGCCGAAACCATGAACAAAATGACAAGCCTTTCTCCCGGCGGAACCTGGATTGACTCCAAGGGGCAGATACTAACCCTAAAATGTGAGGATGACTTATGGTACATCTACTCGGGACTAAGTCTTGAAATGGTATTCGATACACGCGAGGAGGCCGGGCAATATCTGGAGGAGGAAGGGTTTAAACCGCAAAAGGGGTAGGTGTTTGCGGCCCTTTAACGCCCATTTTTTTAATTTATTTACCATTTGTTCCCGTTGCACGCAAAAAAATGTTTGTATTTGGACACAAAATGTTCAATAATTAGATCAGACACAGAATGTTCACAATTTAAGTATAAGTGAATGTAAAGGAGCTGATCCTCATGCGGCAACCGGGAAGCAATTCGAATGGCAATGCTTTTCTTTGCATCATTGCGCTGGGAATGTTTTATGCTGTGTTCTATACTGTATTTACGCTTTACGCGATTCATGGACAATAGACTTTACATTTTGTAACCGTTACCATTATTGCACATAATTAAACCGCTAATCCTAGCACAGACCAGGCTTAGCGGTTTAATGTCTTTCAAAACCAAAGCTTACTTCGCGCTGTCAAGCACGTCTTGCGGTACTTTGATTTCTTTAATTTCGTTATGTTTGGAGACCGTGGTGTCCATCTTCATTTCCATAGTCACTTTTTGACCTTCGGCTTCCATTTCCATCGTCATTTCTACATTGGCTTTGGTTAGGAAGAAGTTGTCTTTGTTTACGTTGTAGTTGATTTTAATGTTCTTAATATTCATTTGATCCAGCATTTGAGCCGCTTGTGGATTGCTGTTTCCAGATTGGTTCATCAATGATTTTGCAAAATCCTTTACACCGTCGCCGGATAAATCCGCTGTAAGGAGGTATTCGTTGCCTTCCTCAGATACTTTAGCATCTTTGGCAATCGTTTTAAGCTTCTCCAATTGATTTCCTGGGTTAGAGCTTTGATCCATGCTCGCTAACAACTGATCTTTCTGGCTGTCAGGCAGCTTCGTCCAGGTTCCCGTTTGGTTGGCAAAAATCCCTTCCTTGGTGATGTACATCTTAATGTTTTGACTTGCGCTCCCCGGAGCCGACATGTTCGTCTCGGAGTACATTTGCATAGGATCTTTCATGGCGTCGATTTTCATCTTCATCTCAATCTTTTGATCCTGCTGTTGATCTCCCTGCTTCACGGAAATGTTTTCGTTCATGTTCATATCCATGGAATAGCTTTTCATTCCATTGCTGGCTTCGGTAGTTTTCTTGATCAGTTCATCGACGGTCATCGATGTCGATTCTGCTGCCTTCGTTTCAGTTTGGGCATTAGCCGCTTTTGAATCTCCCCCGTTAGCCTTTTCCTTCCCACATGCGGTCATGCTCATGGCCAAGATCAGACCAAGCAGCACTAAGGTAAATTTCTTCACTACGTTGTCCTCCTAAATTATGTATTCTTCATCATATTAACCAATGTCTAGTAAGACTGACAGGTAAAATAGTCCAATTTAGTAACACTCAAGGTCCTATTTATTTAGGCTCTTAGACCTATTTTTTGGTACTTATTTACTTATTGTGAAAACGCGAACACACTTGCAGCTACTGACTTCTCCGTCCTTCAAACTACCCCCAATCCAGCAAACAAGTTTATAATGAACAAAAGAGCTCATCGAAATCACCAAAGGAGTTTTCCACTTGAAAAATTTGCTAGTTACCGGTTATCGCGCCCATGAGCTTGGCATATTCAGCAACAAACACAAAGGAATTCCATATATTCGTCAGGCGATTGCCGCCCGGCTCATTCCTCTCTTAGAAGACGGGCTCGAATGGGTAATCACTCCCGGTCAATACGGCGTTGATCTATGGGCCATTGAAGCCGTGTTGTCCCTAAAGAAACGGTATCCCGATGTCAAATGCTCAATCATTACCGCTTACAGCCAGCAAGAGGATAAATGGAATGAAGAGAAAAAGGAATACTACCACCAGCTCCTCCGCCAAGTCGACTACTATGCGTCAGCCAGCAAACAGCCTTACGTTGGCAGATGGCAGTTTTCCGCCCGTGACGAGCTGCTGTTTCGGAAAACGGATGGCATTCTCTTGGTATATGACGAAGATAATGGCGAAGCCAGCCCGAAATTTTTTAAGGAACGCGCCTTGAAGAAGCAAGCGGAAGCGGATTATGTATACCTGAACATCGGCTCCGAGGAAATTCAAGCGATCGCGGATGAGGAGCAGCCAGAGTATACTAATGATTACATAGATTCTTGATACAAGAGAAATACCGCCTGCATCCGGAGCAAGCGGTATTTCTGTTTTCACACCTTATCCTTACATTCCTACCGAAGCGGAAATCGCTGCAAAGATGGCTGCGATAATCCACAGCACGAAGAAGAACTTGATAATAACCTTGATCCATTGGCCAAAGTTTATACGAGCGATCGCCAGTCCAGCGAGCAGTACGCCGCCAGTCGGAGAGATCAGGTTGGTCAGTCCGTTACCGAACTGGTAAGCCGTAACGATAGCTTCGCGGTTGATTCCGACCAGATCGCCCAAAGGCGCGAGTACGGGCATCGTCAACGCAGCCTCACCGGAAGAGGACGGCACGAGGAACGTTATGACGTTATGAACAAGCAGCATGATCGTAGTGAAGGCGTAGCTTGGCAGGCCCTTCAGCAGGTCTGCTAAGGAATTGAGAATGGTATCGATGATCATTCCATTCTCCGCAATCACTAGTATACCGCGGGCCAAACCGATGATTACGGCAGCGTAGACAAACTCGCCACAGCCTTTAACGAAGCTTTCTGCCAGCTCGCGCTGGTTCATTTTTGATACGATCCCCGCAAACAACCCCAGCGCAAGGAATACTGCACCGATTTCCGTCATGTACCAGCCTTTGCTCAGAATTCCCCAGACGATCAGGCCTAGAGTAGCCACGAACCCACCGATAATCAGCTTGTCCCGGAAGGAGAATACGACCGCTTCACCGGTATCTTCTTTTAGGAAAAGAGAACGGTTCAACTGGTCATTCTTAAAGACGACCGATTTCTCCGGATGCTTCTTCACCCGGTGCGCATACCACATTGTGAACGCGATCGATACGCCTGTAAACACAATCCATTCAATAAAACGCAGCCACAGCTGAGGGTTGCCTTCAACTCCCGCCACACCCTGGGCAATAAGAACGGAAAACGGGTTGGTCGTAGAGCCGACATAGCCGATTTGGGTACCCAGGAACAGAATCAGAATCGCGGTCATCGAGTCAAAACCAAGCGCGAACATCAGCGATATGAAAATGGCATAGAGCGGGATCGTTTCCTCACTCATCCCGAACGTGGAGCCACCAAGGCTGAAGATGAGCATCGCGATCGGGATGACGAGAATCCCTTTATTTTTCAGCCGTCTCGCCAGCGCCACCAGCGCCCGGTCAATCGCACCGGTTTGCAGAATGATGCCGAAGGCACCGCCGACGATCAGCACAAATGCGACGACGTCCGCCGCATTGATGACGCCTTCCATCGGTGCGCTTAATATTTGCTGGATTCCTGCACGCAGGCTGCCGGCTTCGCTGGTTTTCGGTACGGTATGATAAGTGCCCGGCACAATCGCCGATTTGGTCATCCCGTCCACCGTTACATCTTTGTGGTCAAACTGTCCGCTTGGGACAATCCAGGTTAACGCAGCCATAAGAATGATGATGCCAAAAATCAGCGTATAACTATGGGGCAGGGACCATTTCCATCTTTTCTTTTCGGCTTCCATAACATTTTCCCCTCATTCCGGATTTGTATGATTTTCCATATATCGTTATATGACGTCATTAATAAGCTATTAGTTTTCTCTGGATGAAGATACTCTATCATTGGTGATTGAACCACCGGCGATCGTTAAGATTGCTTTTGAACTTCTCAGCTCTGAGGCAGCGGTTTGCAGCAGGTTACGTTCAAAGACAGCGATGTCGGCATATTTCCCGGGCGTTAACGTTCCTGTCTTGTCCTCCATATAGCAATGCTTCGCGCCGTTTATGGTCCATGCCTTCAGCACTTCCGAAGCCGGCATTCCTCTATCAGGATACCACCCCCCTGCAGGTGATTCATCTGGAAATAAACGGGCGGTTGCGGCATATAGCGAATCAGGAACACTCGTAAGGAAGAGCGGCAGATCTGTTCCAATCGTTACCGTTACGCCGGCATCCAGCATGCCTTTATAATTGTAGAACAGCCGCTCTTTCTCTCTGCCTACGGCATCGGCCATATAAGCCAGCTCATGAGAAGGGTTCAGCAGCAGAACCTGCGCGTACACTTCGGCGAAAATTTCTAAATCGGCCATTCGCTTCAAATCGTCCGGATGCGGATACTCGAGATCACAGATGGAATGCCGAATATCACGGTCACCGCCATGCTTGCGGCATTTTTCGAATATCGATACTACCCGGCGGATCGCCGCATCGCCTTCAGCGCACAAGGTACATTTAAGGCCCTGTTCGTCAGCTTCCAACACCGCAGCCTCAATCGCCTCATAATCAACCGGCCGCAAATTCGTCACTCCCGGCATATCCGCGTATGGCTCCAGCATATCTCCTGTATGATCAGCAACTACCCCATCCACCATGATTTTGAAGCCTTGAAACCGAAGTTGGTCGCCGTTGTAACGGTCTTTGTACTGCATTCCAACCGGGATATTTATCGGATCCAGTACCGGCTCAAGCGCGAAATGAACGCGCAGCGGAAGCTGCCGACTCTCGTCTAAACTGCTTAAAACAGGCAGCATTCCCACGTAATCATCAAAGCCAATATCCTTGATGGATGTAACTCCGCGTTCAGCCAGCATGCGGCAAAAGTCCAGGAACTCGCTTTGCACCAACTTTTGATCGTTCAACATATCTCTCAGCAATAACGCGCGAGCCTCTGCGCTGCATTGATCCGGCACAAACCCGTATTTTTGGGTGGCCTTCTGATTCATCCAGCAATAGCTCTTGGTGCGATTAATAGCAATGACAGCTCGGTCCGGAAAAGCCTCATCCAGTAATGCTTGGTCAGGTGGCCCTTCCCACGTGTCCAGCCCCCAACCGAAAGCGTATACATTTTCTCCCTTAGGCAGGCCCTCGGCGTACGCAATCAATAAATCCAAAGCTTCCTGGGGGGAACTCGTATTCGTTAAGTCCAAACCGCGATGCATCGACATATAGCCGGTAAAAAAAACGTGGTTGTCATGAATGCCCGGCATAACAAGCCCGTCTCCAAGCTCATAAACCTTCGTCATAGGTCCGATCCAATTTACGGAATCCGATTTAGTCCCCACGGCGCTAATCAATTCACCGGTTATGGCTACAAATCCCGGTCTGGCCTCATCCTCCGTTCCCGTAAATACAGCGTTTGAAATGAGCACAATGTCAGCAAAGGTATTGCTCGTTGCGTTCAAAATCATCCCTCCTTTTATTTCTACTTCAAATAAATTCTCGAACACATAAATCATCATGCAATCGGTTTCAGTAAAGAAAATGTTCTATCCTTCTACAAATACGTCTTATAACGTTATATCATAAGGTATACCGCTCCCTTGAACCGTGATAAAAGGCACAGGTTAAAGCGGAATCTCTCTGTAAAAGGACAGATCAATTAAAGGGTAAATTGATAGCGGTCACCCATCATATATTGCTTGCCAACATGAACCGGCAATCCGTGTTGATCAAAGATGATTGTTCTCATGTAGAACAACGGCTTGCCAATCTCCGTTTCGAGCAGCTTTGCCTTCTGCTCGTCGGCGAGAACGATTTCAAGAATCGATTCCCCTGGCTGATTCGGATCAATCCCGTACTTGTCTCTTAGCAGATCATACAGCGATCCTTCCAGCGATTCCTCCATTAAGAAGGAGAATCGTTTTTGCGGATAATAGTTGTTCTCCAGCATAAGCGGACTATCCCCGCAATATCTTTTGCGCTGAATATATATGGCCTTCTCCGTTTTCTCCAGGCGCAGTGCGCCCTGCAGTTCGGCATCCGGTTCAATGACTTCCCGGTGAGTCACCGTGCTGTGAGAAGTAAACCCATTTGCTTTACAGGCAGCTGTAAAGCCTACCAAATGCTCTATTTTTCGGCCGATTTTCACATGGCTTACAAACGTGCCTTTGCCTTGTCGCTTCGTAAGATACCCTTCCTGGGCAAGCTCCTCCACCGCCTTGCGGACCGTAATCCGGCTGACGTTATATTGGTCGCTTAGCTCCAGCTCTGTCGGTATTTTTTCTCCCTGCTGGTATACGCCGTTAAAAATCGCAGATTGAATCGCTTTTTTCAATTGAATATATAGTGGTTCGGGATGATCTGAATTTAACATAATTACCTCGCTCGATAAAACGTTATAGTCTTCCCTCAAAGAGTATCAAACGTTTAGCGTTTATACAAGCAAGCGTCGATTTTTCTTTCGTTGAATCACTCATAAACTACGCCAAAGCCGAATGACCCTTCTACAAGGCAGCTTTGTGCCGCAAATGTGGAGCCTTCCTCCATCGCCTTCTGGATGCCACGATCTTTGAGATAGCTCAGCAGAAACGCCGTAATGTAGGAATCGCCTGCTCCCATCGTATCTACCGCCTCGACGAGTTCCGGAACGTGGAAGTAATACTGGTGCCCGTCATAGATCATAGAACGGTCGCTTCCGCGGGTAGCTGCAATTAATTGCCCTTCTCTTTGCCATTTGGAGCGGATATACTCCATCGTCGCTTCATCCGACATATGGCTGCAGGAGAAGAACGCGAAGTCAGCGTAAGGAATGAATCGATCTACTTGCTCTTCCTCAAAATCGTCGGAGAAGTCGAAGGAGATCGGCACGCCCAGTGTACGAAGCTCCGGCAGGATATGCCCGGTATGGCTGTACAAGCCGGTATGCATAATATCGAAAGAGCGAATATATGCGCGATCCTCATCGTCCAGCTTCAGCGGGTTGAGTCTCGTCACTCCGCCCTCGTTGCTGCCGAGAAATACTCTGTCTCCATCTTCAAGCGTCACCCGTGCACAACCGTTTTCACCGTGATAATGGCGACACCGGGAAATGTCTATGCCAAGCTCGCGAACGGTTTTCTCCACGTGTTCAGCTTCACGGTCGTCACCGAAAACACCTACAAAGGCGGCTTCCGCCCCAAGTTTCTTGGCAAATACGCTGAAGTTCAGCGCATTGCCGCCGGGATACATCGTTTTAATATGCACGTACTTGTCCACTACATTATCGCCAATACCTAATACCTTCATTTTGTTCACCTGCTCTTCGCAAGATTTAGACTGGCTGAAAAATTTGTATAGAATACTTCGGATTAATAAGCAACTTTCCCCATGTAACGTCTCGTTTCGAGCGGATGATTGCGAACGTCTGCCAAAGCTTCACGATATACGCACATGATGCTGTAGAACAGGATCGGGTTAAAGAACTCAACGACTTCATCGGCAATCGTACCGATACCAAGCTCTTTGGCATCAACGACTTCAACCTTTTCCGCATATTTCTGCAGGAAAGTCAGAGCGCGTTCATCCAGGGCACGAGTCCGTCCTTCGTTCATCATCAAGATAAACGGTGTTTCTTTATCGGTCACTTCGAACGGACCGTGGAAGTATTCGCCGGAATGGATCGAAGCGGCATTCAGCCACTGCATTTCCATCAAAGAGCAGATCGCAAAACCGTAAGCATGTCCATAAGAGGCGCCGCTGGAAAGGATGTAAAACAGGCCTTCCGTACGGTATTTATCCGCAAATGCCTTCGCGCGAGCAGCTACAAGCTTTTTACCTTCGGTAATGATGCCGTTGATTTTTTCAATGCCGCCTTGGAAAGCATCGTAATGGGCATAACCTTCGGTCACCTTCAAAATTTCCACCGACAATTCCATGATGATCGCCATCGGGTTGTTTTTCACATCGCTATCCTCACCCCACTCATACACGAACTGGTGATCGGAGTATTTCAGCAGGTTGGCTTCCTTATTATGAGTCAAACCAATGGTATGCGCGCCGCGCTCTTTGGCCACTTTCGCCGCTTCGACCGATTCAGGTGTGTTGCCGCCATGCGAGCAAACGATTACGACGGAATCCTTGTTAAGGCGTTTTGGCAGGGAATGAACGAATTCATTGGCCGTGTACATGCCGGGTACAATTTTTTGCGCCTCGCTATCCAAAAAGTACTTGGATGGGTACATATCAACGAGGGAGCCACCGCAGGCGACGAGGTAAACTTCGGTAATGCCGTTTTGAGTCTGTTCGTTAATCGTGCTGATCACTTTAGATACGTTCATGTTGTTCTCTCCTTTTGTTTTTATATAACGTTATATAACGTATTATCTACATTTCAAATATAACCGCTTTCATTTAGGACGTCAAGCGGAAAATCATCAATCTCCGATATTAGGTTATCCGTTATTATGATGCAAACGTTTGTCCCATTTATTGCAATAATTTGTGAAAAAAAGATGGCGAACTCCATTTTTTTTCGATTTTCGTCTATTTTACGTGCAATTTTTTGCACCATACTGCATAATATGTGCTAGAATAATCTTTGAAATCGTTTTCACATTGGCATGCTCCGCTTCATTGCACAAACGTTTGCACTGATGCCTAGTACTGGACCCGGGGCGGCCGATGTCATTCTCAGGAAAAGGTACAAGGAGGTTATTCCTATGAACGAACAAAAATTGCCCACAGTAGCTTATTTCAGCATGGAGTACGGACTACATTCCGATTTTAAAATGTATGCCGGAGGATTAGGCATTTTAGCCGGGGACTATATTAAGGGCGCTAAAGATATCAACGCGCCGATCGTCGGCATCGGCATCAAATGGAAGCAGGGCTATACCGATCAACGAATTGATGCCGAAGGCAAACCTTACGATACGTATCACAATTATGTATATGATTTCCTTGAAGATACAAATGTGAAGGTTACTGTTAGAATCAGAAACACAAATGTGGTATGTAAGGTTTGGAAAACTGAGAAATTTGGGAACAATCCGCTCTATTTACTGGATACGGACATTCCCGAGAACGGCGACGCATGGATTACCGGGCAGCTGTATGGCTGGTTCGGTGAAGAACGGATTGCCCAGGAAATCGTGCTCGGCATCGGCGGAGTCAAAGCGATGCGTGCGCTGCAAATTCCGATCGATGTGTACCACTTTAATGAAGGGCACGCCGCTTTGGCCGCTACAGAGCTGATCCACGAGAAAATGTGCTCCGGCAGCACCTTTGAGGAAGCCTGGCGGGCGACCCGCGAAGAGGTAGTGTTCACTACCCACACCCCGATCAAGGAGGGCAACGAAACGCATCCGCTGGAGCGGCTGGAGTATATGTCCGCATTCAACGGTTTAACCTGTGAGCAAATGGAACGTATCGGCGGCAATCCGTTTAATATGACCGTCGCCGGACTTCGTCTCTCCCGGATATCCAACGGCGTCGCTGCGCTTCATGCCGACACTTCCAATAAAATGTGGAAGGACGTTTCCGGACGATCCGAAATTATCGGCATCACCAACGCTATTCATACCCCGACTTGGGTTGATGAGCGAATGACCTGGGCTTATGAAGAGAACGGCGATTTATGGGCTACCCATATGGACATCAAACGCGAGCTGATCGATTTCATTAAAGAACGCTCAGGTATCCAGCTCAGTGCCGATAATTTGCTGATCGGCTTCTCGCGCAGAGCTGCACCTTATAAACGCAGCGACCTTATTTTCTCCAAGCCGGAAATTATCGAACCATATCTTAAGACGGGTAAAATTCAAATCGTGTTCTCCGGCAAAGCGCATCCGCTGGATGACACGGGCAAAAAGATCGTCAGCAACCTCGTAGCTATGATGAAAAAATATCCAAAGAGCGTAGTTTTCCTGGAAAACTACGACATGAAGATCGGCGCCATGCTGACCCGCGGCTCGGATATTTGGCTGAACAACCCGCGCAGACCACTCGAAGCAAGCGGTACGTCCGGCATGAAAGCAGCCATGAATGGCGTACTCAACTGCTCGATCCTGGACGGTTGGTGGCCAGAGGCATGCATTGACGGAGAAAATGGCTGGCAAATCGGAGACGGCTTCGAAACGACCGACTTTGAGGTGCTCGACCGTCACGACAGCGAAGCCCTATACGACACTTTGTTGAACCGCGTGTTGCCGACCTACTATGATGACCGAGCCAAGTGGGTTCATATGATGCGAAGAAGCATAGAAACCACTCGGGAGACGTTCTCCACAAAACGGATGTTGGAAGAATATTATCAGAAGATGTATATCAAGAAATAACGATACGGACTAATCGAATACTTTACTAAAGCGCGAGTGCAGGGGAGTGAGTGAAGCTTCTCTGCATTTCGCGCTTTTTTATGCTTTCGGCACATTTTAAGGACTATAGTTGCAGTTCTTTTTACTTAACTTTGTTCAAAACCTCCTACTTTCTACCGATATTACAAATATATAAAAATATGCATCGACTACATCGGAAGAAGGAGACTGTACTACATGACTAGCAAAATACACCTCAAAAAGAGCATACTGCTGGTATTCATCGCTTTTCTTTGCCTCATCCTCCCTATTTCCACCTCGGCGGCATCTACTTCTAAAGACATGGTACTTTTGGATGCCAAAAACAATTCATTAGCCTATGTCCCGGTCCGGGCAATAAACGGATTTGATGATGTGGCAGTAGAGTGGCACGCGGCTGAAAAGAAGGTCGATATTGTTAAAGGTGATGTCCACCTTACGATGGTATTAGGGAAAAAGAGCCTGCAGATCAATGATCAGGTCAAAACGATAACGGGCGCACCTTTCCGCGAGGCTGGCGCAACTTACATTCCGCTGCAGCCGGTTAGCGAAGCATTAAACTGGTCTGTAACGTGGAACAAGCCGACCTCTTCCGTCAGCTTTAAGCATGGCGACAATATGTTAAACCTGCCTTTCACTGGGCGGGGAAAGGATTTAACCGATACTAACCCGATCGTCAGTGAGCATAAAACATTTAAAATTGGCAGCCGCAGTTTCCCGGTGCAGATGGTCACGGTCTCCCTGCTGCATCCTAAAATTCAACTTGACGTCGCTCTCGCCGGAGACACCGTCGGCAAGGTTGAAAATTTAAGTGGACTAGCCAAGCGGTATCAAGCCAAGGTAGCGATCAACGGAACTTTTTTCAATGCTTATACGAAGGATGCCTACAAAGCTCCTTACGGCTATATCGTTCGCGGCGGAGAGCTTAAGAAGAAGGCCTCCGGTGACAAGAGAACGATTTTTACTTTCGATAAAAATATGCTGACCGAGCTGATTTCAGGGACGGACTTCACCGACCGGTTTGATCAAGGGACGATTGAAGGCGGATTGCAGGCTGGGCCACGCCTTGTGGTTAACGGAAAAGTGGCTATCGATGTGCAGGGCGAAGGCTTCCGAGACCCGAAAATTTTGACAGGCGGCGGAGCACGTAGCGCACTGGGCATTACTCAGGATCATAAGCTGATTTTGCTGACAACCGGCGGAGCTACGATTCCACAACTCGCACAAATCATGAAGCAGGCCGGAGCTTACCAAGCGATGAATCTTGACGGCGGAGCCTCCAGCGGCTTGTATTACAATGGTAAATATTTGACAACCCCGGGCCGCCAAATCAGCAATGCGATTATCATCAAGTATCAGTGATGACGGCACAAACCCGGATACGGGAGCGAAAACCTAGATACTGTGCGAAAACCCACATAATCGCGGTGCCCAAAACGTCTTTCGCCTTGAAGCCCCCTAACCCTAAACCGGAATAAATGCAGAAAGTGCAGCTAATTTCAGGCGGTTTGCCGTTTCTCCTGTTTTAAATGTAAAACATACAACTAAAACAGAAGAAATGTGCTGACTCCCACCTTGAAGGCACTTTTAAATGTACTTTATGCAGCTAATCGAACGGATCGGGGCAAGCGGCTGAAAATAGATGTAGAAAATGCAACTACTCAGAAAAAGTGACGCACCCCATCCATAGACTTACAAAATAGACGCAGCAACACACAGCAACAGCACCATACATAACCATCACCTCCGCATAAAGACAACAGACAACAGACGACACTTCTACGGGAGATTTGCATCTCCGGCAGAAGTGCCGTCTGCTATTTGTACGAGCGCCGAAGCCATCCGGGCCTTGGCACGCACACACGCTTAAGCTTATTTCGCGCCTTTACGGCGTCCCGAAATGTCCAGCCAAACGGCGAAGACAAGGATAGATCCTTTAACGACGTACTGCCAGAACGACTCCATGCCCATCAACGACATGCCATTGTCCAATGACGTCATGACGAGAGCACCGATCAGTGCGCCAAGCACGGTTCCGGCGCCGCCCATGAGCGAGGTTCCGCCGATGACGCAAGCGGCAATCGCATCCATTTCCGCCATGTTCCCGGCGGTAATCGTAGCCGAAGCAAGACGGGAAGTGAGCACAATCGCAGCGATCGAAGCGAGCAAACCGCTGAGCAGGAAGATCATCATCGTTTTGCGGCGGATGTTGATCCCGGACAGACGGGCGGCTTCGATATTCCCACCGATTGCATATATGTGGCGGCCAAAGGTCGTTTTCGTCGATAAGAAATAAAAGATAGCAGCCAACACAATAACGAAAATGATCGGGAACGGAATCCCTTTATAAGCGTTCATCACGAACACAAACAGCACAACTAACAGCGAGAGCGCTGCTACTTTAATAATATCCACGCCGAGCGGAGCTACCTCAAAACCATATTTTTGGCGGGAACGACGTTTTTTGAGTGTGCTCCAAACGATCAGACCGATGGCAAGCACAGCGATAATAATCCCAAAGCCTTGCGCGAAGTAGGCGTTACCGAGCAGCGCCAGCACCGAATCGGATACCGGAATGGTCATCGAGTTGGTAACCCCCATGAGCGCCCCGCGAAATACCATCATCCCGCCAAGCGTAACGATAAAGGCCGGAATCATTTTGTAAGCGACGAGCCAGCCCTGCAGCATACCGAGGATGGCCCCAGCCGCGAGTGTACCCAGAATAACGACGATTGCCGGAAGACCCATCCAGTTACTTAAAATAGCGGCGACCCCGCCGGTCAACCCGACGATGGAACCGACTGAAAGGTCGATGTGCCCGGCTACGATAACCAGCACCATGCCTATGGCCAGTATGGACGTTACAGACATTTGTGTAAACAGATTGGACAAGTTCCGTGCGGTTAAAAACGTAGGATCAAGCAGACCGAACAGTACCCAAATGAGCACCAAGGCTCCGACCATCGTATAGGCGCGAACGTCCATTTTTCCAAACAGGCTGCTCCAAAGCGACGGTTTTCCTTCTGGGGCGGCCTTTTCATTTTGAAGTTGTTTTTGAAGCTCCATTTTTATTTCCCTCCTGTTGCGGCTTGCATAATATTTTCTTGTGTCGCTTCACGGTAGTCGAACTCCCGGACAAGCTTACCTTCGCTCATCACCAGAATCCGGTCGCTCATCCCAAGCACCTCCGGAAGCTCCGAGGAGATCATTATGATCGCCACCCCTTGTTCGACGAGCTCATTCATCAAATGATATATTTCATATTTCGCCCCGACGTCGATCCCCCGGGTCGGTTCATCCATGATGAGAATCTTCGGATCGGACATCAGCCATTTGCCGATGACAACCTTTTGCTGATTGCCCCCCGACAGCGTTCCAACAGGCGTTTCGAGCGAGGTGGTTTTCGTCTTCAGATCATGCACATACCGCATTCCCCACTTGATCTCCTCGTTATCATTAATGACGCCGAGCTTCGCGATCTTACTCATCGTCGCCATCGTGGTGTTGGTTTTGACGTCCATGCCCATAACCAGCCCCTGACGCTTGCGGTCCTCGGTAACCAAGGCAATCCCCGCTTTGATCGCATCGGCGACAGAACGAATCCGCACCGGTTTTCCTTCAAGGAGCACCTCTCCCGATGAACGTCCGCCATAAGCTCCAAAAAGACTGCTTACCAGCTCGGTCCGGCCGGCGCCCATCAATCCGGCGATACCCAAAATTTCTCCTTTGCGAAGCTTGAAGCTCGCGTCATGAATGACCAATTGACTGCGCTTCTCCGGGTGCCAAACGTTGTAATTTCGTACCTCCAGCACGGTTTCCTTTGGGGTATGCTCCACGCGCGGATACCGTTCGGTCAGCTCCCGGCCGACCATGAGCGACACGACCTGGTCATCATTCGTTTCCTTACGATCTAGCGTTGCTATCGTACGTCCGTCCCGAAGCACCGTGATCGAGTCCGCCAGTGCAAATACCTCCGGCATTTTGTGCGAAATATAAATGCAGGATACTCCTTCGCTGCGCAGCTGATTCAAGATATCCATCAAAATCGCTACTTCGCTTTCCGTTAAGGCAGCCGTCGGTTCATCGAGGATCAAGATTTTCGTATGCTTGGAAAGCGCCTTGGCAATTTCCACTAACTGCTGCTGTCCGATGCCAAGGGTGCCGATTTTCGTATCCGGGGATATATGCAGCCCCACTCTCTTGAGCCACAGCGCCGCATTGTGGTAAAGCTCATCCCACTGAATAACCCCGTGCTTTTTCGGCTCCGAGCCTAGAAAAATGTTCTCACCCACCGTCATATCCTTCACCAGCGCAAGCTCCTGGTGGATGATCGTGATGCCGGCCTTTTCCGCATCCGTAATGTTTTGGAACTGCATTTTTTCGCCGCCGATAACTATATCTCCACCGTAAGTGCCCGCCGGGTATAAGCCGCTTAGTACCTTCATCAACGTCGATTTACCCGCGCCGTTCTCACCGCAAAGCGCATGGATTTCACCTTTGTTGAGCTTTAAATTTACGCCATCAAGGGCTTTGACGCCCGGAAACTCCTTGCTGATATTCACCATCTCTAACACATGCATAGGCTTGTTCTCTCCTCCTTAAGCCCGAGAATCGGCAGAAGTGCGAACCTCCGGAAGGTTATTTTCCAACTTCAGTAACCTCCAGCTTTCGCACTCCCGCCTTAATACACTACCTTATTGCTTCGGCCATTGATCCTTCGGAACGTTCTTGTAGACATCCTCCAGCTTGTGGAAGCCGTCCTTGATGAGGGTATCCAGGTTTCCTTTGTCTACTGGAATTGGGTCAAGCAGAACGGAAGGAACGTCAATTTTGCCGTTGTTTACCTTTTTATCCGCTTTCACTTCCTCGCCTTTTGCGGCGGATACGGCCATATCAGCTGCCGTTGTTGCAATCGTCTTGATTGGCTTGTAAACCGTCATTAGCTGCGTTCCTTCAGCAATCCGCTGAACGGCGGCCAAATCCGCATCCTGCCCGGATACCGGGATTTTGCCAGCCATGCCTTGCGCGGTCAAGGCTTGAATCGCCCCACCAGCAGTACCGTCATTTGCTGCAACGACACCCTGTACATCGTTTTTGTTAGCGGTCAAGGCATTTTCCATGTTCTTCAACGCTTCTTCCGGCTTCCAGTCCTTCGAGAACTGGTCGTATACGATCTTGATATCGCCTTTATCTTGAAGCGGTTTCAAAACGTTCATCGCGCCTTCCTTAAACATGTGCGCATTGTTGTCGGTGTCCGCGCCGCCGATATAAACGATGTTGCCCTTCGGCGCTTTGTCGAGTACGGCTTTGGCTTGAAGCTCACCGACACGAACATTATCGAACGAGATGTAATAGTCTACATCTGAATTGTTAATTAAGCGGTCATAAGCGATAACCTTGATGCCTTCCTTATGGGCTTTCTCAACGATCGGCGCTGTAGCTTCCGCGTTGTGTGCTATAACGACCAGAACGTCGACACCTTGGGAAATGAGCTGCTCCGCTTGGCTCAGCTGAGTTGCGTCGTCGCCATTAGCCGCGAGCACCTTCACCTCACCACCGAGCTCTTGAACCCGACTCGTGAAAATGTCGCGGTCCTTTTGCCACCGTTCTTCCTTCAGGGTATCCATCGACATGCCGATGACGATTTTGCCATCGTCATTACCGGCTGCCTTGCCTCCTGCATTATTTTTCGCATTACTGCTGCTTCCGTCCGACACAATGCCGCAACCTGCCAGGGAGGATGCCAATAAAACAGCGGCTAAACTTAACCGTAAAATATGACCTTTTTTTCTCACTCTTCATTCGCCCCTTTTCACTTGTTTAATAAGGTTGATTGCGCTTACATTGAAATCTTAGCATCGTTACAGCGCTTTCGGAGGGGCGATTCCCAGCACTTCTATGTTATGGACCTTCATTTGATTGCGCACCTTTGTAATGAAAAACATCACACCCGTTTTCACAGGACTTTTTTGTTGTTGCAGCACAAAAAAGTCCTTGTTTAATAACAAGGACTCTTAAATAATAACTGTTATTCAATTTGCTGGCGATATTCGCTTGGGGTGATCCCCATCGCCTTTTTGAAAACCCGGCTAAAGTAATTAGGGTCCTTATAGCCGACCTCATAGCAAATTTCCTTTAAACTAAGGCTCCCCTCCGCGATCAGTGCCTTTGCCTTATCGATCCGCAGCCGAGTAATATAGTCGATAAACGTTTCCCCGGTTTGCTGCTTGAACAGTTTACTAAAATAGTGCGGGCTCAAATTTACGTGCTCGGCCGTTTGCTCCATCGAAATATCCTCTTTGTATCCCTGAGCGATGAAGAGCAGGGCGCGCTGCAGCACATGGGAGCGGCTCCGTTCCTTCTCCTCCCTCAGTTTGTCAATCAAGCTGCCCAGCCAGCGCTGACCACCTTCACGCAAGGAGCCGGTGTCCTCCAGACCGCCTAAAGCGGTGATCAGTTCCGCTCCGTCTCCTATTTGGGCGCCCCGTCCAATGAACATGAGCAGCCCGATCACATCCCCACGCAATCGGGGAAAATGATGTGCCGAGGTTTGCTCCAGCCGTTCAAACAGCACATTAAACCGATCTGCCGCTTCCTGCTTGTCATGACGCAAAATCGCATCGAGCAGCCTCTTCTCTTCATCCAAGGAAGATGGCAGCTGCCCCGAGCTTTCGGTAATGTCGTCATAATGCCGGACATTGGCAAAATCAGTGTCATCCGCGCAGACGCGGACCGCCTCCCGATAGGAGCGGCTTAAGCCATCCCACCCTTCCCGGATCGAACCGATACCGACCGAAAGCGGGAGCTGGAAGCGTTCCATGGTCAGCCCCCGCAGCCGTTCTCCCCATTCCATAGCCATGACGCGCTGTGTATAGTTCGGTCTGCCCGGCGGGAAAGGAACGAACAAGGCCATCTGGTGTCCAACAACCGGGCTGACGATACAGGACAAGCTGGGCTTGGCCCACTGCTTGACGGCATCGTAAATATCTTTTTTTAGGAGTTGAAAGTCCGCCCACTCTTTAGAGGATTGCCGAGAAAAAGACAGCACTATCGCGTAGCCTTTATGCCATTCCAAATTGAGCAAGTTTGCCAGCTGCGAAAGGTCCACCTCCTGAACGCATTCCAGCATTAGCATCAAGGACAGCTCGTTTTCCGCCAGCGGCATGAGCTGGGACAGCTTCTCCTGAATAACGAGCCGCTCATTTCGGGCACGCTTCGATTCCTCCGCTTCGGCAATCAACGTCTTGAGCACGTTCAGTACTTCGTCCCGTCTGGCTGGCTTCAGCAAATATTCGCGCACACCCAGCGCCAGCCCTTCCTTGGCATAGCCGAAATAGTCATGAGCCGTGATGAGGACGATCGGTGTTCCCGGGTTTTTGTTCAGGATTTCCCGGACCGCCTCCAGCCCTTGGATCCCTGGCATTTTGATGTCCATAAATATAAAATCCGGACGCTCCTCCTCCGCAAGCTGTATCGCCCGCCGGCCGTTTTCCGCATGAAGGAATTTGAACGTATCAGGCATCATGTGCCGGATCATCAGTTCGATCCCTTCCCGTTCGAGCGCTTCGTCATCCGCGATCAGCAGCGTATACATGTCTTCATTCCCCCATCTATAGAATTACAAAATATCCGTACGAAAAGGTAGCGTAAACCGCACGGTTGTCCCGGCTCCCTCTTTACTGTCGATTTCGATTTTTTGCTGTCCGTCAAAAAACAAGTGCAATCTTTTAAACACATTATGCGTACCCAGCCCGGTCGATTTACCCTTCCTGGCAAACCTCGGCTTCTCCTCACGAATGGACTGCAGCAGCATATCGACCGTCTCCTGATTCATCCCGACGCCGTTGTCGCAAATTTCAATCACCACTTCGTCCGCCTCCGTGCGGTCGATATTCAGTTCAAGCACAGCGCCCTCCTCCATATGCTCGATCCCATGGACGAAGGCGTTCTCCAGAATGGGCTGCAGAGTCAGGCAGGGAACAATGCTATCCAGTGCCTCCTCGTCGATCCGCGTCACAAACCGAATACGGTCGCGAAACCGGGCTTTTTGAATGTTCATATATTCATTTACGTGCTCGACCTCTTCTCTTAGCGGCACGGCCTGATCGAGCTTTTGCAAATTGTATCTGAGCAGCCGGGAGACAGAAACGGCCAAATCGCTGGTTTGCTCGGCCCCTTCGATATAAGCCAGTTTGGAGATGGAATTGAGCGTATTGAATAAAAAGTGCGGATTGATCTGGCTTTGCAGCGTTTTGAGCTCCAACTCCTTAACGAGTCGATCCTTCTCCAGACTGTTGATATTTTCAGCCATCAGCCCCTGAATGTTGTCGATCATGCCGTTGAAGGCCCGGCACAGGATGCTGATCTCGTCGTTGCTGTCGCTTTCAGGCGCTTTCGTATCCATACGCCCTTTAGATATTTGCTTCGCTGTTGCCACAAGGCGGCGAATCGGATTCGTAATACTGTGCGAGAGCCAAAGAGCCAGCAGGATACTAAACAATGCAGCCGTTATGACCAGTAGAATCCCCAATTCATTCAGCTTGCCCGTCGTAAACATCATTTCCTGATAGATCGGCTTGTACTGCTCCAGCTCAAGATCAACGAGCTCCTGAGCTTCCTCCCGAATAAACCGCTGCGTCTGTTCAGCTTCGATGTATTCCCCCGCCATCGTATTGGAATCCTCATATTTGATCTGTTGAATCATTCCCTCGGACTGCTCTAAAAAAGTGTCGATAATGTTCCGGTAATTCTTTAAGGGCAAATCGCTGCTGCCGATCGTTTCCAGTCCGTTCAACTCCGCCCGAAGACGCTTCACCGCATTCAGATGCTTAACTACCTCCGGCAGGCTGTCGGTGTCCATCTGCATAATGAACCGGTTCATCGACCGCATATTCTCCCCGACCTCGTACGATACTTCCTTATACAGCAAAATCCGCTCCATCATCAGGTGGTAGCTTTCCTGCACATTTTTACTCGTCTCATACAGAAAAAAAGAAACTGAGCTCATCACCAGTACGAGCAGCGGAATAAAGATGAACAGCTTTCGACGAATACTCACAGGCTTTCTCCCTCCTGCGCGTTGGTCCTATCCAGTACTTTGACCCCCGTGAAATATTCGGAACGAAGGGCTTTCCCTTGAAAATGCTCGTACACGAGCCGAACGGCCGTGCTTCCCATCAAATAAGGCTGCTGCGCGACGGTCGCCTTGATCTCTCCACGGCGGATCGCGGCGAGCATTTCCTTCTGATTATCGAATCCGATAATCGTGAGATCATTGATCTTTAAACTCCTGGCCGCTTGAAGCACGCCGAGCGCGTCCGTCGCACTGGTACCGACCATAATATTGATTTTCGGGTGCATCCGGAGCATATTGGCCGCTTGCTGAATCGCTTCCATATGTGAAATGTTGGAGGTTCGCACGTCCACGATTTGCAAGTGTTGATGCTGCTCCACAACCTTTTTTAGCCCTTCCAGGCGCTGCAGCTGATTTTCGGCCAACTCGCTCCCGATAATGACTCCGATGTTTCCTGATCCGCCGCTCGTCTCTACAACGAGCTTGCCAAGCCGCTCCCCGGCGGCCACATTGTCGGTCCCCACATAGGCGAGCCGTTTGCTCCTCGGAGCATCGGTATCGATCGTAATGACGGGAATGCCGCGTTTCACTGCTTTATTGATGACCGGGGTAAAGTTCTCGTCGTTCAGCCCCTGAACGATAATCGCATCCACCCGAGCGGCGATTGCTTTTTCCATCAGGCTCAGCTGCTCCTCCATGTTGTTTCGAACCGGTCCGGTGAATTCAATATCGATTCCGTAGTTTTTGGCGGCCTGCTCGGCCCCTTTCTCAACCATTTCCCAGTAAGGATGATAACGTTCCTGTTCAATCAATACGATATGATAACGATGCTCGCCTTCATCCGGATGCCCCTGGAGCTCCTTGACGATGCTCCCGGCCTTCCCGGAGTAGTGCGCAAATCCGATAAATAAATAAGCCAGTATGAGAATGCACACAGTAATCGCAATCAGCCATTTTTTGTCCTTCATTTATGCCTCACCCCATGGACTATCCTACCTTCCATTGAAAACGGTTGCAACAGGAAATTTGTCCAAACCGTGTCGCTAGACCTGCCGGGACAATTAGTCATTCTGACAACCGTTGGAAAGCTGTTGCAGCGTGAACCCACACCACTAAATGCATTTAGTACATCTATTTTGGGGCAAATTGCGGATTTCTGAATTTTAACTGCAAAACCTGCATCTAAAATCGCCCAAACCGGGCAGAAAAGACGATTCCTCCACTTTTAACTGCACTTTATACAACTACTTTTCTAAGGCTGCCATAATGACAAGATTTAAATGTACAAAATGCAATTACTACGTTCGAGAAGGCCAGTTACAATACTTGAGGAGGTCAGCCCATTTCAACTGACATTCATTTTTCACTCGCCATATGCTACTTTTCTCCTTTGCTGATCGTCTGCAAGGTCGGTAAGCGAGGAGCATGTCCCCCACATACATGGTTTCAAGATTCTTCCCCCAGATTTTTATACTTTCCGACATGTTAAAAAAGGTTAAAAAAAGACTGCCCTTCGGCAGCCTTTTCAACTTTAACCTGATATATCAAATTAAACCTCGTCTGCAGGGAACCGCAATCCGAACTGTCGTCTTGCCTCCTCCATGACCTCGGCCACTGCGAGAGAATGCGCATGCGAGTTTATCGCACTTTCCCGCTGCCCGCTTAAGAAGAGCTCAATAAATTCCAGAGCTTCGTAATACATCGATTCCTGAGGCTGAGACTTCGTTAACTCTTCAGTTGTGCCGTCGCGGTAAAGTATTTTCACATCATAAGGCTGGTTCACTTTATCGATAACAATCGTTCCGTTTTCACCCTGAATCTCCGTCGGTAAATACGAATCGGTAATTTTCGAGTACATAATGACGCCGTCCATATCGGGGTAACGCACAAGCAGGCTGCCTTCCCCGTCAACGCCTGAGGACAGCATAATGGCTGACGCCTGAACTGATTCCGGTTTACCAAACAGCGTTACCATCGGGTAGATGCAGTAAATGCCAAGATCCATTAACGCCCCGTTGGAAAATGCCGGATTAAACGCGTTCAGCACCTTTCCTTGCTTAAAAGCGTCAAAGCGGGATGAATACTGACAATAACCGGAAAAATAGCGCCGCACCCGGCCTATTTTATACAAATTGTCACGTACCGCATGGAAATTCGGCATTAGCGTGGATTTGAGCGCTTCCATCAGCAGAACGTCGTTCCGGCGGGCGGCTTCGATCATTCGCTTGACTTCAGTAGGGTTGGAAGCCATCGGCTTCTCACAGAGCACATGCTTCCCGTGATCCATCATAAGAATCGCTTGCTCCGCATGAAGGGAGTTCGGACTTGCAATATAAACGGCATCCATATCCTCGCTGGAAGCAAAAGTCTCAAGGTCGGTGAATACTTGCGGGTCGCCAAATTTGCCAGCAAACTCTTTTCCCTTGTCCTCCGAACGGGAGTAAACCGCTGTCAAAACAAATTGCTCCGTTTCCAGGGCAGCCTGTATAAATCGTTCTGTTATCCAATTAGTTCCAATGATGCCGAATCTGATCAACGTTACGTCATCCCCCTTGTATTGAATGATCTATTCGTATTCTCTCATTCCCCCTGCCTGTTGTCCACTTCTGAGCAATAAAAGAATCCCCCATCATGCATGAAGTTTACTTGCGTTTCGCGAGAGAACTAAACTACAATAGAAATAACAAACATGCAGCGTATAACCTTCCTTTACGAAAGGTTTCGAGGCTATGAAAGAGGTGAGACTGTGAGCGAGGACAGCAAGAGCTTATTCATGAACGATATCAAGTATATGATTAGCGGAGACTCCATATCCAAGGGCGTCATTTATGATGAAGTCAGAAGTAAATACGTCATTTTGGAAGACAATTATGTTTCTTTACTCCAGAAGAAGCTTATAGGAGCGGTTCACAACACGGCAAGATTCGGCAACACTCTGATTAAGGGACTAGGCAATCTAAAGAAAGATATCGTGAAGGATAAGCCAAATATCGTCCTGATCGAGTACGGCGGGAACGATTGCGATTTCAATTGGAACGAAATTGCTGACAATCCCGACGCAGAACACAGCCCGAAAACCGATTTTAATGTATTTGAGAAGATGCTGACGGAAGCGATCCAGTTCTTGAAGAACCAGCAAATAACGCCGATTCTGATGAGTCTTCCCCCTTTAAATGCCGACAGCTATTTCAAATGGGTGAGCAGAAACGATCCGGAAGCGGAAAAGAACATTATGAAATGGCTCGGGAGTGTCACGAAAATTTATTGGTGGCAGGAAAGATACAATTCTACCATTCTGAAAGTATCTGAGCTTACCAAAACGAAGTATATCGATGTGCGCGGCGCTTTTCTAGAGCATCCCGATTTCACGAAGTTCCTTTGCTCAGATGGCATCCATCCAAACCGGGACGGCCACCGGATTATATGCGACAAAGTGCTGGAATTCATACGAAACAATTATCAGTTCCTCTTGCGGGATAACGGTAGCTTGGCATTCGATTAACAATTTCGAGATCAGCCATCTATGCCATAAATGTGACTTATAAACACAAGAGACCTTGTAGGTCTCTTGTGTTTTTGCGTTAATGACTACTCTTTTAAATTAGACTTACTTAGCACCATGACTTTGCTGCAAATCCCGCCATACTTTTTTGTTGCTGTACTGTTTCTCTGTACTAATATCGGGTCCAAACCACCCCGGCGGTTCAAAAGCCAACGCCTCTGCTTCGGATTTAAACTCGACCTCCAGCACCATCAGTTGGATTTGATCATAACAGTCGATTTCTATAACGATCCCGTTCCACCGCGCCGTAACTCGCCGCTTCGTTAGTGGAACTGCCTTATGTATCCCCGTGATTTCCTCGTAAATCCCCGCTGAGATGGACACTTCCACCTCCTCGCGGGCTAGGCCAAAGCCCTTTTTAAACGTATGGGTATACTCGACTGTCCCGCTTTGCAGGTCCTTGATTTTGCGAACCCTGAGCTCCTGATCCTCATGCAAGGCTAAATACGTTTGATCGATCAGTTGCTCTGATTGGATAATGATTTTCCCCTCTTCAATGAGCCCGTCCGGAAATTCCGGTAGTAAAAATTTACGTTCTATTTCTAGCGACATGTTATGATCCTCCTCGTTTCTTTTTATATTGAATACCAGCGTCCTGTTTGCTTCAACGGGGCAATATTCGCATTCTCTAGTTACAGATTAGTCATCAAATTCATATGGTTTTCCCATATTCTATCCCAAAATATCACATATTCTCTTGTTACGATATAAGTAATTCGAAAGGAGAAGTGATTAAGATGATGAACAAATGGGTTAAAAATGCAGCAGCCGTACTTACTGTAGTTAGTGTGCTCGGAGGCTCAACAAGTGCTTTTGCAGCATCCGCTCCTGCTAAAGCAGCCACACCAGTTTCAAAAACCGTGGCTGTAACTAAGGCAGTTAAGGTTGCCGCTCCGGTAAAAAAAATAGTGGACAAACCAGTTGTGAAAAACTTCAAAGTAGCTACAACGAAAAAGGCTAACAAAATCCATAAGGTTGCTCTGCATAAAAAAACTGTTGCCAAAAAGGTAGCAGCACATAAAACCGTAGTTACAGCGAAGAAGGCTGAAAAGAAAGCCGACGCTAAAAAAGCCGACGTGAAGAAAGCAACCACCAAACCAGCTACTAAACCAACTACTAAGAAAAAATAAGATCCGCATATAAGAACTTCATAACGACAAATGGTCATTTCGTGACCTAAATTTAAAAGAGACGGGACCGAATGTGGTTTCCGTCTCTTGTCCATTTTGGTATTTTAGAGAGAGCAAGGGGGGCAGAGCTCATGAGCAAAATTGTAATCGTAGATGATGATTTATTTATTCTGCAGCTGATCTCGGAATATTTGAAAAAGGAAGGGTACGAAGTGACCTCTTTCAATAATGGACAAACCTTGATCCAGCATATCCGCGATCATCGCCCGGACTGTCTCATTCTAGACATCATGATGCCCGGAATTGACGGCTTATCTCTATTAAGACAATTGCGGACTTTTACAGAAATGCCGATCATGATGATCTCCGCTCGCGGAGAAGAGATAGACCGAATACAGGGGCTGGAGATGGGCTGCAGCGATTTTCTAAGCAAGCCGTTCAACCCAAGAGAGCTGGTAGGCCGGGTTAAGGCCTTGCTGCGTTTGGTTCAAGCCGGAGCCTCGGAACAAGGAGCTCGAAAAAATCAGGAATCGCAATCCGATCATCATACATATTTAGCGGGAAATGCCGCCGTATCCGAAGAGTATCGCCAGGTTACGGTTGAGGGCAAGGAGGTCAATTTAACCCAAAGAGAGTTTGAACTGCTCGCTTTTCTGGCAAGCCATCTGGACCGCCCGTTCAGCCGTGAGCACATTATCCAGCAGGTGTGGAACTACGATTTTTTGGGAGACGTTAGGGTCGTTGATGATCTGGTCAAGCGTATACGAAAAAAACTGGTGGAGAAAGAGGCCACTCTAATGATCGATACCGTTTGGGGATTCGGCTACAAAGCTACGGTGAGAGAGTCTGAACATGCGTACCATTAAGAGCAAAGTGCTTCTATCGCTGTTCATTTCCATGTTGGTTACCGTCGGAATTACCGTTGCCATGTTCGTACGATTTATGGATGGGATTTTGGTCAACCAGGCGAGGGCGCAGCTCCATGTTCAGGCAGAAAGAGCCGTTCACATGCTAAGCGACGGAGATCTGGAGCGGCTGGATAGTAAAAAATTCAAATATGTCGTCAAAGGACTGCTGTTGTACGCGGATTATATGGTGCTCGACAACAAGCAATTGATTATAGATGCAAGTGATTCGGTGCTGGAAGGCAAAACGTTAAAAACCATTCCGAGAGACCGGGAAGGCATTACTCAAATCAATGGTCATAAGGTGCTCTACACGAACGAGCCATTGCCGCGTATGCCTTATCACATTTTTATCTATTCCCCGCTGTCCTCGCTTAGAGCGATTTACGTACCGCTGATGAACACGACCTTGTTGTCGATTGGAGCCAGCTTCCTCGTTATTTTGGGGATCGGGCTGCTCGTCGTGTCCCGTGTTGTTCGACCGCTCAACCGCTTGAAGGAGGCGGTAAGCCGGTACGAGCCCAATCGTCTTTCGATCAAAGGTCTGACGGATTTTCCGAAATCCGATAATAGCGAAATCGGGGAGTTAAGTCATACCTTTCAGATGATGTCCGACCGGATTGAACTGCACCAGCGAAGTCAAATCGAATTTTTGCAAAATGTATCGCACGAGCTTCGAACTCCCCTAATGTCTATTCAGGGGTACGTGTATGCGATCCAGGATCAGGTGGTTACGCAGGAGGAAGGGCTTAAGATCATTACGAATCAGTCCAGACGCCTTATCGACATGGTGGAGAAGCTCCTGCAGCTATCCCGCCTGGAAGCCGTCGATGATCAGTGGCCGCTAACGGAGGTTGATCTGCACGAAATGGCGGAGGAGGCCATTCAGTTGCTTATGCCGGCCGCCAAAGAAAGGCAGCTTGAGATGTCCGTAGACGGAAAGTCCTTCAAGGCCAAAGTCCCTGCCGAGCAGGTGTTTCGCATCATGATCAACCTCCTGCAAAACGCGGTACGCCATACGACGAAACGGGTTGTGCTTAGAGTTCATCAAGGAGCCGACCCCGACACGGAATGGACGATTTCTGTAGAGGATGACGGTCCGGGGCTGAGCGAGGAGGAGCGTGAAGCGGTTTTCAAACGGTTCTACACGGGAGCCCGCGGCGTCACCGGTCTGGGTCTTGAAATTTGCCGGCAGATCGCCTTGAAGATGAACGGAAACATATCCTATTCGCCCTCGGATTGGGGCGGTGCCTGCTTTACCGTTGTCAAATATCACTATCGAAATGATGCCATGCCACCGAATTCATAAACAAACCGCTATTAGCTAGGTAAAACATCCCTCATATTAGGTTCAGCTTGACATTGTCAGGCTGGCCCTTTTTTTTGCGTTGCACCCCTCTCTCCTTTATCCTGCAGTTTTTATCGCTTTCAGCAAATATTCAGCCAACCCTCATATTGAATTAAGTGACCCGCTTTACACTACCACTATAGCAACTTTACGACAATTCAATACATAGGGGGACAACAACTTGCGACTCATCCAGAACATGAAAATTGCACCCAAAATCCGTTTATTGGTCTTTAGCTTTTTTGCCTTTTTGCTGATTATCGGCGTCGTCGGTATGAGACAGATTTCGAACGTCAATGCGAAGCTTGAAGAACTCAACAACTCCCGGCTTATACCGATCGTAAATTTAGAAGATATCAAGTCCAAAATGGAAACGACGCGAACTTTAGCCAGTACCTACATGGACGCATCCGATGATACGGAGCGCACCAGCATTCAAAAACAGATTGCTACTTCTCAGGAGACAATCAAGAAAAGTTTGGCAGGTTACAGCGATGAAACGGCCAATGCAGCGGTAAAAAACGTTATGACGAAATACGAGGCATACACGACTGCGTTGAACAACTTTTTGGAACAATTCAAATCAGGCATGACAGGCCCGGAACAAAACGGAGCTGCAGTTTCTGCGGATCAGAATGCCTCAGCAGTAGCAGGGAATACCACTGCTGCGGGTTCGACAAGTACAACCTCGGATACGGCTAGCAGTACAGCCTCTGCTGAAGCCGGCAGCACTGAAACCGAACGTAAAGGCGGGCCTCCCGAAGAAGTTTCTGCACTCGACAAAGCCAAGCTCGCATTGATTCAATCCATGGACAGCTGGATCCAGCAGCATGTTAAAATGGCGCAGCAAACCTATGACGACAGTAAGGTCGTGTATCGATCGACATTGATTAGCCTATTGATTCTACTGGCCGTCTGCGCAGTCATTACGGCGATACTGTCTATCTTTATCGTACGAAACGTTGTGAATCCAATCACGAGAGTCACTACTAAGCTGCGGGAAATCTCGGATAGCAACGGGGACCTGACGGGCCGGATCGGCTATCAAAGCAAGGACGAGTTAGGCGAGCTCAGTCAGAGCTTTGATGACTTTATCTCCAGGCTGCACTCCATTATTGGAGAAATGATCGCCTCTGCCGGGACGATTTATTCCGCCAGTGAAGTACTCAGTAGAGCAACAGGCGCCACTAGCGCTTCTTTGGAAGGAATATCAGCAACCGTACAGCAAATCACATCAAGCACTTCCGAGAACGCCGCCGTCTCCGAGCAAACCTCGGCAAGCTTGGCCGAGATGGCCCAGTTCTCCGAATCCACGGCCATCGCCAGCAAGAAAACGGCGGAGAACAGCAAAAAAGTCAAGCAGGCGGCTGAGGACGGAGCAGCCAGAATAACGGAAATAGAAGCTTCCATTACGGATATCAAAGCGACGTCTCAACTGGTGTCCGATACGATTCACGACCTGAACAATTCCTCCAAAAAAATCGGTGAAATCACCGAGCTTATCGCCGGAATCTCGTCGCAAACAAACTTGCTGGCGCTAAATGCCGCGATCGAGGCCGCTCGAGCGGGCGAGGCCGGCCGAGGCTTCTCCGTCGTAGCCGATGAGATCCGCAAGCTGGCTGACGAAAGCAATGTCGCCGCCCAGCAAATCGCCCGGGTCATTACCGAAAATCAGCGGAAGTCAACGACGGCCGTTCAGTCTACCGAAGAAGTTGCCGAGAAGGTTTTACTTGGGGTGAAAAAAGCTGAGGAGGCCAAGAACAGCATTGGCCGGATTTTGAATAGCATCCAGGAGATCGTCGGCCAAATCGATCAGATTGATGATGACAATAACCGTCAAGCCCTGAGCACCAGAGAAATGGAGAAGGCCATCCAGAACATCGCCACCTCCACAGGTGAAATTGCCGATGGCACAGAGCAAATCAGCGCAAGCATTCAAGAGCAGCTTAGCACCATGAATGAAATCGACGGCACCGCGGACAAATTGTCCAACATGGCCAAAAAGCTGAGTGAAATTACCGCTGGCTTTACTATATAAATAACTCTAGGATTATGATTACTGGCAGCCAGCAAACGAAGAAGCCGCAAGGTCCTCCCCCCTGCGGCTTCTTTTCCGTTTGTTATGATCACTCAATGCAGCGCCTAAGTGTAAATTGTACATCTAAATCGCTTAATTCCCCAGTTTCATCTGGATTAGCTGCATAATGTACATCTATTTGCTGCCCATAACGCGCCGATCGTCACGCCAAGGTAATTTAACTGCACTTTTTACATCTACTCTCTCCAAAGCAATAAAAGTTGCCAAATTAGCTGTACTAAATACAATTAAACGCCTAAGGGTAGAGTGACACAACTGCAACAGCCACTGCCACAAGCATCACCCTGAGTAAGCAATCTCCCCGTTTACTACGGTCATCCGGACTTTGGCTCGCAGCAATTGTTCCGGATTGCCAGTGATATTCCGATCAATGACGGTAAAATCCCCTCGCTTGCCAACCTGGATCGCACCGCGCTCCGTTTCTTCTCCCGCCGCATTGGCGCTCCCTCGCGTAAACAAATCGAGCGCCTCTCTTATGGTAAGATTCTCCTTAGGTAGATACCCCTCATGAGCTTCTCCCGGCTTACAGCGAGTAACGGCTGCATGCATCCCCAAGAAAGGGTTCAGCGGTTCAATCGGTGCATCGCTGCCGCCCGCACATTTTAATCCGGCATCCAACAGCGTCTTCCATGCATACAAGTATGCCGTTCGCTCCTCGCCTACACGCTCAAGCACCCACGGAAAATCACTCGCCACGAATCTTGGCTGGATATCAATGGCAAGGCGCAGGTTCGTCATACGCCGTACCAGATCCGCATCCAGCACTTGAGCATGGATCAGCCGGTCCGGTAGCAAAATGCCGGACTCAAGCGGGACGGATTCCATCGCCTTCAGCGTCAAATCGGCGCCGCCGTCTCCGATGGCATGTACGGCAACGGGAAATCCCAAGCGGCGGGCCTTCCCGAATATACCCGTTAAACTTTCCATCGTTTGAACCGCCATTCCCCGGGTTTCCGGGGCATCGCTATACGGCTCCTTCAGAAGCGCCGTACGGCCTCCGATCGCCCCATCTGCAAACACCTTGACCGCACCGATGCGCATCCAGTCGTCACCTTCGCCTCCCCGAAGCCCAAGAGCCTCCGCCTCCTTTAGAAAGGGATAGTACAGCAGCTGATGGGTGCGAAACGCTATCCCTTCCTCCCGCAGCTCCCGGCATATACGCAGCATCGTATCGATGCTGCCGAGGAACCGCAGATCCTCGGTATGGGCTGCGGTCAGCCCGAGGCGAAGCGCATCGAGCCAGGCACGGCGGATCGCCGCCTTTTTCGCGGCGTAATCAGGTTCGGGCTGCGCCTGTTGAAACGGAACGGAGGCTTCCTCATACACCCATCCGTTCAGCTTTCCATCCCTGTCACGACCGTAAGCGCCCGATTCCGGGTCCGGCGTATTCTGCGTCACGCCCGCTCTGCGGAAGGCTTCCGAATTAGCCAGGTAGGCATGGAAACAAGTACGGGTAAGAAAAATCGGATGGCGATCGCTCACGGCGTCCAACTCGTCGATATTTGGCGCCTCAGCGAGTGTAAAATTATTTTCATTCCAATTGAGGCCAAGCAGCCATTCTCCGGGTGGCGTAGCTTCCGCACGTTCACGGACCAGCCGAAGCATTTCCTCTTTAGAAGATACATCCGTAAAATCGAGCATTTCAAGCTTCATCCCATGCATCGATAAATGCATATGCGAATCTGCAAGCCCAGGGAGCACGAAAGCCCCTTCCCAATCCACCGTCCGGTAATCTTTTTGGGCGAGCTGCAGCTTCAGTTCCTGCACGCTGCCGACAGCACGAATGATGCCATCCTCCACGTAGACCGCGTCCGGATGCATTTCGGCTGGGCCAAATGAAAATTGCCCGTTGATAAACAGTGTTCCCGGCACGGTATCCTCTCCTGTTCTTTTACGTTTAAGCTATCACTGACAAGACTTATAGGCCAAGCAAGAACTGCACTATCTTATCGGACATCCCCGGCAAGCCCTCGTGACCGAAATCCGGGAAAATCTCCATCGATTTTGGAGCTTTAATCGCGTTGTAGGCAGCGAACTGAGTGGATGGCGGACAGATTTCGTCCATTAACCCGGTGCCCATGAGAACGGTGGCTTCGATCCGGCTCGCCAGGTGATGCACATCGATATAACCCAGCTTCGCAAATACCCCCTCTTCCTTCTCGTGCTGCGGATCAAACAGGCGGAAATAGGTGCGGAGCTCCTCATAAGCGTTCTTGTCTAAATCCATCTCCCACACTCTGCGGTAATCGGACAAAAAGGGATAAACCGGAGCTGCCAGCTTAACCCGAGGCTCGAGTGAGGCACAAGCAAGTGTTAAGCCGCCGCCCTGCGACCAGCCCGTTACCCCGACGCGCTTTGAATCCACCTCCGGCAAATCCATCACGATTCCGGCAAGCTGTGCCGTGTCAAGGAAAATGTGTCGGAACAGCAGGTTTTGCGGGTCGCTGTCGAGTCCACGTATAATGTGGCCGTGAAATGTATTTCCCGGCGTTCCGCCGACATCCTCGGAGCGTCCGCCTTGACCGCGACAGTCCATGGCGATCACGGAGTAGCCAAGCGATGCAAAGCTGAGCTTTTCGATCCAATCCCCCGAATTCCCCGTATACCCGTGAAATAGAAGGACTGCCGGATGAGGTCCGGGAGCTGCTGGACGAACATATTTGGCGTGAATTCTAGCTCCCTTTACTCCGGTAAAATATAGATGATAGCATTCCACACCGGGCACTTGAAATTCCGCTTTAACGAGTTCAAGCTGGGGATCGACGGCCCGCATTTCTTCCAAAGCCGTTGCCCAATACTCGTCAAAATCCTGCGGTTTCGGGTTAATCCCCTGATATTTTCGTAAATCGTCCAGCTTCATATCGATGATTGGCATTTGTGTTTCCCCTTTCCAGGCATAAGTCATATGCTCACAGTATATCGCTTTCAAGAACACGGCGACAACACGCGCGTGCGAATTTACCTCGAGAAAAACAAGTCCGAAATCGGCGCCATCTCCTTATCTCGTTACCAGCCTACCTATTACAGAATATTTTAAAAATAAGTGAAACATCCTGCTTCTATAGTACGTCAAAAAATCTGAAGAAAATGATAATGCTGAATAGGAGGTATAGTGATGAAACAAACTAAACTGCTCATCAAAGTTTCCAAGCTGACTCTGCTTATGGTCATTATTATCGGCATGACGTTCAGCGGCAGCGCGTTGGCCACTAAAGCTGCTAAAGGCGGCTCCGAGCAAAAGATGTTCCAAGGGACAGCGAATTCCGAACATTTTAAAGGCAATCACTTCGGGCAGCTCAAGTCCACTCATAACATTACGAGCGCTTCGGCCATTTCGCAAATCGTGAAAACGGTCGGCCTAAACCTCGATCATGTGCGATTCGTCAAGGAGCCCAAGGCTAGTGATACTTTTAAGAAAGTGAAGGATAACGCCTGGTATGCTCAAGCCTTCGTCATCGCCAACTATTACGGGCTTGATATCCCGAAGGACATCAACCCATCGGCGAAGGTTTCGAGAGAGCAATTCAGCCATTGGCTGTATAAAGCAATTGCTGCAAAAGGCGATTACGCCTGGACGATGATGTATGTCGATATTAAGGACAGCAAGGGGATCAATTCGGCTTATATGGACAGCATTCAAAAGCTGCTGAATGCGGGTATCGCCCAGCTAGATAAGAACAAAAACTTCCGGCCAAACGATTCTATTACCCACAGCGAGGCTGCTGACATGTTGGAAAGAACGGCTAACTTTCTGAAGGGCAACGCTTCTGAGCAGCCTATTCGCAGCAAGCTTTACGATGTTGGATTGACCAGCGAAAAAATGAGCGGTGGGGATATTTTAAAAGTTACGATCTCCGCCATGGCTCCGCATCCGGGCTACGGTATGGAAGTGTCGAGCATTGAATATAAGGACGGAAAAGCGGTCATCAACTACCGGATTGTTTCACCCGGGAAAGGAATCTATCCTCAGGTCATTTCAGAGGTCAAAGCCGAGACGTACATTCCGTCCAATTACCAGCCAGTGCTCGGTGAAGAAACGAAGTAACTGGGGCCTTGAGTTAAACCAAAAAAACAAAGCTGCTGCACATCTTTCGTTACAAGGATGTGCAGCAGCTTCTTTTTGTGAGCGATTAACAAGTTTTTTCATCCACCGTCGGCTCAAAGCTCCGAATCCAGCGGAACCGATTTACCTTAATAGCGGCAACAAAGCATTTTAAGATTTGGTCCGATTTCAGGCAAATGAACGTAATGAGCGGCGAAAGATGCAGCACAACCGCGCTCAGCGCCGTGGCCGGAAGAACGATCAGCCACATGAAAACAAGCTCGTTGTACAACACGAAGCGGGTATCGCCTCCGGCGCGAACGATTCCAGTCAGTGTCGGTACTTGATAAGCGGTTCCTATGGCCGTTATCGAAAGTACCGTCATAAATTGCAGCGCAAGCGCCTTTGCCTCCGGAGAGATCGAATAGAGCTCCAAAATGACATCCTTGGCTAAAAATAAAACCGCGCCCGTACATACCCCGATGATACAATATAGCACCTGCAGCGTTTTTGCATAAGGCTTGATTTTGTCCGAACGTCCACTGCCGATTGTCTTGCCAATAAGGACCGAGGTGGCACTGGCGGAAGCATAAGTGAACACAGACACGATCTGGTAAATCGTTGTCGCAATGCTGTTAGCGGCGATCGCCGCCGCGCCCATATGCCCGAGAATGCTCGTTTGCACCGCCATCGCCAGCCCCCATAGGGCATTGGACATTAATATAGGCGACCCCACCTTGATGTATTGACGGAACAAGTCCATATCAAAATGCAAGAAGTCGCTGACGGAAAATCTTATTTTGCGATCAAACCTTTTTAAATAAATCAGTACGATAAGACATTCAATGATTCTGGCCGTCAATGTGGCTACCGCCGAACCGCGAACGCCCCAGCTTGGAAAACCAAAATGGCCGTAAATGAACAAATAGTTCAGACACACATTGATGACGAGGGTGGAAAGCGAGATGGTGAAGCCGATTTTTACCGTTTCAACGCTGCGTAAGGAGGCAATAAAGACTCTTGTGATGGCAAAAAATAGGTATGAGAAGCCGATGATATTCAAATATTTTACTCCCTCGTCGATGGCGCCTTCGTCGTTCGTAAACAAAGACAAGCAGCCGTGAGGAAACAGAAAAATGAGCAGCCAAAGCACTAGGCTAAGCACCAGCGAAATGCGCATCCCGATGCTGGCCACCTTCTTAATGGAGGCATTATCCCCTGCTCCCCAAAACCTTGACGATAAAATAACGAGCCCTTCGCTCGCCCCCGTGACGAGCATTTGCAGCAAAAATTGAATCTGGTTCGCTAAAGCTACGCCAGACAAAGCCGACTCGCTGTACCCGCCTAGCATCAAGTTGTCGGATAAATTCACGCCATAGGAAATGATATTTTGCAAAGCGATCACGACAGTCAGCCTAAAAAAGCTTTGATAAAACTCCTTTTCACGCACAAATAGCAAGCTCATGCGGGTACCCTTCTTTTTCATGTCAGCAGATTAGAATGATTAGATTCCATACTTTTCCATTGTATTCCTCAATGATTATTTCAGCAATCCATGACAGGATTGGTTTGCTCGTCAAAGCGGCAATTCCGCTTCGTACCGACATAACATATATATGAAATTAACAAAATGCCACCAATTTTAACCAATTCCGCACCTTAACAAGCAGGAAATTTCTACTAAGATTGCGAATTAAGAGACGAATTATTTGTAAAATGTCATACATCACTGGTATACAGGCTAGAATACGGGGGTCATGCCCATGCGGCAAAAACACAATATATTTGAGCTTTACGCTGACAATTTGGAAATGCTGGCTGAAAAGTTGAGTGATGTTCTAGGGCGCCCTGTGACGGTTGAGGATGCCAATCACCGACTTGTCGCCTATAGCTCACACGAGCCGGAAACCGACCCCGCCAGGCTGGCAACCATTGTCGGACGCCGCGTGCCGGATACGGTGATCAGCAGCCTATGGCATAGCGGCGTGATTGCAAGGCTGCTTGAAAGTGAGGATCCGATTCGCGTACCTGCTATGAAGGAAATCGGCTTAAGCGAACGCGTTGCTATCGCGATTCGGTCTAACACAGGAGTGCTGGGCTACATTTGGGTTGTTGAGGCTGAAGGCCCATTTACTGAGGAAGAAATGGGTGTGTTAAAGCAGGCGGCCGCAGCTGCACGTGTAAGGATGGCTCAATGGCAAATGCAGCGTCACAAGGATGAGGGAGCTCAGGCCGATTTGTTCTGGCAGCTTTTGACCGGTCACCTTCAGACGGAAAGCCTTGTTCGCGAAAAAGCCGCCAAAATCGGTATCACGCTCCCCTCGCTTTTTCACGTGGTCGTCCTACAGTTTGCTTCCGATGTGAAGGAGCGCCGGCAGCAGCAAGTGCTTGAGAGATTTTCTGCCGAGGCCCACTTTCGTATCGTATTTCGAGCCGTGGACAAAAGCGAATTGGTTCTACTTTGCACCCCTCTCGTTTACAAAACGAGGACCGATGTCGTCCTACGCTTGGAGGCTATGAACCGAAACTTGCAGGCATTCTTCAAGGAGGAATATCGCGGGCTGGCCAGCGGTGGCCTTTACAACGACTATAGCAAGCTGGAGGCCAGCTACCAGGAAGCGCTGCTGCTACTGCAAATTAAGCAGCGGTTTCAAGAAGAGACCGCAGGGGTCGTCTATTATGCGGATCTCGGCTTCTATCGGTACCTGCCACTGCTATGGCAGGAGTCTCGCAAGCATGGCTCAAATAATGAGTGCGTAGCCAGGTTGCGGGCTTATGACTTGGAGCATCATAGCGAGTTGCTCCATACGCTAACTGTCTTTTTGGCCCATGACAGCAACGTTAAAACAGCCGCCGATGCCCTGCATATTCATATGAATACGCTGAACTACAGACTAAAACGGATTAGTGAAGTTGGGGGCATCGACTTAACCGATATGGATCAGAAGGTTACGCTCTATTTGGATTTAAAGGCAGAAAAATTCGGAGACGGCTGAGGTTTGTGGATTTTCACAAATCCTGCTGCCTTTTTTCTTCGTTCCACACAAACTAAACTGGCTTTTCCTGTCCTATACTTGTGTCAGATTAGTTAACAGTCAGTCCTGTAACTAGCTATTATTCAGAGATTCATTGTGATGTTTACGTCAGATTTACTGACAAGGAGGAAAATGGCATGATCATCGGAGTACCTAAAGAAATTAAAAATAATGAAAATCGGGTGGCTCTCACTCCCTCAGGCGTGTTCTCTCTCGTCCATGCCGGGCACGAAGTATGGATTGAAAAAAACGCCGGAACTGGCAGCGGTTTTGAGGATACGGAGTATGCAGTCGCTGGCGCTAAGCTGGTCGGTCAAGCTGCGGAGGCGTGGGCGGCTGACATGGTTATGAAGGTAAAGGAGCCGCAGCCCGCAGAATATGATTATTTTCGCCAAGGACTGATTCTGTTTACGTATTTGCACCTGGCGCCAGAGCCGGAGCTGACGGCGGCGCTTAAGGATAAAGGAGTCACGGCGATCGCTTACGAAACCGTGGAGGTTAACAAAACACTGCCCCTGCTTACGCCAATGAGCGAGGTAGCTGGCCGGATGTCGGTGCAAATTGGGGCGCAGTTTTTGGAGAAGCCGCATGGCGGTAAGGGAATTCTGCTTGGCGGCGTTCCTGGCGTGAAGCGTGGAAAAGTAACGATTATCGGCGGGGGCGTTGTGGGGACAAACGCGGCAAAAGTCGCCGTCGGTCTTGGCGCTGATGTAACGATCATCGATCTGAACCCGGATCGGCTGCGCCAGTTGGATGACATTTTTGGCGCGAGCCTGCAGACATTAATGTCCAATCCGCAACACATTGCCGAAGCTGTTGAGCATTCCGACCTCGTCATTGGGGCGGTCCTCATACCAGGCGCAAAAGCACCGAAGCTCGTGAAGGAAAGCATGGTCCAAGCGATGCGCCCGGGCTCGGTCATCGTCGATGTAGCCATCGATCAAGGCGGTATCTTCGAAACCGTCGACCGAATCACGACGCATTCCGACCCAACCTATGTGAAGCACGGCGTTGTTCACTATGCTGTTGCAAATATGCCAGGCGCTGTACCAAGAACGTCAACGCTGGCATTGGTCAACGCTACGCTCCCTTATGCGCTGGAGATTGCCTCGAAAGGCTTGTATGCGGCGCTGCGGGAGCGGTCGGCGCTGCGCTCCGGGGTGAATGTCGCCAACGGGGCCATCACGTATGCGTCCGTCGCGAAGGACCTTCATTTCGACTATGTACCCGTGGAACAGGCGCTTGAATTAAGCGGAAGCTATGGAAATTAAGCAGTTTTTCAGCGAGGATAAGGCACCCATCCAATGGGCTGCTGTCCTCGCTTTTTTGTTTCACAATCAGGAGCCTTTTACACGAGTTAACCTGCCTGGGGCTTATCCTGGTGGTGACTTGTTCGGGGACTTGCTGGCCACTTGGTTGACACTTTGTATGCACTTGACTGACACTTAGTTAGCACTTTGTATGCACCTGATTGTGTACTACTTCATTTAAAAATGATATATCCACAGGTTTATCCACTATATTGTGAATAGTATGTCAAAAAGTATGGATAGTGTGCATTACTACGGTCTTTATCCCCAACTGTGCCTATTTAGCTAAGTTTAAGCTGTCGACAGCCCAAAGGAACCAAAAAGAAAGCACAGGGAGCGTAGTGGGCAGATTCGGTTTACTTTTGGTAATTGCGTTACTCCACTTAGGTTTTTGCTCCCTTAGTACTTACAACTAAATGTATTTAGTACACCTATTTCCACTTGGAATTCGAATTTCTAGACTTTAATTGCAAAACGCACAACTAAAATGGACATATATGGGTTTATAGGGTTATTTCGCTCCCTTTAACTGCACTTTTTACAATTAAATGCTTCGATTTTCCAACAGGGCGATATTTAAATGTACTAAATACACTTAGTTAGTCCTGCTGGTAACAGTGAGTTCTACGTGTGACAGCGAATTAGGTGTTTCTCCCCCCACTTGTAGCAGCTCGGCTTCATCCAGCTCCGCAGTCACATCACACCCGCCGCTGACGCCACCGGGCTCAGTTCGCTCAGGAAGCGCTCCATCCGCTCCAGCGCGATGTTCAGATTTTCCGTAGATGCCGCGTAGGAGAAACGCAGATGCCCTTCGCCCCCGGTCCCAAACACATGGCCCGGGACGGCGCCTACGCCAGCCTCCTCCAGCAGAAGACGGGCGAACACCTCGGAGCTGAGTCCCGTATGGGCGATGGACGGAAACGCATAGAAGGCACCCTGCGGCTCATGGCAGGGAAGGCCGATGTCCCTTAAGCCCTGTACAAACATATGTCTGCGCCGATCGAATATCTCCATCATGCGGTCCTTCGCCTCCATGCCGCAGCGCAGCGACTCAAGTGCTGCGATTTGACCAAGAACCGGCGCGCACATCGCGATGTACTGGTGAATTTTCAGCATCTCATGCAGCAACTCCCGGTTGCCGCAGACGTACCCGATCCGCCAGCCAGTCATGGCAAACGCCTTCGAGAAGCCGCTGATCACGATGGTCCGCTCCTTCATACCGGGCAGCGAGGCGATGCTGACGTGCCGCCGACCATACGTCAGTTCAGCGTAAATCTCATCGGAGATGACGATAAGATCGTGCTCAATTGCGAGCTTCGCGATCGGCTGCCAGTCCTCCTCCGTCATCACGGACCCTGTCGGATTTCCCGGGTAATTGACGAGCAGCACCTTGGAACGTGGTGTAATATGCTCCGACAGGGCATCGGCAGTCAACTTGAATTTCTGCTCTGCCGTAGTTTCCACCTCAACCACTTTCCCACCGCATAAGTGGGCAATCGGCCCGTAAGCAATATAGCCCGGCGCAGGAACGAGGATTTCATCCCCCGGCACAAGGCAGGCCCGAAGCGCCAAATCGACTGCTTCGCTGCTGCCTACCGTGACTATAATTTCTCCCTGCGGGTCGTAACGCAGATCGAACCCGGCATCCAAATATTCCGATATCGCTTCTCTAAGCTCCGGAAGCCCCGCATTGGGCGTATACCCTGTTTTCCCCTCATTCAGCGCCCGAATGCAGGCGGCACGCACCGGCTCCGGTGTAGCGAAATCCGGCTCGCCTACCCCGAGCGATATCGTATCCTGCGATCCATGACTTAGCTCAAAAAATCTTCGGATTCCTGAAGGTGGAATCTCCCGAACCCGTGGAGCGATCCAATCGCGCGTCGTCATGATACCACCACCTTGCCCCGAGAACGCCCCTCAAGAGAAAGCTGAATCATCCGATCCAGCAGCTCGCTGTAGGATATCCCGGCCGCCGCCGCGCTTCTCGGCAGCAGGCTGTTGCGCGTCATGCCCGGCAGCGTATTGACCTCCAGCACGTAAGGCACGCCGTCCTTCACGATCATGTCGATCCGTGCATAAACGCTGCATTTCAGCACTCGGTAGCAGGCCAACGCTGCTTCACTGACGCGTGCTTCCACTTCTGACGGCAGAGTGATCGGCTTCTCCTCAGCTCCGCCATCGTTATATTTGGAGCTATAATCGAACCAGTCCGATTCCACAGCCTCAATGCCGAGGATCGGCAGCAGCTTCCCGTCCAAAATAGGGCAGGTGATCTCCTGTCCTCGAACCATCGATTCAACGACGACCGATGTATCCCAGCGGAACGCTTCCTCCAGCGCCGAGCGAAGCTCTCCTTCGTTGTCGACCCGCCGTACGCCGATACTCGAACCACCGGTATTCGGCTTCACAAACAGCGGATATGCCAGCCCTCGGAGTTGTTCCTCCCAGTGAACCTGACCGCGACTAATCACGCACCATTCCGGCGTCGGAACGCCTTCGCCCCGCACCACGCGTTTCGTCAGCTCCTTATCCATACACAGACTGCTGGACAATACCCCGCTGCCGGAGTAAGGGATGCCTAACGTCTCCAGGACGCCTTGAACCGTTCCGTCCTCTCCGAAGACGCCGTGCAGCGCCAAAAGTGCGAAATCAATACCCTTCACCTTTTCGATAATTTCCGACGGTTCCTGAATATCAATCGGCACAACCTCATATTTGTTCCGGTCCAGGTTAGCCGCCATCTCTTTCCCCGTTTGCAGTGAAATTTCGCGTTCCGAAGATACGCCACCCATAATTACGCCGATTTTCATTTCCGCTCTCTCCCTTTGGCTATCATATTTACGGCCGTTTCGCCGATAATTCGTATTCCGTTTTCAATATCCTCTTCACTCACTCTGGAAAAGCCGATCCGCATCGTGTGCCAGCCTTTTCCGTTCGTATAAAACATATCGCCCGGCGTAAAAATAACCCCCTGCCGGGAGCACGCTTCCAGCAGTTCGCGGGTATCCAGTTCCGGCGTAAACTCGACGAACAGGTGCAATCCCCCGCTTCCCGACAGCCGCTGAAACGGGATATATTTTTCACAGCATTCCTTGGTCCATTCGTACTTGCGTTTATATTCCGCCCGCGCTTTTTTCAAATACTTCTCAAAATTCCCGTTATAAAGATACTGGTAAAGCAGCGACTGGTCGAGCGTCGACGTATGAATGCTGCGAGCGCGCTTCACACTCTCCAGCACATCGATCAGCTCCCGGTCCGCCAGCACCCATCCGACCCGAATTCCCGGAAACAGCACCTTGGAGAAGCTGCCCAGATAAATGACGCTGTTCCCCTGCCCGGCCAATGCCGCCAAAGGGGCGACATGGGAGCCCGAGTAACGCAGCTCCTCGTTGAAGCCATCCTCAATAACGGGAACGCGGTAGCGGCTCAACAGCTGCATCAAAGTCAGCCTTTTCTCGGCAGAGGTGACGATCCCGGTCGGATTATGATAGGAAGGAATCAGGTACGCGCAATCATAAGGCCGCTCAAGCAGCGCCTGCTCCAGCTTGCCCAGATCGATTCCATCGTGCTCCATCGGGATGCCGGTAATGTCAAAGCCGTGAATCTTGAAATTTTTGATGGCGGTCTGATGCGTCGGGTTTTCGCAGAGCACGGAACCGTGCTTCTTTTTGCGAATTGCCGACAGCACAATATCCAGACCCTCTGTAAAACCGCTGGTAATCAGCATATCCTTGCCCTGAAGGTCGACACCCTTGCGCTCCATATATTTCAGCAAATAGTCAATAAGCGGCTTATAGCCTTTGGCATATCCATAATTCAATAAAATGTTGCCTTCAACGGCCATCCGGTCAAGAAACGCACGCTTGACGTTATCCAGGTCAAACAGCGTTTCGTCGGGAGCAATACTGGTAAAAGAGATCGTACCTTTGGTCGCCCGGATGCCATGCTTCATGCGGTCCAATTCGACCGCGAGACACGCTTGCTCGTTCATGCGGGACTTCCAGTCCAATTGCCAAGGTGAAACGGTGTTCGAGGTAGGAACGGAGGCTGCGATGAAGCTGCCTTTGCCCTGAATCACATAGGTGAGCCCTTCTTCCTCAAGCGCCTCATATGCCGCTATAATGCTGTTGCGGCTTACGCCCAGCAGGAGGCCGAGCTCTCTCGTCGAAGGCAGCCGTTCGCCAACCTGCAGCGCTCCTTTCGTGATCAGCCATTTCATGTAATCTTTCACCTGGATATAGACCGGACGGTCCTCTACAAGCTTGAAATCATCAAACATACCTTACATCGCCCCCATCCTCATGATGGCACAGATTGGGTGAAAAATAAAAGAACCACCGCCCTGAATTTTTGTTCAGGGGGTGGTTCCGGGGTGGACAGCTTACTCTTATACCATCACTTTACAGATGTTATTTGTGAACTCAACCGGATCGGTAACCGGCAAGCCTTCGATCAACAGCGCCTGATTGTACAGCAGGTTCGTGTACAAGCTCAGCTTCTCCTTGTCGCTGCCATGTGCATTCTTCAAGGATTGGAACACGTCATGATGCACGTTGATTTCCAGCACCTTGTCCGCCTTGACTTCCTGCCCGCTTGGCATCGCGTTCAGCACTTTTTCCATCTCGATCGAGATTTCACCTTCGGTGGTTAAGCAGACCGGATGGGATTTCAAGCGTTTCGACGCTTTTACGTCCTTCACTTTGCCGGAGAGCAGCTCTTTCATTGCTGTAAACAGCTCTTTGTTATCCTCTTCGGCCTTGGTATCCACATCGGACGCATCAGCTTCGATGCCGAGATCGCCGCTCGATACCGACTTAAATTCTTTATCCTTGTAGTTCATGATTATCTTGATGGCGAATTCGTCGATGTCATCGGTTAAGTAAAGAATTTCGTAGCCTTTGTCGGCCACAAGCTCGGTTTGCGGCAGTTTTTCCAGCCGTTCTACCGATTCGCCAGCGGCGTAATAAATGTATTTTTGATCCTCCGGCATTCTGGAGACGTATTCGTCCAAAGTGACGAGCTTTTTCTCCTTCGAGGAGGTGAACAGCAGCAGATCCTGCAGCACATCCTTGTTCATGCCGTAGTCATTGTACACGCCGAATTTCAATTGACGGCTGAAGGACGCATAAAACTGCTCGTATTTTTCCCGTTCGTCCTTAAGCAGCGTCTGCAGCTGGCTCTTGATCTTACTTTGAATGTTCTTTGCAATGAGCTTAAGCTGACGGTCATGCTGAAGCATTTCCCGCGAAATGTTCAGCGACAAATCCTCCGAATCGACCATCCCTTTAACGAAGCTGAAGTAATCCGGCAGCAGGTCTGCGCATTTGTTCATGATCAGCACGCCATTGGAGTACAGCTCCAGCCCTTTTTCATATTCCTTGGTGTAATAATCGAACGGCGTTTTCTCCGGAATGTAGAGGATCGCGTTGTACACTACCGCGCCGTCGGCTTTAATGTGGATATGGGACACCGGCTTGTCGAAGCCATAGCGTTTCTCCATATAGAAGTTCTCGTAATCCTCCGGTGTCAGCTCGGATTTGTTCTTCCGCCAGATCGGCACCATGCTGTTGACGGTTTGCTCTTCCTTGTATTCCTCAAATTCGCCCTCACTGCCTTCCTGCGGACGATGCTCCGTCACATCCATCTTGATCGGGTAACGGATGAAATCCGAATACTTCTTAATAATGGACTTCAAACGATATTCTTCTAAGTACTCTTCGTACGTATCATCTTCGGTGTTTTGCTTTATTTTCAAAATGATTTCCGTGCCGACCGAATCCTTCTCGCACGGTTCGATCGTGTAACCGTCTGCACCCGTTGACTCCCACTTGTACGCTTCGTCACTGCTGAGCGCGCGGCTGATCACCGTCACGTCATCAGCTACCATGAAGGCCGAGTAGAATCCGACGCCAAATTGCCCGATAATATTGTAGCCGTCCTTCGCCTCGTTATCGTTCTTAAACGCGAGCGAGCCACTTTTGGCAATAACCCCCAGGTTGTTTTCTAGCTCTTCCTTCGTCATGCCGATCCCGGTATCTGTAATCGTCAGCGTCCGGCTATCCTTGTCGACGGTAATTTTAATAAAGTAGTCGTCCTTGTTAAATACCAGCTTATCGTCAGTTAACGCCCGGTAGTAGATTTTATCGATGGCGTCGCTGGCGTTAGAAATCAGCTCCCGCAGGAAAATCTCGCGCTGCGTATAGATGGAGTTAATCATCATCTCCAGCAATCTTTTCGATTCCGCTTTAAACTGTTGTTTGGCCATGTAACGGATCTCCTTTCACGAAATACATCTGGATCAATATCAGTTTGTTAGCACTCCATTAATAAGAGTGCTAATCTCTATTTTTTATATTATATATCCTTATTTTTAATGTCAATATGAACGCCGCTCCGCCATGGTTCACCTTGTTCCTTTTTGCGATATAAAGGGAGCTTAATCGTAAATTCTGTACCGGCCCCCTGAGTGCTTTCTACGGAAATGGTGCCTCCAAAGGTATGGACGGCTTGATAAGAAAATGTCATTCCTAATCCGGTACCGCTGGATTTCGTAGAGAAATAAATCGAGCCCAAGTGATTGAGCTGTTCCTGGGTCATCCCCACGCCATTGTCACTTATCTTTAGCGTAACTTTCCGGGTACTGATCTGCAGATTTAAGGCCACCCTTCCGTCGCCGTGAGGTGTATCCGCACAGGCCTCTACAGCATTTTTAATGAAATTGACAAGTACCTGTTTCATTCTATCAGGATTGGCCAATATCCATACTGGCTCGGGTGGGCTTTCGATTTCCAGAACAACATTGTTCAGGTTGGCATAAGGGTTCATGACGTCTCTAGTGATATGTAAAATGGCCTGTAAATCCGAAGGCACCTGCTCATCGCTATTTGGCTTGGAAATGGATAAATACTCGGATAATATGTATTCCGTACGCTCGATTTCGCTCATGCAAATGTCAATATAGCGCTCGGTCTTCCCCGGCTCAAGGCGGCTTCCACGCATCAGCGTCAGAAACCCTTTGATCGCTGTTAGCGGATTGCGCACCTCATGGACGAGCGAGGCGGCGACATGCCCGATCGCTTTGACCCGTTCATTTTGCGCGTATTCAATAAAGAGCTGCTTGTCTAAGACCGCTTTGTTAAACAAAGAAATGAGCAGCCAGCACCCTAACAAATTCTGTATAGGAACGACAAAAATATGAAATACCAGGTGATCCAATATCGACTGAGGGTTGTACATATACACGAACACGATGGGGACGAAAGAAAAAAAAGCACCAGCAGTAATTGTAATTATCAGTTTCCTTTTTGCCCGTTCATACAGCCTGTACAACAGGATTGAAAGAGGGAACGTCACGGTCAATATAGCCATCGCGACCCACATGCCTTCTCCCCCCAGGTACAGCCGGTACAATACGAACTCTGCAAGCAGGATCAGACCTGTATGAATGCCCCCGAAAATCATCCCGAAAAACATAATGATGTATCTAATGTCATAAAAATACCCGCTAACGGCGCTCGCCCCAAAGGTCATCGAAAAAAATAAGCATAGCATGCTGGTGATGACAATAAATTTTTGCGAATAATTCCGAGGCTGATCCCGATAGTAGATGTTGAACATGACAAGCGGCATTAAGCCGAAAAAAAGCTGAAGAATGATTTCCTTGAGAAAATACATTCGTGTCCCCCTTTGTACGGCATTCTCTCCCCTGTTTATTCCATATTTATTTCAATAAACCCTTTTTCAGCAAGATGAAATGATTAAGTTTTTATACTCCGATTTTTGTGCATTCTGTTTTCTGGCCCTAACTCATCTAGACGGGTACCTAATTTCCTATGACGCATACCCTATAAGAGGAGCCAGTTCATCGTCCGCACACGGTTTACGGCCTTCTTACGGCAATTCTCATTTTTTGAAGGGAAGTGTAACAGCATTGAGCAAGAAAAAGTTCGGCCCATCCTTTTGCGGTTTGCTGCTGGTCATCATAACTCTGCTTTTGTCCGCTTGTTCCCCCATGGCAAACTCCAAGTCGACCAGCAAGGATGTGAAGCAAACTGTCCGCATCGGTTATCAAAAAAACGGTCCGCTCATTATTTTGAAAAACAAAGGCACTTTGGAAAAGAAACTCCAGCCACTTGGTTTTTCCGTGGAGTGGGTGCAATTCCAGGCGGGACCGCCGATCCTTGAATCATTAAACGCAGGAAGCCTTGATTTCGGAAGAACGGGGGATTCGCCTCCGATATTTGCACAGGCCGCCGGTTCCTCCCTCGTATATACGGCAGTTGGCAAACCAAAATCTGACGGCTCCGCAGTCCTGGTCAAAGAAAACTCCCCCATACGTACGCTCGAGGATTTGAAAGGAAAAACAATCGGGTTTGCCAAGGGTTCGAGCTCTCATTACTTACTCGTAAAGGCACTGAAGAAAGCGGGGCTGGGACTGGAAGACATTAAGCCGGCGTATTTGTCGCCGGGAGACGCGCGAGTCGCCTTTGAGCAAGGAAAAATTGACGCCTGGGTTGTGTGGGACCCCTTCACCGCCGATGCGGAAATAACCGCGAAAGCCCGAATACTTACGAGCGGGGAAGGCCTGGCGACCGACCGCGACCTTTTTCTTGCCTCGGAAAAATTCGCGAAGGAGCATGGTGACATCATCAAAATAATCATCGAGGAAATCCAAAACGTTTCAGATTGGGCAAACCAGCACCCCGAAGAACTGACGGAAATGCTATCCACAGCTTTGGGTATCGACAAGGCGTCGATGAAGCTTGCGGTGGAGCGAAGAGAATACGGACTGGTGGATTTAGACGACGAGATCATTCAGGAACAGCAGCAAATTGCCGACACGTTCTATGACCTGAAGATGATCCCGAAAAAGGTGAACGTCGCAGAGCAAATCTATCATGTGGATAAAAAGGATGAGAAGCGGTGAAGCGTTCGGTGATTAAAAAAATCATTCCCTGGGGCATTCCGATTTTGCTGCTCATCGGATGGCAGCTTTTCACCAAGCTTGGCGTAGTTTCGAGTAAAATTCTCCCCGCTCCCACTGACGTATACTGGGCAGCTGTCCATCTCCTACAGACCGGTGAGCTGGCTCAACATGTTTGGATCAGCCTTTGGCGGGCTTCAGCCGGCTTTTTGATTGGCGGTGCAATCGGGTTTCTACTTGGCTTGTTCAACGGGTTGTTCAGGACGTCGGAGATGCTGCTCGACACCTCAGTCCAAATGCTGAGAAACATTCCACACCTTGCTCTAATTCCGCTTGTTATTCTTTGGTTCGGCATTGGAGAAGAGGCCAAAATATTTCTGGTCGCTTTAGGGGTGCTTTTCCCGGTATACCTGAATACATTTCATGGCATCAAGTCGGTCGATCAAGGGCTGATTGAGATGGGGAGAATGTACGGATTGAAAGGAATCCCCCTCTTTTTGCACATTATTTTTCCCGGAGCCCTCTCTTCAGTATTAGTCGGAATCCGCTTCTCCCTTGGGATCATGTGGATTACCCTGATCGTCGCCGAGACGATTTCCTCGACCTCGGGCATCGGCTACATGGCCATGAATGCAAGGGAGTTTATGCAAATGGACGTCATCGTACTGAGCATTTTGTTATATGCGCTGCTGGGTAAGCTGTCGGATGTAATCGCCCGTTTGCTCGAGCGAAGATGGCTGAAATGGCATCCGAGCTACGAGAACGTTTCTTAGTAGGGAAACGAAGGGAGTGGTCAACAGCATGAAAGTTGTAAAAACATCGCATTTGGAATTGGTAAATTTGCAGAAAAGCTATCACCCTACGGCGGTGCTGGATCGTTTAAATCTTCAGATTCATAAAGGAGAGTTTATCGCGATCGTTGGCAAAAGTGGCTGCGGTAAAAGCACTCTGCTCCGCCTTTTGGCCGGGCTTGAACAACCGAGCGGCGGGGAAATCCGGCTTGAAGGAAAGCCGCTTACCGGTCTTAACCGCGAGGCCTGCATGATGTTCCAGGATGGACGACTTTTACCGTGGAAACGCGTGCTCGACAATGTGAGCTTGGGACTCAAGGGAGACCACCGTGAGGAAGCAGAGGCGGTGTTGCGACAGGTAGGACTGGATCATAAAAAGGACGAATGGCCCGCGAAGCTCTCCGGCGGTCAGAAGCAAAGAGTCGCCTTGGCCCGGGCGCTCATTCATAAGCCGAGCCTGCTGCTGCTCGATGAGCCGCTGGGTGCACTGGATGCGCTGACGCGAATCGAAATGCAGAGCCTGATTGAAGAAATCTGGTCATTTCAGCGATTTACCTCGCTGCTCGTCACCCATGATGTCGAGGAAGCCGTTTCCCTTGCTGATCGTGTAGTTCTACTGCATGAAGGCAAGATTACACAGAACATCCCCATTCCGCTGAAGCGGCCTAGAAAAAGGGACCAATCCACATTCGCTTCAATCGTCAATTTTATTCTGGAGCAAATTTTGGAGCTTCCGCGTGCAGCCCAGGGGCGCGGCCTTGAGGAAGAGACGGGCCGCCCCTTTCATGCAGTTCCGAGTGTTCGGGTCAGCAATGTGGATTAAATTTTTTTAACCCGTACCTTTCGCCTTCGATTTCTGTTTGGCGGAAGGTACATTTTTTGCGGAGCTGCTTAATCACACCTGTCTGTAGCCTAGGGGCTATAAATGTGGCATGGCGATCTTCCCGAAAGCATAAGTTGTATAAGCAGGACTAGCCTGCCACTCCATTCCAATGAAGGATGATCTTCCGTGAAAATCGCTTCCCCGGCCTTAAGACGATATCGCATCCGCCGCTCGCTCACCAAAATCCCCCTGATCATCGCCGGTTCCATCATCCAAGGGTTTGCCATGGGGGTGTTTCTGTTCCCGCATTCCATCCCTTCGGGCGGTGGGGCCGGTCTTGCGGTGCTGCTGCATTATTGGCTCGATCTTCCGATGAGCCTTGGATTATGGCTTACGAACTTCACATTCCTGCTGTTCGCCGTACACTACCTGGGGAAATTCAGTGCTGTTGGAACGATCATGGTCATTACGATGACCTCGGTTTCCGTTAATTTTTTTGAGGTATATGTGGACACGCCCTTTTCAAACGTATGGGTAAACCTATTGATGGGCTCCCTGTTTCTAGGCATCGGCATCGCAATCCTGCTGCGGCAAAGGGTCTCAAATGGCGGAATCGGCTTTGTCGCACTGGCGATTTCCAAATACCGGCGGATCAACCCGGGAACCTCCCTGTTCCTGATGAACGGGGGCATCTTTCTGATCACGGCCTACGTCATTGATTGGAAAATCATCATCCAAGCGATCCTGTGCCAATGGCTGGCCACCCGGGTGATCAACCTGCTGTATTCGCAAGCCTTTTTGATGAAAAGGCTATTTTATCCGTTGGCGTGGCGGAGGAAGTGAGGATTGGGAGCAGGGCTTGGAAGGCGTGGTAGGCAAATGCGCCCGGGCAGGGCCTAATGACGACAGGCCGAACCAATACGCCGGTCGGGGTCAGGAGCGACCCAGCAAGCGCTGGAGCAACTGGGCAAAAGCGACCGAACGTCGCTGGGGTGGTTGCAAATGGGCCAGAGCGGCGCCGGAGCGGATGACAAATGTACCTGGAGCAGTGCTGGAGTGGGTGGCAAATGTGCCCAGAGCGGCGCTGGGGCAGCGGGACGCTCAAAGTCTTGTTTGAATGGGCCATCCGGCATCCACAACTCCCTTCTCACCCATCCCTTCGTGCTCTAACGAACTGTATAGCGCTTATTTTCGCCAAATCAGGCCCTGGACAATTCTAACGAACTCCAGCGGCCTTATTTGGGCGAAAATCAGAGAAAACACCGCGTTTTGCCTCAAATAACGTTTCTGGAGTTCGTTACAATTTTAAATCCACGCATTTCCACCAAATAGCGCTTATTGAGTTCGTTAGAGCGGGACGGAGAATCAAGTAAGGACCTTCAGCACAGAGAGAGGACTTTGCTTAGGCTAAGAATCTGCAAGGTGGCGGAGAAAACGAGATCAAGACATTCGAGATAGATCGAGGTTGGCGAAAATTTAGTTCCGAAAGACAGATACACAAGTTAGAGCCAACGTGGCTCGCAAGGTGAGACCTACTGTATCAACTGCTGGTTGAATGTACTGAACAATTCTAGAATCAGGTTATTGCCCATAACATAATCAACTCCTAAAATAAGGCTACAGAAGGAGTGAGTTGAATGAAGGAACATCTGGCTAGAAACATAAGCAGATATCGCAAAGAGAAGGGGCTTACTCAAGACGAACTCGCTCAAATCCTAGGCGTTAGCTTTCAAGCCGTATCCAAATGGGAAAATGCCGTAACAATGCCGGATATCAGTTTGCTTCCGCAGCTGTCGAGCATATTGGGCATTAGCGTCGATAAAATGTTAGGGTATGTTCCTAGGTCAGAGCAGGTGACGATTTATGAGGAACAATACCAAGGCTCCGACTACTACTGGGGTGTGGAGCCTAATTCCTCATGTTATCAGGTTCTCCAGTGCATACCGCCTACTCGTCCGCTCAAATTACTCGATATTGGCTGCGGAGAAGGAAAAGATGCTGTATTTTTTGCCAGAAACGGATACGATGTCACAGCATTTGATATAACCGACGCGGGCTTAGATAAAACAAAAAGACTAGCAGATCGGGCGAAAGTTCACGTACGTGTATTTAAAGCAGATATCATGGATTTTCGTTTGGACACAAGCTTCGATATTTTACATTCTAGCGGCGTGCTGCACTATATCAAACCGGAGTATCGCAATGAGATATTTAGCAACTATAAGCAGTTTACAAATGTTAATGGCGTTCATGTCTTTAATGCATTTGTACAAAAGCCTTTTATCGCTCCGCCTCCTGAAAATGAGCCGCATTCATATATGTGGTCGTCCGGCGAATTACTTTCTCATTATACCGACTGGCTGATTTGGGACAGCTCGGAGATTATCTTTGATTGCAATTCCTCGGGTATCCCCCACCAGCATGCCATGTCGAAGATTATCGCAAAGAAAATAAACTGAGATTGAATCAATTTGTAGAGTGCCGATGTCAGCATTAACGAACGAATTGCATTGCACCCTTCCTTACGTGCTCTAACGAACTGTATAACGCTTATTTACGGAAAATCAGGCCCTGGACAATTCTAACGAACTCCAGCGGCCTTATTTGGGCGAAAATCAGAGAAAACACCGCGTTTTGCCTCAAATAACGTTTCTGGAGTTCGTTACAATTTTAAATCCACGCATTTCCACCAAATAGCGCTTATTGAGTTCGTTAGAGCGAATGTAGACCAAATAGAGAACGCCTAATGGCCCCCTTCCTGGGAAAAGAACCAGCCGAGAGTCCCCGTTCGCCCTGATAACGGTGCTATGGTGCCACCTTAGGCTCCCTCAAGCTACTGCTCCAGCAATTCACTAATCATCCCCTCCAAAAAACGTTCAATCCGCACCTGATCATGGGGAGTGCTATGTAAATTACAGCTCAGCGTGCAAGCATCGTCATAGGTTGACACGGCGATCTGAAAATAAGGCGCGTATTTGATCGCACCGGTTAGCACAGCATCGGCAATGCCGATTTGTCCAAACCGAAGCACACGTTTATCAATCACGCCCAAGTTGGTATATGAAGTGACAGGGATCGTAAAAAGCTTGCCGAATACCTTTCGAATGACCCGAAACGGCAGAAGATGAAAAAACATTTCCAGCATGATGACCGATTTCAGACAGCTGGGACTCTCCTTCTGCACCTTCATCTGGCTCGACACCTGCTCCAAGGTCATTTCAAACAAATCACCCCGCCAAACGGTTACGTCGCAAATAAAATTACTCGTCAGGTTGCATATGCCGGGATTTCCTCCAGAGGGAATAAACTTCCGCAGATCGACGGGGCATGGAATGACAATTTGCTCCGCTCCCGTTTCTCTGCTCAAGGCTCTGGCATAGGAGGTCAAGATCATGTCGTTGATCGTCGCGTCCTTCCTCTTCGCCCGCTCTTTCAATCGGCAAAAGTCTGCCGGATCCATACGGCGCATAACAAAGAAGGGATTGCCGCTATCCCCTTCCATATGTACAGTCGCCTGCTTCTTTTGTTTAGATAGATCATATTCTGCAAACAGCAGGCCTATCTTTTCGTAACAGCGCAAGCCAGAAAAAAGCTGCCCCGTTCCGCGTGAATAAGCGGTGGTATCGGGACGGACCCGCAGCAAATCCCCCGCCTCCCCGCAGCATGCCGTGTACAGTTCACCGAGCAGATAGATGTATTGCTTAAAGCCAGCACCATCACACACCATGTGATTCATGATGATGCATAGGGTATCCGTTTCAGGACCTTTGATGAGAACAATTTTGAGCTGCGGCTCGTTGTGAATATCTATGGATGCAGCTAACCATTCTGGGACCTCATTCTCCAAGTAAGTTGCCTGGCTCTCCATTACATGAACGATGTCCTTGCCCGTAAAGCCCCGATCCTTCCAGTAAGGACGCCCGCCCCCCATTTCAAAAGTACAACGTATCAACGGGATTGCTTGACCGGATAAAGTTACAGCTTCGATGAAGGCCGCTTCATCCAAGTGTCCATAAAAAGTAATTAGTCCATGAATCAGCGGTTCGTGTACGGTTCGATAAAAATACTGCATAAGGTCAAAGGACTCCGCTTTAATTCTGCCCACTTTCCCCAAGTTGGTTCATCTCCTAAGCGGTCATGTCGCAGACGAAAATCAATTGTGTAAGTTTTTGTAAGATGTCGAGTAGCTGTCCGCATGCTTCCATGTGAAAATAGTAACTTCCCAACTCATAGCACATTTTACCGAAAATTAAAATGACTTATAAAACGCCTTGAGCTCCCGCTTTTTCTCATCAGACAGATGGTGCCAACGTATTCCTTCAATAGCTCCTTCCAGGGCGTAGAGCATATTAACACAGCAACTAGGATCCTGAAGCTTTAGCCTCAAAAAAGCCTCTTGGCTGCCGATGGCTAACAGCTGCGATGGCGTATTTATGCCCGCCTTCAACAGCCTACTCTTAATCACCTTGCTAATGTTGGGAAGATCATGCAGCATTAGCTGCCTCGTCATGATCTTTTACCTTCCGCAGCACTCTCCCGCCAAGCTGGCAGCCGGGACATCATTTTCCGGGCAGCCTCTTTTGCCGCGTCTCGGTCCAGGCCCTGTGTTCTAACGATAAATCCTGTTAAAGAGTCCATTTTCTCTTCATAGGATTGCATTGAACCGTCCGGCCGCGCGCAATGCACGCAATAGTCTTTTTCAGAGTCACTCATCGCAAAATCAGCAGGTTCGTTCATTGGCATTCCGCATGCAATACATACTTTCATGGTGATACAGCTCCTTTTTTAATGAAATTAAGTTAAGTTTCTTTTCCTGCCAAGCCAGCGAGCGGAGTTGATTCATGTTTGAGCCGTGATCAAATGTAAAAAATGCTCTAACAGCTCTTCTCCATAACGATTCAATACAGAAGCACCCGGGGCAAAAAGGTCGTCGTTGGCCAAATAATAATGGACCAATCCAATCCATGTGTTAAACAGCAGGTGCAGCGGACATGAAACGATCACCCCTGCCTTCATTTCCCGCTCAGCCGCTTGACTGATGTGGAAAGAAATCGTGGACTGAATCATGACAAAGACGTTCCGAGCACTCTCCGGCAGCAGCCTTCCCTCAATGACCAAGCGAGTGTAAAAGGCCTCAAACTCGGCCAGTCCAATGAGGTGTGCTTTAAGCACGTCCCTCAAACTGCTGTTGCCAGTGGCCAATTCATGAAGTCTTGCCGACACTCTTGCTCCAAATTCCTCCATAACTGCTTCCAGCAAAGCTTCCTGAGTCGGAAAGTGCGCAAACACCGTTCCGTGCGACACTTTTGCAGCATTTGCGATGTCGGCGGTTCTGGTGGTCGTCAGGCCCTTAAGGGCAAATTGCTCAAGCCCCGCTTCAATAAGCTGCTTTCTTGTTTGCTCCTTTTGCAGCTGACGCTGTGTTTTAGCTTTGGGTTGATTATTGTTCATTTTGTTGACTCCAAACTCATTGACTTTAAACTCAATATAATACTCCTAATAAAAGATGTCAAGTATTGCTTTCAAGAGCATAACGTTGGCTATAAAGCTCGGGCAACATGATCAAATTTTAGGGGGGACCTTCATTTCAGCATAGTCTCTTAGCCACCTTGGTGATATCTTTTTAGTCGTTTACCGTATATTCTGAGGATAGAACACTCAATACATATTAGGGAGGAGCTTATGATGAGTGCAAATCGAAAAATTCTGATAATCAACGGACACCCTGACCCGCAAAGCTTCTGCTTGGCTTTAGCAGACGCTTATGCTGAGGGAGCTCAAGAGCAAGACTCTGTGGAGGTTCGCAGTATTGATTTAAGTCGGCTGCAGTTCAACCCGATTTTGCAGTATGGTTACCGTCAGCGAACGGAGCTGGAGGATGGACTGAAGGAGGCGCAGGAGCTTATTCGCTGGGCGGATCATCTTGTGTTCGTTTATCCGACATGGTGGGGGGCGATGCCGGCGATTTTAAAAGGCTTTATCGACCGAGTCTTTTTGCCGGGATTTGCCTTTAAGTACCGTGAAAACTCCCCACTCTGGGATAAGCTGCTCACAGGGAAAACGGCCCGTCTAATTGTAACGATGGATACCCCCGCCTGGTACTATCGCTTGGTTTATTGGCGCGCTGGCCATCTAGTTATGAAACGCAACATTTTGAAATTTTGCGGCATACAGCCAGTACGAGTTACCGAGATCAGTCCGGTAAAAACATCCTCAGCCGAGCAACGCACAAAATGGCTGAGTCAAGTGAAAAAACTGGGCAGCAGCCTGCGTTGATTTTTTCGAGCATATTTGGTATTTCCCTAAAAATCCAGCTATAATAAAACTTAATGAATCGGCTGTGAAGCACACGCCGCTTTGACTTATGCTGCACCTTCAATGGGTCAGTCAGGTCGAGGCGGCTTTTTGTTTGTGCAACCAACGACTATTTGGGGATTGAGGTGAGGATGATTACTATATTCGAAGAAGCTTATGAGGATTGGCTGAGTCTACAGTTAGCTGAGGAGCAAAACCCTAGAAGATTGGAGCTGCTGCAAAAAGGGTTGGGCCACGGTACATTAGAATTTTTGCGTACGATCTGGTTCCCTGTGGTCAAAAATTTCAATCACCTGTATCCCGAATGGGAAGTGCGTGATTTCAACAACGGCTATCGGTATTTGGATCTTGCCTACCTGCCGGGCGGCAATGTGAAAGGAGGCATCGAAATTCAAGGCTACGGGCCGCATGCCAGAGATCTGGATGTGAGGCGTTTCAAGGATCTGTGCTGGCGCCATTGCTTGCTGGCTTTAGACGATTGGCAGTTTCTCCCCATCGCATACCCTTCGATTACAGATGAGCCTAAACGCTGTCAGCAGTTAGTGCTGGCTTTTATCGGAAAATTTGTGACGACCGAGGTGCCGCAGGAGTTGAACTGGCTTGAAGCAGAAGCCCTTCGTTACGCGAGAAGGGTGCTTCGCCCCTTTGCACCACCGGATATGTCCAGGCACCTGAGGGTGACCGATCAACATGCACGGCGTATTTTGTACAGACTGGTGGAGCTTGAGTTATTGGAGGTAGCTAGCGGAAAGCATCGTTACCGCACCTACGTCCTACGAAGTTATTGAGCAGCTTGTGTTCGAACAATCCGAGCGAGCCCATACTCACCGTGTTGAGCCCAGCTTGACGCTTGCTTTAGTAGTTAAGTAATGCATGCGTGCCGCTCGACTAACGACTCAGCGAAGCTAGCCCTGGTAAGCGAAGCCTTGCAAGTATAACATTCATTTGTCCGGCTAACGAACCCATTAAGCGCTATTTGGGGAGAAAGTGCCTTTTTAAAATTCTAACGAACTCCAGTAACGCTATTTGCGGCATTTGACTACTTTTCTGCTGCTTTGGGGTCAAATAAGACCGCTGGAGTTCGTTAGATTTGCCAAGGCCCCATTTTTCCACAAATAAGCGCTATTCAGTTCGTTAGAGCAACTGAGGGAGACTTCTGGTCTTGAGGCCAGATTTTCTCCCTCTTCTGTCGTCTCGCATGAAGTAACAAAAGTCCACAGGTTCCTATCTAATCGGAATAATAGAAACTAGTCTCAGTGAGTCTAAATATACATGCGTACGTTTGTTTGATGACTCAGCGAAAATAGGTTTAGCGAGTTAAGTCATACATAGGAATGACTCAGCGAAATTAAGTCCCAGCGAGCCAAGCCATAATGTGCAGCGTTCGTCCGGCTAACGAACCCATTAAGCGCTATTTGGGGCGAAAGTGCCTTTTAAAAATTCTAACGAACTCCAGTAACGTTATTTGCGGCATTTGACTACTTTTTTGCTGCTTTTTGGCCAAATAAGGCCGCTGGAGTTCGTTAGATCAACCAAAGTCCGTTTTTTCCTCAAATAAGCGCTATTCAGTTCGTTAGCGCAATAAGAGAACGCAGTGAGTGGCAATGAGTTCGTTGGCGTAGTAAGAGAACGCAGTCACCGGCAATGAGTTCGTTGGCGCAGTAAGAGGACGCAGTCACCAGCAATGAGTTCGTTGGCTATGAAGCTGGTGTCCTACAGGCTTAGGCTTTTGAATACAAGCACAGCTGCGCCGGTGGCTACCGCATTTTCCTGCAAAAGTCCTTTGGAGAAAACCGGCTGGTATTCGGGGAAGTAGTAGATATTTTTTTGCGCGACGGAAATCGCGGTCTCATAGTAGCTGGGGTGCGCGTTCATCAAGGCTCCGCCTAAAATGACGGCTTCAGGATGCAGAATGTTGATTAAGTTAGCCAGGCCGATACCCATATAAGCCGCCGATTGATCAAAAATCTCACGTATGAACGGTTCTCCCCGGTTCAGCGCCTCCACCATCATATCAAAATGAATCGCCTCGGGGTGCTGCACTTCCGCATCGGGCCACGGACGACGCCCCATTTTCCGCTGAGCTCGCACCTGTTTCTCCAAGGCCTGCACGGAGGCAAACGCTTCGAGCGCCCCATAGTTTCCCGCATCATGAAGCCGGGGTCCGTCTGTTTGGATAATCATCTGGCCGATAGAGCCCTCCATATCGACTGCGCCGTGCACCAACTGACCGTTGGACATCATGGCGGAGCGGAGCCCTGTCCCCGCATGAACATACAGCATATGCTGAATGCTGTCATCGCGCAAAGCCCAATGCTCGCCCATTAAGGCGGTGTTCGCACCGTTTTCGAGCGTGGCCACAATCCCGGTTTCCTGCTCCAGCCATTCGCAAATCGGGATATTCAGCCAGCCCTCCGCCGAAAAATAGAGCGGGTTCAATATCAGCCCTTTCCCCCGATCTAAGGGCCCAACGGCTCCAACGCCTATTCCCGCCACCTTCTCCCGATCCAGTCCATGCTCTTCCAGCATCGAGCTGATTTTTCCGCTCACGTACTGGACCAGCCGTCTTGGGGTCATCCCCTCATCCATGCTCCATCTGCAGAACGCCAAAGGATTCAACTCCATATCGTATAAGCCCAGTGCAGAATACAAGCGAGAAATCTCCAGCCCAAAAATAACCCGGTGCAGCGGATTAACCTGGTACAGATACGGTTTTCTTCCGCCGGTGGATGGCCCCAGGCCAGCCTCCCGAATCCAGCCCTCATTCGTTAACTCTTCCAATAGCCTTGTCAAACTGCTGCTCGTCAGCATAAACTCTTCCATCAGCTTTGCTTTGGAAATGCTGCCGGATTGACGGGCGACTCGCTCATAAATCGCTTTTTTGGTTGTAAATACGGCTATACCAGGCTTATTCATCGGATCGCCCCATTTATATCACATTATTCTTATCGGATATTCGTTTTCATTATAGCGATTTGTACTGCAATTGACCAGCATTACTTTTTTTCTATATGGAATAAACAGCGCCATTTCCCCTATATATTCTAAAGTAATCACCCTCTTCATCACCTTTACTGACAAGTTTAACGATGTTCTACGGTTAAGTTAATTTCATTTTGAAAAAAAGATGCTATACTTAATCCGTAACACTGCATCGCTCAGGGAGAGAATGAGATGGAAAACGGACTTAAAAATAAAATGATTCTGCTATGGAATTTGTTTTGGGTATTTTTCAAAATCGGCCCCTCTACCTTTGGAGGCGGGTATGCGATGATGGCGGTCATCGAACGTGAAGTCGTGGAGAAGCGGCGATGGATGGATGAGCATGAAGTAAGTGATCTGCTATCCATATCCGGATCCGCTCCTGGTGGTGTGGGAGTCAACGCCTCGGCATTCATCGGTTATCGATTGGGAAAAATCCCCGGTGCCATCATTGCAGTCCTAGGCATTACGCTGCCTACCTTTTTGCTGCTATTCGGATTAAGTCTTGCTTATACACATCTGCAAAGCGAACCAAAAATTCAAGCGGCTCTCAAGGGAATCCACGGCGCTGTCATCGGGTTAATTGCTGTCGCGGCTTATAAAATGGGCAAAAGCGCCTTATTCGACCGTTCCACCGTCGCTGTAGCTGTCGGTTCACTCGCCGTATTGCTGCTCACGGGCTGGAATCCGATTTTTTTGATACTGATCGGTCTTGTCCTAGGGATTATCATCGTGCGGGTCAAGAAGTGGTTGGGGTTGAAAATTGTGACGGAAAAAGAACAACCCGCAGACAATTCCAATGCGGGCATCATTGAATATTACATTTAGAGGTGGAAACGTGTTGCTATGGCAGTTGTTTTTCTCATTTCTTAAGATCGGCTTCCTGTCCTTCGGGGGTGGGTATGCCGTCATCTCCATGATTCAGTATGAAGTGAACAGCCACGGCTGGCTCCCAGCGGAGGAATTTCAACATATTGTTGCCTTGTCCAGCATATCCCCCGGGTCAATCGCTACTAACAGCGCCACTCTCATCGGTTTTCATATTGCCGGCTGGCCGGGTGCTATTGTCGCAACGAGCGGGATTGTGCTTCCTTCCCTCATAGTGGTCATTTTGATCGCCGCGTTTTTTTACCGGATCCATACGAACTTCTGGGTTAAATCCTCTTTCTATGGTTTACGGCCGGTAGTTACCGGACTTATTGTTTATGCGGCCATCCATTTTGGCTTTCCCAGCCCCTCGGGCAACATTTTCAATTGGACAACGCTCATTACCCTTGTGATCGCCGCCGCAGCTTTTCTATCGATCGTCAAATATAAAGTGCATCCATTGCTTGTGATCCTCCTATCCGCCTGTGCAGGGATAGTGGTGTTTTAGCGACCAGCCCAAAGCATCCCTCTACTTTCTTTCGATCTGCAGCAAGGTAATTGGCTTAACCGATACGGCTTCCTTGACCATTTCCTCAGAGAGGACGCCAAGCTTGATCAGACCGGCGACCTTGCCGGTATCTGCTCTGGAGGCTAACCGCCATAGGCCCGGCTCAGGCAGTGCCTCATAGAGGAGCTGATCGTCATATTCCTTACGTTCCTGGCGGATCGCTCGCACCCGGTAGCTGCCGATTTCAAGCTCGGTTACTCCTAAGGCGCCACAATGGCTAAGAATTTCTTCGCGCAGCACCGCAAGCTCCTGCTCCGTCTCCTTTTGCTGCTGCTTCAGTTGATAGTATCGCTTCACTTTTTTGTCCATCCGTTTTCACGCTCCTTCCCCCCATGTATATGAAGGAAAAGCTTATTTACGACCACCCCTTCGCGAGGCGAACATGCAAAAAAGCAACTGTCGGCAAAACCACCACCGACAGCTGCTTTAAAAACTAAAGATCTATTTTTGCGTTCCTTTAAAAATACGATACATGACGACAGCCGCTTCTGCCCGGGTTGTAACCTCGTGCGGGTCGAACCGGTTATCCGCCCGGCCCTGCATCGTACCGAGTCCCGTCACTTTGGCGATAGCTTCCTTCGCCCAGGCCGGGATTTGAGACTGGTCGGCAAAGCTGGCAGCCGTAGTCGTAGCCGCTTGCGATCCGCCCGAAGCGCTCAGCGCTTTGGACAGCACGACCGCCATTTCGGCGCGGGTAATCGGCTTATTCGGCGCAAACTTGCCGCCCTCGTAGCCGCCGATCAGCCCTTTTGCCGCAGCGATTTGAACCGCTTCCTCGTACCAGCTTCCCGCCGGAACATCGCTGAATTTCACCTTGGCCGTTTCGCTCTTATCGGCCTTCAGCTCCAGCGTCCAGACCAGCAGGGAAATGAACTCGGCCCGGGTCACTTGGGTATTCGGCGCGAACAAGTTGGCATCGGTCCCGGTGATAATGTCTTTAGACGCCAGCACTTCGATTTGATTCACGGCCCACGGGAAATTCGCCTTCGTCACATCGGAGAACGAGATGTCCTTAGCCATGTACATATATCGGCTAAAGCTGTTGACTTGGGCTATAACCTTGTTTGCAACCAATCGTCCGATATGCTGAGTCAGCTTCTCGCCCGTTCCAACTTTAAACAAGCTGATCTTTTCCCCGTTCGTTTGCCCTGCAGCCAAAGCCTCCAAAGGAATGGAAGCGGTGCCTGGCTGGCTTAACGAAGCATTTTCTATTACCTTGCCGGCTTTATCCAGCACGGCGATATCATAATAGGTGCCAAACGTCTTATTAGGCAGCCCGAGCTTCAAGCTCGAAACTAACATTTTCGCTTCGGCTTCGCTGGCTGGCGTGACCTGCACATAGACGGCCTCTGCCGGACTGATCGCACCTGCTGGAATCGTTAACGTAAAGCCGTTTGGCAAAGTAACAACCGTCGGCTCATTTTTCTTGATTTCCGTCTTCACAGCTCCGCTTGACAGTGGGGTCGTCACCTTTGGAGTCGGGGTCGATGAGCTACCGCCACTGCTGCTTCCGCCACCGCCTCCACCTGGTGGAGTCACTGCTTTCGTTACCGTCACATTCACGGTTTCCGTAAGGTTTTTATAGGTGATCTCGACCGAGGTGCTACCGGCCCCCTTACCAGTGACTACACCTTTCAACACCGTCGCAATTTGTGGATTTTTCACTGTATAGTAAACCGCATCCGTAACGTCGGATTTCGATCCATCCTCTCCGGTGTAGCTTACGGTCAATTTCCCGCTGGCGCCTTCCAGCAACGATAAAGCTTTCGGCTCAGCGCGCAGCACGGGTTGCTCGCGAACATCAACCTGAACGCTCGGCTTCAAATCCACTGGAACCTCATGCCCGTCTCTTCCAAGCAGCACTAAATTCGCAATTTCAAAAGAATACTGGCCCATCGGTGCCCCGGCAAAGGAGAAGGTAGCCAGAGAGCCGCTGCCCTTGTAGCCTGCCGTATCGTTCAGGCTTATAAAGTACGAGTGCCGCGTCATATCTGCCGTTTGCTCATATACGGTTTCCGTAACGGTGAGCGGCTTACCCGGCGCTCCCTCTGCTTGATGCTTGCTGAGCTCTGGGCTCGGCGTGACGGAGGCATTCCCGAGTTTTTTGCTGTACAGCAAGTCGAATTTAGCCGAGTATACCTCATCTGTTACAGAGAAAGCTGCATCGACCGTAAACGGTTGATTCGGACGTACTTTGTCCGGCTTCACGGAAGGAGCAACATAGCTGCTTATCGTATATTTGTAATTTACGGTATGAGCCGGGGTGAGCAAACCATTCCCCGCCAGATCGTAGACATACACCTCATAGGTGTTATCCCCTGGAGCAACCGGCACGTTGATGGTGAAATGTCCGGTATCGTCAATAGTCCCGTCAACCTGTTCCTGATTCCCGTCGCCATTCGCATCGACCAATGCGGCAACACCAATCACATCGCTAATTCTTAGGCCCTTTTCCGACACGAGTAAATCGATTAGCGTATCCTTGGTGACCTGCCCGGAAATCGTCCCTTGGCCATAGGCTACGGAAACGGCCGGGTTGCTGAGCTGCGAAACCGGGGCTTCCGTATCTATAATGAACTTGGTGAGCTGATTTTCAATAGGTACGGAATCAACTGGACTATTTCCTACCCATGGAACCAGCAGATAACCACCGTCAGGAAGCCCCGAAACTTTCCAGCCTCGTATTATATAACTTCCTGCTTTAACCCCATCTATTTCCTCCATGATTGATCCTAACCATTTTCCACCTAAAGAATAGACATCGAGCGAGAAATAGTTCGTGTATTCATTGATTTTAAAAGTAATGTCGGACGTGTCGGAAGAGCCGTCCCCGTTGGGCGAAAATGCATTAGGCTTAACCTGCAAATCCGTTACGATGTCTACATGCGGGGCCTCCCCGGCATACACCGAAATCGGCATGCTCAAGACATGACCGGATCCTGTCTCGGTAAGGATAAGCTCCCCTTCATACCGCTGCCCCGCTGCTTGTGCCGGAACGTTTACGGTAACGGTAAACGAATCCTGTCCCTTAGCACCAACTAATACTTCATTTTTCGAGACGGACAGTTCAAGCGGCGTCTCGCCAAACCATTTGGTAGTAACGCTGTATTTCGATGCCTGCCCATCGATACCCTTCACGACAACTTGACGCTGTGCGGACGAGCCGATACTGACATATCCGAACGAAAGGCTGCCCGTAAAATAAGGCGTCGGCATGTTTCCATTCACCGCACTCGTCGTGTCCTCAGTCATCGCGATCGCTTTTGCTTGAATCACTTGATCCAGTGCAATCCGGCCAGCCCCTTGATCCATGTGGGTATAGCGATTGCCGTTCCGATCCACCAGCTTTTTCGCATTGTTCATCAACAAGGCTTTAATTTCGTACGGTTCAAGCTCGGGATAATACTGTTTCAGCAATGCGACAGCTCCCGCTACGTGCGGGGCAGCCATACTCGTACCGTTCTGAGCTTTATACCAGCCTTCATACTCAGGTACACTCGAACGAATACTGATCCCCGGCGCAGAAATATCCGGTTTAATGTCATAGGCGGGCTTAGCCGGTCCACGCGAGCTGAAGGCTCCCATAATGTCCTGCTCGATCGTTTTGCTGAATGTTACAGACAGCGGCTTCTGGCTTAGCGCAGCCTTGATCTTTTCCCCATAGACGCCGGAAAGGGCATAGATTGGAATCGTCACTACGGCGTCACCTAACGTCCCGCTTTCCAAAGCTTCGGGAGCGTTGTTGTATACAATGGCGCCTGCAGCGCCTGAAGCCATCACATTTTTCGCTTTATCCGCAAAAGAGATTTCCCCGCGCTTGATGAATGCAATTTTTCCAGTGAGGTCCTTGCCCGCATAGTCGGCCGGCTTCCCTAAACCGACATCCACCAGCGGGTAGGAATCCGTTAACGTCTCAATTCCCGTCGATTTATCAAAAGAGTCCGTATAAAATTGCTCGCCGTCCATTTCAGTTACCTTCATGATAGGCGTGACTAATGGCGGCTTGGAAGCGCCGACCGTAATGGCCAGCTCGGAGGTTCCCGGATCGCCCACCGTCGCTTCGGCAGGGCCCGAATTGCCGCTCGATACGGATGCGATCACTCCTGCTTTCACAGCATTGTTCACCGCAACGGAGTCGGCCGATTGCTGATTGTTGCCTTCGGAACCGAGCGAAAGGTTAATCACATCCATGCCGTCCGTGACCGCCTTTTCAATGCCTGCGATCACGTCTTCCGTCGAGCCGCTTCCATATGGACCAAGCACTTTGTAAGCGTGAATTTCCGTTTCCGGTGCTACGCCTACAACCCCGGGCTGACCGGCTGCACCGACGCTGCGTCCTCCCACGATGCCGGATACATGGCTACCATGTGAGGTCCAGTAAGGTTTCCCTTTATCATTGACCTCCGGCAGTGTCGGGTCTTTCTCTTTCGCTTTATAGTAATCTTCCTTCGTCGTTTCATAGGGCTCGGAATCATCGTTTACGAAGTCATAACCCCAGTCACCGGATGGAATCGCCCCTGCCAGATCAGGATGATCCTTGGCGACGCCGGTATCAATAACCCCGACTTTAATGCCTTGCCCTTTGATCCCTTTATTCCACAAATCCCGGCTGCCGATAAACGGGACGCTATCTTCAGGCGTGTCGGACGCCTGCGAATCCGCAGTCGCATAGACCGTGCTGTTCGGATATACGGCCTTGACGCCGGGAAGCTGCAGCAAGTCGTTCACACGGTCCGCCGCAATAGTTAAGGAATATCCGTTGAAAATTTCGGAATATTCGCGGCTGATTTTTACCCCCAGCTTGCTTGTCGCCTGCTGTTTGAACGATTGCTGCTCCAGTTTTAAGCTCTGCTTATGCGAAGTGATAGAATTTATGCTCCGCTTTTTGCTTTCGTTTGCCTCAAATACTTTTACGGGCTCTTTCTCAAGCTCTACAATGACGGATATAGACTCAGTACTGTCGGAGAGAGGAACATAGCTCTGCGGTGTACTTTCTGATGATAGAGAGGATTCCTGAGGTTCCATGGTAAATGGCTTTTCGCTGGTCAGGGGGCTTTTTGACGAGTTTGACCCTGCAGCATGATGCTTGCTTTGTACATCGATTTCCCCCGCCGTTTCCAGCGTCTTGGCCGATAAAACCTGCTGATCGAGCCTGGAAACAATGCTTTTGGCACCGCCGCTTTCCTGCGTGGCATTATCATTAGCCCCCGCAGCAGGAAGAAGCAACGTAAAGGCTAACAAGAAGCTTAATAAACCGGCGATGATTTTCCTACTTCCACTACTCAAACTCCCATCTCCTTCACTCTATTTTGTTTCAGCCGTGAACCAAGCTGACATATTATATTTATTTTTGGGCTCTCAATTAATTCCAATTGGATTTACAAAAATCATGATTTTTTTAAAAAAGGAAGAGTCTTTTTTTACATTCATATAACAAGGAAGGAGGAAGCTTGGGGAAAGGGAGACAGGATAGTTTTAAAGAAACGGTATTATCAAACCTATCAAATATACTTGCTGAGCAAAAAGAAAAACCTGGCGAAAAATCATCGCCAGGTCCTTTGATGTGCAACTAGTTTTTGTTTGTGGCAGTTAAACGCAAAGCATCATCCCATCGTAGGCGGTGATAATACCATGCTTCTCCGCATGAGGCACAAGCTGATCGTGAATGACTTTGCTGTTATGGGAAAAATGATTAATCACGAATTGAGTCTGCCCATCCGCGCTCCCCATTTGCTCCATGCGCTGCTTTACCGCCAAATTGTTCGGTAATCCCATATGTCCTCCGTGCTCCCACAGCGTTGGCCCAAAGGTGCAGTCCAGGCTGACCAAGTCAAATCGACGACCTTTGATATACTCGAACGTGGCCTCCGGAAATACGCCGGTATCATGCCCGTACAGCAGACGTTTTCCGTCTTTTTCAATGATATAGATATAGCATTTTTCCTGAGGCATATGATCGGCCAGCAAAGGTGTCACCACATATTCACCAATCTCTACTGGAACAAAAGGCTTAAGGTACACCGGGGTAATGAACTTCCGTACGTCGTCAAGTCCGCTGCTATCCAGCGCTTGCTCCAGCATTTTAACAATCGCCTCGTTTCCGTATACCTGCAAGGAAGGTGCACTCCCGTCAAAAGCATACGGCTCCGCCTTCGCGATCATATCGGACGGATAGAAATGATCCTCGTGGGAGTGGGTTATCAGCAGATGGCCGATCGCCGATAAGTCGATATTGTAGGTTAATGCATGGTAGTATGTATCAGGCGGCATATCGATGAGCAATGTACCGTCAATGACCGCTTGGGATCGAGTCCGAATATTCCTTCCCCCGGCCATTCTGGCCTCTTCACACGCTTCGCATTTGCAAAATAGCGCCGGCCACCCCTCATACGCGGCGGTTCCTAAATACTGAATGTTCATACAATACCCTCCCTTATTTGGTCTTGTAGCTTACCTGCTTTTCGAAAATTGCTGCCACTTCCTGCTGGCAAATAGGCATATCCCTGCTCCCAAAAAAGCAAGCACACCCCAGGAGATCCGGGTAAACCCCCAACCGAAATGCTGTGCCACAGCCCCAATTCCGTAACTTGATGCCGCGCTGCCTATATAGGTGGTAGAGTTTAACATGCCTGATACCGTAGAAACTTTGCCGGTTTTATTAAAATAATGAGGAATCAGACTGATCAGCATGGTGTTCACGCCGAGCATCGCCGAGGTAATGACGCCTAAAACAATTAGCGATAAAACGATGCTGGCATGGCCAAAGTAAATCAGCGTCAAAATCGCCAAAACGGTAACCCCGAAGAAAAAAGCAGCTGTTACCAGCTCATTTTTAAATACATGCTTATTTAAGAAACTAGACAAATATACCCCTACAAGATTTATGATCGGTAAAACCATGGTAAGTTGAATGGACAATGCTGAGCCCGTTCTTTTCCTCTTCCGCTCGTTGGTCCCTTGAATCACCCTCGAAATATTTCTTTTGGGATAACAGTAATACGATTATCATGATTAACGCAAGTCGCAAATCCGTCCAAAAATGCTTACCATCTCGCCAATTTACTTATTTATTGTTTAAAAAATTACTCTCTTAACGCCAGCTTCTCAATCGCCGGTACCGTAAAACACGCAAGGTTCACCGGAAGCCGGTCAAGCGGAAACCATTGTACCGCCCCGATGGCACCCCCCTCCTCCATGTTGCGAAGCTCTCCGCCTCTAATAGAAACTTCATAAATTGCCGACACCCAATGCTCCGCATTCTCGGGCCGAATCGTTTGCGCTAGACAGAGCAACTCTTTTACTTCAACCTCCAGGTTCACTTCCTCCTTAATTTCGCGAACGACGCCCTCTTCCAACGTTTCATAAAGTTCAATTTTCCCGCCCGGAATGCTCCATGTGTCCTTTTCAGGCTCCCTGTTTCGCAGCACCAACAAAATTTCGTGGTTATCGTTTAAAATGACGGCACCAACTCCAAGCCGCGGATTTTTCACTGTAGATTCCATTCCCGTTCACCTGTACCTTTCCAATATAAAATCGCAGGCATGAGGCTGATACACTTTTTGTACAACCGTCTTGCTGCTCTTCTATTATAAGGCGTAACTATTTTTTTGAATTTGTGAATTTATTCACTCATATCGCATGTGAAAAGGTTTACTATATAATTGACCGCGGTCAGTGACTTTGGTCGATGAACTCGGTTAAAATTAAGAAGAGGAGTTTTAGGCTATGAAATCATTCTTGAGACCGCTTACTGTAGGCCTCCTCGGTGCTTCGCTTATTCTTGGAGGCGCCCAAATCGGAGGCTACGCAGCAACGACGTACGCTAAATCTGATGATTTGGCCCAAGCGTCAAGCACTAAAACGGGTACCGCCACGGAAAAAGGCTTTGGGGGAGATGTCAAAGTAACTCTGACGGTGGATGGCAGCAAAATCACGAACGTCGTCATCCAGGCTGACAAAGAAACACCGGGAGTTGGGGGCGCTGCCGCCAAAAAACTTCAAGAGCAAATTCTTGCCAAGCAGGACGTTGAGCCGGATGCCGTTGCCGGTGCATCCCATACTTCAGCCGCTGTCATTGCTGCAGCCAAAGCCGCTTTGGCACAGACAGGCTTGAAGCCTTCCGACCTGCAAAAGGTAACAACGAAAGGGCAAGATGAAACCGCATCAGCAGATGTCGTTGTCGTTGGTGGCGGTACATCCGGTACAGCCGCAGCACTGGCAGCCGCACAAGGCGGCGCCAAAGTCGTCGTTATAGAGAAAACATCCGCAATGGGCGGATTGCTTAATTACGCGATGGGAATTGCCGGTACGGAAACCTCCCTCCAGAAGGAAGCAGGCGAAACCGTCACGACGGAATACCTCTTCAACTACTTGGAAAAATACAACCATTACCGCAGCAATGCCGCGCTGTTAAAAGCGATTCTGGAAAAATCGGGAAGCACGATCGATTGGCTCCGCAATAACGGCATCGGCCTCAAGCTTAGCCTTGGCGTCAACCAAAAGATACACTTGAATTCGCCAAAGACTTACCATCTGTGGACCAACTCCAAGGAAGACTTCGCAAAGCTGCATGCCCGGATGCAAAAGGAGCTCGGGGTTAAAGTTTACTTTAACACAACCGGCCAATCCCTGGTTCAGGACAGCACCGGACGCGTGACCGGTGTCAAGGCGACGAGAGAAGACGGAAGCACACTGACCGTAAACGCCAAAAATGTGATTCTGGCCTGCGGCGGCTTTGGTGGAAATGAAGAAATGTTCAAGCAAAAAACGGGCGTCAACTACTACAACTATTTCGGTTGGGGCAACAAAGGAGAAGGCGTTAAAATGGGTTGGGCTGCCGGTGCTGACGAAATCGGAAGCGGCGTCATCCAAATCCACCTTGGTGACCTTTCGGGATCCAAAGGAATCTTTGATAATTACAACGGACGTCCAACCTTTAAGGTAAAAGATCTTCCGCTGTTCTGGGTGAACAAGGAAGGAACCCGGTTCGTCGATGAAGGCGTCGTTTACGATAACGTACTGTGGGGGAATGCTGCTTACTCTGTAGGCGGTGAATATTACTCCATACTCGACCAAGCGACTGTCGATAAGCTGACCAAAGAAGGCACCAACCTGCCTGGCGCATACCAAGTGAATGGAGCCGGCTTGTTCTCAAAAGGGCGGTACGATGTGAACCAACTGAAAACCGCTCCGATCAAAGATCTGCAAGCGGACCTCGAAATCTTCGCTAAATCCGGCGTCGTCAAAACCGGTAAAACGCTGGATGATCTGGCTGACGTTACCGGAATGAATGCCGCGAAGCTGAAAAAATCGGTAGATAAATACAATCAAGCGGTAGAAACTAAGTTAGATACCCAATATTACAAAGATATGGCTTACCTGCAATTTAAGGTGGAAAAGGGACCATTCTACGCGATCCGCGTCAGCGGCTCCACTTACGGTTCCATCGGTGGTGTACGCGTCAATGAAGACCTTCAAGCCATTACTCCTGAAGGAAAAGTGGTTCCTGGACTGTACGCTGTCGGCAACGACGCCGGCGGAATGTACGACAATACTTATCCAGATGTGGAAGGCATAACGATGGCTTTCGCGATGAACTCCGGACGGATTGCCGGTGAGAACGCGTCTGCCGCAAAATAAGGACTCAATATTTGTGGCGATATCTTAGAAATGAGATATCGCTGCTTTTTTTTGCCTGAATTTTGCATACTTGAGTTAGAGCCGGTACAGGTTCAAGAAGGAGTAATTCATTTTTTTTCTTTTGAACAACGGTTGCTTGTGTGGGGTGCCAGATGAAATTTTCTGCGAGATTGCTCTTGAGGCATCAGAACGAGCACACTCGCCTTACCTTTTTCTAAACGGATACACCAATGGCTGCTTGGGATATTTGCCCCATAGTGAGGAATGGTGGAGTAATGAATAATTTCTACAGCAGCATAGATATGTAGCTAAAAGGCGTGCTACCTGTGATAGCACGCCTTTTACAATTACTAATTACCGAAGCGCCCTAAGAATGAAGTCAAAGAACTCCATCCCCTCTTTCATTAAATCGTAGTTCTCCACATCGTTAATCCATAATCGCACCAGCCCTAAATTACCGTCAGACCAGTAAAAGCCGATTTTCCCGGCGTCCAGATCAGACCGAAACGTCCCTTGCTCCTGACCGAGCCGGATGCAATCCTCAATGTAGCTGTTATGCAAATCAGAATGCACCTGTTTACTTGTGAACTGTACAGTATAAATAATTCTGAAAATTTCTCTCGACATGGCAGGGCCGCAATGCAATACCGTTTTAAAATAATGCTCCGCATAAATTCGAAGCTGCTGCTCGGCCGGTTCATCTGGTTTCACGTTTAAGTCGCTGAACAACTGCACGTTAATATCCTTCAAAATTTCAATCGCTATATCGCTTTTGGAGCTGAAATGCGTATAGAAGGAGCCTTTGGCGACCTGACTTACCTTGCAGATTTGCGAGACGGTTACGTCGTTGTAGCCATAGGTAGAAATCAGCTCAATAGAGTTGCGAAGTATCTTCTCCTTGGTAAGCAGCGATTGCTGTTCCCGCTTCTTCAATGTCATAGTTCTCTTCCTTCATCGATTCCATTTTTTATGTGAAAATAATAACTTTTCCACATTCAAGTTTAACGGATGGATGAACGGCACGCAAGTTTTCAGAGACTATGCTACTTCCCCCTGACTCAATTTAAACTGACCGATTAATCGGTGAAGCTCGGATGCAATCGATTTTAGCTCGTCCGCAAATTGAGATACCTCTTTCATACTGGCCAGCTGTTGTTCAATCGATGCCGAAATTTCTTCAGTAGATGCCGTAGTTTCTTGGGCTATCGACGAAATACTGTCAATCGTACCGATCACTTCATTCTTGTCATGGTTGACCTGATTCACACCTTCTACCATTTCGTGAATTTCAGAAATAATATGTCCTACACTTTGGTCAATCATCTCAAAGGCTTTGCCCGTTTCCTTGGACACAGCAGTCGTTCTGGCTATAACCTCCGTACCTTGCTCCATATAGCCCTGTGTTTTCTCGATGGCACAGCTTACTTCCTGTACAATTTGTTCAATACCTTGGATGGAATCTGTCGTTTGCTCGGACAATTTTCTAATTTCCTCCGCCACGACAGCGAATCCTCTTCCTTGCTCTCCTGCCCGTGCGCTTTCAATCATGGCGTTTAGAGCCAGTAGATTTGTTTGGGTAGCAATGGCGTTAATGACAGTAGTAATCTGTGTGATCGCTTCGGACTTCGTGCTAAGATCCTTAACTTGTTCTTTGATTTTCGATGTAACCTCAGCATTATCGCTAATTGCCTGCTGTAAATTCTTCATACTGGATAAGCTGGTGTGATTGGCATTCCGCGTCTGTTCGATGCTTTCTTTCATCCGATCGGCACGCTCTGACAACCTCACAATTTCACCAGCCAGTCGATTTAGTTTCTCCAAACCTTCCTGTGAATTGTTAGCCAGATCACTGGCCCCTGCGGCCACGGCATCCGTCGCCTTGGAAATTTCTTCCGCCGAGCATGACGTTTCATTAATCATTGTTGCTAGCTTTTGAGAGCTCGTGGATACCTGATTGGCGTTGCTCTTTATATGATTCACCATTCCTCCCAAGGTCTGCTGCATATGACTTAAGTCGGCCGACATCGCTCCGATCTCATCTTTTCTATGATGTATAAACTCGGCGGTAAAATCCCCCTTGGCAAAAGCTTTGATCCGTTCTGACATGTGAGACAGCGGCTTGGTCATTCTTCCAGCCATGAAAATTCCGATGCCGACGGCAAAAACCAAGATGATTAGCGAAATGACGATTGTTTGAATTAGAGACTGCTGGACTTCGCTGTACATGCTTTTAAGAGAAATTCCTACGTTTAAGGCCCCAGTTAGCTCCTTGTTGTATGTAAAGTCTGTAGATATGTTATACACCTTTTCGCCGGTAGACGTTTTTAAAATGCTGCCTTTCGTCTGCTGCTTTTGGACCACATCGGATACATCGCCCCCCTTTGACTTCGAGGCGGAGGCTGTGGCGTCCGTACTACTGCCGCTCCCATTCTGCTGCGCTACACAGTTGTCCGAAACGATAACTTTGGAGTTTACATCGGAAAGTGATATATAAGTGATATTTCCTTCGCTTTCTTGCTTAATCGTTTGGAAGATCTTTTGCAAATCCGCCGGATTCGATATTTTATCCTTGATGATATCTCGCTTTATATTTGTAACGAGAGTTGTTCCATCGCTTTTCATTTGGCGGGTTACCGATTTTTGAATCTCATAATAAGAGACTACCGTAAATGAAACGGCGCATACTGTAATCAACACGATAATGATCGCTAAAATTCTTCCTGTTAATGACCTTAGCATTTTAAAACGCCACCTTTGTATTATTTTTCACATTGTTGAAGTATAAAAAAATTCCTAGTTCCTACTTCCTCATTTACCCTCTTCCTTTTTCCCCTTCTTCCTCTTTATTCTCCACTTTCCCCCAATTTTTCTTTTTCCAATTAGCCCTATAATAACACTAAAAACAACACAATTCTTCAATTTTCGACACACATTTAGTAAAAAAGTCGTACAGGTTGAAATATTTTTTAGCCCTCTAAAAGGCGGCGTTGTAACAACGAAAAAGCTGACAGATAAATCTGTCAGCTCGCCTTTAATCCTTATCGTTTGCACGCAGCAGCGTATCTTTGAGCTTTTGCCAGGCATCGTCATACTTGATCGATCTTAATTTAGGAAACGCTCTTAAGATCCGCCGATTCTGAAACCGATTTTGATGAAACAAAGTTTTGACATGCTCACTGTAAAATTTACTTTCTTCAAAGTTATCCATGAGCGATTTTTTCAGTTCTTCCGCCCGTTTAGCATATTGTCCTAAATAACCGTTGATCGCCAATTGAATTTCCCGGAGCCTGCCGTTCAGCTCCAGAATATGCCGCACAGTAATATATAAATCAATCATTATTATGACAAATAAAATCATGGACATGCCGATTTGAACCGCACTTGGCAGTCTGCTGATCAGCCCTCCAACAAACGGATGAACGACCTTGATAAGCAGCACGGCCAACAGCCCGAAAACGATAGCCCCCAGTAGACTGACTCGCCCTTGGATGTTGAACCGCATGTATGAATAATCCCACCATTTGGCGTGAAACAGCTTTTCCAGCAGCACAGCAGTGATATATTCTACGGTGCAAGTCAAGAACATCCCTGCGATGAACAGCAGTACAATGTTATCTACCCTCTGATCGAGGAACAGAAGCGTGACCAGGGCTCCAAAGCCGTATACAGGACACAAGGGACCATTGAGAAATCCACGATTGACCAATCTTTTTCCTGTAATAGAGCATAGGGTAGATTCGTACACCCAGCCGATAAAACTGTAGGCCACAAGCCACAAAAACCACTCAACTATCAGCATAAACCATCACTACTCCATTCGCACAGAATGACACTCCTATTTTAGAGGGTCACCCTACGTAATGCAGTGACATCAAACATATTTTAGGCGATCAGGCTTTGAATGCGGCGCAAGCTTCTTCTCTTCCCAAACTTGAAAATTTCCATAAGCGCGCAATATTTGTCTACTAACATGACTATCCAGGCTTCTTTATATCTTGGAGGCGTTAAGGTCAATGGCCACATATGCTTGCGAATGACATCCTGTTCCCGCTTATTCAAATGAAAATGCCGGTTCCCGTTTTCCAATGCGATTCGAGGGTGCATGATACCGTGCCAGCCTTCATAAGGCTTGCTTTGATGCCAGTCGTACAGAAAAAAGTCGTGAAGCAGTCCCCCTCGAGCCGCCGAACGGTAGTCAAAGCCAAGCCATTTGCACAAACGGAAGCTGCTGAACGACACATAAAGGCTGTGCTCGAAGCAGTCAATATCACTATGCTGAATGTACTCCTTCATCGATCGGACCAATTCATGATCAATCAGGTCGCGGACACATTCCAAGTACTCCCTAACCGCACAGGACTCCTGCTCCAAGCTGGATTTCAATAACATTCGTCAAACTCCTTTATTAGGCTGCATTTTCCTTCATTATACTCATTTTAAGTTCTTAATTTCCAACTCCCGCAAAAAAAAGAAAGCGAGGTCTCCCCCGCTTCAGTCCATCGTTACCATCGTACTTAGTGTAGGTGCCTAGACGTTCCGCGGTTCGCTTAATATTTCCTCCAGCGTGCAGCGTCCCGCCTCATCCGCCAAAGCCAGTATTTCATCGCCCGCCAAAATGGGGGTATCTCCTTTCGGAATAATAAGAGCTTCTCCGCGCATAATTGCGATCAGCAGCATATCTCTGGAAAGAGGCAGCTCCTTCAGACACCGAGCGACAGCTTTGGCATTTTGGTGAACCTGCATTTGAATAATCGAGTAGTTCCCGCGGCTGAGCTTTAGAATGGTAAACATATCGTTTAAGCTCATTTCCTCAACCACGATATGGGCCATAACTTCCGCCTGATTCACTCCTACGTCGACGCCCATTCCACTATTGTACAGCCAAGAATTGTTCGGATTGTTGACGAGGGCAACCACCCGTGGAACGCCAAATTCCATCTTGGCAAGTGTCGAGACAACAAGGTTGATCTCATCCGCATCCGTAACCGCTGCCACCACATCGGCTGAGGTAATCCCCGCTTTCTCCAAGATGGCGGGATCTGAGCCGTTTCCGAACAAGACCAACTCAGCCGGCAATTGCTTTAGCAGACTGTCATAGACCGCCTTCCGATGTTCAATAATCCGTAAATCATGACCATTCGAACATAGCAAAGAAGAAAGATAGGCTCCCACTTGACCTCCACCAATAATGATGATTTTCACCTTCTATTCCCCCTTTTCTATGCTAAAGCCAGCATGGATTTTAGTTTTTTAGTTGCTGATGCGATAGTGGAAATATATAGAATGTCTCCTTCTTCGAGAATTGTGCCTAGGGTAGGAATAAAAGTTCGGTTTGCGCGACTGATAGAGACAACCTGAATCTCGCCCAGCGCCGTGACATCATCAACGGTATGCCCTACTAAACCGGAGGGAACCTCGATACGCAGCAAATCGACATCACCGTTACCGATCCGGAATACACTGTCAAATTGGTTATACGTAATGATTTCCGCCGCCTTTTCAATCCCCCAAGATGTGGTCGAGATCGTTTGGATACCGAGCCGCTGGTAAATATCCGCCTTGAGCGGGTCATACAGCCGAGCGATTACACAAGGAACGTGGTATACATTCCGAGCTACCCTTGCTATGACGGCATTCGCTTCATCGCTTTTGGTGCAGCATACTACTGCATCCACCTGATCGATTTTGGCCTCGGTAAGCACCTCCCGGTCGAAGCCATTGCCGGCAATCTTGTCACCCGTAAAATGTACGCCCAAGGTTTCAAATGCCTCAGGGTTGGAGTCAATCACCGTGATGTGATGTCCCTTCTTTGCGAGATTTAGGGATAGTCCCGTCCCCATTCTCCCGCAGCCCACTACAATGATTTTCATTCCTCTCACCTTGTTTTCTTCATGATTCTAAAGATTTTTTTCTAGCCCATGCTTTTCTTGCCTCTTCCAGAAGCAGAACGACCGGTGGCCAAATACACAGGAATAACCAATCGGATACATCCAGCGCTCCCGTATGGAAAACAGCTTGCAGCGGTGCACAATAAACCAGAATCACGATTAAAGCAATTTCAAAAGCAATGCCAAAATTGATTTGGTGATTGCTAAGCAGCCCTACCTTAAAGACGGATTGTCTTTCGGTACGGCAATTAAACACAGCTCCGATTTGGCTGAATACGATGGCGGCGAGCGCCATGGTGGTCGCCTTGATGTAGATCGGGTCTGATCCATCAGCCAGCGGCACACGAGGCCACCCATTTTGTACATTGACAAAGAAATAGGAAACCGCCGAAGTGATGGACCCCAGTAAGCCATACCACAGAAACGCTTTGATCAACAATTTCTTGTTCAGCAATGTCTCCTTAGGATTGCGCGGCGGCCTGTTCATAATGTCCTTCTCCGGTTTTTCCGTCCCTAACCCCAGTGCAGGCAGCATATCCGTGCCCAGATCGATACTTAAAATCTGCATCACGGTCAACGGCAAAGGGATAGCCCCTCGTGAAAACAAGAACAACGCAGAAGGTACAGCCTCCGGCATGTTCGAATTAAGGATGTACAGCAAAAATTTGCGGATATTGCTATAAACGGCACGCCCTTCTTCAATGGCATGTACGATCGAGGCAAAGTTGTCGTCCGTGAGGATCATGTCAGCGGACTCTTTGGCGACATCGGTTCCGGCGATACCCATCGCCACGCCGATATCCGCCTTTTTCAGGGCTGGAGCGTCATTAACGCCATCGCCGGTTACGGCCACGATTTCGCCCATTTCCTGTAGGTTCGAAACAATCCGCAGCTTCTGTTCAGGCGCCACCCGGGCAAATATGATTTCATCCTTCAAATATTGCTTGAGCTGCTCGTCAGAGAGCTTTTCCAATTCCACGCCGGATATAACCCGTGGTTTTGGTCCGGTGACGATACCAATCCGCTTGGCAATACTCTCTGCAGTCAAGCCGTAGTCGCCGGTAATCATAATGATTCGTATCCCGGCCTGACGGCACTTGCATACCGCTTCCTTCACTTCCGGCCGAGGTGGATCGGCCATGACGACTAAGCCGACAAAAACCAAATTTTGTTCGATCAGTTCAGGGGTATAAGCGCTCATAGCTGCTGGCAGCCGGTCTTCCTCCTGAAGCAGGCGGTAGGCTACGGCCAAGACACGTAATCCGTCTCTGGCATAGCCATCGTTGGCAACCATAATTTCTCTCCGCAGCTCATCCGTCAGCGGTTTGACTTCACCGTTAATCCGAATGGACCGGCTCAATTCCATAACTTCCTTTGGAGCCCCCTTGATGTAGGCAATACTGTGGGCTCCTTCTATAGGCTGTAAAAGTCGATGAATCGTTGACATTCTTTTACGACGGGAATCAAATGGCAATTCTCTTAAGCGGGGTGTTGTGGCAGCTTGGTGCTGCATATCGATACCGGCTTTTTGCGCTACGACACCAAGGCAAGCCTCCGTTGGGTCGCCAAGCACGGTGTAACGGGCAGATTGTTCATTAGGGGGTAAAATGCGGGCGTTACTGCATAAGGCAGCGGCCGTCAGCAGCAGCTTGATGTCCAAATTGTCATTGGCCGTAACGGTTTTGCCTTCACGAAGTATACTTCCCTCCGGTCCATAACCGACACCGGTGACTTCATATTGCTGCTTTGCGAGCCAAAGGTGATTCACGGTCATTTCGTTTTGCGTCAAGGTCCCCGTTTTATCCGTACAAATTACAGATGTGCTCCCAAGTGCTTCAACGGAAGACAGCTTCTTAACGAGTGCATTGCGTTTCGACATCCGCTGCACGGCCATGGCTAGCGCCAGGGTCACCGTAGGCAGTAAGCCCTCCGGAATGAAGGCGACGATCATGCCTAAAGCAAAAATAAACGATGAAGCAAAGGTCTGTTTTACAAGCAGCATGGCGGCGAGCAGGAAAACAACCCCAAAAGTGATGGCAATGATTGAAATTTGTTTCGTTAAGCGGTCCAGTTCTTTTTGCAGCGGGCTTGTTTCTTCGCCCATATTTTGCGTTAAATTAGCAATTTTCCCGAATTCTGTTCCTGCCCCGATTTCCATAACAACCGCTTTGCCGTTCCCGCCTGAAACGGTGGTTCCCGCAAAAATCAGGTTAGGGGTTTCCGCTTGTGTTAAGTCGTCTCTAAGCACAGCTTCTTTTATCTTACGAACAGGATTCGATTCTCCCGTAAGCGTGGATTGATTCACTTGCAGATCACTACAATCGACCAAACGCGCATCCGCGGAAATTTTGTCCCCTTCCTCAAGCAGCATCAAATCGCCAACCACTAAATCCTCGGCCAAAATTTTTTGTTCCGTATTGTCACGAATAACCCGGGCATAAGAAGGCAGCATATTTTTCAAAGCTTCCGTTGCCTTGCTGGCCCGGTGCTCCTGCCAAAAGCTAAAAACCCCGTTGATGACATTTACGAGCCAAATGGCTACCGCCAATTGGAGCATGTCCGCAAACAGGGCAATAATACCGCCAACCCACAGCAAAATGGCCATGAGGTTGGTAAAATTTTTAAGAAAATTTAGCAGCAGCGACTGCTTTTTCTTCTCATCGATGACGTTTTTTCCATAAATCTGTTGTTTCTCTTGAGCCTGGGCGGCCGTTAGCCCCTTAGTGGTTACGTTAAACGCTTCAAAGACCTGAGCGACCGAAAGCTTATGAATTTGTTCCATAATAATCGGACTCTTCTTTCCATATGGAGTATCCATACTGACGGACGAATTAGTGGTCCTAATTATTATTTAAACGTTTGCCCTTGCTTTTAACCAAGTAGAATCAGTTATACAAAAAGACACCATCTGACACCAAACTTATCAATAAAATCTGCACACAATGAACTAAAATCACAAGGACCTAACGGAAAGAGGATCTCACTGTCTTCTTTAAGAATCTCATAAGCCCTTTTAACCTGTTCCTCATTGCCTTCACCATAATGAAAGCAGAACTGCATGGTGTTGCCAGTAATTCTTTCATCCATGCCGTCATTCGCCTCAGCTATTGCTAAGGTATGACCACAAATATCCAGCTCGGCATGATAATATGTTTCATCAGAGCTTTTTACATTAAAGCCCAAGGTGGCATTAAATGCTTTTAAATACAGTCCTACAGCCTCGCAGCTATTCTTTACATAAACTTGCATCATGACCCTTTTCATAATGTTAATGTACCTCCTAATTTTCAGGTCCTAAGGAGTGCACTAACCTACACCATACTGCCGATCAGCAGGAGTAAGAGCAATAATACTAATACAATCAAGCTGACGACGAAGCCCGAAATCCCCAGTCCTTTGCCTCTCGTTGATTTTAGTGACATCGCACCGAATATGATTCCAAGAACCAGGAAAAACAGGTTTGCTACGAATATTAATCCGACAGCTGCATCGCTCATGTCGTTCACACTCATTGCCAACATACCAACAAACATAAATATACTGATGAGCGATACGATAAATGATGTAACTGCAAAGACATACCTGTCAGCAGCATTCTGGGGTTGTGGATTGAATTGAGTTTGGTATTGGTATTGAGATTGGTATTGGGATTGGTATTGGGATTGGTATTGGGATTGGGGTTGCGGCTGCTGTTGAACTTCATATTTTATCGGGTCCATCTTGTCCTCCAATGTAGTTTTCTTGAATTTGTATGTATACCCACACTGTATCACAGGCAATTTTTTCCTACTATATAGTTTTCGAATCTGTCACGATTTCCGCCAGGATCTTCTCAAACTTTTTCTCTGACAAAATTTCATGAGTGACAAACCGTCCATTGTAAAAAAGGCTGTAGGTCGTTGTTGGTGCAGGGGCCTGCTTAGCCTGATTTGTTGTCTCGATGTGAACGGCCTTGAAGGGAACCCCCTTGGCTTTGGCGATCCCTTCAATCAGCGGTACATATTTGGCGGTAAACGGGCACTGGTCGGCATAAAACAGCACAAAGCCTTCATCCTGAATCGCCGGAGATTTCACATGCTTCATAAAGCGCGGTACAGGTGCAGACTTATCAAAGGGCAAATAAAGCAGCTCAAAATAAGGCTCAGCCGTATCCGCAAGCTCAAAGTCCTTGTACCGCAAATGCTTGGGATCCGAAAGATAGGGCATTTTTCGTGATGACGATAATATGACAAGCCCGTGTTTGCCCTTGGCCTTACTGTCCTCAATGCACGCGTTCAGCAGCAAATTCGAATTTCCTTGACCTTTATACTGTCCGGAAACCCAAAAGCAGTTGATGTACATATATCCGTCCGCTTCAATGGGGCACCAGGCGTTTTCGGCCGGGATATATTCGATGAAGCATTTGCCCCGGACATTCCCTTTTTTGAAGACGAGACCTTCGTCAAAGCGCTCAGCCAGCCACGACTTTTTCGAAGCGACCTGACAGTCCTCATTACTGGAAATTGCACAGCAAATATGCTCCTGCTCTAGATTTTCCCGGGTCACCGTAATAATGTCCATGCTGCTTACCTCCTTTACGTATCCGTACGAACCTCGTCCCACTCCTGCCCCATATAACCGATGAGCCAATTCAGCGCACGATGCCGTTCGTATACAACGCCACCTTCCAAATTCCCAGGCGCATCCTCGCTGTGAATCCGGCTATCCACACAGAGCCAATCGTAACGATAGATCAAATCGGCTTCATCCAGAATTTCCTGGTTACTCCGCAGCCGCGAGCCTGCAAGAAACTCTTCGAAATTATCGAACTGCTGCAGTTTGGACACCGCAAGCGCGACATCACACAAGCCAACCGGATCATCCAGCTCCTCGACATGGCCGAGCGCCCACAGCAGCGTCCAATATCCTTCGTAACACCAGGAGAACGGTATCGCCTCATTATCCCCAGCCTCATCGTTACTTAGAAACTCCCTTTCCTTTGGCGAAAAGAAACCCGCCGCCCCGTAACGCTCTGTGACGTTGCCTACCAACCGCTTGGTATCTTCTACGGTTTCACCGGAGCAGACACATTCACCCTTCAGTGCGATGATGCATAACGCTACCGTCCGCTTTGCGACTTCGTCCAAGGATCGAATGCCCTTCGCCGCTTCATCGCCGATGTATCCGGCCATCGGTGGCATTTTGGAGATGCCTTTGGCCGATATCAAGCGCTCCGAACGAAGCTTGCGCGCTTTACCGGATTCCGTTTCCGCATCTTCCTCATGCAAATAGCTGACGTGAGCCGTGACATTGTAATCCTCCACCTCGGAGCGCCCGTTCACGTCGAGCAGCAGTCTGCCGCTAGGGTCCAGCAAAGCACCGCCGCCCCAGAACACCAGCCCATCCAGCGGCTCAATGATCGACAACAACTCGGCAAAAAACTTGTCCGAAATGTCCTCCTCCGTCTCAACGCCGATGACCATGTTGAGTGTGCTGATCTTAATCAGCAGCTTCTCATGAACCGACTCGTTCTCCGCCGGAATCTGGCGGAAGAAGTTGCCCATACCCTGAATCATCGCGGTGAATTCCTCGGGCTCCGTCCGGCTGGTCATGATATTGAAGCCTTTGACTTTTTTACTGAACCAGCCGCCGCTCGTGATTTGAATTTTAGTTTTTGACTCGTTCACCGTTACCTTGTCATTCGGATAAATCGATTTAATCCGTTCCACCACTTGATCCAGATCAAAGGTTGAACTGTATAAAGCGCAATTTTTCATCATTTACTCCTTCCGGCGCCGTTCATTCCTAACGCACTCTATTGTCTTTAGAGCCTACCAATGTACAATGCTTGCTCATTAAAGGATACGCTATAACCGCATCGGTACAATTCAAAATAAGGAGCCAGCGGGTCAGAATCCTTCAGCTCTTCGTACTGGGGCCATTGCAAATAGTAGGAGACCCAATAATCGCAGGCAATGGAATAATAGGCTTCTCTTAGTATGCTGATGGGCTCATCGTAATCGGTGCAGTCGCTGATGAGATCACTTAATTCTTCATAGACCGACTCTTCCTGATCATCTCGGTAAGCTTCAATTTTCTCTTTGGGGAGGACCGTTATATTCGAAATGCTTTTCAGATATTCAGCAGCCTCATCCGGCTCCTCCTGGGTATGTTCGGAAAACAGTGCGATAAGCCTGCCAAGCAAATTTTCGCCAAGTTCCTTCAGCTTCTCCTCAGAAAGCTCCTCTGTTTCTCCATTAAAGTATCCCGGGACCGTATCCCCTTCGAAATCTCGCGGATCCAGCATTTCATAAATGGGCCGAATTCTATTCAAGTACTCGCCGCCATTTGCGAGCGGTTCAAATGTTCGCTCTACACCTTTCCCGCTAGGCATGTAGCATTGGAAGTAGCCGTAGAATCGATCTTCATCGATTTTCTCGCCCTCCTCGGCGCTTTCTCCTAAAAGTCCAAGTAAATACCGTGCATACTCCTGTTGGTCCAAACCTCTCATCCTTTCAGGCAGGCTAATGTCCCCCTTTTGGTTATTAACCAATGGTCTCGACTACGTTCCCCTCATTATCCTTGATGTGGGTCTTTACAACTTCAATAACAGCACCTGGTAAGGAAGCAACTTCAAAGGCACCAGCCTTAGGCAGCAGCTTTTGGGATAGCTCGGCAGCCGCCGCATCATGCAGCGTGATATGGACTTCTTCCGCTTCCGTTTTCCACCCGGCTTGCTCTCCAGGTTCAAAAACAACCCGCAAACCGGAACTAACAAGAGTCAGGTCTTTCCCTTTTAAAAGGCGCCCGCGCAGCAGCTTTCCAACGATGTCTGCCTGCTTTGCTCCCAGCGTGAGCTTCGCTGGCGTTTTCTTGAACAAGGATTTCTTCTCCGGCTCCCAGGCAAGCTGATCTACAAATAAAAATCCGGTATTCGAGCCGTCTCTTTCCCGGCCTGCATTCACCGCTTCGGCAACAGCAGGCGTTTCCAAAAGTGAAACACGAGTCAAATCAGTTATGTAATAAGGCATGTAAGGCTGGCAAACCTCAAGCAGCCCCAGTGTATTCCACGTTTGCATCGCCTGTAGCTCATCTTTGGTGATCCCCACCATTTGGATAAATTGCACCTTTCCGTTTGGCGTATCGATCGTCGGAAGGTCGGGATCCTCAGTAAAAGCGAGCGCTGTTAGCGCGGTATCCGCATTCAGACAGATCGGACCGTTAGCATCGAGATAATCGCCCGATTGGAAGACGTTTCCGCTGCGGAACACGTATCTGCCCATATTTTGCAGCAAATTGAGTGCCCATGCCGGTGGTTCTTCCTCATCCGGTCCCCGGTTTAATCGGAACGTCAATTCAAATCCGTAGCCGCTGTACTCCAGATCCTCCGACTCCTTCTCATAAAGCTCGCTGAAGCCATAGGTGACGAAGTGCCAATGTGGGACTGGTGTCTCCACCTTGTAAGCGCTGATTCCATTCAGCGGATCATTGCCACCCAGTGCATAAGGAATAATCGTTCCGTAATGTTTAGGCTCCTGGGTCCCATACAGCCTTTCCATCTCCTGGTCTATTGCATCCCATCCACGTGCCTCTACTTCTTCACTCATTCCATTCACTCCTTCTATGTACTAAAACCAATAATTAACTGTAATGGTATCATGGATGGGCCGGGACTTATAGTGACAAAAGTATCGACTTCCGATTTCCCCATCACGTTGTATAATGGTCATGGCAAGTTTTACCTGAACACTGGATCAGAGAAGGAGAAATAATGAAAAAGCTAGTAAAAAAAGCAGCAGCGATCGTGATGCCAGCCGTTCTTACATTCACGCTCGTAGCCGCTGCAATGATGAATGCACCAGTTGCCCGTGCGGAAGCTGCTAAGGAGCAGATTCAGCTATCCGGGGGTGCAAGCTACATAGGTGAAGTGCTAAACGGCAAACCTCATGGAGAAGGCACGATTTCCTGGGGAGCAAAGAAGCAGTATACCGGGCATTTCGCGAATGGTCAGCGCTCTGGGGAAGGCAAATTCGTCAACGAATACGTGGACGATCAAGGGAGCACACACGAGGTGGCTTTCGACGGAACCTGGAGCAAGGACATGATGTTCAAAGGCATCTACACCGAAAAAGTGACCGATACCTACCAAAGAGTTACTGTTAAGTTATTTATGAACGGTAAGTTCAAGGATAATCAGCTCCAAAGCGGCTACCTCGCGCAGCGCGCTTTGTCCGATCCGGATTACGCTTTTACTTATAAGGACGGCAAGGAAACGCTGTATGTCATGGGTACTCCCAAGGATATGGTCAACTCCTGGAAAAAAGGTACCTTATTTTATGTGAAATACCAGAAGGGTTCAATCAGCAAGGAATGCTGGGATATCCCAGGGGAGACGAAAACCAAGGAACGCGCCAGACAGCAAACGATTCAATATTTGAAGAAGATCACAGCGCAGGTAACCCCGCAGCTGAAAGAGTTCGAGAAATTAGCCAAGCAAGTCGAAATCAAGTGATCTATCCGGGAAGCCAGAGGACCGTGTGAACAAGGCACGGCCCCTCTTATTTCTGGCAGTGATTTAATGAAAAGTAACTTTTTTGACGGGTAATCCGTTATTTTATAGAATCAATTTTTAGCGTTCATCTTGTTTATGGCAGGTGTGTTATTTATGCTTACCTCGTATCTGTTTCCAATCAAATATGCATTTCTATCATTTCCATTTGCGGCGCTGCTGTTTACGCTGCCTTTTCTGCTCGTGCAGTACCGTAAATACGGATATGTTAATAAAATTCGGGCTTTGGTACTCTATCTTTTCTTGTTATACCTGATGAATGCCCTGTTCCTTGTGCTGCTGCCGCTACCTGCGTCAAGGCATAATGCCCCGCTGCACGGCGGCGCCCTGCAATGGATACCGCTTCATTTCATTGCCGACATCATGAGAGAAACCTCCGTGTCCGCAAGTCATCCGTCCACTTACTTGCATCTACTCAAAGAGCGAGCTTTTCTCCAGGTCGTATTCAACATCTTGCTGACGGTTCCTTTCGGGATGATCCTCCGCTACTATTTTCGAGCAAAATGGGTTCGCGCGACACTGTGCTCCTTTTTCCTCTCATTGTTCTTTGAGATTACTCAGGTCACGGCGATTTTCGGATTTTACGACCATCCTTACCGGGTTTTCGATGTAGATGATCTCCTGATGAACACGCTAGGCGGAATGCTGGGAATTCTGTTTGCCGAATGGCTGTCCGGGCTGCTGCCGAGAATTGAACGACTGGACGAAAATGTGGATGTGGAGGCTAAGAGGGTCAGCTTTACTAGACGGGGTGTTGCCCTTCTGATCGACGGATGCGCGTGGGCTCCGCTGCAATCCATAATCTATCTTTTCGGAATCCCCGGGGATTTCTGGATTTCGACCGGCATTTATTTCATTCTCATACCGTATTTCACGCACGGTCAGACGCTGGGAAAATGGGTCGTTCGGATTCGGGTCGTAAGCGAGCCTGAACATGAGAATCCTTCGTTACGGGCACTGGTCGTCCGGTATGGCTTGTTGTATTGGGTTGTATTTGGCTTCATTCGCTTCATGCCCGGCATTTTCAGCGAGCATTACCTTCTAGGATACGCCTACGTACTCGCCCAGCTTATTCTATATGGTTGGTTCTTCATCCACATCGTGATTCACATTTTTCGGAAGGACTCCCTTCTGTTCTATGAAAAGCTGAGTCATACAGCGCAAAAGATCAGCTGGAAGCCAAAAACACATACAGAAGACAATCAAAACGATAGGGAAAAATCGCCTGACGACGTCCTTTGAGTTGGCAAAGACTTCTACACCACTAACTGCATTTTATACATCTATTTTCGGGCAAACTGCGGATTTCTGGATTTTAACTGTAAAACCTACAACTAAAATGGGCCAACCGCACAGAAGAGGCGATTCCCCCTCTTTTAACTGCACTTTTTACAACTAGGTTTCTAAGACTGCCATAATGACAAGGATTAACTGCATAAAATGCAATTACTACGGGTGAGAAGGCCAAGGGAACTACGAGGATATCAGCCCATTTTGGCCGACACCCATGTTTCACTCGCCCGTATTACTCTTTTGCTGATCGTCTGCAAGGTTCATTTACCCAGTTATTATCTACTTTCTGATTTGTCAAAAAAAGGTCTGACTCCGGAGTGATCCTCCTGAGTCAGACCTTTTAATAACTTACGAAGGGCGGAATTGCTCTCTTATCTTCTTCGTTTGTAGGCTAAAGAATACTGGTCCGCCGCCAGAATCGCATCCAGCATGTCCTCCGCCGTGATCGGAAACGCAAGGCGCTGCGAGGTTTCACTCGGTTTGGTTGCCGCTTGGGCGGCGTGATACAGATCTTCCCTTGGTGCGCCACCCAGCTTCAGATCCTCCAGCGTAACCGGAAGCTCAAGCTGCAGGAAGAAATCGATGTAACGCTCGATTTCCGCCTGAGGGCGCTGCTCGAGCGCAAGCTGCACCAATACACCAAAGGCGACCTTTTGCCCATGGGTAAGCCGTCTAATCTCTCCTTCGAGCACCGAGAAGCCGTTATGAATAGCATGGGCTACTGCCAAGCCGCCGCTCTCAAAGCCCAGCCCGCTCAGCAGCGTATTGGCTTCGATGACCGCCTCCAGTGCGGGAGTCACCACCTTGCGCTTAACGGATTCATAAGCGAGAAGGCCGTAGTCGAACAGCGTCTCCTCGCATTTTCGCGCGATAGCTTCAGCGGCAAGGGTTGGCAATCCACCCGCGAGCGTTTGAGAGCGGGCTTCGATCACGGCGCGGCATTCAATCCATGTCGCCATCGCATCGGCGATCCCGGAGGCCAGCATCAGCGGCGGCGCACCAGCAATGATTTTGGTATCCACCAAAATCAGCTCGGGGTTTTTCCGATAATATGTATATTGGTCGAAGGCTCCCTCCGGCGTGTATAGCACCGAAATCGCGCTGGTCGGCGCGTCGGTAGATGCGGTGGTCGGTAGGATAGCACATGCTGCGTTCAACCAATGATTAACCGCCTTCGCGGTGTCAAGCGTCTTTCCTCCTCCTAATCCCACCACCAGATCTATGTTCTCGCTGCGAGCCCCGTCCGCAATACGCTTGATTTCTTCGGGTGAGCTCTCCCCCTCAAATTTGGCTTTATGTACTGTAATGCCTTCGGCTTCCAGGCTGGCCGACACCCGGTCTCCCACCATACTCCAAACGAAATCATCAGCGATAATCAGAGCTTTGTTTCCCAAACCTTTCATATATAAGCCGGCTTTGTCGAGCACGTTTTTGCCTTGGACGTATTTTGCCGGGCTGATGAAAATTCTCTCGTTCATATCCTCACTCCTTCGCGTAATGAAACACCATCTTTTTCTCATACTTTTTCCATTTAAAATTAACGTTAAATCCCTCATATAGCACCGTCAAGGGGTTTCCTCAAGACTAACAATAATAACGATTTGAAATGTTTATAATGTGACAAAAAAGTTCAATTGTATGTAACAAGAAAGATGCTAAACCTTAATCTTCACGAAACGTTTATTATGGTATAATCACGTTTGTCGTTGGATGGATAAAATTTCATTTCAACCGAGAGTGCAAGTACAAACAGAAACAGGTGATCAGATCAGATGTTTGAACTAAAATGGCTATGGCAGAACCTGGAGGGAGACCGAACAAGGTATGTTACAGCGCTCTTCCTATCCGTGGTGTGCTCGTCGCTCACGATTGTAAACCCGTACATCGGTCAGCGTATTGTCGACACCTTCATTACTGGCGACAACGCGCTGCAAAATTTGACACAGGAGCGGGGATTGCTTATTATGCTCTGCCTGGGCATGATCGCATTTTCCTTGCTGCGCACGGGTTTATCTTATGTAACAACGATGCAATACGAGCAATCCTCGCAGAACATGATGTATCGTATCCGTATTTTCCTGTACAACAAGATCCAAGGGCAGGATATGAAGTATTACGACCACAACCGTACCGGCGACCTCATGACCAAGATGACAGGCGATCTGGACATGGTACGGCACTCGATGGCATGGATTATCAAAACGATCATCGAATCGCTGACGATCTTCGTGGCCGCTGTGATCTATTTTTTCACCATCGATGTTGAACTAACGCTGTGGCTGCTTATCCTATCACCGCCCATCTTTGTGGTCGCATACATATTTGCCAAACGCGTTCGGCCGATGTATGTCGATCTGCGCGAGCGGCTGTCTCAGCTGAACTCGACGACGCAGGAGAACATTGCAGGAAACCGTGTCGTTAAGGCATTCGCCCGCGAGGAATACGAAATCGAGAAGTTCACCGACAAGAACATCAACTACTCCAAAGCAAACAAAACGGCGGCTCTCGTATGGCTTGACTATTTTCCTTACCTGGAAACGTTCGCTCAAGCCTTCAACGTTATTCTGATGCTGGCCGGCGGTATATTCGTCATGAAGGGCCGGATCACCTTCGGTGAATTTTCGGCTTTCTCATCACTGATATGGGCCATTTCCAACCCGATGCGCAACATTGGGATCATCATCAACGATATTCAGCGCTTTTTTGCAAGCTTGACCAAAATCGTCGAAATCTATTACGCGCGGCCTAATATCGCCAACGAGCATAACGCTGTAGAGAAACGCCGCTACGAAGGCCGGATCGCGTTCGATCACGTCAGCTTCAAGTATGAAAGCGCAACAGTGCTCGACGATGTGAGCTTTACGATTAAGCCCGGAGAGACCGTCGCTATTATGGGGTCAACAGGGTCGGGCAAAACAACGCTCGTCAACCTCATCCCTCGTTTTTACGACGTGACAAAGGGGCAGGTGCTGGTGGATGGCGTCGATGTACGCAAGCTGGAGCTTGACGAGCTGCGGGGAAATATCGGCGTAGCGACCCAGGATGTCCTCTTGTTCTCCGATACGATTGACGGGAACGTTGCCTTTGGCGACCCCGATCTTCCGGAGGAGAAGACGGAGGAATATGCCCAGCTCGCGGCTGCGCATGAATTTATTACGAAGATGCCCGAAGGGTATGACACGATTGTTGGGGAACGCGGCGTCGGCCTGTCCGGCGGACAGAAACAGCGCATTGCATTGGCCCGGGCTATGGCGGTCCGGCGGCCAATTCTGATCCTGGACGATACGACATCTGCGGTCGATTTGGAAACCGAGGAGCATATCCAGAAAAGCTTGAATGAGCTCGATTATCCTTGCACGAAAATCATCATCGCGCAGCGTGTATCCACCACCGCTAAAGCCGACCGTATCCTTATTTTGGATAACGGCCGCCTGATCGAGGAAGGTACCCACGCCGAGCTGCTGGCGAAGCGCGGTTATTACTACGATGTGTTTATGCTTCAGAATGAGGGTATTGGCAGAGGGCAGGTGACCGAACATGGCCAGAAATAAATTCGACGTCGATGAAAATCTGGAGTCGCCTTTTGATATAAAACACTTCCGCCGAGCCATGGTTTACATTAAGCGGCAGAAGAAGCCGATGATCGTGGCGTTTTTGCTCAGCATGATTTCAGCGGCTGTCGCGCTATCTGCACCTTTGATTTTGCAGCATGTCGTCGACGTAACCATTCCTGAAAAAGCGGTAGGAGCGCTAGTAGGCTGGTCAGCGCTAATGCTGGCAACGATCGTGATCAGCGTTGTTTTGGCAACGATCCGTTCGCGCATTATGACTAGCGTTGGGCAGGACATCATTTTCGACATTCGGACGGATTTGTTCAAGCATTTGCAGGAGCTTCCGTTCAAATATTATGACGACCGACCGCAGGGCAAAATTCTGATCCGGGTCGTGAACTATGTCAATTCCGTTTCCGATGTGTTATCCAACGGTATTATCAACTTCATACTTGAATTATTAAACTTGATCTTTATCGCTGCGTTCATGTTCGCCGTAGATGTCCGGCTTTCGCTTATCATTATTGCAGGTCTGCCGGTATTCCTTGGAATCATGCTGCTAATCAAGACCCGGCAGCGGCGGGCGTGGCAGGCCGTATCCAATAAAAACTCAAATATGAATGCTTATTTGCAGGAAAGCATCAGCGGCATCGGCGTGACGCAAATTTTCTCTCGCGAGCAGCGCAATGAAGGCATCTTTACCCGTCTTGCCGGTAATTACCGGGGGGCATGGATGCATGCTCTACGCTACAACGCTTTGATTCCGTTCACGGTCGACAATCTGGCGACGATCGTTACAACGATGATTTATTTAGTCGGTCTGCTCGCGCTCGATCCGAAGGATGTCACCTTTGGTGTCATTCTGGCAATGAGCAGCTACGCGGCGCGCTTCTGGCAGCCGATCCTGAACCTTTCGAACTTGTACAACAGCTTCATCAACGCTGTCTCTTATCTGGAGCGGATTTTCGAAACGCTCGATGAGCCGGTTACCGTCAGCGATATCCCAGGAGCGAAGGAGCTTCCGCCTGTTCAGGGTGATGTAGCCTTCGACGATGTGACCTTTGGTTATGACGAAGGAGTCAACGTTCTTGAGAATCTCTCGTTCGAGGTCAAGGCAGGAGAAAGCATCGCGCTCGTTGGACCGACAGGGGCTGGCAAAACCACGGTCGTCAACCTAATTTCGCGGTTTTATAACCTGACCGGCGGCAAAATTCTAATCGACGGTCACGACATCTCGGAGGTCACGCTAAAATCGCTGCGCAGCCAAATGGGCATCATGCTGCAGGACAGCTTTATTTTCTCCGGCTCGATCCTGGACAATATTCGTTACGGGCGGCTGGACGCCACCGAAGCGGAAATCGTGGCTGCTGCAAAAACGGTATGTGCCGACGAGTTTATCCGTGAGTTTGACGAAGGCTATATGACGGAGGTCAACGAACGCGGCTCGAAGCTGTCCCAGGGGCAGCGGCAGCTGATCTCTTTTGCCCGGACGTTATTGGCCGACCCGCGCATTCTGATTTTGGACGAAGCGACCTCGTCGATTGACGCAAAAACTGAACGGTTGCTGCAGCAGGGCTTAAACGAGCTGTTGAAGGGCCGGACCTCGTTCATCATCGCGCACCGGCTGTCCACCGTAAAGAACTGCGACCGCATCATGTACGTGTCCGACAAAGGCATTGCGGAATGCGGCTCCCACGACGAGCTGATGGCCCGGCGTGGACTTTATTATCGGCTCTACTCTGCGCAGAAGATGGAAGCTTAAAAAAAATAAAGTTCAAAAAGGGGCTGTACCTAAAGTCATCAAAGATGACAGAGGTAAGCCCCTTTAATATATCGACCATTTTTCAAATGTTTCTAAAAGTACTCTAATTACAATTTTTTGGATATTTTCTCAAAAAGCTCCGTAACTTTCCTGATGTATCCGTTGTCTATATATATGATCATATTTCCTGAATAACATTAATGAGGTAAAAAATGAAAAAAATATTAGCGGTTTCAATAGTCATTGCAGCAGTTGCCGTGTTTGCAACGTCCATTAACTTTGCTTCAAGCGGAGACTCTGCAAGGGTAACGGATAACCTTCCTGCAGCAAAAGCACCCAATATCGCAGGTGGAATGGTTAGGTCAGTGGAATACGGAAATAAGTGGGACGGCAGTGTTGCAGCTAATAATTCCACTCAATCTGCATTTAGTGTGCCTGGCGGTTTTGGATATGTGAAAATGTGGTTTCACAATAAAGATTCGAAATCAGTTACGATTACTTTAAGACATGAGTCCGGCAAAGAATATTATTCAAAAACGCTCTTAGGCAATTCACAAGATATTTGGTATAGCGCCACTGATTACCCGCAAGGTGTGCGCGCTGGTAAATATACCGTCCAATTTCATTCCTCGGAAGGAGCTGTAGATGTTCAATATAACGGATTTGCTACTGACAAACCGTAAGGATACCCAAAACAAACATATGTTGCATAGAGCCTTCATAGCGTCTAAATTGTCCGTTCTTCCCGGTCTCCCCGTCCAATCCGTGTATCTTGGGTTAGCACTGCAATAAGTTCGTTTATTGCAACGTCCAATCGTTCTTGCAGCAGTTCTGTCAGCTCGAATCCGCCGCCTTCCCGTCTGGTGACCCATTCATCTACAGCAAACACACCGCCCAAAATGTGAGTTCCTCCCAGTGCCGCCACAACCGGCTTCAGTGCATAGTCAACAGCCAGAAAATGCGCGATAGTCCCTCCGATGAACAGCGGAAGCACTACCTTACCTTGCAGCCCCTTTTGCGGGATCACATCCAAAATGGTCTTTAGAGCCCCCGAATAAGCAGCTTTGAAAACCGGACTGGCGATGATGACGGCATCAGCCTCCTCCACGGAAGCAATGATCCGCTTAATAGCTGGACTCCCGAAATCAGCCTGTAGCAAATCCTCTGCTGGAAGATCTGTCGCGGCGATCCATTCCAAAGTGAAGCCGGCTTCCGCCAAACGCTCTCCCGCAAACTCCGTCAATCCGTATAAACGCGATCCTCCGTTCGGACTCCCTATAATTATTGCGATATTTGCCATACTGTCCTCCTTTCATGATCGTCACGTATATCCATACGTCCGTGCCTTTATAAGCCGGCGCTTACCGTTTTCTTATGAAGCGTGTAGCGGTTCTCCGGCTTCGCTAATCCCAAATTACCGCGAAGTGTGTCACTCTCATACTCTTTTCTATATATTCCTCTCTCCTGCAAAATAGGCACAACCTGATCGACAAATTCCTCCAGGCCGTGAGGAACAGCGGCGGCAATCATAAATCCGTCGGCGGCTTCCGCCTCGAACCAAGCCTGAACTTGATCTGCCACCTGTTCGGGCGTGCCGATAAAGCTGCTGCGCGGAGTAGCTGCCTGGAGCGCTACTTGTCTAAGCGTCAGTCCCTTCTCCTGCGCGTCTTTTTTGATTTTGTCCGTGCCGCTCTGGAAGCTGTTCTTCCCGAGGTCTCCCAGTTCAGGGAAAGGATCATCCAGCGGATATTGGGAGAAGTCGTGATGCTCAAAAAATCTTCCTAAATAATCCAGGGCGTTCTCGATAGTGACCAAACTGGCCACCTCCTGATATTTTTGCTCCGCCTCCTCTGGAGTACGACCGATAATAGGGCTGATGCCCGGAAAGATTAACACCTCGCTCGGGTTCCGGCCAAACGATGCGGCACGCGACTTAACATCCTGATAGAACCGGGCTGCCTCTTCTATTGTCTCGTGTCCTGTAAATACGGCATCCGCATACTTCGAGGCGTAATTTTTGCCCACCTCGGAGGCTCCGGCCTGGAAGATAACCGGCTGCCCCTGCTTGGAACGGGCAATGTTCAAAGGCCCTTTTACCGAAAAAAACTCGCCATTGTGGTTCAGCGCATGCATTTTTTGTGGATCGAAAAATACGCCGGTTTCTTTGTTTCGCACGAACGCATCGTCTTCCCAGGAGTCCCAAAGGCCCCGGGCGACATCAAGAAATTCGCTTGCGATCCGGTAGCGCTTGTCATGATCCGGATGCTCCTTTTTCCCATAGTTCAAAGCCGAGCCTTCAAGCGGGGACGTCACGACATTCCACCCGGCGCGGCCTCCGCTGATCACATCCAGCGAGGCGAACTGCCGGGCCACAGTAAAGGGCTCGCTATAAGAGGTGGATAAGGTTCCAACAAGACCGATATGCTGGCTGACCCCAGCCAGGGCGCTGAGCAGGGTAATCGGTTCAAACCGGTTCAAAAAATGAGGAATCGATTTTTCATTAATATAGAGACCGTCCGCAATAAAGATCAGATCCATCCTGCCTTCTTCCGCTTTTTGCACCCACCGTTTGTAAACGTCAAAATTTACGCTAGCATCAGGCTTTGCGTCCGGATGCCGCCACATGGAGGTTCCGCCGCCCACACCGTGCAAAATAGCCCCCAATTTCAATCGTCTTGGCTTCGCCATTTTTTTATCCCCCTTATCCGTTAACGAAATTTTATTACGCCAACATGGCAGCTTGTTTAATGCGTTCGATTTGATCCAGATGACGGTGCACGTGACGTATAAATGCGCCGATGAGATCCGTTATGCTGACGGTCTCACCTTTAAAATTAACGCCGGTTTTTGCCTTATCGGCAGCGGTTAAGCGACGGAGCAGCAACCCGTTGTACTGCAGCAGCGCGTGAAATGCTTGGAGAATATCGGACACGTTCCCGTCGTTGGCATATTGCCCGCTCACCCACGCATCCTGCTGGAACGCCGGCAGCTGAACCGTGGTGCCCGCAAGAATGTCCCGAATTCGGAACGAGGTCACAATGCTGTGGTCCACCAGATGTGCGAGCACCTCCTGCACGCTCCATACCTCCGGCTTCTGCTTCCATCTTGCCTGCTCCTCGCTTAAGCCATCGACGGCCGCAACCAGCAGCCCATGGGTGTTTAAAAAATCTTCAATATAGGATTTCATGGCGGCTATGAAGACTCACCTCCGTTTAAGCTGTAATGCTCCAGCGCAAGTTCTGCCAGCTCCGTGAAAAAGGCGATGCTGACCGGAATCGCCTGCTCATCGACGTCGAAGGCAGGGTGATGCCACTCCTGCGGACCCGCCGTCCCCATAAAAACGAACAGTCCGGGAATCTCCCGCTGATATACTGCAAAATCCTCACCAGCAGGTGAAGGAATTGGGGCAACAGCCTTATAACCAGTGGCCCCGGCCGCCGCAAACCCGAGATCAGCCAGCACAGGGTCGTTGTTGACCGGCGGAGGACCCTCGATCCAGCGGATGGAGGCCGTCGTCGCAAATGCCGCCGCTATGCCCTCCACGATTTGAGTGAAGCGATCCAGCACCTCCCGCCGCACCTCCTCGCTAAAGGTGCGAATCGTTCCCTCTAGCAGCGCCTTGTCGGGAACCACGTTCCATGCCGTTCCGCTGTGCAGCTTCGTCACGCTGATGACGGCACTCTCCAGGGAGCTTACATTCCGGCTCACAATCGATTGAAGCGCCGTAATGATATGCGAGGCCGTCACAATCGGATCAAGGCCGGCTTCCGGAACGGCCGCGTGCGTTCCCTTGCCGGCCACCTCCACGACGAAGCCGTCGGCGGCCGCCATCAGCGGACCGCTCTTAATGCCGATCGTTCCGACGGGAAGATCCGGCTTATTGTGCATGCCGAATATGGCCTGCACCCCATCCAGCGCGCCGCTGTCGATCACCTGTCTCGCGCCCTTGGCTTTTTCCTCCGCCGGCTGGAAAATCAGCCGGACGGTTCCCTTAAGCTGAGCTTCCCGTTCCTTTAATGCATAGGCCGTTCCAATCAGGGCTGCGGTGTGAAAATCGTGCCCGCAGGCATGCATCTTGCCAGGAGCCGTGGATGCAAAGGGCAATCCGGTCTCCTCCAGGACCGGAAGTGCATCGATGTCAGCTCTTAGAGCGATCACCGGCCCTTCCCGAAGACCTCCGACTTCGGCAATCACCCCGGTTGTGAGCGGATAGTCCAAAATCCGGATTTCAGCTTCCTTGAGCCAGCCGAGAATCCGGCGGGTCGTTTCGAATTCCTCATTCGACAACTCCGGGAACCGATGCAGCTCGCGCCGGTATTCGATAAACCGTTCAACTCCGGTCCCGCCAGCAAATAAACTAAACGTAGGACTTGGCATGCTTAGACCCCCTATACTTTTTCCGCGGCTACTTCCGCAGGCACCTCCGCCAAAGCTTCGTTCAGCAGCTCATAAGAGCGCACCCGCTTGTCAAAGGGCTGGATATTGCAGGTGATGACAAACTCATCGACACCGGATGCCTGCTGCAGTTCAAGCAGCCTCCGGCGGACGGACTCCTTGGTGCCCTTGGTAATAAAGGGCTCCTGCTCCTCGATCGTATAAGGCTCCCCGGCCTGACGTCCGTATTCTTCCGCCTGCTCCCGCGTCCCTAACGTCAAGATCTTCCCGCTCGCCAAATGAACTTTCACTACTTTTTGCGATCCCGCAAGCTCGGCTGCTTCCTCCTCTGACGCCGCTACAATAACCGAAAGCGCCAGGATGACTTGAGGCTTCGTCCCATGAGAAGAATCAAAAGCACGGCGATACGCCCTAATGGCCTCCATTGCTGCGGATTCGTCCCCGTTGATAAATAAGGAAAACACATAAGGGAGACCCAGTCCGGCAGCGATTTCGGCACTCCCGACACTGGCCCCGAGTATGTACAGCTCTGGTACCTGCGCAGGCAGCGGGGTAGCACGCAAACCCGAAAGCGGATGGTCTTCCTCCAGGTTGTTATGAACATAATTCACGAGCTCCACCGTTTTATCCGTCAATGAGGCTTGGTCCTGTGTCCCCCGCTGGAGCGCCTGCGTGCTGCGCGGCAGCCCTCCAGGAGCGCGCCCGATCCCTAAATCTACACGTCCGGGAGCAAGAGAAGCCAGCACGTTAAAATTTTCCGCAACCTTGTAGGGACTGTAGTGCTGAAGCATAACGCCTCCGGAACCGATTCGAATAGATTTGGTTTTGGCCAGCAAATAAGAGATGAGAACTTCCGGTGAGGACCCCGCAACTTGATCCGAGTCGTGATGCTCCGACACCCAAAACCGCCGAAAGCCAAGCGCCTCTGCGGCTTGGGCCAGCGCCACCGTGTGTGCCAATGCTTCCTCCCCCGTCTCCCCGGGATAAATCGGGCTTTGATCCAGTATGCTTATGGTAATACCCATATGTGATGGCCTCCTAAATGCTAAAATTGAGTTCCGGCGTAATCCGCTTCAGAAACTGTCTCGTCCGCTCCTCGCGGGGATGGTAGATCAGTTCGGCCGGAGGACCTTCCTCTACAATAATCCCCCCGTCCATAAACACAGCATGATTGGCCACGTCCTGCGCAAAGCTGATCTCATGGGTCACGACGATCATCGTAATGCCTTCATTCGCAATCTTGCGAATTACTTCCAGGACCTCCCCGACAAGCTCCGGGTCCAAAGCCGACGTGGGCTCGTCAAACAAAATCACTTCCGGCTCGAGCGCCAGGGCCCGGGCGATTCCCACCCGCTGCTGCTGTCCACCCGAGAGCTGGCTCGGATAGGCGTCCAGCTTATCCGCAAGGCCCACTTTTTCCAACAAAGCAGCGCTTCGTTCTCTGGCCTCCTCCCTCGGAAGCTTCTTCACTATAACTAGGCCTTCCATAACATTCTCCAAGGCAGTTTTGTGCCTGAATAGATTGTATTGCTGAAACACCATGGCCGACTTTTGGCGAAGGGTATGGATTTCTTTCTTGGTCGCCTGCTTGCAGTTCAGTTTAAAATCACCGATCGCAATTTCGCCGCCGCTGGGCTTCTCTAAATAATTCAGGCACCTAAGCAGCGTGGTTTTTCCAGATCCGCTTGGTCCAAGAATCACCACAACCTCCCCTTTGTTCACAGTCAGGTCGATCGACTTCAGCACCTGATTCCGTCCGAAAGACTTTGAAATATGGCTCAGCTTGATCATGCCACTCCCCCCCGATTGTATAGATTGATTCGTTTCTCCAGCAGCGCCGTTACCTTTTCGATCAGAAGCGTGAGTCCCCAGTAAATAACCGCAGCCGCCAAATACGCCTCGAAAAACTTCCAGTTGGTGGACGCCACAATTTGCGCCTTGGCGTTAATCTCGACAACGGAAACGGTAAAAGCAAGCGTGGAGCCGTGCAGCATGCCGATGACGGAATTCGACAGGTTCGGGAGGCTCGCGGCCAATGCCTGGGGAAACACAATCCGCCGCAGAGCCTGAGTCGTAGTCATGCCTATCGAATAGGCGGCTTCCAACTGTCCACGGCTAACCGCAAGCAGCCCGGAACGGATCACCTCGGCCATATAAGCCCCAGCCGTAATAGAGAATGATATAAAAGCAAAGGTGATCATCGGAATTGAGGCCGATCTAAAGCCCAAGCCTAATTGAGTGGATATCGCATCAAGAAGCGCCGGTAGGCCGAAATATATGAGCAACAAATGCGTAATCATGGGCGTACCGCGGATAAAAGTGACGTACGCGGCTGCAATCTGGCTAAGTACCGGAACTTTATAAATTCGAACGATAGCCACAATCAGACCGATGACAAAGCCAGCCGTCACAGACACGGCGGTAATAAGAAGCGTGGTCGGAACCGCTGCCAGCAATTTCACAAAAGCTGTCCAGAGGAATGAAGGGTCTATTTTCACAGATTTACGCCTCCCTTATCGGTTTCCACGCCTGCCAGACGGTTGTAGAACCATTTTCTCCCCAAACTGAACTGCTTTCTCGCCACTGTTTCCGCTGGCTCATGCTTCAAGAGCCGCAATTCCGCCAGCTTCAGCAGTCTCTCCAGGATGAAGCTGACGATTAAATATAGAAAAGCCAAAGCGATATAGGCCTCGATAAAATGTTGAGTCACGGTGCCAAGCGTCTGCGCTTTTCCTGTCATCTCCATCACGCCTAACGTAAAAGCCAGCGAAGTATCCTTCAGCAGGGCAATAACCTGATTGGAGAATACTGGAACAGCAACCGCCAAGGCTTGGGGCAGTACAATACGGGTAAACGCCTGATACCTGTTCATACCAATGGCATAGGCGGCCTCCACTTGCCCACGATCAACCGCAGTTACCGATGCCCGGATCGTTTCCGACATAAAAGCGCCGGTATGGAGCCCATAGGTCAGGATAACGAAGAAAAGTACTGGCGCACGGGTGATGTCGATGTGAACCAGCTTAAACATTTCCGGCAGACCGTAATAAAATAAAAACAGTTGAATCAAAATGGGCGTTCCCCGAAAAAATGAAACGTACACTTTGAAGAACGCATTCAGCACCGGAATCCGGTACAAACGGGGAAGAGCGATAAGAAACCCGACGATCACCCCCAAGATCAACGAGCTTGCCACAATCAGCAAGGTAATGCCCATGGTTGAAGCAAGCTTTGAAAAAGAGTCCACCACAAATGAGAAATCGAACGGTGCTCCCATATATTCCTCCCCCCCTCTACCCGTTTTTCTCCATTAATCTGCGGTGAAATCGGAACCTAGCCATTCCTTGCTCAACTTGCCGAGTGTGCCGTCGGATTTCAGCTCCTTCAAAACGCCGTCGATCGCATCGGCCAGCTTCTGCTCTTCCGGATCATCTTTGCGGAATACGAACAAGATGTCGGCCTCCGAGAGGTCCTCTCCTGTGATCTTCAGCTTCCCCTGTGGATCGATGAGCGACAAGGAGAAGTCCGCACCCAGCGTCGCATCCACGCGGCCGGTCGTCAGTTGGCTTACAGTATCGTTGGCCGCGCCGTTTTGATAGACAATGTTAATGGCGTTGTCGTGCTCCTTATTGTAGCTTTCCAGAATTTGAGCCTGTGCACTGGTGGCACTGGTTAGTACTTTTTTCCCCTTTAGGTCGTCCAGAGAATGAATCGTATTGTTGTCCTTAGCGACGATAATTTTATTTCTCCAGTGGGCGTAAGGCTCCTTATTGAACAAATACTTTGCTGATCTTTCCGGGTTCTCTTCCATCTCGTGAGCTACAAAGTCGATTTTCTTCGTCTCCAGGCTCAGCAGCAGATTAGAAAACTCCTGGGTTTGGATGTCGAATTCATATTCCGGGAGACGTTCATCAATGATCCGGACGAGCTCGACATCGAATCCGGTCAGCTTACCGTTTTCGTCAATAAAGCAAACCTTCGGAAATCCGGTTCCTGTACCCACGATGATTTTTTTGACCTCTCCTTGAGCTGCACTGGCCGTACTTGCCTGGGCTCCCTCACCGTCCTTTGCGCCGCTTCCGCAGCCAGCAATCACCCCCGTCAGAAGGAATGCCATAGCAATGGCAAATGACTTTTTCATGTTGAACTCTCCCCTTTCTCTAAATCTCCCACATTTTATTTTTATAATTCCAATGTGCTTAGTCAGAATTATGTTGTCATTTACTTTACAAGGATTTTGCATCCCCGTCTAATAGAGTTTTTCTATACATTAATGCATTTCATTAATAGGAAAAGCTATCTCTCATCTCCAGTAAAGTTTCAATAAACTCGCTGCTTTCGCCAGCAAGGGAGATTAGGTCGGTCTGTAATGAAACGCCTGACGTCTCTGTAATATCGACCGGAATGAGCCTTTCATTCTCAACTTCCTCGCGGGCGCACAGCCCGGGCAGAAAACAGATTCCCGCCCGCCCCAGCACAAGCTTCTTCGCGGTTTCGGCATTATCTACCTGAAACACGATATTCGGAGGCTGCTCCAACGTCTCAAATCCCCGGTGAATCCGCAGCCAATCCAGTGACCCGCATTCGAAGAATACCAGCGGCTCCTTCCGAATCTCACGAATCGATGCCCTTCCGGCAGAGGCTAGAGGGTGATCCTTATAAACATAAAGGCGGATGGGGTCCTCATAGAAAGGATAGGACTGGAACGCCGGATTCATTAGCTTGCGGACGAAAGCCAAATCAATATCCTTGGCGGATAGTTTTGCAGCAAGGATGTCTGTGGGAGCTGTCGTTAATTTGAAATTGATCTTGGGAAAACGCTGGCTTAAAACCATAAGCAATTGAGGCATCAAATAATTGGATACCGAAACAGTGCTGCCGATTCTTACTTCATTGGGCATGGCTCTTTTGGCATGAAGATGATGCCTCCCTTTCTGATAGGTCTGGAGGATTTGCTGGGCATAGGGAAGGAACTGCCTGCCTTTGTCCGTCAGATGAATCTGCTTCCCCAGACGATCGAACACTCTGCAGTCAAGCTCGCGCTCTAACGACTGAATGCGGGCGGTTACTGTCGGCTGCGAGAGAAAAAGGACTTCCGCGGCCTTGTTAAAGCTGCCGTAATGGTTGATGTAAACAAAGGCTTCGATGTTATCTATGTTCAAAGGAACACCTCCTATAGCATAAATCCTATTATTCCGATTATTAATAATTGTTTTAATTAAGGATAAATTATCCTTATCTTAGGCAGACACTAAGTTTTTGTCAATCCAATATTCGGCTCGCCCTTTACTGATATCTTTCATGGAAGCCTTAATATAGACATTTTTGATAAGTTTATCGAAAATTTTGTTTTCCGATGTGTTTAGTATTATTTAACTGGTATACTAATCACACCTTACCTCAGAAAGTGGGTTAAATCCTCAGAAACCTATATACCAAAGAAGGAGTGAGAAAACATGAACGCAGTTCAAGAAGTCATCATACGTGAGGCTCGGAGCGAGGAGCGGGAGGCTATTGCAAAACTCATATTGGAGGCTTATCAACAGTATGCATTTGAAATGCCAAGGCCTCGCTGGGAGGAATATCGCGATGCAATTCGGAACTCCGTATTTGGGAACGCCCCATACGCCCGGATTGTGGCAGAGCTCGGGGGTGAGATTGTCGGCAGCGTTCAGTTGTTTCTCTCCTCGGAAGCTGCATATGGTAAACCGGAAATGGGCATCGACTCCCCCATCATCCGTCTCCTTGCTGTATCTCCATACACCCGCGGACGCGGAATAGCTAAACTTCTCATTCAGGAAGCAGCCCGCAAATCTGTTCGGCTTGGCGCAACCACACTAAATCTTCATACCTCCGACATGATGGCGGCGGCTGTGAAGCTGTATGAAAAGCTGGGGTTTGAGCGAGCCTATGAAACGGATACAACCAATGGAGAAACGCTTGTTAAAGGCTATCGCATTGAACTGCCGGGATCGCTGCTGCTGCAAAACGCCATTTAGTATATTTGTAAGCAGCCTAATATTGGATGGGCTTGACCATGACCATAAACAAAAAAATGGGTCTGCAGACTTTAGTCTGTCAAACCCATTTTTCGATGACGGAGAGTTAAATGATTGTCTTACTCTTTGATCCAGACGATTAATCCGTCGAATTTGGCGTTCCAACCGCTCAACACGCTGTGCGAGCGCGCATTAACGCCTCTAATATGCCTATCGTGGGCTAATGGTCAGGGACACTTGTCCAATTTATGGCCCTATCCTACTGGTTTGTTCACGATAAACGAGATCGATGTTCCTTGCCCCGGCTCGCTTCTAATTTGCAGCCCCTTGCCATAGCGACGTTTGAGCCGAAGATCCGTGTTCAGCAGGCCGACGCCTGAGCGGCTGTCCGATCTGTTTTGCAGAAGTCTTCGCCATACCGCCTCCTCCATCCCCACGCCGTCATCCTCAACCGTAATTTCAGCATACGCCCCGTGGTCGGATATCCGAATCGCAATGGTTCCGCCCCGGGAACGCTTCATCACACCATGTCTTACGGCATTTTCAACGAGGGGTTGAATGGTGAGCAGCGGGATTTTTAATTCCTTGCATTCATCGATTTCCCATACTACCTTCAGCCTGTCATCAAACCGCACCTGCTCGATATACAGGTAGGAGCGGACAATGCTCAGCTCCTCCTCGATGGGCGCCAGTTCATCTTTATTTTGCAGCTTAAATTTGTCTCGCAAAAAATCGCCGAACACGTCCAGCAGGTGGCGCATCTGATCCAAATCGACTTCGCTCAGCGCAGCAACTGCACTCAGCGTGTTAAACAGGAAATGCGGCTGAATCTGCGCCTGAAGCCACGCCGCTTCCATTCGCAGCAGCTCGTTTACCGATTGCTTCACGCCGGTTAGCGCTTTGACCCGCGATCTGATTTCAAGCGCATCTACCGGCTTGGTGACATAATCATTAGCTCCCACCAGGAATCCGTTTTCGATATCCTCCGGCTGGCTTCTTGCCGTTAGCAGCAGGATTGGCAGCTCCGTCACGGTGAATCGCTGGCGGATTTTACGGGTCAACTCGTAACCGGACATTTGCGGCATCATCACATCGGAAATAAGCAAATCCCATTCCTTAAGATCCAGCGTCTCCAGCGCTTTCTTGCCGCTTGTGACTGTCATGATATCGTATTGCTCCAGGGAGAGCAGCGATTCTAATACCTTCAGGTTTACAGGATCGTCGTCCACGATCAGGATTCTAGGCCGTTCCGCTGAAAGAGACAATGAATCGCCCTCGGATATCGGCTCAATCCCCGCTTTATAATCCGCCTGAGCCGCAGCCGATTCCTCGATGGCCTTCGCAGCAAGCTGCCCTGTAACGGTTCCTTCCTGCGGGAAAGAAGCCGCCTCCTCCACGAGCTGCAGCGTAAAAACGAACTCGGAGCCTTCGCCTGGAGCGGATTCCACCCGTAATGTTCCTCCGTGCAGTTCCACCAATTTTTTGCTAATGCTTAAACCAAGTCCAAATCCCCCTTCGACCATTGTTTTTCCAGCCTCTGCCTGTTCATATGGCTCGAACACGCGCCGGATCGTCTCTTTATCCATGCCTATCCCCGTATCCGCAACGACGATATGTGCCAGGCCGTCTTTGACGTATCCCGCTATCGAAACTTCACCTTCGTCTGTAAATTTCAGCGCATTGTGAATCAAGTTGAACAGGATTTGGATCACCCGGTTCTCATCGGCTACAACCAGCGGAAAATGTTCAGGAATCCGGTTTACAAGCTGAACCGCTTTGCCTTCCGTCATAAAGCGAAGCATATCCATGACGCCAGTAACAATGGTTTGGAGGGAAAAATGGCGAAGCTGCAGATGAGGATTTCCTTCCTTCAGGCTCATCGCATCCAGTAGATCATTCAACATGAGCGACATACGTCGCCCTACCGTCAGCACGATCCCCAGATCCTTGATGCTGCTCTCATGAAGAGACTTCTGTTCTCTTTCCAGAACCGCTTGCGAAATGTTGAGTATGCTATGGAGCGGATTTCGGAGCTCATGGGACGTATTCGCCAGAAACTCATCCTTCAGCTTGTCCGCTTTTTGCAGCTTCGAGGCGAGCCGCTTAGTCTCGGAATGCACCTGAAAATACTCTCTAAACCAAACCGCAACAAAACAGGCCATAGATACGATCAGATCAAACGGGTAATAAACCACCTTAATACCACTCGCAAGAAAGTAAGCCCACCAAGCAAAGTTGCTTGTAAATGCGATCAAGGACAGCAGCAGCCATGCATTTTCCTGAATACCCTTGATAGACGTACGCAGCATGGAGACGATGGTTATGAGAATCGAGGCCCCCATAAGCAGCCCATATGCTGGTTGCACCCCTACCAAGTAACGTACAGGTAAGAGTGCAGCGAATAGACCAGCCACAGCACAAATCACAGCAAACCAAGGGAACGCCCTCCGGATCAATTTCGGGAGTTGATGCTTGATGCATTGAAGCAGCGAATACGCAATGCCAATCATCGAAAGGTGGACTAGCTTAAATCCCCACTCATAATTGATCGGTAGCCAGAAGGACAACAGTTTCTCATCGCTGCCAAGCAGCTGCATCATCATGGCGCTAGCGCCCAGCAGGGAAAAATAAAGCAATCTTTTGTCCCTGTTACCTACTATATAAAGGATGAAAGCATACCCAGCATGCATCAGAAAAACTACCGCAGCCAGCTGCTGCATGGCTATGGACAGCTGCGCCTCCCGAGTGATCGCTTTTTCAGTTCCGAACTTAATCGAACGAACAATCCCGCTTTCCCGAGGATCCTCATAATTTGCCGCTTCAATAACAATATCTATATTGCCGCTATCATCTGCCGTGAAGGTTGATGTATAAGGAAGGTTAAGAGGTACATATTTTTCTTTACTATCTCCTGGTTTCCCCGATGCATATAGCAAACGCCCGTTCACGTATAACGAGGACGAACTCCGAACGCTGGGGATTCGAAGGCTGTAATTGATCCGCTGCTCCGGATTAACGGAAATACGCAGTCGATAAGAACCGTAACCGTAGGGACTGCCCTTCCCCGGCTTCATTAATTTATTCCAATTTCCAGGAACCTGCAGGAAGGCTGGCTTTTGTTCATATCGAGCTCCCGGATGTTCGCTACCCATAAGCCAAGTATGAGGATAAAACTCCCATTCGCCATCCAGGGATATCGTCCGATGATCAACAGCGTTCCAAGCTCGCAAATCCAGTTGTCCATTTGATGCATACGGCTGGTCTGAGCTTTGAAACGCTGTAATCCAAATTATTCGAAACACAAATAGTGTTATAACCATTAGGCACAACAAAGCTATCATTTTCCATTTTGCGGTTTTGCTAACCACCTTAATCAAAACAACCCGACTCCTTACCTCAAGCTCTTATGCAGGGGTGTATCCAAATCCTGGACCCTACTAAATCATTGACAAGTATATCTTAAGGAGCATGAAAAGTTCAATCCGCGCATAGAAATCCTATGGAAAGTTTACTTTACATCAATACGACTTTGTGCTATTTTATGGATGTAAAGTTAACTTTCCATTAAATTTAATGTATTCACTATAGGGGGAACCACCGTGAAAAAGAAAAATTTCGTTAATGTCGCTACGGTTGTTATAGGAATTTGCCTCATTGCTGCAAGCTTCTTGTTTAGAAGCGAGGACATGAAGACGATATCCGGCGTGGTAATCGGTGTCGGGGCGGGTTTGTTTGGCATGGGAATTGCCAATCTGTTGATGAGACGAATCGAGCGTAATAACCCTGAACTCGAGAAAATAAAAATAATCGAAGAAAATGACGAGCGAAATACGATGATTCGCCAACGAGCCAAAGCGAAAGCCGGGGACATTACCCAGTGGCTGATCATGGTCATCGCGTACATTACGATCCTCATTTCGGCGCCTCTATGGGTCACCATGACGGTAGTAGCTGTTTTTTTGGCCTATTACATCCTAACGCTATATTTTATGGGCAAGTATCAAAAAGAAATGTAGCTAGCTGAGGAAATAAGGAGGAAAGCAAAGCGATGAAATACCTTCGTGAAAGACTAAGCAGCGAGCGTGTGGGGGTAAGAATCATAGTTGCACTTATTTTATTCTTCATTCTGTTTTTCGGCGTCATGACCATCAGTTATTACCTTCTTCCCGAAGGGCTGTTGAAAAACAAAAATCCGCTACAAAACTGGGAAAACTCCGATAATACGTTAATCCTCACGTTACAAATCTTTTTTTATAATCAGCTGTCGGTGTTGGTGATCCTGCTAGGCAGTTTATTTGCGAAGAAGAAAGACGGGGAAAAGAACTACCTATCTATCGGCTACACCGCCTTTTTCATGTTTATTTGCATCAACGCCATAGTCCTTGGAACGTGGTCTTTCTCCGTGACGAGCGAAGCCGTCCCCCTGCTTGGCAGATTCACGCGCACGTTTGACCTTGCGCATCGAGCTGGACTGTGGGAAATGTTAGGACAGTTGGTTGTCACTTGCGCCGCTGCTCAAATCGCTACGGTACGGACCAGCGGAAAAACGACGGTCACGCGAAAATTCAAGGATATCCATCCGTCAACCGGGGAAAAGGTCGCATTTCTTGGCGGAATTTTACTAATGCTGGTGGGTGCTGTTGTAGAAAGTATTGCGATTAACTCCATTTAAGAAAAATGTCCATCGACGTATCTTCTTAGAAGAATTGGCACTAAATGCATTTTGTGCAGCTATTTTTGGGCAAATTGCGGATTTTTGAGATTTAACTGCATTTCCTACATCTAAAACGGGTCAAATTGGCTTGAGAGGGTTATTTTGCTCTTTTTAGCTGCACTTTTTACATCTAAATGGTTAAGTCTCCGGGCAAGCCGATGTTTAACTGTACAAAATACATTTATTAAGTTCTGCGATCATAGGAGGTCCTGACGGCACCTCACTTTTCACACTTGTTGTTGATCTACACATTTGGTGTTATTTTACAAAGTGCTTCCCCTTATTGGCCGCTTAAGAAAAAGCTTGGATTTCCACCCCGGATATTGTTAAAGAGCGCTCCCTACCTGAGATTCTAATTTGTAAAAAAAGCCGGGAGATCTCCCCCAAAGAGATTAGGGAAAGACCACTCGGCTTTGCTCGAAATCAAGCTTTATTCCGGCCGCTCTGCAAATGCTGCTCATAGGTTTCAAATAGCTGCCTCACCCCTTGAGATGGAGCCGGTGACAGAACACTGACGATATAGGCGACGGCTAGGTTGACGGCGAAACCAGGAATCATCTCATAGAGCGTTCCGGTCAAGGCTGGAACGTTAGCCCAGATCAAGACCGTCACCGCGCCGGAAATCATCCCGGATAATGCCCCCCAACGGGTCAGCCGCTTCCAATACAGGCTCAGCAAAACCAAAGGCCCGAAGGAGGCCCCGAAACCAGCCCATGCATAAGCAACCAGATCCAAAATCGTATCATCCTTCGTATACGCCATGCCAAGAGAAATCAGCGAAACAACGAGCACGGCAAGGCGGCTTACCAAGGTTGCTTCTCGGTCAGATGCCGAGCGGCGGAACAAGAGCTTGTACAAGTCCTCCGACAGTGAACTGGCCGTAACAAGCAGCTGAGAGGAAATCGTACTCATCACCGCCGCCAGCAAGGCAGATAGCAAAAAGCCGGTAATGATCGGGTGGAACAAAATTTTACTAAGCTCAATGAAAATCGTCTCCGGATCGGCCAAGTTCGTTCCTTTGCTGGACATGTAAGCCGCTCCGACAAAACCGGTGAGCATCGCCCCCACTACAGAGAAGACCATCCAGTTCATGCCAATTCGGCGAGCTTTACGAATTTCCTGAATAGATGAGATGGCCATAAAGCGCACGATGATGTGCGGCTGTCCAAAATAACCAAGACCCCAAGCCATAAAAGAGATAATCCCGAGGAAGCTAGTCCCTTTTAATACATCAAACATCGCCGGATTAATCGCGTGTATTTCGCTTATTGTTGGTCCGATACCGCCAACCTCGATGACCGTAACCAAGGGTACCAAGACCAGTGCCACTACCATGATAATTCCCTGCACGAAGTCGGTTAAGCTGACAGCCATAAACCCGCCGAACAACGTATAAGCGATAACTACGACGGCTATAATCCATAAGCCATAATGATAATCCAAATGAAACGTCGTCTCAAAGAGAACTCCACCCGATACAAAACCCGACGAAATGTAGATGGTAAAGAACACAATAATGACGAGGGCTGAGGTTAATCGCAAGATTCGCGTCCCGTCGCCGAAGCGGTTTTCCAAGAAAGAAGGAATCGTCATCGAGTTATGAGCTATTTCGGTATAAACCCTTAACCGCGGAGCAACAAACGTCCAGTTAGCAAAAGCCCCCAGCGTTAGTCCAACAACAATCCACCCTGCGCTAAGTCCCTGCACATACATCGCTCCAGGCAGCCCCATAAGGAGCCAACCGCTCATATCCGAGGCACCTGCACTTAACGCCGTTACCGCAGGTCCCATATTTCTTCCGCCAAGTACGTAGTCCGACAAGTTCGTCGTTTTTTTATAAGAGTAATAACCGATCCACAAAAGCCCCAGCATATAGACCAGAACAGATAACAAAAGTTGAAGTTGTATAGCGATGCATCCCCTTCTAGTTGTCTTTGCTTTGCTATAGTACCGCATTATACTATAAAAGACTTAAAGGAGTAAAGGATAAAATGCAGTTAAAAAAAGCTCTATTGATTTCTCAACAGAGCTGGACGAGCATACTCAGACGATTTAGTTCGAAAGCTAATTAAGCTCCTCTATCTTCACTACTTTCGAGCGCTGATCATTAGCGGAGTCTTGCTTTTTTCTCCAGATGACTACGAAATAAATATAGCTGACTAAAAAAACAAACATGATGATGGAGGAACACGCATAAACCGAGGCGTATCCCAGCTTTCCGGCTAGCATGCCTAAACCGACGGAGCCAATTCCATTGCCGACGTCAACCATATTATAAAAAGTTGAGCTTGCCGCACTGCGTTTGGATGCGGGAACCAGGTTAAACATCCAGGTTTGAAGGGCCGGGAAAATCGTGCCATAGCCAAAACCGTAAAAAGCAGAAGCCGTGAGGAAAGAGCCCATACTCTTGCTTTTCGCCAGCACGATGAAGCCCAGCAGAAATAATATGGCACCAGGGGTGATCACCCAGGCTGGACCCTTACTATCAAATACTCTTCCAGTCACAATACGCGACAAACAGATGCATACGGTGCATACCAAGAAAAAATACCCTGAATTAGCGATATGGGCTTCCTTAGCTAGCAAAGCAATGAAGTTTAGAACTCCACCGATACAAACACCGAACAGTAAGGTAAGAAAGGCTTGAAATAGAAGCCGCTTATCAACCAGCTTGTCCAATATAGATGATTTATCCTTAGGATTTGAGCGGACGGTCCGATCATTGGAAATGGAGCACATTAACAAACAACCAAGCCCAATCACCTGGCTGAGCGTGGCTACAATAAATAGAGTGCTAAAGGAAAAGTTGTCAACAATCCATACACCGAGGCCTGGAGCCACAGCCATGGCAAGCGTTGTTCCTAGACCAAAATAGCCCATGCCTTCACCACGCCGCCACTTTGGAAGGATATCAGACACAATAGTAGCGTATAAAGTGGTAGCTATACCAAAGCCTAAGCCATGAACGACCCGTAAGGAAAGCAACCGGGGAACCGATGTCGCTAAAATATAACTTAGACTCGCTATAAAGCAAAGTATGCACCCGACGTATAAGTAGTATTTTTTACCCCATTTTCTGATTCCAAAATCCGTGAGAAAACGAATTAATATGGCCGAGAAAACAAAAATGGCAGATAATAAACCTACATCGGTGCTGGACCCGCCTTGTTTTAGAACATAGATCGGAAGTGTAGGTAGAAAAATATGAAATCCACTGAACAAAAAAGTGTTGGAAATGGTAAGCAAGATAAAGTCTTTGGTCCACAGCTTTTCGTTAACATTTATCAAAGATGCATTCTTCTTCGTCAAAATGAAGTCCCCTTAGTCTTTATACTTTTGCGTGTTCACATAAATGGACTGCACCATCTCATATAGCTGGTTTTGTTTTTCTTCAGATAAATCCGCAAGAATAGCTTGTCTGTGTTTCTCCACAACCTTTTCCCAAACAGGAAACTCGCTTTGCCCCTTCTCCGTTAGAAATACCTTTTTTTCGCGCTTATCACTTCCAGTTCCCCTCTCGACGAATCCTTTTTCCTCCAATTTGACAAGGGTTTTAGATATAGCCGCCGGTTCAATATTTAAATAATTCGCCAACATAATTTGCGAAATCGTGCCTTTTTCTTTGATGGCCTTAATCACGGACCATTCCGAACTATACAGTCCATGATCCGTAAGAGCTTGATTTAACCCCTGAGAAATCGCACGCGTTGTTTGATAAAGCAAATGGATTAACTGATCTGAATTCATAAAGCACCTCGAAATATTAATTAGTATACTAGTTAATTATTTACTAGTATATGATTTTGTCGTTTTTTGTCAAGTGTGCTTGGGGTGGGAAACAATACTGAATGAATATTATTCATTGACAAATCCTAACACCCCAACTAATATATTCACTGTACGAGTGAGGAGGAAAAACCATGACTCGCATTACGAAGGAACCCGAAGTACGAAGACAGGAAATTATGGATACGGCTATTGAACTTTTCTACTTGAATGGATATGACAAAACGTCCATCAGCGATATTGCGGCAAAAATCGGCATTGCGCAGGGGCTGTGCTACCGTTATTTCAAATCCAAGGAAGAGCTTTTTGACTCTGCGGTAGACTATTACTCCGAACAACAGGTCAACGAGATGCGGCCCTTCCTGAGCGACCTGAACAAAACATTAAAGCAGAAATTGTTCGACACCCCCACCTTCATGGAGACCGAGCAGGATAACAGCTTTTATTACAAAGTATTTCATGGCGCAAACAGCCACAAAATTCATGACCAACTCTCGATGAAAATTTGCAGCAAGCTCGTCCCTCTCATCACCGAGCAAATTCAGCGGGAAATCGATGCGGGGCAGCTTCATATAGCCGATGCGGAAACTGCGGCAAGCTTCTGTACATACGGTCAGCTAGGCATTTTGCTGCGGGAGGATCTAACCGGCGAGGAAAAGATTGAGCGGATCCGAGCATTTCTTCTGCAATTGTTGCATTAATATAGAACCCCTGTCCGTAAATGGGCAGGGGTAATATTTGAACTACAAATGAATGATATTCATTCACTTTATATGAAAGGAAAGATGATTGATGAACGCAAAAATTGACTTTGTAAACGGAAAAACGAGCACAGGACTGCTCCAAATGGCCGTCCCTCTCATGATCGCCATGCTGCTGAATATGGCTTACAATCTGGTGGACAGCATATGGATCGGCAATTTACTCGGGGAAAATGCGATGGCGGCGCTGACCAATGCTACGCCGATTATCTTACTGCTCACCTCTATCGGGATGGGAGCAACCAATGGGCTCGCGATCTTATTGTCTCAGGCGATCGGGGCCAAGGATGACCTAAAAGCAAAAACTATATTATCGACTTCGTTGATCAGCTCTGTCATTTTTAGCTTAGTGCTTACGGTCATCTGTGAATTTGGCATGGATGAGATTCTCAAGCTGCTGAAGACGCCGGCATCAATTTTTCCGATGGCAAAAGACTATATCTCCCTATATATGCTTGGCTTTATCGCTGTCTATCTGTACTTGTACTTTACCGCCGTTTTGCGCAGCTATGGAAATACGAAATTCCAAGTGCTCGCGATTCTTTCCTGTACCATTCTGAACACGGTATTGGATCCGTTTTTTATTCATATGATGGGATTTCGAGGTGCGGCCGTAGCGACGCTTCTGTCCCAATTTATTGCTTTAATTCTAATGGTCTGCTATATCGCTCGAAAAAAACTGTTTAGCTTCAGCTTTTCTTTTGTGCATTGGGTAGAAGAAAAGGCTTTGCTCAGCAAAGCCCTCCCCTCCGTTATTCAACAAAGTATCCCTGCACTAAGCACCAGTGTCTTGACTTCTATCGTCAGCGGTTTTGGCGTAACCTCCATCGCAGCCTACGGGATTACCGGTAAGCTGGAAACGATTCTGTTCTATCCGGCTATGGCTCTAAACATGGCGATTACCGCCATTATCGGGCAGTGTGTGGGTGCAGGACGGCTTGACCGGGCAAAGGAATATTTGAAAACCTCCTTAATTTACAGCACAGGTTTACTCGTTGTTCTGTCTCTCTTCGTCGTCGTCTTTTCCGGAAATCTCTCGCATCTGTTCTTGAATAGTACCGAAGCCGCTTCTATTGTAAAAACCTATTTTCTAATTGTTAGTGTCGGTTACATCCTCAACACGACAACGAGCTGCTTTACGGGAACGATCAACGGACTCGGAAAACCGGGCATGGGCATGTATTTGATGATTTTTTACTACATTCTGGTTAGAATGCCCCTCGCCGACCTACTCTCCCATACCACACTGGGACTAAACGGCGTATGGTGGGCGGTGCTGTTGAGCCACGGGGTTGCAGCTGTCACCGCAGCTTTTCTAGCTAGGGTGTTGCTCCTTCGTGCTAATAAACATCGAGATGATGGACTACCCAATGGCCCAGTGAACCTTAAGCTTGGTTAAGCAAAAACTGCTTAATTTCTTGCGCCGCCTGTTCCGCCGTAATATCGCTAACATCAATTTTATGCGTGTCCATATGACGGTATAAAGCAAGCCGAGGGATGCTTCTTTCTATCACATCCGGGGTGCGGATTCCAGCGTTCACATCGTTTTGCAGCCGGGAGGTCAGCGCCTTCTTAGAGCAAATCAGCGAAATTTTATAGAGTTCAAATTCCACTTCTATAAGACGCGTCAATAATTGATCGAAAATGTCCTCTTGGTGAATGACCCAGCAGAAAATAATATACTCGTAGCCTGTATTCTGCAAAAATGCTTTGAGCAAATAGCAGATGTTATCCAGCACCATCTCTTTGTTTTCATCCGAGACGACAAACGGGTTCATGTTCCAGCACCAGTCACCGTCCAGCCATACACCAGGCGTCATTATCTTGAGCAGTTGTCTGCTGACCTCGCTCTTACCGACACCCATTGTACCGTTAATCATAATAAGCTTCTTCATGCTCGCGTCTCACTGCCTCCTCAGTTCATTGGCTGTCTTTCAGCTATAATTATGAATGAACGTTTTGCTGGTGTCGATTTACAATGTACAAGTTAGGCTGCTACTACATATCCAACTAGGACGATAGAGCAGAAGCTTTTTCAGTGTCTGCCGCCTCACAAAAAAATAAGGGTACTTTTCGGCCTTATTTTAGGTTTATAGCCCTTTTGATACGGAATAGGGGTAAAAAAAGGACTTATTTCCGGTTTGCCCCTGGAATAACGAGGTTTTGGGGCTCAGTTACCGGAAATAAGTCCAAAAATTTCCCTTATTTTAAAATAAAACCATAAAATCCCTGAAATAAGGCCGTTTTTTACCCTTAATCGCCGCACGAGTACTAATGACGGGCTATCCCAAACCTGCATGGGCTATCCCATCGCTATCCCACCACCCCGGTCCGTTCGACGCTCTCCACAAAATGGCGCTGCACGAACAAGTACAGGATGATGAGCGGCAGAATCGCCAGCAAAATGCCGGTATCCACCACGAGCGCAACGTAGTTCGGGTCCGATTTGGCGGTATCGCCAAGTCCCATGAGAGTAGGCAGGAATTGGCTGGCATCGGCCGGTAAAGAAGCGATTTTGAGCGGCATGAGTGCGCTTTCGCTCATGAACAGCGAAGTATAGAATGTGTCGTTGTACTGCCACACGAACGAGAACAACGTCACCGTAATCAGCGGTGGAATTGCATTCGGCAGCATGATCAAGAAGAACGTTTTAATGCCTCCCGCCCCGTCAATGAGCGCCGCCTCCTCAATCTCCTTCGGAATTCCCCGGAAGAACTGGCGAAAAATATAAATGAACAAGCCCGCCTTAAGTCCCGTCGCCGTAGCTGAGGTAATGATCGACGGCCAATAGCTGTTTAGCAGGTTTATGCCTTCCTTACCCGTAAACAGGTGGACTAATCCCAGCACATCAAAGCTTCTGAAATGCAGGTACATCGGCACCATCAGCGTGCTCGTCGGGATGAGAATCGTCAGGATCACAAGCCCGAACAGAAGGCTGCTCCCCGGAAAGTTGAACCGGGCAAAGCCGTAGCCCGCTAGTGCAGTCGACATCGTCGTCAGCAGCATCGTTATGGACACGTAAACAAACGTGTTGAGCAGCAGCGGCCAATAGTCCAGCAAATCGAGCGCCAGTTTGATATTGTCCAGCGTGAAATGCACCGGAATCATGTAAATCGTCGGGTTGTAAATGTCCTCCTTCGCTTTGAACGCAACCGAAAACTTCATTAATAACGGATAAATGATCACAAACGCAATCCCAATGATGAGCAAAAAACGGCAAAAAGACCAGAGCCAGGCTGCCATTTTATTTCTTACCCGACTTAATCGGTTATGAGCCGCTTCATCCACCGGGTTCCAGATGCTTGCCATCCCTCAAGCCCCCTTACTAGTTATGATAGAACGTTTTTCGCGACACGATGTAGCCCATGACAACGAGCAATAAACTGACAACTATCGTATACAGCCAAGCCATAGCAGAGCTAAGTCCGAAGTTTTGCGTCTTAAACGCCGTTTCATAGATCAATCGGGTTACCTCACTGTCCGAGAACGAATCGATGATCGTATAGATGATGTTCGTCAGGATTAACGGACTGACCATCGGGAACGTCACCTTCCAGAACGTTTCATAAGCGGTCGCCCCCTCGATGCGGGCCACCTCGTACATCGACCCAGGGACGGACTGCAGTGCCGCCAGAAAAATCAAAATCTGCACACCCGAATGACTGATGATTTCATAAATGCGCATAACCGCTCCCACAATATAATCGATAAACCCGAGCGGGAATCCCGCCTCCGACAAAATCATCACCATGGAGCGCACATTAAACTGCGAGGATGCCTGCCCCAGTTCCTCCGCTACCTGTGCATTGCCGACGAGATTGATCAGGCCTGAGCTTTCCGCCGCCGCAATCGCTCCCGACGCAAGTATGACCGGGAGAAAAAAGATCGCTCGCGCAACTCCCCTGCCGCGAAATTTTTGGTTCAGCAGGACGGCTGAGAACAGGCTGAAGAACAGGATCAGCGGCACATCCACCGCCATGCCGACGATCGACTCGGTCAAGATACGATTAAAGTTCGCATCGACAAACAGGGCATCGGTGAAATTGTTCCAGCCGACGCTTTGCAGTTCGAATCCCGCCGGAGACACCACCAGCTTGTTAAAGCTGAAGCGGATCGACTGGGCGAGCGGCCCTGCAAATAAAAAGATAAAACCGATCAGCCACGGCGCGATGAATAGGAGGCCGAGCATGGATCTTTTGTGCGATAAAGACAGCTTCACTTTCATGCCCCGTCACCCCCCATTACAAAATCCAGCGCCTCCACTCGAACCCCATTCACTACGGCGGCCTCGTTCGTGTAGTTGATCAGCACCGACTTCCCGCCCTCATATCCCACCTCGACAACCCCGTTCGGATGGCGAATGTGCTCAACCATCTGGCGAGTGCGAAGCGGACCAAGCACCTTATTTACTTTGTTGTAATAAGCCACAGCCTCCTCGTACCAGTCGCTGTAGGCGGACGAGTACAGCGCATCGAACCGCGTAAACTTAAGCTCCGAGGAGGGCTTCCAGGACCACAAAAAATGTGGGGCATCTCCAAGCTCCACTGAGGTCAGCAGCCGCTGCCGCAAGCTTTGCTCGTCTCCAAGGTTCAGCGCCTCTCCCGCATAATCGAGATACCCGTGTATGACCATTTGATAAAAAGGCACCTCTTCATCCGTGATACTGAACCGGCTGCTCGACGTTGGCGCATCGACAATATGCTTGGCGTAAGGCCAGCTGTAGGCATTTGCTTCAGACGCCATCAAATCGGGATAGGCGCGCCCCAGCGCTTCAAGCTGCTTTGTAACGATGGCCTTGGCTTCCTCCCGAAACACCACCCGCTGCACCCTGTAATCAGAGTTGAGCACACCCCCGAGATCACGCAGTGACAGGGCATGGATTCCGTAGCTGTCGTAGCTCCTTGCAAACCTTCCTACATAGTAAGGAAGCTTCGCGGGCGACAGCAGCGTATATGAACCGTAATAAGAATCCATCCGGTTCATATTACGGTCGTAAGGATACAGCTTTGCGACTTCGCGGGTCACAAAACGGGATGCATCCGAGGAAGGATGAAAATTGCCGTCATCCCGGTAAATGTGCTGGAACGCCACATCCGGGTACAGCCCGCCCCCTTGCTCGGCAAGCTGTGCGGCCAGCTTCTTAAGCTCATCGCCGCTGCCGAGCACCCGATCCGGCTTCGCCTTTACCGGCGGCTTGTGATGGACGCCCTTGCCGAACCAACCGAGATAACGCATCCGCACATTGGATACGCCGTCATCAGCCAGCTTTCGCGCCATTTGTTCAGCTTCCTGGAAGCTCGTCATCGACACCACCGCATCATAAGGAACGCCAAGCAAAGACCTCTGCTTGTCGATGCTGCCCAGTACGTCTACGTAAAATGGCAAATCAGCCCCCGGTTCCAAAGGCCGAAGCTTGCCGCTCTCCGCGAGTTGCTCCCGATACGCCCGCGCCATGCCCGAGTAGCTCGCATCCTCGCCGGTCAAAAAGCGATAACGCACCGTCAGGTTGCCTCTGTATAACTGATCATTCAGCAATTGGATTTCCTGAATTTTATCCCCCGTGTAAAGCTCAAGCTCATCCTCCCCGCGTACGCTAAAGCTGCTGAACACGTAGTTATAGGAATTTTGCTTGCCGCTAATGTCCGCGGTAATGCTCGCCATCGCATCTCCTTCCTCAATCACCGCCAACCATCCCGTGTCCCCGGCCTTCATGCCAAACACCGGCATGGATGCCTTCCGGGCTACCTGCCCCCGGCTCCGGCTGTTATCGTTCGGATCATCGCCGTACACCCGCTGCACGTATTGCTCCTCCTTGACTTTGCCGTTATTCAGCCGGATCAGGGCCCCGGTTCCGTCAGGCACCAGCATGTATCCTTCATCCTTCACGCCCGCAGCGCCGAAGAAGCGCAGCAGATCAATACTGCGGATGCGATGCTTCTCGCTTTCCTTGACCTGGCCGAGCGGGACCGATACGACTAGTGAATCTCCATCCAGCCGGTACTCGAGCGCCACCGTGAAGTTTGGCTTGCCCGAGCCGACGCCAGCTTGAGTGCCGCTCTGCTCATTATCCGCGGCCAAGTCCTCCGCCGTGTATCCGGCTTCCTCGAACGCGGCCAGCATTTTTTTCAGCACCAGCGGTTTCTTCACTTGTTCGTCAAGCCGTTCCAGCAGGTCCGGATTGTTCTTGGCCGGATAATAGCGGGCTTCCACGTATGTGGCCAAGTTCCCTTTCAGCTTGCTGAGCACCTTTTCCTTCAACCTTGCTTTTGTAATGTATTTGGGCAGGGCATCGATACCAAGCGATACATCTCCCAGCGTATACGTCACCCGTATCCCGTTCTCCAGGCTTTCCGCCGAAAAATTGCCGCTTGCCACACTCCAGGGCTGACTCCAATAAGTTTCCAGCGTCCCGATTTCATCACGAAAGGAAACGCCGAGCTGAGAGGAGAGTACCTCCTTTTCAAACGGGGAAGCGATTTTATCGTCGCCCCGAGCTGCGGGGTTGCTGTACCAGATCTCTCCGCTCTTGTTCTCTGAAAGGGCCACTTCGGCTGTTTTTTCGTTATAGTACAGTGCCAAAGCTTCATTCTGCGCCACCAGCTTCATCCCGGAGACGCCTGCCGTTTCATCCTTCAGCGGTGCCAGTTTCTTTCCAGCCTCCGGTGCGGCAGCAGCCTTACGGTAAACGGACGGGTCAACCGCCGGCGCCCCTCGGCCAAAGAGCACCAATCCTCCCGCGAGAACCAAAACGGCGGCACAGGCAAGCAGCAAAATGATCCCTTTTCGTGGCCGCTTTTTCACACGATCCGCCCCCTATACCCGAAAAATGATTTCTCGATAAATGTTGGCAACAAACTCGTAGATTTGCTGCAGCATGCTGAAAATGAGCGTACCCAGGAAAACGATGATGCCCATCACGATCACCGTTAGCAACATCGTCAGGATCGTCTTGGCCGCCGTATACTGATGGACGGTCATGATGCCGACGAACAGGAGACCGAGAAACCAGATGACGGCGACCGTGTTCAGCAAATAATAAAAAGCGGTCTCCTCCTGTACCATAAACCGGCTGACCAGCGTCATGGGCGGGTAGATCAGCACCATCGGAACGAGCGCGTATGAGGTCGCCATCACAATCTCTTTGAACTTGCCTTCGCCTCCCATTAGCGTCGTGACCGACCAGTTCGAAATACACCACAGCAGAAACGGCAGTACGACAAAAACGAGCTCGCCTAAGCTGTTCAACCGGCGCGGGTCGCTGAAATTTACGAGAAAACCGGCAAATTGTTTTTGCACAATGATCGCGAGAACCAGCAGGGCTACAATACCAAGCGCCACGCGCAGCTTGCCTCTTTTCTCATATTTCATATCCCAAAAGCCGTCGAACGGATGCACGATGACATGGAGAGGAAATTTTAGATCGTCCCGCTTCATGGCCTGAGGTCCCCCCTATGCCTCCAGTGTCTAATAGCCCTATATGCGGCAAAGGCCAATGCGGCTGTTACAAGCAGTGACATTACCGCGCCGAAGTGCTCCTTCATCACTTCACGGCGGTATCTTTTATAAGCAACCGAATAGTTTTTTCGATCCATGCCGAGCTTGAAATACGTTAGCGCTTCCTTGTTCTGCTTCTGCATCAGCTTCGCTTTGCCGATCCCTGAATAGGCGAGGTCGTAATTGGAATTCAGCTGGAGAACTCGGTCCCAGTAGGATTCCGCCTCCGTGTCCTCACCTCGGTAATGGTGCCGAACAGCCTGGTTAACGTTAAGACCGAATGCCGTAGGTTCGAACACGACGATATTCCCCTTTCCCCGGTCAAGCACGAGCTGTCTTTCCCCAACATGATCGATCGCTGCCGGCGTCTTGAACAGACCAAGCTGATTTCCGTGCCCCCCATAAATATAAAGAAGGGTGCCGGATTCGTCATAGGTAAACACCCGTCCCTGCGTGGAATCCAGCGCACTGTACATCCCGTCCCCCAGCACATTGATGTCCACAAATTTGGAAGGCCCTACTGTTCTTCGGTAGTAGATATCTCCGGCCACCTCATAGTACCCGAACCGCTTGAGCACATCCTCGCCGGACGGATTCAGCCGTTTAATCGGCTCCTTGGACCCGATATCGATATTGGTCGCATATACAAAGCCCTTGTGGTCGATATCCAGATTGGAAAACTCAGTCGGGATAAAAAGAGACATCTGCGCTCGCTGCGCTTTCGTGGACACGAGCCGCCAAAAATAGTCAGCGTAATTTCGTTTCACCTTGATTGTGCCGACATAGCCGAGAAAAGCCCCCTGCTCATCGAACTGCATAATGCCTTCGTATACCCCGCGCGCCACCACATAAACTCGCCCCGCCGCATCGACCGTCACCTTGAGTGGATCGAACTTGAAGCCTTCCGGGAGCACCTCGGACTGCGGTTTTTGAATGATTTGAACCAGCTTTCCCTCCGGGCTTAAAACCACGACCCGTTGGTGATCGGTGTCGGCTACGTAAATCCGCTCTTCGTTATCGGTGAAAATTCCTGAAGGGTTGGCGAAACCGTCCTGCTTGCCCTCATTGTCAAAGGAGGAAATGGCCTTGGCCTCCGTCCAATCCTGATTCACCTGCACGATCCGCTGATGCCCGGTATCCAGCACATAGAGCATGCCTTTCACCGAAATATGCAAGTCCGCCGGCTCCAGAAAATCCCCGACCCCCAGCTCCTTGCCTGTAATGTAACGGCTCGGCAAATAGGCCGCCGGCATCGGCACCGCTTCCTTCCAAAAGTTGTAGTTGTAGCTTTCGTACGGAGCCTTGCCGGGAGCGGGCGGCGCGGGATTAGCTGAATCAGGAAAAGCGGGCGCATCGCCATCCACTTGGACTCTTGTTGAAGCCTCAAGTGATGAAGCGAAAATTTCAGTGGCGGGCAGCAGGGAAAGTGTTGCAACAATCATGGAGATGATCCACTTTTTCAATGTCATGCGCTTCCCTCCTAATCCTTCATGCCCGAGGTGGCCATCGTTTCAATCATCCGGCTCTGCGAAAACAAAAACAGCGTAATCGGTACACTCATCAGAATGAGCGCAACCGCCGCCCCCGCCCCGGCCCGGGCAATCCCGCCCAGAATGATCTGGTTTGCGGCATAATGGAGCGTCTTGAGCTGTTCACTGTAAATAAACCCGTTGCCGTCCGTCCCCCAGAGCATCTGGAATAGCAAAATAATCAGCGTCAGCCAGGCTGGTTTGACGTTCGGCATGACGATCGACCAGAAAATCCGATACTCGCTCGCCCCGTCGATCTTGGCGGCTTCCAGCAAGGCATCCGGAATTTGCTCCATGAACTGCTTCATCAAATACAGGCCAAGCGAATAGGCGAATGCCGGAATGATGACCGCCCAGTACGTATCGATCATGCCAAGCCAGGACAGAATCATGTAGTTCGGCGTCTGCGTCACGACTGGCGTAAACATAAGCGACAGCACGACGATCGTGAACAGCAGCTTTTTCCCGGGAAACTTGTGTTTAGCTAGCGGGTAAGCCGCCGCCGAAGCCAGGATGACATGGCCGACGATGCCCCCTCCGGTAATAAATACCGTATTGAAAATGTAGCGGGAAAACGGCACCCACGACTGGCTCAGCAGGTTCATAAGCTCAATAAAGTTGTTCCATGTCGGGTTGCGGACGAACAGCGTCGGCGGAAACAGGAAGATTTCGTCAAGCGGCTTAAACGCATTATTGATCGCGTACACCAGCGGCAGGGCCATGAACGTGCCGAACACCGCCAGCAGCAAAAACAGGAACAAGGTGCCGGCAAATGAGCGGTTGACCCGCTTCTTGGTCATGCGCAGCCGTAGCCGCAGGCTCCATGAAAGTGTTCGCCCCCGCCCGGGAATGTTGGTCTCGACCTTCAAGTTCACTCACCCACCTTGTGCAAAAGTTTCTGGACGATCAGATTCATACCGACCATTAAAACGAACAGAACGGTCGCAATGGCAGAAGCAAAGCCCATCTCGAACCGGGTCGTCCCATAATCGATGAGGTGGGTCACAATCGTTTCGGCCGCATAATTGACGCTTGGAAAACCGGCCAGCGCAATCGACACATCGGCAACGGCAAACGACGTTGTCAGCTGAATAACCGCCCCGAACATGAGCTGAGGCCGCATGGACGGCAGCGTAATGTACCACAGCTCCTGCCAGCGATTGCGAATACCGTCCACAGCGCCGGCCTCGTAGAGTGTCGTGTCGACCGTTTGCAGCCCGGCGATAAAGGCCAGAAAGCCCGTGCCCAGGCTCAGCCACAGCTGGACGAGAATGATGATCGGCATAATGTAGCTTTCGGTCTTCAGCCAAAGGATGGGTTCCAGAATGACTCCAAGCTTAAGCAGGAGGCCGTTGGCTATCCCGTAACGGTCCCCAGAGAAAATGATCAACCAAATGAAATACACGTTCCCCGAAATGGAAGGTGCGTAAAACACCAAGGTCATGAACGCCCGAACCTTCGGGCTGAGCTCGTTGATAATCCATGCAAATATAAAGCAGGCGAGGTAGCTGACAGGGCCGGTGATCGCCGCAAACATCAGCGTATTTTTCATCGCGGTCAGAAAAATATCGTCTTCCAGGAACAGCCGGGTATAATTTTGCCAACCGACAAACCGGGGGAATTCCAGCATATTGAAATACGTAAAGCTGAGGATAATGGAGATGATGACAGGAAGCACCGTAAACAGCATGAACAAAACCATATATGGCGCCAGCAAAAAGTAAGAGTGCTTGCTGGCCTTCATTTCCCGCCACTTTAAAGTCCACCACGCATTATGCATCATGATCCCCCCTGTTCCCGCAGCCGTCCGAATTCTTCCTGCTTGTTGCGGATTTCATCATGGATGTACTGCACCGAGTCCATGATCGCTTCGCGCGGTTCAATCCCGCCGACGACCGCCCGGTAAAAAGCGTTGAACAGATGTCTTCCTGTGGAATAACCGCCAGGCACCTCGGGAATGCCTTCCACCCATTTAAACTGCTCCTCCAGACTTTCGAAATCACTCACCGGCCAGGGCAGGCGCTCCAATGCGTTGATATTCGCCGTCGGGTAACGGGCGGCTGCGCCCATCAAGCCTTCCATTTCGCGGCCATAGCTCGTTTGCGTCTCGTCGCTCGTCCACCACTTCATAAACTCCCATGCCGCTTCCTTGTCCTTCGCGTTCTGCAGCATCATCACGCCACTGCCTCCAGAAGGTACGGTGCGGTCGATACTGCCGTCCTCCTTAACCGTTCCGGGTACGGGTGCAAATCCCCACATTCCCCGAATTTCCGGTGCAAATACGGACAGTTGGTTGTATGTGGTGTAATCGGCGATGCCAATCGGCATCTGTCCGGTACGAAAGCGGTTGGCGAAATCATACTCGCGCTCCAGCTTGTAATCCGTGTAATACTCCGTCCATTGCTTGAACGCCTCAATGCCTGTTTTGGAATCGAGATCGGATTCCGTGTCATCCTTGCGGTAGAACTGGCCGCCGCGCTGCATCAGCAGGGTGGCATACATGGAGTTTGGCGGAAGCGTCGTCCACTGATTCGGGGCCTGAGCCACGACCGGCAGCCCGAAGCCCATATGATTTTTGTTCAAAACAGCGAGCAGATTAGCCACATCTTCCCAGGTATTCGGCACTTCAAGACCAAGCTCGGCCAGTACATCCTTCCGGTAAAACAGCATGTTGAACGTCTGTGTTTCCGGTAGGGCGTACACACCGCCGCGATATTTGTAGGGTACGATAGCACTCTCACGGAAACGCGCGGCTGCTTCGTCATAGCCGCTGAACTGCGTCAAATCCGCTGCTGCCCTTCGCATGGCGAAATTGACCGGCAGATCGTTACCGATCTGCATCGCCACATCCGGCCCTTGTCCGGCCAGCGTTGCGGGAAGGATCGTCCCCATGTTGACCAGCTTCAAGTTGACATTGATGCCGGTCTGCGGCGTAAAGGTTTCATCGATCATCGCTTTGATCGCATTGGCCTGGTCGCGTCCACTGCCGATCCATACCGTCACAGTCCGCTGATTTTTCTCGTCCGTTACGTTGCCAATCCGGTTATAGTCGATGAAGAACGAGGACACAAAGGTGGACATCTCGTGCACGACCTTGTCTCCACCGCTAAGTCCTCCGCTCGGCAGCTTCACTCCGGGAGATGCGATATAGATTTCATCGATCTCCAGCGGCTGCTCCCTGGCCTGCTGCAGCCAGGTGCCCAAGCCCCCGGTGTTCGTCTTGTAAGCTCCCAACCTTCGCGGAATCGTATCCGGCTCCTGCACCATCTCTTCCAGCTGGATCGCCATCGTTTTGAGCAGCGCCTCCTGGTCGCTGGATTGCCCCGACAGCTCCACGAGCCTGACACCTACTGCGCGAAGTCGCTCGCTCTCCGCCTGAAACACCTCCAACAGCTCGGGAATGCGCTGTTCCACGCGGTAATCCCGGAATTCATCCGGCTTGGTGCCGGTAATCATCAATATTTTTCGGTACATCGCATTTAAGTTCAACAAGCTGTCCTCCACCTGCCTTATGAGCGGAGCAAATTCACCGAGTGTCGCTTCCAGTCGCAACGTATGCTTGCCTTTTTCCAGCTTGAATAGGTAGGCTCCATCGCCGGTTGCATCAGCACCATCCACTGCACTCTTCCCCAGGACATCAACCCGGTAGCCGCTTTTGTAGCGAAACGGAACCCTGTTCATCTCTTCAAAAGGCATCTCACCATCAATCGTCAGCTTGCGGGTCGCATAAATGCCGCGCACGAAATTTTGCTGCGACCTGAGCGCGATGCTGTATAAGCCGGTTTCGGGTACCTCCGCCTCCCATTCAATCCACTGTCCCGGCAGCCGCCAGTTGTAGCCGCCAATCGTGTTAACTCGAACTTTTGATGCGCTATATGGGGTAACCCCAGGACTTGATCGCTCGCTAAGCGGATACAAGGTCGGCGACGACTTGGCGATGGCTTCTTCGCCTTGGACGACCACCAACTGCCCCTTCGTCTCTTTAATTTCTTCCGCTTCATACCGCTCCTTAGCCTGTTCGTACGATAGGGTCTCTGAATGCCGGAACAGCTTCAAGCGGTGAATCACCATCGGCTCGCGGGATGCAGCCAGGGTAAGCTTGTGCTCTCCCTCAGTCAAATAGAACCCAAAAGGCTCCGTGACGTATCCTCCCGAATCTTTTAGAATAGCCTCCCGCCATACCGGCCGCTCCACCTGCTTCGGCCTGAGGTCGTTCCCCTGATTATCCTGTTCGATCTTGGGCTTCTCGTTGTCCCAAATGCGGTCGAATTGTAAATACTCGGCCTCCTCAAAGGGTAGGCTACCGTCAATTTTCAAAGCTCGCTCTATGGAGGAGCTTTTACCTTCCACCGGATAATAAAGCACGGATAGATTATATAAGCCCGCCTCCGCCACGGTTACTGTCCATTCGACTTCCCCTTTTTCACCGGTAAAAACGGAGGTTCCCTCCATACCCTCATAATTTTGAAGTTGTCTTACCTCGGCGTCTTCAGTAGTGAGACTGTAATCTTTGGCTTGAATAACGATTTGCTTTTCGGTGCGGGTTAGAGCGGCTTTTCCGGTAAACCCGGCCAAATACTCCGCATAGGGAGGAGCGGTGGATTTCCCCTTCACCCCAGTCACCAGCTTAATAACCGGAAGCTCTTTTACAGCTTGACCCTTGCCCTTTGTGAGCCTGGAATCGCCTGAAATTCCGCCGTAAATCCACAGTCCTACCACCGCCAGAACTGCGAATGCCATAAACAGCAGCCAGCCCCGCTCCTTGATCAGCATCTGGATTTCTGACAATGTTCATCCCCCTCGCTACTCCGGCGTTAAATACAGGAAAAGGACGCGGCTGTTGCTTACGTCCCCGTCTCCGTGTCTATTGAAGCTTGCAGTAGTCTACATAAGTTGAACAAATGATTGTACGGATAGAGGCAACCGGGTGAAATGTTCTTACGATCGCTGTTGTTCCCGGATTTCTATGATTAAACTAAGCAGAGTAGAAATCCGGGAACAAAGGCGAACGCTTCGCTTCTTCAGAATCATTTCCCCTTCTTGCCTGTTTTCCGCTCTTTTCATTAGTTCAACTTATATGGCCGGTTACTTGCCCAGCTTATCGACCGCTGCTTGCGCCTGCTGCTTGTATTTTTCCGCCGTAGCGGTGACGGACTGATTTTTAACAATAATGTCTTCTACAAAAGCGCCTGTAGGATAACCGGCATAAGCTTCGTCAATCGTTATGACCCCCGTTCCTGCAATATGCTCACGAATCATGTCGATGTCTTCCTGGTTGGTGTAAATGCTTTCAAGATAATCCTGCCCCGGGTATTCCTCGGTTGGCGGGATATTAAAGGTTTCTTCATAAGCCTGATACACCGCGGCTGGATCCTTGACCCCTTTCGGGATGAATTTAGAGGCTTGAGCTGTGTTCGCGTAGGTTTGCTTCGGGGAGCCTTGCGGTCCATTTGGAATCGGTACGATGCCAACCTCGAAGGTCAAGTCCTTAAGCTGCCACTCCGCCGCCGTGAACATGGCCACATTTCCGTCTTTGAAGGTATTCGTTTCTTCCCAATTCGTTTTGTTGCCGGTTTTCACTCTGACCACCTTGTCAACGTTATACAGACGGTTCACAAATTCCGCAGCTTGAATCGTGCGTGGGTCGGACAGCATCTCTTTGCTATTCTCGTCATCGACGAGTTTCCCGCCGTTGGCTGCCGTAAAATGTTTGATCGCATCGATCGCCCAGCCGGAGTAACCCCAAACATCCGTTTTTCCGTCGTTATCCGTATCTTTGGTGGCTTGTTTAGCGATTTCCAGAAGCTTCTCCCAATTCCACTCGCCCTTGTTATAAAGCTCTTGCAGATCCGGCAATCCCAGCTTCTTGAACAAATCACGATTGTAGTGAAGCCCAAGACCGATCGTTCCCGGGTTGTCAAAGGCGTATTCTCCGCCGCCGATCGATGGGGATTTCGTTATCAAATCTCCCTTGTTGTTAATGTTGCTCTTTTCCGTAGTGAACTCGCTGATCGGAAGCAGTTGGCCTTTTATAATGGCAGGCAGCGCCGATTTATATTCCATCTGAACGATGTCGGCAAATGGCTCGCCAGCGAGTACGCTCGTCGTAAATTTATTCATGTATTCCTTAAATGGCACGTTCACGAATTCAAATTTGCAGTTATATTTCTTTTCTACCTCGGCGATCTTTTCAAGGCGCGCTTTCTCACCTGCCGTCGTCCCTGCCGGTTTCAAGTCCCACCAAGCGGCCACCTTGATCACCCGTCCTCCCAGATCCACCGGAGGAGCTTCTGTCTGTTCGGGTTCGGTTTTTTCCGGCGTCTTAGTGGTCGTGTTAGCCTCCGAAGGCGGTGATGGCTCCGTCACAGTTTTGGCCGAGTTGCTGCCTCCACTGCAAGCAGAAAATAGAAAAATGAAACAAAATAGCACTAAAGAAAGCCCTTTCAATTTCCTCATTACGAAACCTCCCTTTAATTTCTAAAGTATGCTATTAACTATAATTTGTTATTGAATATTTATTTTGGATTTATCACCACCATTTGTAATCTTTCGTTTGCAAAATAATATACTGTCATGCATTGTATTCGTCAACAAATAATTATGCTAACAAATATATTTTCATGCTAACATATCCGTATTTATGAAAAAGAGCCCCCGCGATGAACGTTTCATCGCTGGGACTCCAAATGTCCGCTGAATATAGTGACTATGTTCTTTATACCACTAACCGCAGGCTCTTCTGTTTGTTAGTTTTTGTTAGGGAACAAAGACTATGACTCAAAGCATATTATATATTCTATGCAAAAATACTGCCGCCTCCGCTCTGGTGGTCAAGCCCTGAGGATTTAACTTGTCTTTATCCCCGTTAATTAGACCTTCTTTTACAAGCGAAGCCACACTGTCTACCGCATAGCCGGCCACAAGCGACTTGTCGGCAAAATGCTCCAGGTTCGAGGTAGCTAGGTTCTTCTGTCCAAGCTTGTCCAGCTTCATTAAGGCCTTTGCGGTGAGCACCATCATGTCCTGTCTTGAAATACTCTCATCCGGGTTAAATTGATTGCTCCCATCGCCGGTGGCGATGCCAAGCTTTTTGGCTATAGCGATTTCCCTGTAGTAATAAGCATTATTGCCTATATCCTCAAAATTCGAGTCTATTTTGGCGTCTATACCCAAAGCTTTGATTAGAGAGAATAGAAAATCTGCACGGGTGATATGGCTCTTGGGAGCATATTCTGTATCCGATACTCCTCTTAATATACCCTTGGATGCAAGTACCTCAATATCATCTTTCGCCCATGCCACGCTTAATAGATCGTCAAAGGTCTTGTTTTGATAACCTACAGCATAAAGGCCGAGATGTGTCGTTGAAAACGTCAGCTTGCCGGTTTTTGCATCATATCTTCCACTCGGAATGGTATTCCAATGACCGTCTCCGTCAATGTATCCGGCAACGATGTGGTCAGGATCGGCGAGTTCTTTGGCTGTCGGGGTATAAGGGATCGATATTGTTACCTGTGCATCCGGGTTATTCCACTCCATCGTTTTTTGACCCGCTGTAAGCTTCAGCTTGATGGCCGGCCGTGAGCCGACAGCATTCTGCACATCCTGCGGAAGCTTCGACATATCTGCTTTCTCCATGCTGATTCCGACATTTTCTGCGCTATCCAGCTTCGTATCCTTTAACATGTTCCCGGGTAAGGTTATGCCGCCAAGGTCACTTGTAAACTCTATCCTTCTGTTTAGGTTCTCTCCAGCAAGTGCTGCTGCTGGCACCTCCAACGCATAGGTATTTGCTCCCTGCACTTTCGGCATCTGAACCTGTATTTTCTTCAAACCATGGCTGTCTGCTTCAGCCTTGTCAAAGACTTTATTTAATGCATCTGCTTCAAGGATTGCCGTGGCAACGCCTTTTCGGGTATCGATCTTCGCATTCAAGGCTTGCTTAGACTCCCCCGCCCCCAGGGTTACGGTAGATGGCACTGCTGGTGTTACAGCCGTACCGCTGCTGGCAGGAGTGTTAGTCGAGCCACCGGCAGAATTATTGTCAGAGGAATTTCCTCCTGGATTACCGCCAGGACTCACGGATGGTAGGGTAGTAACCAGTGCCGATGGCCCATTCGTCGTCCAACCACCGGCGGTATTTACAGCCTGCACCTGAAAAGTATAGGCTGTAGCACTTGAAAGTCCGGTTACTTTATAACTGTTGACATTACCAGGTACCACGGCCACCTCTACTCCATTCCGAAACAGCTTATAGCCAGTGACGCCTGTTGGATCCAACGCTTCCGTCCAATGAAGAGTAACCTCCGCTGAACTGATGCTTGCAGCGGTCATACTGCTGCCTATAGGCCATATGGGAGAGATGACCTCGACAGTTACCGGAAAGGTAATTATCGGTTTACCCGGGCCACCAAAAAATACATTGATGTTCGTCATCCCTTCCGACAAGCCAGTGACTTTTATGAGACCTGCTGTCCCCTCGGTACTATTTAAGGTCGTCGGAGTAATGGATACGATTTTTCCTTGATCTATACTAGATATTTGGGCTGAGGTAGCCCCACTGCTGCCCTGACCAAGAAATATAGTAAAACTTGCTTCCTTTCCTTTAACTAGTTTCAAACCATAGGGATACAGTGTTGGGGAATCGGGATTTGCGGGCGTGAAAAATGTCCAGCTTATTTCCGGTGTGCCATTACCATCCGCATCCTTAAAAACACCGTAAGGTACATTTACGTGATACTGCTTACCATAATCAAGGACAAGTTCATTTCCGCTGCTGTCCTTAAAATCGCGGAAATTGATAAACGGATTATCACTGACTTGTTGCGAGGAGCTTAGTACGTCAGCTGAATACACAGCTCCGCTAACAGTAACGTTAATTTTCCCTCCTGCGACAGGCGTCACACTTTCAGAAAATTTCAAATCGATCGAGGGATGTTTCGTGTAGATTCCGGGGCCTTGAGGCCCAAAAACCTCAATGAAAGGTGCTGCTGCATTGGCTTGATTAATGGTTATGGGAAGTTTCATGATGGCAATCATCCCAGTGCCGTCCTCCACTGTAAAGTCGACATTGAAGATTCCTGGTGTCGTCGGCGTGCCATATACTTCGCCCGTCACCGGGTTTACACCAAGACCCTCAGGAAGCCCGGTGGCGCTCCAATTGTACGGTGGAACTCCGCCGGAAGCGTTCATTGCACCGCCGTTATAGCTCGTCCCTCTGGTACCCTCAGGTAAGATGCTAGGCTGAGTAATAAGCGGGGGCACAGTGGATGGGGCAGTGTCTTGAAACACGGTTACATTTTGGCTTTCGTAATTAGCAACATATACTTTTTTCGTAATAGGGTTCACCCCTATGGCTGACGGTGTTTTTCCTCCTGCGTTGATGTTTGTGGCTGTGTTGCTAATCCCGTCAATCACCGCTATTTCACCCGTTGCCAGATTGGTCCCATAGACCCGGTTAGTCATCGGGTTTACGGTCAGGCTTGGAGGAACACTTCCCGGAAGATTTGTATGTCCCATTGAAATGTCTGAGTGACTTCCATCCTGATTGATAACTGTGAAGTCATTATCGTAAAAGTGGGAGACGTAAATTTTGTTTGTTGTGGGATTGGATTTCAATCCGTAAGGCGATACACCTATATCAATGGTCTGAGTCAAGTTACTATTACCGTCAATCACCGTTACGTTTGTTTCACCTAAATCAGCCACATAAATTTTATTCGTAGCTGAATTCACAGCTACACCAAGTGGAAATGATCCTACCTTTACGGTAGATGTAGTGTTATTTATTCCATTGATCACGGTTACGTTATCGCTGCCGGAATTCACTGCATAAATGGTATCTGTCAACGGGTTTACGGCCAATGCAAAAGGCTGAATTCCTGCGCTAACGGTTTCCGTCGAATGGTTAGTGCCGCTAATAACCGTTATGTTGTTGCTAATCGAATTGGCTACATAGATTTTGTCTGTAATGGAATTTATCGCTACCGCAACGGGATTCTCTCCAACCTGCACCGTTTCCGTCTTGTTATCCGTCCCGTCAATTACAGTTACATTATTGCTGCCTTGATTCACCACACAGATTTTATTTGTTCTTACGTTGATGGCAATATCAACCGGACTAGCCCCAACGTCAACCATTGTCGTTGTGTTATCCGCTCCATCGAGCACCGCCACTTTACCCTGGTCACCTTGAATAACCACGTAGATTTTGTTGGTGACAGGATTCACCGCTACCGCACGGGGGTGTCCTCCGACAGGAATATTCGTTGTCGCTGGTTCAGCCTTTGCCTGGTGTATCCCGAAAGGCAGAGACATGATCGCAAGGATAACCGCCAATGACAGCGACAGGAAACGCAGCTTACCTCTAGACCTTGATCTACTCAATTTCTGACTCCTCCTCATTTTTTGTTCGTGTCATTATTCGTTACGAATTTCACAACTATTCTCATAGACTTCCATAAAAAAACTAAAATTTCTTACAACGCAATTGGCCCCCTTTTGCCGCACTTTTCGTTCAAACGTGCAATTTGACTTCATCTGCTCGACATTCTGTTTGAAGCGTTCCCTATCCATCCATCAAATCCTATTATAAATAGGGACTCTGACAGGATTCTGACAGATCTTGTTTTTATGGAAGGATCATAGCGTAAGGGTGTGGCTGTTGCGGCGTGAATTACACCACTAAATGCATATTGTGCATCCTATAATGACAAGGTTTAAATGTACAAAATGCAATTACTACGTGCGAGGTGGCCGGAAGAAGGCGTTAAAAAGAGTCCCGGCAATGATGCTTTCATCGCCGGGACTCAAAAATTGTGCTATCTTGGTTAGCCACACCCCGCAAATTCGGGCTACAACAGGCCCACCGTCAGTGAGTCAGCAAAGCTCTGATTTTCTCAGAGGGTGCCGTATCATATTCCTTGCTTAAAATATTCTCCAGCCATTCATAATGTTGAAGAGCCGCCTGCATATCCCCGGATTCGAGATACAGCTTGATCATTCGGCAATTGGCCTCTTCATCGTAAGGAGCGAGCTTCACCACCATTTTCAAAACCTTTATAGCCTTGTCGATGATTCCTTCTTCATCATAAAAGTTTGATATGTCATGCAGTGCGGTAACGATGCTTTCTTGAAGCTGTCTATCTTTTTCCACAGCCCATAAATATCCTTCTTCCGCCAAAAAGCCCTTTCCATACAAAACGGATGCTTCTTCCACAGCAGCATAGGTAGATGCTTCACTAGCCTTAAACCGATGGAGTGCCTCTTCAACCTGGAAAAGGTCGCATTCCCCTCCGTCCACAAACAATCCGTACCGGCTGCTGCTATAATCCAAATGCAGTATATTTTTAATGGAAGCAAACAAATTTCTGATTTTACAGACAGAAGTCTGCAAAATTTGCAGCGCCTTTTCCGGTTCGTATCCGGGCCAAAGCTCCTCAATGATTTTTTCCTTATGAATATAACTGCCGTGGTGCATCAGAAGGTAAGCAAACAGCTCCTCAGCCTTGGCTCTTTCCCATTTCACGAGGTTATCTCCGATGGCCACGTTCAGGGCGCTGAAGCACTTCATATTCAAGGTATGTATCGTATTTCTCGTACTAACGCCGAGTTCATTTTTAATCTTTTCCACCATTCGGTTAAAGCGTTCCCTCTTAATTGGCTTTAAAATGTAGTCGATCGCATTCAAATCAAAGGCTTGAACAGCGTACTGATTATAGCTGGTTATGAATACAATGATCATCGAAGAGTGAAGCTCCAGCAGTTTTTCGGCAAGGGTAATTCCATCCATCTCCGGAAGCTCAATATCGATAAACGCTACAGCTGGCGAAAGCTTCGCGGCCTCCTCCAGCGCTTTCAAAGGGTTCTGATACTTGCCGGCAACTTCAAACAAGCTCGTCTGTTCAATGTATTCGCTCGTCTCCTCAAGGTTATACCATTCATCATCAACTACGATAGCTCGAACCATATCCCTCACCCCCCGTTCATCGAAGATCATATTTTATTATAAAGTTGGTTTCTGACAGGATTCTGACAGCCCCTCATTCGAATACTGACTCTCCAAAGGGATGGTAAAAGCCACTGTGGTTCCCTGCCCTTTCACGCTGAATATTTTTAAACCATTCCCGTAGTATTTTGCAAGTCTTCTATGGATATTTGAGATGCCTATTCCGTGATTTGTCCTTACCTCTCCCCATATTTCGGCCAACTTCTCATCCGACATGCCCACCCCATCATCCCTGATTTCAAAAGAGAGCGATGTCTCTTCGAGGACGATGGATAGCCACACATTTCCTCCTTCTGCTTTCTTCAGGATGCCATGCCGAATGGCATTTTCGATTAGCGGCTGTAGAATAAGTCTGGGTATGGGGATATTCGGAATCTTTTCACAGGAAACATGATAGTTCAATCTCTCGCCGAATCTGGCTTTTTCAATCGTCACATAGGTGTTTATCGTTTCAAGCTCCTGTTCAAGTTGGACAAATGGGGATGAGCTGTCAAAATAATAGCAGTTGGCCAGATACTCTCCCAAATTGCCGATAAGCTCTCGCGCCCCGCGGGGGTCTCTCGTAATCATTGATCCTATTACACTGAGGATATTGTTAATAAAATGAGGTTTTATCTGCGCCTGTAAAAAGGAGACCTCATTCGTCTCTGCTTTTTGGATGGCATCCGTAGCAACGGATTCCAAGATTCTCTGGTTTTCCACATAAACCGATATATCACTCAGGGTTACGATTTTTCCCGCCTCAACCCCGTCCTCCATCACAATGGGAGTGACCTGAACAGAATAGTGCCGCTCGCAGCCTTGCTGCTCGACCTGATATTGGAAGCCCGCGTCACCCTCGCTCAACCTATGCAGCTCCGGGTGCTTCCGCACAAAATCGTTAAGTACGTAGTTGGAATTAAGACCTTTCATCTCCGGATACAAACGGGTCATTGCATCATTGATATCCACGATATTCCCCGCCATATCAACAATCATAACCCCCTCCTTGGACTGACGAAAAACAATCTCCGTAGCTAGGGGAATGACATTGAACATATTAAACTTAAAAATGCCAAGTAGATATAAAATCCCTGAAATGACGGAAACTACAGGGAAGTAATCTATGCCGAGGTAGTTCTCGTTAGCTGCGCCCAAGTATACGGCGATCCATGGGAATACGGATGCGATCATCATAATGACGTATCCATACTTGTGAATGTTTGAGGATTTGATGAGACCTCTAATATAGAAAGCCGTGGTTGCTATTCCAATCAACGTGCCGGAAGCAATCATCAAGGCAAATAAAGGCCCCTTCGCAGAAACAATCACATGGAAAAACCCATTACTCTGATAGCTGTACGATCCGATGTAGGCATGGTGCAAATGATTTGTGAAAAAGATGAGGAGATACAGGATGGGATGGTATAGTCCGAAGTATTTTGCTATATTTAAACTTTTCCTGGACACCTTACAGTACTCCAGACTCATAATCATCCATAAATAATGCTGAATGGGAATGGGTATATGCTCCAGATAAAACCAGAACTTTGCAGATTCCAAATCACCCGAGCATACCTCGCCCATGTAGGCGCCGCTATACATGATGGCTGCAATCATCAACAGGATAAAAGGTTTCGCTCCCGGCATATTTCGCCTCTTGGATGCGTATGAAATCAAATAAACCGCGCATATCACGGTCGCTGAAAGCAACGCTGTAAGTACGATAAGTGTTACATTCATCAGCTTTTCGCCTCGTATTAATAATTTGTATTGACCCTTACTATATCGGCAGCCCGGAATAGGGTTTGAATGCTGGACTTTTCTCATATTCTGCGAAAGAAAGTTTTCATATACTTCGTATTAACAAGCCAAGTCATAGGCAGAAACAAATAGGGAGGAGTTTACTAGTGAATGATAAAGTGAAAGGCATCCTGATCGGAGCCATGATCGGCACGATGCTTACAGGAGCCACCGCCTTTGCGGCAACGGGAGTGAACATTAACGTGGTGGCCAAGAAGCTCGCCATCTATATGGACGGAGCGAAGAAAACCTCGGCGGATGCGTTTATTTACAAAGGCACGACGTATGTACCGATAAAAAGTACCGGCACCGCCATCGGAAAGCAAGTCGGATTATACGGAGACAATCTATACATAGGAAAGCAGCCATCCCCGAAAGTGACTGCTGCTCAAGCTATGAAGTTGGTAGATGATAAGTATGGTCCCTTCGCCCCCGTATACACCGTAGAGGTGGATCATGAGACACAAACTACATACACGGTTCATGTTTATGAGGCCGTCATCGATGATCCGGCGACGGGGGTAGGGCATACCGCAACCTTTAACTGGTATGACGTCGATAAATTTACCGGTAAAATTACGCCGATGTTTTAGTATTGGAAAAGGTCGCCCCTTGAGAAAGGAGCGACCTTTTCTGCTGCATACGAAATCATAAATGGCTTACTTTTTAATCGTGCAGTCGGAAACTTTGCTGTCTAATGCAATGGCAACTATGGCACCCGCAGATTTTTTTGCTCCGCCGGCTTTTGCTGAAATGTTTAGATGCGTTAACGTTACATTGTGAATAGTAGCTCCTTCAACCCATCCGAACAATCCGGCATATTTCACTTTACCACTTTTAATATGTAATTTATCGATGACATGCCCATCTCCTTCAAATTTGCCGGTGAAAGGATGCTCTTCGCTGCCGATCGGAACCCACTCTTTTGTTAGCTTAATATCATGGTTAAGCATGTAATTGGCGGAAAGAGGATAATTGCCTTTACCGATGGCCCGCAAATCGTTTTCATCGTTCACCAGATAATACTTCACTTTACCGATCGTACTTGTTTTCATCGTAACCGATTGTTTTTGGGGTTTCGCATCTACCGAAGAAGCGAAATCTCCAAAGCCTATAGTGACAGTAAGCACCATGGCCAATAAGCCTGCCCACTTTACTAAGTTTCTGTACTTCACGATCAAAACCTCCGTCACTTATTAGGAAAAAGCTTATCGAACTCTACGGCCTTCTCGTCATCCACATTGAACAGCGGAGACCCATAAAATTTCCCCGTCACGCCGTTCAAATCGCCCTCGATCAATTCCATGGCCATAAAGGCAGGGGAATTATCTCCCCAGCTGGTAGTAATCCCAAACTCTTCAGCTTCTTTAAAGCCAAATCTCGGATAATACGTCGGGTGTCCAAAAATAAGAACCGAGCCGTATCCTAGCTTAGCCGCCATTTTTAGAGAATGACGCATTAAGGCGCTACCCACGCCCTGGTTCTGATACTCAGGCAAAACACTAAGCGGGCCAAAACTAAGTACGTCATGACGCGTGCCATCCGGCCGCTCGACATAAGCCATGCTATACATGACGTTACCTACCAAACGTCCGTCTATCTCTGCCACAAAATCAAGCTCTGGTACAAATTCCTTCGATGTTCTTAGCGTATGTACGAGATAGTGCTCATTGCACCCAATCCCTTTTTCGGCCGCTTTCTCTTTTTTCCAGAATGCTTCCCGAGTGAGATGCTCCACCTCTCGCCAATCTTTTTCTTCTTCAAGTCTCAATTTGATATCCATTTAAGAACCCTCCCGTGCTGTTTTTTTAGTGTCGGGCCATCCCATATTTTACCTCCACAATCTCATACTTAGCAATGAGGAGTATAATAGGAAACGAAAGGAGGAATATTTATGAATCAGGTAATTGATAAAATAGAATCAAGTTTAAAAGACAATGGTTTGTTGTTTAATAAGAAGCCTATCGTAATTGGCGGCATGGCTATGGAGTATTACGGAATGCGAAAATCAGGTGCAGATATTGATCTGATAATATCCAGCGAAGATTACCTTGCTCTTGCTGAAAAGTATCCAGATCAGCGAAAAGATATTTATGGCGATTTGGGTATGGTCATTGGCGAATTTGAAATCTGGAGAAGCATTGCTCTGCTAGACTATAATTTTTTCCTCAAGGATGCCATAGATGAAGGGAACTTACTAATGGTATCGTTAGACCGACTATTATTGATGCGTGTATGTGCCATGGAAGTCGAGAAATATAAGAAAGACTTAATTACGATGAAAGAATATTACTACGAGCACTTTCGCAATCAAGATTTTTTACATGAAGCTGAAAAGCATAGTGCGTCCTATGATAAATCGGGAGGTACGATATTTGGTGGAAAATACATAGATTAGGGCAAAAGAAAGGAAGAGGTGCCCATAAACATCTCTTCCTAATATCCCACTTATCCATTTCAACGCGATGTTTCACGATTTTCGTTTTCGCTGTAATATTGGAGTGCACCCCCAATAAACTTGGCAGCACCCGGTCCATATTTCTTGTCTGTAACTTCAATATGCGTGGGGTTTGTTAAAAAAAGCTCCGCCATCAGTCCCCAGTGGTTGTCCCCCATCTCCATGCTGAGGAATTGGTAGTTTTCCTTGCTCAGGTTCACGATCTTCTCAACGATTTGTTGGATCTCCTCGGAGGTTGGATCTTTACTTAAGTCAGCGGTTAGCTTCTGGTGCAGCTCATTGCTTTTTCGGAGAGATTCCTCCAGCATCTCTTGTTTAAACTGCTCCGATTTCTCCATGATCGCTGGAAGTCTGCTTATATTTTTCTTCATCGTTTCCGTGTATTTTTCGATGCTTCCGAATTCCTTGACCGCCATTTGAGCAATGGAGGCTTCCTTCGATTTTTGCTCATTCAGTATTTCATCGAATTGTTCTACCCCGCCAAAATACTGAATCACTTGATCGGTATGCTCCTGCTTGAACTGTTCCAAGGCTTCAAAATATTTACTCATATCAAATTCTTTAAAACTCATGTTGTTTTCTCCTTTTAAGGTTTGATTGACGAGCTCTATAAGATCGTCCAACCGGTTCCGTTTTAAAATGAGCAGCTTTTTATGGTTTTCCAAAGCCTTCTCTTTGTCAAAGTAAGGACTGGTCATCATGTCCTGCACTTCCTTCAGGGGCAGATCCAGCTCTCGAAAAAACATAATCTGCTGCAAGGCCTCCAGAGCTTCATCGTCATAAAGTCTGTAGCCTGCATCGGTAATTTTGCTTGGTTTCAGCAGACTGATTTCATCGTAATAATGCAGTGCGCGCACACTAATTCCGGTTAAATCGGAAACTTCTTTTACGGTTCTCATCGTTGCACCTCCAAGTTTGACGTCAAACTCTATGTATAGATTGCACTATGACGTGGCGTGAGGGTCAATGTTTTTTTGAAATAATATGGTATCATAATTTAAAAAACTAAGTGATCTGGGTGATCCTATGGCACAAATCACGAAAAAGGCTCTGGCCGCTTCCTTAAAAAGGCTTCTAAGCGAAAAACCTCTCGATAAAATTACGGTCATCGATATTGTGGAAGACTGTGGGGTCAATCGGCAGACCTTTTACTACCATTTCCAAGATATTTATGACTTGGTCGAATGGGTGTTTTTCACAGAGGCAACAACCGCGCTAGATGGCAAAAAAACCTACGATACCTGGCAGCAAGGTTTTCTGCACATTTTTGAATACGTCCTGCGCAATCGTTCGCTTGTCATCAATGTGTACCACTCGATGAGCCGCGACCAATTGGAACGTTACCTCTATGACGTCACATATGATCTTCTCATGGGCGTAGTGGATGAACAATCGACCGATTTATCGGTTAGGGAGGAAGACAAAAAATTCGTTGCCGACTTCTATAAATTTGCGTTTGTCGGTCTTATGCTGGACTGGATTAAGCGCGGGATGAAGGATGATCCGCAAAAAACGATCGACCGGCTCAGTGTGCTGATCCATGGAGATATCCGAAGAGCCCTCGAAAAATATGGACTGGATCATCGAAACCACCTTGTATAAAAATTAGACAATAAGGGCGTTGTGTCTAAAGTTTAGGCACAGCGCCTTCATTGTCTATTTCGACAGCCATATGAACGATCTATACTTCCAGTAGACGAACAAATACTGGAGGGATTAGATATGTATTATTCCAACGGAAACTATGAAGCCTTTGCCCGACCGGAAAAACCGAAAGGCGTAGAGAAGAAATCCGCTTACCTGGTGGGCAGCGGGCTTGCCTCATTGGCAGCAGCTTGTTTCCTCGTTCGTGACGGTCAAATGAAAGGCGAACGCATTCATATTCTCGAAGAAATGAAGCTTCCCGGCGGTGCCTGTGACGGGATAAATGACGCGCAAAAGGGCTTCATCATCCGCGGCGGCCGCGAGATGGAAAATCACTTTGAATGCCTATGGGACCTGTTCCGCTCCATTCCCTCCATTGAAACAGAAGGCGTATCCGTACTCGATGAATTTTATCGGCTCAATAAGCATGATCCCAACTATTCGCTGATGCGCGCTTCCGTAAACCGAGGGGAAGATACCCACACCGATGGAAAATTTGCACTTTCTGATAAAGCAGCCATGCAGATTATCAAGCTGTTTTTTACCAAAGACGAGGATTTATACGATAAAACGATCAACGATGTGTTTGACGACGAATTTTACGCATCGAACTTCTGGCTGTATTGGCAAACGATGTTTGCTTTTGAAAAATGGCACAGCGCTCTGGAGATGAAGCTGTACATTCAGCGCTTTATCCACCATATCGGCGGATTGCCCGATTTCTCCGCGCTGAAATTCACCAAATACAATCAGTACGAATCGCTGATATTGCCGATGGTGAAATACCTCGAAGCGCATGGCGTCAACTTCCAGTATGATACCCAGGTGACCAACGTCATTTTTGAGATTACCGGGGGGAAAAAGATTGCCCGACAAATTGTGTTCAAGCGCGGCGGCAAGGAAGAAACGATTGATCTGATCGAGGATGACCTCGTGTTTGTCACGAACGGAAGCTGCACCGAAAACTCCTCGCTGGGCGACGACGACCATGCGCCGGTCATGAATACCCAGCCAGGCGAAGGCGGCTGCTGGCAGCTGTGGAAAAACATCGCCAAACAGGATCCATCCTTCGGCCGTCCTGAAAAATTCTGCAGCAACATCCATGCGACCAACTGGGAATCGGCCACAGTGACTACACTCGATGATCGAATTCCGAAATATATTGAAAAAATGTGCAAACGCGACCCGTTCTCCGGTAAAGTCGTTACTGGCGGGATCATCACCGTCAAGGATTCGAGCTGGCTCATGAGCTACACTCTTAACCGCCAGCCGCATTTCAAGGAGCAGCCGAAAAATCAGCTTGTCGTATGGGTCTATGGGCTGTACACCGACGTGCCCGGGGATTATGTGAAGAAGCCGATGAAGGAATGCACCGGTACGGAAATCGTGCAGGAATGGCTGTATCATATGGGCGTGCCTGTAGCGGAAATTCCGGAAATGGCCAAAACGGGTGCGCACTGCATTCCTTGCATGATGCCGTATATCACTGCCTTCTTCATGCCAAGAACGGAGGGAGACCGTCCGCAGGTCGTTCCCGACGGCTGCGTGAACTTCGCCTTCATTGGACAATTCTCCAATACGGTGCGCGATACGGTGTTCACCACCGAATATTCGGTCAGAACCGCGATGGAAGCCGTCTATACCCTGCTTGACGTAGACCGGGGCGTTCCCGAAGTATTCGGCTCCTGCTACGATGTCCGGGTGCTGCTCGATTCTACCGCCAAAATGCTCGACGGTAGAAAGCTGACCGATATCAAGCTGCCTTTTATCGCTAACCTGATTGAGAAGAAGGCGCTCAAGAAAGTGTCCGGCACGGTTATTGAGGAGCTGCTGGAGAGATATAAGCTGATTTAGCCAATCTAAAAGGCCTGTAAGGTTTTCTGTGCGGTGGATTAAGCTTGCACAAAAACTTTACAGGCCTGTTTTAGTTGGATAATGTTGTTGTTAGGCGGCATAACCGCCCGTAATATCTTCCCCAGCAGTCGTTGCCGTATCAGCAGCATGGTTGTTTAAATGTATTTAGTACATTTATTTTAACCATTTGAGCGTCCCCCGAGTAAATAAATGTAAAAAGTACATTTAAATCGAGGCAATTTCCCCTCTCCCTTCGTTTTATGCCAATTTAGATGCATTTTTTACAATTAAATGAATCAAAGGGCGATAAAGTCCAAAATTAGATGTAGGAAATGCAGCTATTCAGGAGTCTCTTCGGCTTTCTTGGTATGATCTATTATCACTTCTTCAGTCTAACAGGAAACAAAATATACCCGCCCTGCTCGTACTGCGCCACATACACGAAACCTCGCTCCGAATAATCCTCTTCGAACTCCGGATGCTTGTTAAAGAAAACGACCTCTTTGGAGCCTTCAAAAAAGATGGAGGTATCGTCATTGTTGATCTGTTTCTGGTAGAGCTTCAGCCATAAACCGGAAGGCATCACTCTAGCGGACAAGGCACCGGGTACATTTTCAAAGCTGGCAACCGGTCTGCCAAAAATCGTCGTATCCTGGCCCTGGTCATCCTTGCAGCCAAAGGAGATGTATTGCTTTTCATTGAGACATCCCGCGGCTTTCCAATCGATATCGTTCTCGATATTAAAGAGATTCCACATACAATCAATTCCCTCGCCAAAACAGCCAATGACCTTGATCTCCGGCAGCATCACAACCTCATAGCTAACCTGGGCAAATTTCTCCTCGTCGCTTGCTGGTTTCTTCACGGGTTCATAAGCGAAAATCATCTCGCTAGCCTCATCAAAGACTCTGAAGGATACAGACTCCATGTCATAGGCATAACCGGTACTGCCACGAAACTCCGAAGAAGACAGATAGCAAATGGCTTGCTTGGCCTGCGGGTGCTTTTCGCCCGGGTCGCTCGCATTTCGCACAACCTTGCCGTAACGCGCGGGAGGGCAGGTGAATATCGTCGTACCTGGAGGTAAATAGGCTGGCAGGTTATCAAAGCTATTGACTTCTACTCCAATAATATAGGTGTAATCAATGCCCGACTTGGCCTCTATGACCGCCGCGATATACTCCCCCTTTGTCATTGTCTTCGTTTCCAGCAAATCCTCAAGCAGCTTGCAGGTTCCGTCCTTAATATATTTCTGGACGATGGAGATCGCATCATAATCGCTGTAAGGGTTAAGCTCAACCTTCACGCCTACGATCTTCATCTCGCTTCGATCAACAATCGTACAAAAGGGGGTGACTTCTTCAACCAGTACCTCACTAACAGGCATATTAAGACTTGCCTCCTTCGCTTTACTGAGTATGAGCGGCATCTCCTTGGGGGAGTAGCCCTCTGAACCTTGGTTTCTCTGAAGCGGCTTTGGACTAATTCCCTCCGATAGGTCGCGGTACGCAGCTGGCTTTTTTGCGAAATTCATACTTACCCTCCTATGCAATCAAGCCTATTAAGGACTTCCGTCATTTGGACAAACACATCACGAGCCGCCAAAATAATGTCAGCTTGCTGTCTGCGATATTCAGGGTTCAGAAGTTGCTTACTGTCGAAGAAGAATCCCGGTTCAAGCTGCCAGAACCTGCTCAAAATTTCTTTTTCCGCATTGCAAAGTGCACACGCCTTTTCGATTTGCTCTTTATATTGTGGGACATAAGGCAGCAGTCTGCTTAAGAAGGCAGCGCCGTATTCGCGGCCGGTCATAACGATGTTTTTCTGCCCGCAGTGGGCATCCGTCACCTGATCTAAATATTCCGTGCAATCCGCCGTAAAATCCTCATCACGAAGCAGGGCGTTCGCCCACTCCGTATAGGCGTCTGCTCCATAAGCAAATTGCTCTGTTTGACGCATGCTGGATACGGACGCAATTTGCTTTAGAGCGGATACAGCTTGCTCATTCCTATCGATTTCATATGTTTTTCTAGTGAAAAAGACTAGCTTCGTCGATTCATCAAGGCCAGCTTCTTTTGAAAAATATTGACTGTCATCCTCCTGGAATGCGCTCCAGCCAAGCAGAATTTGACCGTTTTTCTCATAGCCCGTAATCATCGAACAGGTTGGAGGTCCAACGATTCCATAGGTAAATACCGGATAACCTTCGTTAATAGAAGCGATAATCTTTTGAATATAATGGTCTTTATTTTGCTGAATCCCCTGTACATCGTCAATAATTTCACAAGCATATCCAACGGCATGAAAGGCAAGCTCAATCGCCCGGTTGTTTTCGGGGAACCTGCCGCCTGTAACCGATTCCATATAGGTCCATGGCTCTTTTTTATCCCATATGTTGAAGAATAACGCCCCGGTTAGCCCGGCAAAAAAGATAAAGTCGTACGAAGGGTCTTTGCATAAATACTGCATACAGGAACGCATGCAAGCACAGAAATGAAAGTTTTCTTGCACCGCAGGGTCCTGGGTTTTGATGCTCGCCATTCCTTCGATCAATTTCTTATCGGGATAGTTCATCCCCTGCATATACGCTGCCATACTCAAAATAGCGGGCTTCCCCTTTGGGCTATAGCTTTCCGGAGGCTGGGGCTGTTCAGAAATCGGCTTATGCTCAGCGCTCATTTTTACACTCTCCTCACTTTTCATTTGATACCTTCAATCTACCAGAAGGGTCTATTGTTGTATTATCCATTTATAACATCATTGGAGCTTGCAAAAGAGTAGCGTTTTAATATTCTCTTGTTCAAAACCGCCATCCGTTTCGTATAGGGTGAATACCTCCGCCGCCGGCTCCCTTTCAATCCCCATCTCCGTCACCCAGGAAAGTAAAATCGTTTCAAAAATGCTGCTGTCGCTGCAGCAGCTGCCCTCAAGAATCGCATAGCGCCCACCGGGTAGATGCAACATTTCAAGTTCCTTGCCTTGGGGGAGACGCAGCTCTTGTTCCAGCTTTACGCCGCAAATGCACTCGAGATCTTTTTTGACGACATAAAATATTGTTGCACTCTTCACCAGATACGGATAGTGGCTGCTTAGGAAATCCATGACTGCTTTGGAGGCCAGCTCTTCCGCATTTTTACCCCTTTGTCGGGACACCAGAAAAACCATCCCTTCGCAGTCTCTGATTCGAATTTTGTCGTAATCGTTCCGTCTTACCACAGGCAAGTACAATACCAGCTTCTTAATAGTTCCGTTCTTATGTATGTATTCCTCAAAATAAGGCAGATCCGCCTGTTCGAACATGCTCGTTTTCAACCAATCCGTATATAAGTAGTCCCATGCCGCGTTGATTCGGTTGTCGTCGTTTTGGGCGGGCGCCGCCGCTAAAGTTGCCGAGTATGCGGGCCTTGTTCCTATATAGTCAAACTTGCTGTTTTGCAAATTCTCCACGTACCTCTCGGCATCCGTCAAATACAGCTCATAATAAAATCGGGAGCCCTCCTGCTTTCCGTTTCTGCCAAAGATCCGGCCGCTATAATCCGGCAGAAGCGAGAACAAATACTTCACGGCTCGATCTTCGATTCCGCGATACTGATGATGGTCAAACCTGACAAGGGTCGTTTCCGGGATTTGCTCGGCTGCGACATGGATCTGATGCAAAGTGCCCCCGTCAAACTTGGGAAAATAGTAGAAGCAGTCACTCTCCCTGTATTCCAGCGGCGTTTGCCCGGTGGAGGATTTGACGCATTTGCAGAACGCCTGCTGAGAGCTGTATCCGCAAGTATAAGCGATATCGGCTATCGTCTGGTCCGAATGCTTCAGGAGCGCCAACGCGTTGGATAATCGGCGTTTTCGCATATATTCCTTCACGGAGTGTCCCGTTATATTATAAAAATCCCGGTAAAGCTGCATTGCGGAAACCATGCCCGCCCGGGAAATGCTATCGATGTTCAGCGGTTCGTAGAGATGGCTTTCGATATGCTCCAATGCCGACCTAATATGTGGTTTGATATCCATGCAATCACCTCAATGCTCGTAAATTCCAACGCTAGCAACGTTAGCCCCGACTCAGATGCTTCTCGCTTAACATCTTCACCTTCCCTGCGCCAATTCCTGCTTTTTCCATAGTGAATACTAATGGAGGGCAGCCTTTTTTGACAAAAAAAAGAACGCCCGCAGGGCGTCTGGATTCGTCATTCTTTCTCGCAAATGCACCTAAAGTCACAGATTCGCCCCACCGAACGTAAATCCTCCATCACGCTTGAACGGCGCCATTCGTAAACTTCTTCCCTCTCGCGCCTGCGCCCGCGTTCGCGTCCGCCCTGCCGAGTAGATGTAAAAAGTGCAGCTATTTCGCCCGATTTCTCCAATTCCTCAGCAGTAGTTGTAAAATGTACATCTAAAAGTAGCCTATTCCGCTTTAGTCGGCCTATCAGGCCGATTTAGCTGCACTTTTTGCATTTACTTTTTCGATTACCCGGGGGAGGCGAAAAATAAATGTATAAAATACATTTAAAATCTAGCGAGCACTCGCTTATCACTACCGTTTCGTGCCAAATTCTTTCCAATTCGTGCCAATCGGTAAAGTATTCACCCTCAAGAGTTACGCTTGCAGCTTATACACATTTGCCGGAAGTCCCCGCACCCCTGGAATACATCTGAACACGCTGCCGGCCAGCGGCTCCTTCTGCAATTGCTCCTCACTTAGTCCGGTTCTGGCCGATGTGATATAGAGCTCTTCCAGCCCATCGCCGCCGAAGCAGCAGGAGGTAACTTGGGAAACCGGCAGTTCAACCCTCTGCAACCACTCGCCTGAACCGGGGTTCAAGCGAGCCACGCAGGAACCGCCCCAAAATGCTACCCACAGCATGCCTTCGGCGTCAATCGTCATCCCGTCGGGAAGTCCCTGCTCGGGCGGAATATGCACCACAGCGCGCCGGTTACCGATGCTTCCGGTCCGGGCATCATAATCAAATCGATCGATTCGCCTCGTGTAGGTGTCGATAAAGTACATGGCCGCGGCATCCGGGTTCCAAGCAAGGCCATTAGAGCAGCGAACTTCGCTCAGCATGCGACGGACGCTTCCGTCTTGGTCCAGGCGATAGAGCGAACCAACGGGCTCATTGCCTTCAAGAGGCATCGTCCCGGCCCAGAAGCGTCCCGCCGGATCGCATTTTCCATCGTTGAAGCGATTACCAGGCTGATCGGATTCAGGGTCAGCAATCCATTCCAATCCCTCTTTCTGCAAATCCAGAAAATAGAAGCCGCTCTGCAACGCACAAACCAGCCGACCATCCTCCGCGGGAACGATCGCGCTGATCCGCTCGCCCACCATTATGACTCGTTGTGCCCCTGTGCCGGGAGAGAGCATATGGATGCACTTACCCTCAATATCAACCCAGACGAGCTGTTTGCTTTCTGGCAGCCAAAGCGGCCCTTCACCAAGCAGCGCCGGCTCAACCGCCAGCACTTCCGGTTGTTGGTTCACCACGTCAATTCCTCCCTCGGATCGATCAATTCTTTTCCGCAACCAGACGGTTGGTTAATGAACCCAGCTTCTCAATTTCGATGGTAACGACATCCCCGTCTTTCAAGTAAACCTGCTGTTCAGGTGGATACCCCAACACAACGCCTTCCGGGGTTCCCGTCAGTATGACATCCCCCGGCTGCAGTGTGAGATGCTGAGAAATATAACTTACAATTTCATCACAGTAAAAAATCATGTCGTTTGTATTGGAGTTTTGCCGCAGTTCACCGTTTACCATCGCCTTGATGCCCAGATTGTTCGGATCACCAACCTCGTCTGCCGTAACCAGATATGGCCCCAAAGGTGCAAAACCATCGCAGGATTTACCCAGCAGCCACTGCGAAGTGCGCATTTGTAAATCCCGTGCGGATAAGTCATTCGCGTTGCAGTACCCAAAGACGTAATCTAGCGCTTCTTCCTTAGAAACATCCTTCGCCGTCTTGCCTATAACAATAGTAAGCTCCGCCTCATAATCGACCTTCTCCGACGGCTTTGGGAGGGCAATGTCTTCCATATGCCCCGCTAGGGTGTTGTTGAATTTGTTAAACAGGATCGGGGACCCAGGGATCGGAGAGCCGGTTTCCTCGGCATGCTTGCGGTAATTGAGGCCAACGCAAATGATTTTCCCCGGATTCGTCACGCAAGGTCCGAATTGTAGATCCTCCTCGTTCAGCCAACCGGAGGATAACGTATCCTGAGCAGCTTCAGCTTGGTTCGCGAGCGCATGAAGGGCGTCGATGGCAGATGCGCCGTTTTCGATCACATCATGAATGGTCTGCGGAACGTCCTGTACCGATAATTGCTCGGCAAAATAGGCTACGTCGAGTACCCCTTTGTCTGAGCGGATGCCTAATCGATACTGTTGATCCTTGAGATAAGTGAGTAGCTTCATATGAATACCCCTTTCAATAATCGAAAAATTTCGTATTCTGAGAGTAAATTGACCGGCACCGGTCTATAGCTCGCTGACTTTCAGAAGCACCTTAATGGCGGCACTGGAATTGCGGGTCAAAGTCTCGAACCAGTGTGCCCCTTCGCTTAGAGGGGCTATCGTAATTCGATCTGCCAAGCCGATTTTCCCGGCGGATATCCATTCTAATGCCTGTTGAAAGTTGCTTTTGGAGTAGGCGAACGAACCGAATATTTTGATTTCCCGCCGTACGACATCATTAAAATCCAAAGCGGTTTCCGCCTGATGCAGTCCAGTGAACACGACCTTGCCTCCATTAGATACAGAGGAAACGCACTGCTGGCGTGTAATGGAAGCTCCAACCGCGTCAATCGCAGCCTGGACCCCTTTGCCGTGCGTCAGCTCCATGATACGTTCTTGTACATGGTGCTCGCGCGGATTTATGACATCCGCTCCCAAAGAAGAGGCAAAAGCCAGTCGCTCCTCGCTAAGATCCATCGCGATAACCCTTTTGCTGCCCCGCAGCAGCACCGCTTGCAGCGCAAACAAACCAATCGGGCCCATCCCTGCCACCAGCACGGTATCCTCTGGCCCGGCCGCAGTCAATTCCGCAACGCGTACGCCGCAAGCGGCCGGCTCGGTTAATGCGCCATTTTCCAGCGTAACGTGATCAGGCAGCGGGTGGACGAATTCGGCTGGCACCTTTACGTACTCCGCATTGCTGCCCGGCAGTGCCGCGCTTAACAGCTTGCGGTCAGGACATAGAGATTCTACACCGTTCATACAATATGAGCATTTGCCGCATGTAATTAATGGATTCGCAGTTACACGCATCCCTTCGCGGAGGCCGCAAGGAAGCTCACCTCCACTGCCGGGATCAACGATGGTGCCGGAAAATTCATGGCCAAAAATCAGCGGCGGCTTGCGCAGCGCATTGTGACCCAAATAACCACTTAGCTCGGAGCCGCAAATCCCGGAATAAGCTACTTTGATTAGTACCTCTCCCCGGTCGGGAACTGGAATCGGTACATCCGTCAGCTCCATTTTCTCAGGCCCCGTGTACATCAATGCTTTCACGTAGATCCCCCCTATTTTACCTTTCCTCTGGCGGCAATCGGCCACACTTCCTGAACCTGATTGTCCTCTGTTACATGAAGTTCGTCCAGCATATTTACGACAGCGCAGCAATGTACGGGAATGATCTCCAGCTTGTCGCCAACACGAAGCCCCTGTTCCGAAGGCGGCAAAGTCAGCACCCCATGCTCCTCATTGAACCAGGACACGGTAATGTCAGGGTGACCAACAACATAACCCCTACCAGTCCCAATCACAGACTCTTCACCATCCATCGTGAACACTTTGGTTCCTGCGTCGATAACCGCCCGGTCCGGGGCAGGCCGGCTGATCACGGTGGCCAGGACCGTTAGCGCACATTGCTCTATGGATAATGCCCCCGCCTTTACCTGCGTTAAATCTCCGAATACATATGTACCGGGGCGGATTTCCGTGATCCCTTTCATGCTGGAGGCAAAGCGGCTGACCGGCGTCGAACCCCCGCTGACCGTTTCAATTGGAAAACCTAAGCTGCGCAGGGTTTCCGCCGAACGCGCAGCAATGGCCGCTTCATGCGCCGCGATCTCTACACGTGCTTCGTCCGTTTGCGCGTCATAAGAATGGCCGGCAAACTCCATCACGCCCGTCACTCGTATGCCTATAAGCGGCTTTAGTGATTGGGCAAGTTGCAGCAAAGCCTCCTCCGGCTGAACGCCTACCCGGCCGTACCCCGGGTCGATCTCAATCCAGACATTGATCACTGTGCCAGCTTTAAGGGCTGCTTCGGATATGGCAGCGGCGACCTCATAGCTATCGCAGGCTACGGTAAGTTCTACACGCTGCGCAAGCCTGATTAATCGCTCCAACTTCGCGCTGCCTACGATGGGATATGCAATCAGGATATTGCGAATCCCGCCGTCCGCCATCACCTCGGCTTCTCCGAGCTTCGCTACCGTGACCCCGACCGCTCCAGCCTCGATCTGCAAGCGGGCGATTTGCGGAGTTTTATGCGTTTTGGCATGCGGCCGTAGCGTAATTCCGGCTTCATTTGCTATCGCTTGATAACGGTGGATATTCTCTAGCATTTTAACCCGATCAACGATAATGCAGGGCGTATCCAAATCGTATTTGTTTTGCACGCTTCGTTCCCCTCCCATTAAAATGCGAGCTGGCCTCCGTCCACGACGATGCATTCGCCGTGAATAAAAGCCGCATCATCCGAAGCAAGAAAGGCGAATACCCCGGAGACGTCCTGTGGTTTTCCTACGCGGCCCAACGGGATATGGTGTTTCACGTAGCCGCTGACGAATTCCGGATCATCGATGGCCTCCGACATCGGCGTCTGGATATAGCCGGGGCACACGGCGTTCACGCGAATCCCCACCGGCCCCAGTTCAAGCGCCATCGTCCGGGTCAGCAAAACGATCCCGCCCTTGGAGGCGTTATAGTGCGCATATTTGGCCTCCCCGACCAACCCGTTGGTGGAGGCCATATTGATAATGACCCCGCCACCATGATCCTTCATATGACGAGCTGTCCGCTGCGCCACATAAAACATCCCGTTCAGATTGACGTCGAGCATTTTTCGCCAGTTGTCGTCCTTGATCTCAAGAAACGGCTCCTCCCAGGCGATCCCGGCATTGTTAGCCAAAATATCGATAGTCCCCCGCTCCTGGGCAATGCTTTCGACCACCTGATCGACCTGATCGGGTTGGGATACATCTAGCCTCCGGCGTGATACGGAGTAACCGCTCGACTTCAGCCGCTCCTCCGCATCTAATAACAGTGGCTCTTGAATGTCCGCCAATACGACATGCGCCCCTTCTGCGGCAAACCGTTCCGCAATCGAAAACCCGATTCCCTGCCCGGCTCCTGTTACCAGCGCCGTACGACCTGAAAAACGCTGCATCATTAGCACTTCCTTCCCGTTAATCCGGCTTACAGGCGATAGCGTCAATCTCGACCTTGATTCCGTCCAAGCCAGCCTCCACGCAGGTACGCGCAGGATAAGGCGCTTTGAAATACGTTTTATAAACCTCGTTAAACCGGTCAAAATCGGACAAGTCCGCCAAAAAGACCGTAACCTTGACGACGTCGTCCATCGTGCAGCCTCCCGCCTCCACGATCGCTTGGATATTGTCCATCGTCAGCCTCGTTTCCGCTTCGATGTCCCCGCTCACGATGCGTCCATCCGGAGCCAGCGGCCCCTGACCGGAAACAAACAGCATATTCCCGGCGGCGATTCCCTGGGAATACGGACCGCTGCCTATGGATGCGTAATTCGTACTAACCGCTTTTCTCACTTTAGGCTCACCTCACTAAAAATTCTTCTCAATTGTTACGGGGTAGCGCTGTAGCCGGTTCGCACCAGCGAAGGATAGCCCCGGCATAGATCTCGATCAGAGCAGCCATGCTGTCCAGGTCCACGAACTCTCCCGGTGCGTGCGCATTACCTCCCGACGGCCCCAATATCAGCGCCGGAGAGGCGCTGTATTCGTTAAACACAAAGGCATCGCAAGCAAACGGCGCTCCCGTCACCTCCGCTTTTTGTCCCGTCGCCGCCTCGATTTCCTCAACCAGCAGCCGTAACAGCGGAAAATCCGGCGTTACCGAGCTGCCCGGCAAAAAGCGGATCATCCGTCGAAACTCGGGCCTTGCCAAATCATCTCCATAGCTGCGGCCGCAGAACCGCTCATAACCTGCTAACAGTTCCTCGCGCAGCCCTTCTTCGTCCACGCCGGGATAACATTCCACCCAGATGTCTACATGACATTCCACGGGGCCGACGTCGCATAGCGGAGAGCTTAAATCTCCCGCCTCCAGCCGGGTCACGATGATCGGAAGCGGCTCCTTGCAGTCCGCGTACCACGGGGCAGGTCCCGCCTCACGAGCCCGCTCCCGCTCGTACTGCTCCAAAAACACGATGAACCTCGCCGCATCATTAGCCGGATTGCGTGTGACCTCGCCGCTGAACGACAGCCCGGTCGTTCCCCGGAAGGTAACGCGCCATAACGCGCCGCCCCGGGTCGCCGGATACAACGCCAAATTTGTCGGCTCGGGGATGATCACCGCATCGGCAGCAATGCCGCGGGCACGCCCTGCCACCGTGCCATTCGCCCCGCCGAATTCCTCATCGATGACAGACTCGATCAGCACATCGCCCCGCTGCTTGATACCAAGCTCCATCAAGCACTTCACAGCCATGACGGCGGCGACCAGGCCACCCTTCATATCGTAGGCTCCGAGGCCATACAGCTTATTGTCCGTGACAATCGGATCAAAGGGACTCGACGACCAGCCCGGAGCCACCGCCGCGGTATCGATGTGCCCGGAGAACAGCAACGATTTCCCGCCGCCAGTTCCGCGCCACACAGCGCTCACATTCGGTCGATCGCTGTAGTCCTTTCCCGGATAATAGGCCGGGTGATCATGAAAGCCGGCGGTCTCTTCAGGAATGTACAGCTCCGCTTCCATTCCAAGCTCCTTCAGCAAGCGATACAACGCTTGCTGGCACTCTTTTTCGGTGCCGGTAACGACGCGGTTCACCGTATCAAAGCGAATGAGCTCGGACAGCATATCTACCATTTCTCCGCGATGACGCTCCACCCAGTCCCGAATCAGTAATGGCAGATTCGGTTCTTTTTTTTCCACAGCAGCCACCTCCTCCGCAGTACACTCCTATATAAGTTGAACTAATAATTGTACGGTTAAGGGCAGACGGGTGAAATGTTCTTACGATCGCTGTTGTTCCCGGATTTCTATGGTTAAGATTAAATAGTGGTGGAAATCCGGGAACAAAGGCGAACGCTTCGCTTCTTCAGAATCATTTCTCCCTCCTGCCTGGATTCCGCATTTCTTTAGTTCAACCTATATAGTTACTGAGAAATCCGGCTTGGCGTCGGCATATTTTTATATAAATAGCAGTCCACCAGGCCCTCCTGTCCTTGAAACGGCAGCCGTTTCTCTTCAAGCTCCTCCAAACGCTCCACGTTTCCAGCAAGATACGCGGATATCCGCGCGATGGCCGTGCCCAGACTCATCAGGAGTCCGCCATAACGCAAATCGATAATATCCCAGCCGAACGGCTTGTTGACTTTGTGCCAGCGTTCAAAATGATAGGCATGAAGCGCTTCGACCCTACGCCGGATTTCCGGAAGCACGTCCTCGGCCATATACGCCAGCTCCTGTTTGTTCCCGCTCCGATAAGCATCCGTAATCCGGACGCCCGCATCCGCCTTCAGGGCAAGCACGCTGCACAGCCGCTTCAACACTTCAAACACAAAGCCGTACTCCCCATTGCGCACCGCATACACTGCCATTTCCCGCTCCATTTCTGCATAATGGGCAGCTACCTCCAGACCGCGCAGGTTCTCATCGAACAGGCCCATCATCACGTTTTGCCAAAGCATATAGCGGGACGGGTTGTACGTCTCATGGTTGCCCGGCTTGATGCCCGGCGGTTCATCGACGTTTTTGATCGCCATGAAATCGTCCATGCTAGCCCCCGTACAATAGCGGAAACGCCGGCTCAGCTTGGCATCGTCCAACACCTCTGCATACCCGTGCTCTGCAAATAGCTGCAGCCCAAGCAGCGCGGAGAACCAATCGCACTCCGTTCCGTCATCCCCCCATAGCGTGGCAATGACTTCTCTTACTCCTTCGCGTTTGCACACGTTCAGCGCTGCATTGGTAGAATCGATGGTAGCGCCGTAGTTGAGGACGAAGCCCTTCCAGTTCCAGATCCCTCCGGCAAAAATTGGCGTCGAGCCGAATCGCTTGTGCCTGCGAATCCAATCCTCGTAAAATTCCTCATCGTAGTGGTAATAGTCCCAGTAAACATACTGGATGTTCTTCGGCATCCCCTGAATAACTTCATCCGAGATGACGCAATCCTTATCATAGTAATCGCCCACGGCCGACCCGGCGCGAAAATACATATCACTCCACATCATAGGAGATAACCCCAGCCGCTCTACGATTTCCATAACCCTTTTCAGGTGAGCATTCATGATATCAAATTTCGAGTGCAGCCCGTTTTGCACCAGATACTCGCCCAGTCCAAGCCGCCATGCCTCATCCATGCCGATATGGATCCGTTTGGAGCGAACCGGTGTTGATGCAGCCACGATCATTTGCTCGATGAACTCATAGGTGCGCTCGTGGCCGACCAACAAAGTCTCATGGTCATCGCGAATATCGCCGAAGGCATGCCATTTCAGGACGTCCGCCAGATGGCTGAGCGTCTGAATGCAGGGGATCACCTCGATGCCGAATTGGTAGGCGTAGTCATCCATCTCTTTGATTTCGGCCTGGGAATAACGTCCCCGCATATAGCCGAAGAATGGCTGCTCTTTGACATCAAAGCTGTCCTCGGCATAGAGCATGATCATATCTAGACCCATCAGTGCCATCTTGCGCAAAAAAGCCTTCACCGACTCCGTCCGAAGCACGGCCCCTCCCTGGGAAACGTCGAACATCGGCCCGTTCATATCGAACTGAGGCTTTTCCTCGATATCAAATGTATCCTTCTCTCTCAGGTTTTCTACAAGCAAACCGATAGCGCGAAAAAAATGAATCCTTCTATTATATTGAATCAGCAGTTTTTCCCCATCGGCCTCTACGATGATCCTCGGTTCTGAATGGCGGACCACCTCAACTACACGCCCCTCAGGGGAAAGCTCAATCCCCGCTTCACCCGCCAACGCCGCAAGTCCTTCGCGCACCCCGTCCAAATCACCGACAAAGCTCAGTTTCATGCACACCCCTCCTTATATCGATCGGAACCTATTTCTTACTAGACAACTATATAGGTTGAACCGCCTGCCCCTATCTGTACAATCATTAGTTCAACTTATATAGTCAAAACGGATCATGATTGCTACTTGCTTAAGTTTATGCTTTAATTAGTGGGTCGATAATTGTTTCAGTATATTGAAAAGGTGTGACGAGGTGACTCTATGAAAAAACAATATAGCGTTCCCGCCCTGGCCAAAGGGATGGCGATCATCGAAATGTTGGCCTCCTCCAAGGAGGCGCTTGGGATTACCGATATTTATGAACGAAACGGTTTGCCAAAATCGTCTATTTTCACGATTCTAAGCGAGTTGGAAAACCTGGGGTATGTGATCAAGACAGAGGAAGGCAAATATCAGCTTACGCTGAAGCTATACAACGTTGGACTGGAGCGGTTATCCAAGCTGGATATACGTCAGGCCGCCAGACCGGAAATAGAATGGATCGCCACAAATATGAAATTTACCGTGCACTTAGCGATGCTTGAGGATGGCAAAGCACTTTACATCGATAAGCTGCGCGGTCCCGGCTTCGTTCAGTTCAACACGGAAATCGGGCAGAGCCAATTCCTGCACAACTCCGGTGTCGGCAAAGTGCTCGCCGCCTATTTAACGGAGGAGGTGCTGGATCGCGCGATTCAAAAGCACGGAATGTCCAAGACAACGGACCGTACCATGACATCACCCGATATTTTAAAGTCGTTTCTGGCAAGTGTGCGGGAGAAAGGGTATGCCGTTGAGGACGAAGAAGGTGAAGTAGGGATCCGCTGCCTGGCTGCCCCGATCTTCGACCATAAAGGCAAAACCGTTGGCGCCTTAGGCATCACTGCATTAAGAGATGAACTGCCAAGCGCCTCATATGATGATTATGGCTCCCAGCTTCGGGAAAAAGCGCTGGCCGTGTCCAAAAAGCTGGGCTATAACCCTTGATAAACAAGGTGGCTCATCATCGGAACAGCATCACCCTCGCCGGCGCTGCACACACATTTGGAATATGGAGCGGCAGCGCCAGCAGTGTCCATGGGCCCTCCCCGGCTTCACGCAAATTCACCAGAGGCGCGACCATCAGCCGATCCTTGGCATAATAGCGCTGCAATAACGTCATTTTCCCGCCTGGTTTGCGCGGGTCCTCGATAGAAGTAATATCAAGTCCAAGCAGGCTGATATCACGAGAAATAATCCAGTCCATCGCCTCTGATTCAAAATAAGGACTTGATTCGATATATCCGGGCAAATTCCAATAGGCATCCCAGCCTGTGGCAATGAGCAACGCGTCTCCCGGTGACAGGACCTCGCCAACCGCCTGCTGCAGCTCATCCGCAGTAATTGGCTCAAAAAGCTGCTTATCCGGCAGCTGGGCCACCCATGCCCGAAGCATCAGCCGGTCCAACCCCACATCGCCGATCTTCTCCCGTCCCAGGAATAGATGATTCGAAGTCTCAAGGTACGTCCCGGCAAGGGAATGCAGATGGAAAGCATGGCCTTCATATCCGTCGGATGTAAGATGGGCAGCCTGCTCTACTGCAATCTCTGGAAAAGGTTCGCCGTAATTCCACATGCCGTTTTCCAGCTTTCCGGTCAGGTCAAGCCATTGTTGCATCACGAGATCCTCAAACTGTTTTCATATCCTAGCAGCGTTTCTCTCACCCTGTTCTCATCCGCGGGAAGCAGCGGCAAGCGCGTCTCGGCGCTCTCGAATAGACCAAGATGATGATACAAAGCTTTCGTCGTAGGGATTTCGTCGCCTGGCCCAAACATGTGAATAAACGGCAAAATGTTACGCGAAAATACCGCGAAGCTCTCCTCCCGCTTTCCGGCCTGGTACAGGTCCCAGCCTTCCTTGAATTCCTTCGGAAAAATAATCGGGGCGATAATCATGTTCCCGTCTACGCCCGCCTCAATTGCCCGAAAACAGATAATATCGTCTCCGCCAAATACCGAAAGCGCAGTGTCCCGCTTTAACGTGCGGATTTTGCCCATATTGTGATCAGTCATCTTGATCGCCTTAATCGCCGAAACAGCCGCCGCCAGTTCCATGAGCTGCTGAGCGGTATAGAACGTTTTTGTCGTGACCGGATTGTCATAGAAAACAATCTGCAGCCCGGTTCTTTCGGCAAGCTCCCCGATGTATTCCTTCACCATCTCCAGCGAGTTTGGAAAATAATAAGGACTAGGCACCAGCGCCGTACGAATTCCTGCATCTGCCGCCGCTTTCCCGATCTGGACAGCTTCTCCCAAATGAGTGTGGCCGAGGCCAATCACATTGTGTTTATCTGGCACAGACCGCGCAAAAAACTCCGCGATTTCAATTCGTTCCTGCGTAGACAGCGCCGGCGATTCCCCAGTGCTCCCCCCGATGACATAACCATCCATGTAGTCTGACGTGTACCCGATGAGCTTTTCAAAGCCAGAATAGTCGATTTTGCCGCCCGAAAATGGCGTAGGTATGACAGGTATATTCCCCTTCATTTTCATTGCAAAGCCCCTCCCTATTTCCGAATACTGAAAATAATTTCAATCAGCTGAATATCAACAAATATAGCATCCAATTCTTGCTAGTGTCAATGCGGAGTGAAGGATTATTGTCCCAAACCTGTACCAAAAACGCTGGGCATATTATAATAACTTATCTGGGAATATTTCTGGGATGAGTATGGAGGGATCTTGTTTGATCAAGAAAAATTTTCGATATATCGAAATGGCGGATATTTTACGGATGGAGATTCTATCAGGCTTTCTAAAGCCGGGTCAGTTTCTTCCTCCCGAGAAAGAGCTTTGCCAGATTTACAACATCAGCAGGAATTCATTGCGCCAGGCGTTGGACTTATTGACGAGTGAAGGGATTCTCATCAAAATGGTCGGCCGAGGAACGATGGTTCCTAAGGATCTCGACATTACGAAGTACGAAACCAATGTGCTCAACATTATTTGCCCACAGCATTCCTCTTACGTGATTAAGGCCCTCCCCATCTTGATCGACATGTTCAAGGAACATTATCCCAATGTGGAATTCCGTCAATTTAAAACCGATCTGGGCAACGAACAGGTGCTAAAGGATTTATCCGGTTTCGGCATTCGTGCGGACCTCGTCATTATGAGTGATAGCGATATGGAACGTCTTCCTCTGGAGGAATACGTAGAGCTTGATGACGTTTTACCCGAGCAAAATATTCAGAATGAGCAATTAATCAGCGTATTCAGCCGTCAAAAACGTTTGTATGCCGTTCCGCTAACTTATTCGCCCGTATTTCTGGCCTGCAATCCGAAGCTATTTGCGGATTACGGGCTGGACGTTCCAAAAAAGGACTGGAACTGGGAGCAGTTCACAGCGGCTGGCAAGGCAATGACCCTTGACTCTAATGGGGACGGTTTAAAAGATATCTACGGCTTTGGGTTGTCCACCTCCTTGTATCGCTGGCCTGTGCTCGCTAGAAAATATGGCTGTTTGCTCCGCCAGGAGCCATCTGGCAGGTTAAATACGTATGGGCTGCCGGAGTTTTTGAAGTTTGCGTTGAAGCTCATTTACCAGGACGGCATAAGCCCGATCATCGCCATGAATGATTGGGATTTGCTGGCGCAGCTGTTCGACGAGGGGCGGCTCGGCATGTTCCTAACGACAACGCTGACGACAAGCATGCGCAACGAGCATTTCCCGGTTACGGTCATTCCCCTGCCCAAAAGCCCGAAGGCGGCAAAAGGCAATCTTACGATCGCCAACGGGATGATGATTCCCCAAACCAGTGGCAATCTAAAATTGGCCAAGCTGTTCGCGCAATTCTCGCTGCGCATGGATTTTCAGCTGCGAATGGCGAGAGAAGCGAAGTTCCTGTCCGTTTATCATCAGATAAACGAAGAAGTATGGACGGATTTAGAGCTTCGTGCTCTGGGCCTGAACCAGGATAACCTGGAGCCGTCCTACTTCATGAACGAAATGCTGCCGAATTCTACGGAACGGCGCATTTCTCAAGAGATGGTGAAGTTCTGGGCAGGGTTCGAGACTCCTGATGAGCTAACCGCTAGATTAAACCAGATATTCGCCGAAAGCCGCTAATATCGCTTAATAGAAACCGCAGAGCAATTTATTGCTTGCGGTTTCTTCTTTGTTTGGAGCCGCCGTGTGCGTTTCCTCCTCCGTTTGCTAGACTGCTCGGGGTTCATATTTTCAGATGATAGATGCGACGCTGGCGATGGTCTTGAATGTTCTCTGTGTTATGCGATGCTGTGCGTTTGTTTTTAGTGTTATGTGCATGTGTGTGTTGTGAAGCGCGTGTCGTGTGGCCGTGTATTGCGTTCTGTTGAGTGTTGCATGCCGGGTATTGTGTGTTGCGTATCGTGTGTTGTTGCCATTACTCCCTGTGTGCTGTTGTGTGTTGCGTGATGTGTTCTGCGTTGCGTGTAGCGTACAGCGTGCGGTTTACTGCAGCTGCGGTGGTAAATAACTGGTGGTTTAGATGTATTTAGTACAGTTATTTCGACCTATTCCCACGTTTTGAAGAAAATAGATGTAAATAGTACATCTATTTGAGCTTAACAAGTCAAAAAACTCGATATGAGCTACTTTTAAATGCACTTTTTACATTTAACTCATTATTTGTGCTCGGATAGGTTTGTTCACAGGCTCATTTATTATTTTAATGTAAATTTCATTAACATTAAATATTGACTTTTCACAATATCGTCATGATATAATGGGACCTATACTAAACCTATACCAATTTTACAGTAATCGGTGTTATATTGTCTAACGCGAAAATCGACAAATTGTTAGATTACATGACGCACAGTTGACAAATTCATTCATTCAGAGGGGAGTGAGATCAGGTGGAAATAAGCAGATTGGCAATTGTAAATGAGCGGTCCGTTCGGCTGCGACGGTGGAGATACGGTGTAAACGCTTTCGAAGGTTATGTTGAGGAGATTCTACAACAACTTCGGCTTCCTTTCAAGAGTTTCGACACATTGGATGAAGCTTTAGCTTATAAACCGGATCTGCTCATCGCTGCGATATGCGAAGAAAACGAGGAAAACGGCCGCAAGCTGAAGCTGTACGCAGAGGAAGGCGGAACCGTTATATCTTACGGAGGCCTGAACATCCTGGCCCGCGAGCTCGGGTTTTACGAGGAAGGTCTGCTTGGCGCCGGATATGCAGTGCTTCCGCAGTTTAGCCATCCGCTTCGTTTCCTGTCGGCTCATCCATGGAGTCCAAGTCCTAATAACAATGGGAGTACAAACGTCGTACAGACAGGGCTGCTTCATCAAGAAGAACCCGCAGGAAAGGAATCCGGCCCCGCATTATTATCGATTAAGGTCGGCCGGGGAACGATTGAGCGCTGGTCGGTCAATATCGCCGCTTCCGTCGTTAGCTTGCAGCAAGGCACAGGACCCGTATACGATGACGGCCCGGAAGCGCAAGATGGAACAATCCCTACCCGAGAGGGTATTTTAAAAGCGGATGACCGCTGCGCAATGGACTGGAAATACGATCGTCAGACTACCGAAACAGGGATGAATTACTACGCCTTCCCCTATGCGGATTGGTGGAGAGACGCACTAATTGGACATTTGGTTTCCGTTAGTGTCGCCAAGGGTAAAGCCCTCCCCTTCCTCGGATATTGGCCTGAAGGGGTTCCGGCTGTGCTAGCCATTTCCCATGACAGCGACCTGAACGTAGATGATCATGCCAAGGCCACGCTGCAGTTGCTGCGCGAAATCGGCATCCAGACAACATGGTGCATGCTGGAACCAGGATACTCCGCACCGATCTATGATCAGGTTAAAGAAGACGGCCACGATCTAGCTCTCCATTACAACGCTTTGGAAATGGACGGCGGAATCTGGGAGGAAGAGGCCTTCCGCAAGCAAAGCTTGTGGCTCAGGCGTTCTGCCCAGATCGGGCGAATTCCCTCCAACAAAAATCATTACACCTGCTTCGAGGGCTGGGGAGAATTGTTCCGGTGGTGTGAGCGCTATCGTATTGAAGCAGATCAAACAAGGGGACCCAGCAAGAAAGGCAACATCGGATTTCTCTTCGGCACATGCCACCCTTACTTCCCAATCAGCGACTTCACCGAAGACAATCGCTTCTACGACGTACTCGAAATCGGCTTCCTCAGCCAAGACTTAAACCATCCCGAATTGTATGACGCAACCGTAGCCGAGCCGTTTCTCGATACGGTGCAGCAAAACGAAGGCGTCGCCCACTTTCTTTTTCACCAGGCCCACATTCACACCCATGAATCCGTAAGGCAGGCGGTACGGGAAGTCGTAAACGGAGCCAAGAAGCGCGGGTTCGCCCTGTGGACCATCGCCGAAATTAACGAGTGGGAAAGATCTCGCCGAAATGTATGGATCGCCGGAGTGGACAACGACGGACACCCTGTGCTGGAGGGGGCTCACCTATCCTTTCCTACAGCCGTATACATCCCCGTGACGGACGCCGAGCCTTCATCTGACGGGACTTATGAGACCAAATTTGGAGTCATCTGCCAAAAATATATCGTAGGGTGAAAGGAGAGGTACAATGCCGAAAGAAGCGATGGAACCACTCGAAGTTAAACCGGCAAGCCGGGTGAATATTCATAGATCGCTGCGTACCAAGCTTTGGCACGAGCGTTATCTGTTCATCCTGCTGCTGCCCGGTCTGATTTATTTTCTAGCCTTTAAGATCATACCTATTTTCGGCAATGTCATCGCCTTCCAGGACTATAACCCTTTCAAGGGCATCTGGGCCAGCGATTTTATCGGCCTGGATAACTTCAAGCGAATCTTTGAGGATAGCGAAGTCCTGCGCGTCCTCCGAAACACGCTGTACATTTCCTTCATGCAGATCGTGTTCGTCTTCCCCGCCCCGATCATCCTTGCCATTATGCTGAACGAGGTGGCCCACGAAAAAATCAAACGCATCATTCAATCCATCGTATATTTGCCCCACTTCTTCTCTTGGGTTGTTATTATCAGCATCGCCATGATCTTCCTCGAGCCTGAAGGGCTGATCAATCAGGTCCTCCAGAGCTTAGGCTTTAACTGGGTTTCGTTCATGTCGAAGTCGGAGCTGTTCGTCCCGATCGTCATCGTGGAGCTCATTTGGAAAGAAACCGGATGGTCCACGATTATTTTCCTCGCTGCGCTCGCTTCGATCAATCATGAGCTGCTGGAGGCGGCAACGATTGACGGAGCCAACCGCTGGAAAAGAATCCGTCACATTATCCTCCCGTCCATCGGCGGTACCATCACGATTTTGCTCATTATGCGTCTGGGTTCCGTCCTTGATTCCGGCTTCGAACAAATCTTTCTAATGCTCAATCCCTTCAACAAAGAAATCGGTGACGTGCTGGATACCTTTGTCTACGAAAAAGGGATTAAGCAGAGCGACTTCAGCTTTAGTACGGCGGTTGGCCTGTTTAAGGGCATTGTCGGTTTCGTACTAGTCCTGGGCGCCAATAAGATCGTCAAGAAGTTTGGGCATGAAGGATTATTTTAAACTACAGCCATTTGCGAAAAAGGAGTGTTCGCTATGCTCTTCAAAACGAGAGCAGACAGGTGGTTTGACTTTTTCAATTACCTTCTGCTGGTCATCGTCGCCCTATGTATGATTTTTCCGCTGCTCTACATTTTCTCCGTCTCCTTTTCCACCATGGATGATTATCTGAAGAAAAATATTATATTATGGCCCTCCAATTGGGATCTCGGCGCGTACCGCTACATCTTCTCAACGCCAACCTTCAGCCGAGCTATGATCGTCAGCGTCTGTCTAACTGCGGTCATTACCTTCTTCAACCTGTTCATGACGACTACGATGGCGTTCGCTGCTACATTCCGCTTTACCGGCTCTAAATTCGTGATCAGAATGGTCGTATTCACGCTATTGTTTTCCCCCGGCCTCATCCCAGGTTACCTAATGGTAAAATCGCTTGGATTAATCGACACCTACTGGGCGCTCATATTGCCTGGGGCGATCAGCACATTTAATCTCATTGTCATCCGGCAATTTTTTCAAGAGCTGCCCCGGGAAATTTTCGAAGCGGCCAAGATCGACGGGGCCAATGAACTGCAGATTTTTGGGCGTATTGCCCTCCCTCTTTCTAAACCGGCTTTAGCCGCATTTACCCTTTTCTATGCCGTCGATGCTTGGAACGCTTACTTTAACGTCATTTTGTATATCAACGACACAACCAAGTGGACGATTCAGGTCGTTCTTCGGCAGATGGTCATCGTCTCGCCGCCTGACAACAACTTGCTGTCCAGCTTGCTGCGGGACCCGCCTCCGGCGCAAACCGTTCAAATGGCGGCCGTACTCGTCACTACGCTCCCTATACTTGTCATTTATCCGTTTCTGCAAAAGCACTTTGCCAAAGGGGTGATGCTCGGATCTGTAAAAGGATGATCCATTCACAAACCAGCGTTGTCTTTTAGAGAAAGATGCTTTTTCAGCAAGGTGCTTGTAACGCCAATCGATACTTATTTTATGGAGGGGATCAATTGATGAGAAATCTCAGAAAAGTGTTGTTCGGTACGCTCGCTTTGGTTTTTGTTTTGGCAACAGCCGCGTGTTCCTCAGGCGAAAAAAATTCCGAGAGCTCCCCTTCTAACAAGTCCTCCGATCCTTCAGCAAACGGGGATAAAAACAAAAAATACACCATTACGATGATGGATTTCACGTACGGAAAAATTCCGCCTACCGACGGACCCGGCATTAAGTTGATCAACGAGAAGTTCAACGTCGATTACAAAACGACAATCGTGCCTTATGACGGTTATCTTGAGAAAATGTCTGCCACCATTGCCGGCGGCGACATGCCCGACGTCTTAGGCATTGAAGAATACATGGCTGCCGGCTCTCTGCAAAAGTGGGCCGAGCAAGGGGCGTTCCTGAAGCTGAACGATTATATTCAAAAGTACCCTACCCTGGCGATGGTTCCTAAGGAAGTTTGGGAAGCCGTAACAACCAAGGATGGCACGATTTGGGGAATTCCGCGCTACTACCCCAACACTCCCGTTTGGAACTGGGCGATTCGTCAAGACTGGCTTGATAATCTCGGACTTAAAATGCCTACCAGCTATGAAGAGCTTGGCAAGGTGGCCCTCGCTTTCACCAAGGATGACCCCGACAAGAACGGCAAAAACGACACTTACGGTCTCGTCATGAATCCGGGCGGCCATCCGAACTATGGCATGGGCGCATATTGGGAAAGAGATTCCTGGTATCACAAAGATAAGGACGGCAATTTCATCCCGGGTTATATTACGGATGCCCGCAAAGAGGTTGTACAGCTGTTTGCCGATTTGTACAAACAAGGGGCGATTACCAAGGGCTTCGGCGCCAATGCAAGCTTCGAGGTCGGGCAGACCGACTTCTACAATAACAAAGCCGGGATCTATGTGGCCGGCATTCGCGGGATGGACGAAAACTTAGCGAACTCCCTGCTCTCCATTGCGCCAAATGCCAAGCTCTCCTCGATCCCTCCTTTTAAAGCGCCGGATGGTTCCCAAGGCTACACCGCCCAGCGTGGATACTACCGGATTACCGTATTGAACGGAAAGCTGAAAGGTGATGAAGGCAAGATCGACCGGATCCTGTCCATGATCGATTACGGGCGTACCTTTATTCCGGTTGACCAACAAAACCCGGACAACGAAATTTTTGATTTCCGTTCCGGCAAAGCTGGCGTTGGCTATAAGTATGAAAACAGCGTAGTTACCTTCTCTCAACCGGATCAAGGCCTGATGCCCTTCACCTACCTTCCGGATTCCGTCATGTGGGCTCCAAGCGTGCTGGACAACAAATATGCCGATACGCAAAAGAACCCACTTTTAAAACCACTCATCAAACAGCTTGAAGAACAGTACGCACAGTACGAATCGTATGTGGACCCAAGCTATTACGGATACTCCGCCACACTGAACAGCGCAAAAGGCAACGATGCGGCAACTAAAGCCACCGATACGCAGGTGAAGATGATCATGGGCGAAACGCCGATATCGGACTGGGATAAGATGGTCGACACCTTTATGAAGAGCGGCGGCTCTGACATCATCAAGGAAATGAACGAAAGCCTGAAGGGTAAAGAACTGGTTGGCTATAAAAATATGAGCAAATAGAGGTTCCAAGTGACTGAGCCATCATACGTACATTTAGGGCAGCCCTGTCGCAATTTTAATATTTTGGCAACTATGGTCATAACCGATCCTTTGGACGGACGGGAGAAGCTGGTGCTCTCCAATTACGCCATGGGCGAGACCGGAAGTATCCTCTTTATCGACACGGAGTCCGGTGAAGGCGAAAGCATCAAGCTTCCTAAAGGCCCGGGAGCCTGGGGCCTGGTAAACTGGCACAATGAGAAGCTCGTCGTCGGCACCTGTGTGGATCAAGCTTATTTGCATGTTTTGGATTTGCGGGCACGTAAGTGGAGCGAGACGCTTGAACCGCAGGGGGAGGCTTATTTCTGGGGAATGACACTGGGTTCGGACGGAAAAGTTTACGGGGGCACCTACCCGGGATGTTCCTTGCTCCAATACGACCCGGTTAACCACACTTTGAACAATCTCGGCAAAGTATCTGCTAATACGGGGAACCAGTACAGCCGCCCGGTTTGGGGAGAAGCACCCGGATATATTCTCGTGAACTATGGCTTCGATACCTGCGGGATGAAGGCTTACCGAATCGAAAGCGGCGAGTTTGTCGATTTCGGTGCTCCAGGGTCACAGATCAAATGGGTGACTTCCGAGTTGATCTGTGCGGAGAACGGTGACAACGGCAGACTCATTTATTATGATGCCGCCACCCTCCAACCTCTGACTGAAACTATTCCGGCACAGCTCATTCCCCGGCTAACGGTGACGCTGCCGAACGGGCAATCCATCCCCGTTCGGCAATTAGCCGATAACCGGCTTGCGGGAGTAAGAGGGCAGGAATATTTCATTGTGGCGACACCCGAACACCATTCAGAAGGTAATGAAGATACAGTCGTTGTTGTGCTAAAGCCCATCCCTGTCGAAGCTCCCCCAACCGCCATTTTTACTCTGCAGTCGGATGGTAAAGAGCTTTTGTGGGGTTCAAGCGGGTTCGGTCAGACGATCTTCAGCTTTGATCCGGTAGGCGGAACGTTTTGGAATTCCCCTTCGGTTTGCGATGCCGGCGGTGAAGTATACGGTGTGCAGTTCATTCGGGACTGCTTGTTCCTGAGCTCCTATGTAGGCGGCGATCATGTCGTTTATGACCCGGCTAAGCCTTGGGACCAACTGAACAACCTCAACCCGCAAACGCTGCGTTCTGTCGGCCCTGAGCTGATTCGTCCGGAAGGCCGAAGCGTTATTGGCCCGGACGGTGGCTTTTGGACCGGGTGGTCCGCGAAATACGGAGTGTACGGCGGCGGCTTGTCGCGTGTTGATCCCGTTACGTTTGAGGTCGAATGCTGGCTTGATCCTGTTCCACAGCAGCAAATCGCAGGCGTTGCCTCCGATGATAAATTCATCTATTTTACGACGAATGGCGGCGCGAGCGGGCTGCCCCATCGAGCTGTGCCATGCCGGTTCGGCATATGGGCCCCGGGCAAGGGGCTGGTCCATGAGGAGATTTTTCCCGAAGAACAGGAAGCTGGGAATGCGATCGTTGCCCTTGGAGGTAAAGTTGCTTGCGGGGTTGGAGCGCGAATTTGTATTTTTGACCGGGAATCCCGATCATTCATCCATACCGCTTCCGTGGAGAACAGCTGTCAGTGGCTGGTAGCAATTGATTCGCAGACGGCGGGCGCTTTTTGCGGCGACCAATACTGGGAAGTAGATGTAGATACCGGTGTATCGCGATTTGTCTGCACATTGCCGGGCTTTGTAAGGGCCGCCGTGATCCATAGCGGAAAGCTTTATTTTGCGGTGAACGCGGACTTGTATGTGTTTCACAGATTGATTCCAAAGAGGTGAATATGGTGGAGAAATTAGCCATTCATGGCGGACCTAAGGTCAAAGCGACTCCATTTGGATCAGGCAAAAGGTTCGGAGAGGCGGAATTGAAAGAGCTTCGCGAGGCGATCGAGCAGGATACTCTTTTCTATCATTATGGTCAAAAGGTGAAGCAGTTCCTGCAAAAGTTTAATGAGATGTATGGCGTAAAGTACAGCGTAGCTACCTCCTCGGGAACCGCGGCAATACACGTCGCCTTGGGGGCGGCCGGCGTGACGGCCGGAGATGAAGTCATCACCAGCCCGATCACTGATCAGGGCACGGTTATTGGCATTTTGTATCAAAATGCGATTCCCGTTTTTGCCGATGTGCTTCCAAACACGTACAATCTCGACCCGGCTTCGGTTGAGGCGTGTATCACGGAACGGACCAAAGCGATAGTGGTAGTCCATCTAGCCGGAAACCCCTGCGATATGGATGCTATTATGACCATTGCCCGTAAATATGGGTTAAAAGTAATCGAAGATTGCGCGCAGAGTTATTTGAGTATGTACAAAGGCAAGCTGGTCGGCACCTTCGGCGATTACGGATGCTTCAGCACGAATGATTTCAAGCATATTTCCACCGGGGATGGCGGTATGGTCACCGTGAATTCGGGAGATGACGAGGATTATGCTGTTGTCCATGCTTTTGCCGATAAAAACTATCAGCGCTTCGATCATATCGTCGCCCGTGACATTCATCATATTGCGCCCAACTACCGAATGACAGAGCTTCAAGGCGCTGTAGGCATCGCCCAGTTGGATAAACTCCCTTGGATCTGCGAGAAACGGCGTGACTACGGAACAATGCTGATCGACGGCCTGACAGGAATTCCAGGGGTTTACCCGCCGCAAATTACAGATGGAGGAACGAGTTCTTTCTGGTTTTTTCTTTTCCGCTTGGATATGAAAATGCTGAACGGAACCGTGGATGAATTTGTGGCAGCACTTAATGCGGAGGGGATCTCGAGCGTGCGGGGCTATATTCCGCAGCCGGTGTATATGCAGCCTTTGTTCCAGAAAAAAGAGGCTTATCCGGGAACTCATTATCCCTTCAGCCTATCGGAGGTTTCCTACGAGGAAGGGATTTGTCCGGAGGCCGAGCGAATTTTGAAATCCTCTGTTCGTTTTGGAATTAGCGAGTTTTACACGGAGTCCGACATCGAGGATATTATTGCGTCCATCCGAAAGGTCGCGGCATATTTTATGACGGCTGGAGTGACGAAATCTTGAGCATACCACCGCTGAAAATAGGAATCATCGGGCTGGACACCTCGCACGTTACGGAATTTACCGCCATCTTGAACGATCCTCAGCATCCGCATCACATCGAGGGGGGAACGATTCAGGTCGCTTATCCGGGCGTCCCCTCCTCTGATTTTGAGTTGAGCTACGGAAGAATCCAAGGCTTTACCGACGAACTGGTTCGCGATTATCAGGTTCGGTTGGCTCACTCCGAGGAGGAGGTTGCCGAAGAATGCGACGCGATTTTACTGGAATCAGTGGATGCACGGGTCCATCTGGAGCAGTTCAAACGTATCGCCCCTTACGGAAAACCGGTGTTCGTCGATAAACCTCTGGCACTAAGTACTCGGGAAGCCACGGAAATGTTCGAGCTCGCAGAAAAGTACCGAGTCCCTTTCATGAGCTGTTCCTCGCTCCGCTTCGGAGAAGCTTTATCCGAGCAATTGCAGGAGATGAAGCAGGGGGAATCCATCATCGGCGCCGATTGTTATGGCCCTATGGCGATTGAACCTACCCAGCCGGGACTGTTCTGGTACGGCGTTCATATGGTGGAAATGCTTTATCGCGTGCTTGGAAAAGGCTGCGTCTCCGTCAGAACGTTCACCAATGATGACTTTGATTTCGTCATCGGAACGTGGGCGGACGGTAGGATTGGAACGGTTCGCGGCAACCGCAAAGGCAACTACAAATTTGGCGCTTTAGTGCACGGGGATAAGTCGACGCGCTATGCCAATCTCAGCGACCATCCGAAGCCGTTTTACGTGTCGATGCTTGAGAAGGTCATGCACCTTTTTCAAACCGGCGAGGCCGCGATTGATCATGAGGAAACGTGGGAAATCATTCGGTTTATGGAGTGTGCGAATATGAGCCGGGAAACGGGGACAGCGGTTAGATTGTAAGGCAAACGATATTCGACCGACCGTAGCGTAGGTTCACCATTTTAGCGTGCCACATCTAGCCCGTATGGGTGTCAATAAGGCGATCCCATAAGGGAATTTTATGGCCTTATTTATGCATTTTAGCCTCTTCCCTAAAAAATAAGGGAATTCTGTGGTCTTATTTTCGTGCTGGGGCTGGAAAAATCGCTATTTGGGTGTTTTCGATGGAAAATAGGTACATTAAATTCCCCTATTTTCAGCTTGAGCACCCTTTTTTCTGAAATAAGTCCATTTTATGTACCTATTTTTCATTTTGATCATCAAATGATGCCGCACCCACAGCATGGGTACCAATAATCTTTAAAAAATCGATGGAGGTATTGCTCATGTCCGTTAACACTGAGCAGTTGGCATTTCTAGGCGGTCCCAAATCCGTAACCGAGCCGCCCGGAAATATGTTTACCTGGCCGATCATTACGCAGGAAGATGAGGAAGCGGCCTTGGAGGTTTTACGCAGGGGAGCCATGTCCGGGACCGATGTCACCGAACAATTCGAAGCCGATTTCCGTGAGTGGCTGGGGACCAGCTACGCGCTCGGCTTCAATAACGGGACGGCGTCTCTTCAGGCAGCCATGTACGGCTGCGGCGTAGGGCTCGGTGATGAAATCATTTGCCCTAGCATCACCTATTGGGCTTCCGGCGTCCCAGCTTATTCGCTGGGAGCGACGATCGTATTCGCGGATATCGATCCGGTTACATTATGCCTTGATCCCGAAGACATTGAGCATCGGATCACCGACAGAACGAAAGCAATCATCGTCGTTCACTACTTCGGGCATCCCGCCGATATGGACCCGATTATGGAAATTGCTGAGCGGCATGGCATTAAGGTAATTGAAGATGTATCGCATGCACACGGCGGCATCTACAAGGGACGACAGCTCGGAACGATCGGGCATGTCGGCGCCATGTCCCTCATGGCCGGGAAATCCCTGGCCGTCGGCGAAGCGGGCATGCTGGTGACGAATGACCGGGAAATCTATGAGAGAGCGATTGCCCTCGGCCACTACGAGCGCTTCAATGACCGAATCCAGTCCGAAGCGCTCCGGCCTTTCATCGGCTTGCCGCTCGGCGGATACAAATACAGGATGCATCAGTTAAGCTCGGCGGTGGGACGCGTACAGCTGCATCATTATGAGGAACGACAGGCTGAAATCCGCCGGGCGATGAACTACTTTTGGGATCTGCTGGAGGACGTTCCGGGACTGCGTGCGCATCGCACCGTTAAAGATTCCGGCAACCTGATGGGAGGTTGGTATGCTGCCCACGGGCACTACCGCTCCGAGGAGCTTGGCGGCTTGTCCGTTTCTCGCTTCTGCGAGGCAGTCAGAGCCGAGGGCGTCGAGGACTGCTTTCCGGGCTGCAACCTGCCGCTGCATACTCACCCCTTGTTCAAGGATGCAGATATTTACGGGCATGGAAGGCCAACCCGAATCGCCAATTCCCCGCACGATGTACGGAATATGGATTCTGGCCTACCGGTTAGCAGCAGCATTTCCGCCAAGGTGTACAGCATACCATGGTTCAAGCATTACCGCCCGGAAGTCATCGAGCAGTACGCTCTCGCCTTCCGCAAAGTTGCAACTCATTACCAAGATCTGCTGGCAGACGATCCGGGCAACCCTGCCACGATGGGCGGGTGGAATATGTTTAAGCCTCGCAAATCCGTGAAGGCGGATTGATCCAAAACAAAAAGTGTCCCTTAGAGCCATGTGCTGGCTAGAGGACACTTTTTTAATTTACTATTCTCGGAACTCACCCTTTTGGATGGAATAAACATACGCTTTTTTATCAGCATAGGTTGTCTCCCCATCAAACTTCATTCCGATTTTCTTCAATACCCTGATGGACGGCAGGTTTTCCGGTTCAACGGTCGCTATGAGTCTATCAAGCTTTAATGGGCCAAAAGCATAATCAATACAAGCCAAAGCCCCTTCGGTGGCGTACCCTTTATTCCAATATTTCTGTCCGATCATAAACGCCAAACAATCCTCGTATTTACCGGCAATTTGCTGGTTTAATATCCCTATTTGGCCTATAAAATCGCCTGTATTCTTTTCATATACGGCCCAGTAGTCATAACCATATTGTTTATAGCATGCCATGGCTGCATTCAACCATTTCGTTGCACCGGTCAAATCCATAGGCCCTGAGCAATACTTCATCACCGTGGGGTCGCTTAAAAGAAGAAACAATGGTTCAAGATCGGCTTGCGCGAATTCTCGAAAAACCAACCGATTCGTCTGGATGATGTCCATCTTAACTCCCCCTCTCTTACAAAATCCGAGAGCATAGCGAGTTAATATTTAATAGTTCTCTTTTCTCACTTCAAAAAAGCTTTGCGAGCTCATGCAGACCGGACATACCTTTGGCGCTTTTTTGCCCATCACCAGATGACCGCAAACCCGGCATTCCCACATCGTTTCTTCGCCCTTTTCAAACACTTGCTGCATTTCTACATTGTTCAGCAAAGCACGATAGCGCTCTTCATGAGCCTTTTCGATCGCAGCCACTCTACGGAAGTTGGCAGCCAGCTTCTTAAAGCCTTCCTCTTCGGCTTCTTTAGCAAAGCGGTCGTACATATCCGTCCACTCGTAATTTTCCCCTTCGGCAGCGTGCAGCAGGTTTTCAGCTGTAGAGCCCAGATTACCCAGCTCTTCAAACCAGACGCGAGCGTGCTCCTGTTCGTTGCGAGCGGTCTTTAGGAATATCTCGGCCAGTTGGTCATAGCCCTCCCGCTGAGCCACCGATGCAAAGTAAGTGTATTTATTTCTGGCCTGACTTTCCCCGGCAAAAGCTTCCATCAAGTTTTTTTCAGTCTTCGTGCCTGCATAGGAATTCTGTGCGGCTTGTTTTTCTTCATTTGACATGTCCATTTCCTCCGTTTTCCGATTGATTTCGTTGTTTCCGTACAACCTTCCTCCTTAATTCTATAGAATGATTTGGAAGCAACGAAAGCAAATATGTCATAGATTTAAATATAAAAGAGGTATAGCAACCGTCTGCTACACCTCTTTCATTTTTTGCACTTTACTACAAATTAATGATTTTTATCATCAGCCCGACAATACCCACGTTATAACCGCTGCAGGCGTAGATGCCGCGGCCGCCTCGTGACACTACGGTAAGCGGCAGATTGTCCGGGTCAACATACATTCTGCGCGCTATAGTTACTGCTGTATCGGAAAAATCGGAATAATATACCTTTGCCCGAGGGATCGCCATGCACGCCTTCTTAAAGGTTTCGTTATCCAGTGCTTGTTGATCGCGTATGATAAAAATAATTTCACAGTCCGCTTTGCCCAGCACATCCTGCGCCTGAATAAATTCATTTAGAACATGCTCTGTTGGCTCATGCCCCTCTTCCAGCCAGACAAGCACGGCATCTCTGTCCCCGCACACGGCTTCCGTTGAAATCGCGACATGGTTTTCATCGTACAGCTCGAAAGGCGCATAGGATATATCGGTCACCAAATCCGAAATCTCGACCTCACGCAATGAGATGACCAAGGTTTTAGTTTCGCCCGCTTCAAGCTGAAAAACATATTTCCTCGCAAACTGATTGCCGTTTGGCGTTCTGTTGGAGGTGATCAGCCGATAGCTGCCCGGCTGAAGTGAAAGCTCAAGCTTCCCGTCGTTCCAAGGATAATCGGCAAGCTCCAGGGTTTGGTACGAGCCATCCTTTAAAACAGCAATGGCCCAGTTGTTCAAATAGAACCACTTTTCCGCGCCGCCCATCAGGATAAGTCCGGCGTGTCCTTTGCCTTTATCTGAACAGTCGCCAACGATTCTGAAGCTGCCATCCTCATAATACTGAGCCGTCAGATCGACCGGATCGATACGGGCAGGAATGCCAAGTGTTCGGCAAATCGCTACAAACAGGACCTTCTGCCCCATTGCTCCCGCAAGTCCGCTGCGAAGAATACCTTCAGGGGTTCCGAACAACCGCTCATGATCCCGGCCCGAGCCCGATTCAAATTTTGAAACATACGCCCATGCCCGCTGCGGCAATGTCCGGAAATCTTCCTTTGTCTGTTCATCAAAGACGGAGGAGAGGAGTCTGCGGTAAGGGGTAAGCTGTTCAAAATACGCCCGGGGCGACAGGATATAGGGCACGAATATGTCCAAAGGATAATCCTTTTGATATTCCAGCCCCGATCCGAAATGTTCGGCAAGAACGCTGCACTGTACGTCCCTGTAGTCTTTTTTCGGCAGGGCTTCAAGCATTCGCAATTGCAGCTCCTTGCTCCCTGCACCGAAATCCATGGCAAGAAAATCAGCAATCTCCCGGAAGTTTCCTTCGGCCTCTTTCAGAATGCGCAAAGCGTCCTGCGGACGACTGAACTCGGCAGCCAGCTTCTCCGCCTCTTCCTGCTGATAAAATCCTTTGGCATACGCTTTGCGCTTACAATCCGCACCTCTTAGCACCCGGCTGCGCAGCTCTTTTTGCTCTTCCGAAAGTGGCATACTGTTTCTCGTGCTGTCCTTCGGCGCAATAAAGTTGAAATCTTCCTGATGCTCCGGTTCGTATGGCTTAGCCTTTGAGAAATCGAGCGTGAAAGAATCCGTGTCCCCCGTATGAACAAGGGCTTCAACAAAGCGGGAGTCCTTCACAGCGTGAATATGGATGCTTCCCAGGCCAAGGGTGAGCCCCGCACGCCCTGCCTCATCAGTCGTTATGGACGCAAGCGGGAAAAACTCCGAGCCGTTCAGCATCTCAAAATGCACGGTAACGTCAGAGACGGGCTGCGAATCTTTTAAGGTCACGGTGAAACGTCTGGAGTCTGCATAACGGCTTAACTCATTTAAAATAAGGGTTTGTCCGTTTTGGGCAATGACCTCTTCTCCCTCAACCGGAAGAAAAGCCTTGCCGTCCACCAGCATGGCCCGTGCAGAGGCATTGTTAAACCATCCTCTGTTCAGGACGGGCTCCGGCTCACAGGCCCCCAAATAGTACCAGTCCCCATCGCACCACACTTCCACCCAGGCATGATTATCATCGCAATGGGCCCATCTTGGCGTGTATACCTGACGTGCGGGAATACCTACGCTGCGCATGGCGGTGACTACCAATGTCGACTCCTCCCCGCATCTTCCGTAAGAGGATCTGAGTGCGGTCAACGGAGAAGCGGTTCTTTGGTCCGTAGCCTGATAAGTCACATGCTCGGCGCACCAGATGTTCACCTCAAGCGCAGCTTCCTTCATGCTTTTCCCGCTGATTCTTTCCTTGAGGGCACCATAAAAAAAGGGCCGGCAATCTTCAATTCCCTCGTTGTTGATCCGGTAGTGCAGTACAAAATTAAAGAAAATTTCCTCCGGAATCTGCTTGTTCCATGGAGAGTTGTCGGCAAGAAACAGGCCGAATTCCGCAAATTTCAGATATAGCGAAAAATCGTAATCCCCGATATCAGACGCCGGCATCGTACTATAAAAAAACTCCATCATCGTCCGTACATCTTCATTGCATTCTTGCAGCCGGCCCTGAATTTCTCTGTTAAGCAGCCGCGGCGGCATGTTTTCTATAAATCTATCATGAATTGCATTTCGCAAGGTTTTCGAAAGCAGCATTCGTTTCCCTCCAATTTAGGCCTTATTTCATCTGCTCAACGTAATGGCAAGCAACCCAGTGCCCGGGTCTTTGCTCCTTCATTTCCGGCGCCTGCTTTCTGCAGATATCCATCGCTTTGGGACAACGTGTGCAGAAACGGCAATTGTCAGCTAAATTTATGGGGCTTGGAATCGAGCCTTCCACCACGATACGGCTGCGCGACTTCTCCAAATCCGGGTCAGGAAGAGGGATCGCCGAAATCAGCGCCTCCGTGTAAGGATGCATCGGATGCTCAAACAATTCGCTGCTGGTAGCCAGCTCTACCATGCTGCCCAGATACATGACGCCTACACGGTCGCTGATATGCTTGACCATGGACAGATCATGCGCGATAAAAAGATAGGTCAAATTCCGTTTCTCCTGCAGCACCTTCAAAAGATTGATCACCTGAGCCTGAATGGAAACGTCCAGTGCCGAAATCGCTTCATCCGCAATGATAAAATCCGGATTGACCGCGAGTGCGCGGGCAATGCCTATGCGCTGTCTTTGCCCGCCGGAGAACTCATGCGGGAATCGGTTGGCATGTTCACGGCTTAGGCCTACGGTCTCCAGAAGCTCCACCACCATCCGGGTACGCTCCTCGGCGGATTTTGCCAGTCCATGGGCATCAATTCCCTCCGCAATGATGTCCATGACTTTCATCCGGGGGTTTAATGAAGCGTAGGGATCTTGAAATATCATTTGCATACGCCGAGAAAGCCCGTGTCTTTGCGCCGTATTCAGATTGCCGTGCACATCCGTTCCTTCAAATTCAACGGTTCCGCCGCTTGTTTCATAAAGCCTAATCACGGTGCGTCCCAATGTGGATTTGCCGCAGCCGGATTCGCCAACCAGCCCAAAGGTTTCGCCCTTGTAAATATCGAAGCTGACGTCATCCACCGCTTTTAGCAGCTTATTTTTGCCTACGTTAAAATATTTTTTCAGGTTTTTTACCTGCAGCAGTACCTCTTTATCAGACATACATTTCACCGCCTTTTGCAGCCTGTGCCTGTACTTTTGCCTTTGCACGGTCGTCCAGCAGCCAGCAGGCTGCATGATGTGTATTCGAAAGCTCTGTATACTCCGGCATATATTGCTGACACACCTTCATGGTCTTTTCACATCGCGCTGCGAAAGGACAACCTGCCGGCGGGTCCATCAGATCGGGCGGCGTGCCGGGAATGGACGACAGCTGCTGGTCGGATTCATGCATTTTCGGGATAGAAGCCAGAAGTCCCTTGGTATAAGGGTGGGCGGTTTCATAGAACAGCTCCCGCGCGCTGCCGATCTCCACCAGCTTGCCGCCATACATGACGGCGACACGGTCGGCAATGTTAGCAACGACCCCTAAATTATGGGTGATGATGATGATGGAGGTGTCTATTTTCCCCTGCAAGTCTTTCATCAAGTCCAGAATCTGCGACTGAATGGTTACATCTAACGCGGTGGTGGGCTCGTCGGCAATCAGCACCTTGGGGCTGCAGGCCAATGCGATGGCAATGATGACGCGCTGTCTCATACCCCCGGACAGTTGATGCGGATATTGATTGAATCTGGTTTCGGGATTGGATATGCCTACCAGCTCGATTTGCTTGATCGCGATCTCCTTTAACTGCTTCTTCGAAAGGTCACGGCGGTGCTCATGCAGCACTTCAACGATCTGCTTTCCAATAGACATGGTCGGATTGAGCGAAGTCATCGGATCCTGAAATATCATGGAAATGTCGCAGCCGCGAATTTTCCGCATCTGATGCTCATTGAGTTCGGAAAGGCATTTATCTTCAAGATATACGGAGCCTTCGGCGATTTTGCCATTGGAGGGCAGCAGCCCCATAATCCCCCGCATCATAATGGATTTCCCGGAGCCGGATTCGCCGACAATGGCCAAGGTTTCGCCCTTTTTCAAGGTGAAGTCCACCCCGCGGACCGCCTTCACTTTTCCGTGCTGCGTCTCAATGTCTATATTCAAATTTTCAACTTTCAACAGATTCCCCATTTTGCAGCCTCCTTACCGTCTCATTCTGGGATCCAGCGCATCGCGAAGCCCATCGCCCAAAATACTGAAGCAAACCATAATCAATACAATGATTACCGCAGGAAAGATCAGCAGATGCGGATAATTCTGAAGGACCTGATATCCGTTGTTAATCAAAACGCCCAGCGAGGCCTTCGGCTCCGCAAGACCAATGCCGATAAAGCTTAAGAAAGCTTCGGTAAAAATCGCAGAAGGAATCGTAAACATGACATTAATGACAATGACTCCGACAGTGTTGGGGATTAAATGCTTCAGGATGATCCCCTTGCTGCTGGTGCCCAAAATCCGGGCAGCCATGACGAACTCCAGATTTTTCAGCTTGAGAATCTGCGCCCGCACAAGCCGTGCCATATTGACCCAGCCGGTGATGGAGAGCGCCAGCACCACCGTCCAAACTCCCGCAGGCATCACCATCATCAGCAAAATGACAATGATCAGTTGGGGAATTCCTACAAGAATTTCGATAATCCGCTGCATGACAGCATCTACTTTGCCGCCAAACAAAGCCGACACCGCGCCAAAAGTAACCCCTATGAACAGGTCAATGAAGGCCGCCGCAGTAGCAATCAGCAGCGATATCCGCGTCCCCTGCCAGATACGAGCCCATTGATCCCGCCCAAACTGGTCCGTTCCGAAGGGATGCGCCATCGTTGGCTTTTGAAAAGTATGCTGGTAGTCGGTGACAAAGTAAGAATACTTCGAAAATATCGGGCCGAAAATCGCGAGCAGGAAAATAACGATTAACACCGCCAAGCTTACGACAGCGGCCTTATTTTTTTTCAACCGAAGCCAGCCGTCCTGAAATGCCGTCAAATTGGGACTGGCAATATGCTCCTTCTCATCCTCGCCCACTACCGCTTTTTCAAAAAGCTCCAGAGGGATATCTATTTTTTGTGCCATATGACCATTAGTCCCCCTTTCCTGCCGCAAGACGAATTCTTGGATCAATGATCGAATATAAAATGTCTACAATCATGACGACAAAAATATAAAACGCACTATAAAAAACAGTGATCCCCATGATCGTGGAATAATCATTGGTTTTAATAGAATCGACGAAAAGGCTCCCGATCCCCGGGATGCTGTAAATATTTTCTACGGCCAGGGAACCCGTCAGCAGATTGACAATAATCGGACCCAGGATGGTAACGACCGGGATGATAGAGTTCCGCACGGCATGCTGCATGACCACTTTAAATTGGCTGAGCCCTTTTGCCCTTGCAGTTACTATATAGTCTTGTGACAGCACATCCAGCATTTCCGTTCTCATAAACCGCGCAATCATGGCCGTAACCCCAAAAGACAAAGCAATGGAAGGCAGAATGGAGTTCTCCCAGCTCTCCCAGAAGGCAACAGGAAGAATCCCCCATTTGAGGCCGATGAAATACTGCAGCAATGCGGCTACCACGAAATTCGGGACCGAAACCCCCAAAACCGCCAATATCATCGTAAGATAATCTATTGCTTTGTTATGCCACCATGCGGCGACGATGCCGAGCACCAGCCCGACGGAAAGCCCGAGCAGAATCGCTTGAGTCCCGATCAGAGCAGATGGGCCGATCCGGCCCAAAATAACACCGGTCACCGGGCTGCCCGAATAGAAAAAGGAGGTCCCCAAATCACCTTTGAAAACATTTAAAATATATTTTCCGTATTGCACGATCACCGGATCGTTCAATCCGTATTTTTCCAGAAACTGCGTTTGCTGAACTTGCGATAATAAGGCGAAACGCTCCGAGTCAAAGGGAGTGCCGGGCAGCTTTTTCATCAGAAAAAATGTGGCGGTAAGGATGATCAGCAGCGTAATCATCAGGTACAAAATCCGTTTGCCTATATACGAGGCCATTCCATGCATCCTCCTTGCTTCTATGACAAACCTCGGGAGGACTCTATTCCATCCACCCGAGGTTTTGTTCTGTCCCTCTATTTTTGTAATGCTACTTTAAGGAAGCGTATTTAAACTCAATCGGCGTTCCGAAAGGATGAGTCACCAAATTCTCCACATTCGGCTTCGTCAGATAAGCAAAACCTCTGTAGAACAGCGGTGATACTACCGCATCATCGGTCAGCAGTGTCTTTTCCGCATCCAGCATATCCTGAAGGCGTTTCGCATCATCCTTCTGCTGTTTCGCATCGGCAATCAGGCCGTTATATGTTTCGCTCGTGTAATTACCGCGGTATGGCGTGCCGTTGGTCCAAAGATCCAAATACGTCATGGCGTCGTCATAGTCGGCTCCCCAGGCGGTGATGGCCATTTGATAATTGTTGTCGTCCATCAACTGATTCTTTGCTTTTTTCGTCTTGGAGTCGATTTTCACATCAACGCCCAGAACTTGCTTGAACTGATCCTGTACATAGGTAGCTACCGTTTTCGTAACGGAGTCATCCTCCGTAAGTAACGTCAGAGAAGGCGCCTTGCCAAGCTCGGCCGTTCCCTTGTCCCAGTATTCCTTCGCTTTTGCAGCATCAAAGGTAGTCAAATTGCCGTTCAAATCCCGGAAGGACTTCGTGCCGTCACCGTACATGGAATTTGCAATGAGGCCTGGAGCCGGTGCGGAACCGTCACCCAGAATCTTATCTGCGAGGGTTACGCGGTCAATCGCGTATCCAAGGGCAAGACGGATGTTTTTGTTGGTAAGAGCATTATCTTTCAAATTGTACTGAATATAGGTCGTTCTGAATTCACTGGTAGAATTGAATTCCGGGTTCGATTTCATAGAAGGTACATCTGAGGAGGAAAGAGTAACTCTGGAAAGTTGTCCGGATTTGTAAGCGTTCAGTGCAGTGGCTTGATCCTTGATAATGCGGACACTCACGTTTGGCACTTTGACGTTTGCTGCATCCCAGTAGCTGTCATTCTTTTTCAAAGTGCTGCCGCTTGCGGGATCATAAGTGGCCAGGACATAAGGTCCGCAGTAAATCATGTTTTCTGCTTTCAGCCCGTACTGGTCGCCCTGGGATTTCACAAATTCCTCATTCAGAGGGAAGAACATCGGGAGAACCGTCAATCTGACAAAATAAGGGGTAGGCTGTTTGAGTTTAACTTCCAGCGTAGTATCGTTGATCGCTTTTACACCAACGGAAGCCGCATCAGCCTTGTTGTCCAAATACTCGGCGCCGTTTACGATATAATCCGTCATGATGAAGGAATATCCGTTGGTAGCGTCGACGCTCATCTGTTTAAGCCAGGCGTACACGAAATCTTTCGCGGTAAGCGGGGTGCCGTTGCTCCACTTCAGGTCCTTTCTTAGGGTAAAGGTGTAAGTCAGCTTATCGTCCGATACTTTGTAGCTTTCAGCCAAGGCTGGCTCCGGTTCATGTTTGGCATTCAGCCGGTAAAGTCCTTCGGACACGTTGTTCAGAATCGTAAAGGAATTGCTGTCTGAAGCGGCCCACTGCACCATCGTTCTGATTTCATTCGTATCATAGACTGTGATGGTGCCCTCATTTGATGCCTTGTCCGAGTTCTTGCTTGTGTTCGAGCCTGTGTCTGCGCTTGGGGCCGAGGAGCTAAAATTACAGCCCGTCATCCCCACAATTAAGACCATGGACAACACAACCAGTTTCCAAATTTTCATAACACACCTCTTCCTCTCCATCTTAAAATGATTAAGCAATATATATGAAGCAAATTGACAACTGGTGTTAGTTTGTTTACTTTCCGAACTTACTAAGTTGCAAATACATTACTATGGATTTTTGAAATTGTCAAACCATTAAACTCTGCCGGAAAAGCCCATCTTTTTCTAATGGAGCTCCAACTCACAACGGACAAAAAGCCTGCAGCGTAGCCGTTTATTTGCTCTATTGGTCTTTTATCAATCATTGAGGAGTTCTTACCACAGTATGCATATTAAATTTCTTTATTTGTGACATCAATATGCTTTATGTATTACATTGTAATTGGAAATCCGCTATGCTATATTGGAGTAAGTTCACAAAGTTTACTAACTTTATTATAAAGTGGGTATTATATAATGAAATATGCTGTAGACCAAACTCACATCCGGTCGATCAATCAAAGAATCATATTGGACAAAATATATAGTAAGCAGCTCATATCAAGGGCCGAGCTAGCACGGGAGTTACGCATCAGCAAAGCCGCTGTAACAGAAAATATTGCGTCCTTGTTAAGCAAAGGAATCATTCAAGAGGTCGGTACAGGGGTCTCCATGGCCTCCGGCGGCCGAAAGCCGATTTTACTGAAGTTCAGCAACACGTATCAGTACATAATCTCCATCGAGTTGAAATTTGAAGATCCCCTGTTTGTGCTGGCTGATCTGGATGGGAAAATACTGAATAAGATTACTATGAACATCCCCGGTTCCTCGTCCTACCCTGCCAGATTGGAACTGGTGCTTAACGCAGTCAATTTCCTGATTTCGTCCAGCAACTTGACCCATAGCGACCTGGCGATCATCGCGATTTCCTGTCCCGGTATCTATAATCCTGAAAGCCGAAGCTTTCTTGCCAACGCTAACTTTGCGAACTGGAACATGGGTGACCTTTCGCAGCAATTGGAGTCCCACTTCGAAACCTCGGTGCTTGTGTCCAATGACGTAAACGCCGCGGCGCTTGGCGAATTCACCTATGGCGCGGGGAAGGCTTCAAAGGACTTAGTATACATCAGCGGCGGTTTGGGACTTGGCGCCGGCTTGATCCTGAATGGCTCGATTTACGGTGGGACCTCCAACAGTGCGGGGGAAATAGCTCATGAAATCACCATAGAAAATGACATAAAACAAGCGCGGAAATACGCCTTCAACAATTTGGGCGGATCGACCAATATAAACGCGCTGACAACCAGAGTTAAACAGGATAGCCCCAAAAAAACAGAAGATGCCTTTGCTGCTCTGGGAAAAACGCTGGATACGTTCAATTTCAAAGACCTGGTTAAGGTTTGGCAAAGCGGCGATCCTTTCCTGACGCAATGCATAGAAGACATATCCGTAATCATCGGAGGAACGATTTCCAATATCGTCTGCCTCCTCAATTGCGATTTAGTCATTTTCGGAGGAGAGTATTCGGTATTTAATTCTCAGATGCTTCCGAACATCAACCGGATCGTGAAGGAAAATGCTTTTATGCCGATTGACGTAGTACCTGCTGAACTGGAAGAAAACTCGGGGATTTACGGCCTTTTCGCACTCTCTAGAGATTTCATATTCAATAAGCTGTGCCAATCGGACCTATCAAAATAAATCCTAAGTCAGCTTGATGCAAAGTGGCCGTTAATGGTAAAAGCCCTGGATATTCAGCGAATATCCGGGGCTTTTTTTACCTTTTCTATGTTGGAAAATCATGCGTGCATGGAACTCATATATTGCCATCCTCTGGGAGGATCGCGTCGCGACATGCGTGGCGGGTAGGGCGGTACGGTGTGTGGGGTGGTGCATGGGCTGGTGCGTGTACGGGCTGGTGTTTAAATGTATTTTGTACATTTATTTTTAGTGTTTGGGCGTCCACCGCGTAAATAAATGCAGAAAGTGCAGTTAAATCGAGGTAAATTTACACTCCTCTTCGCTTTTAACCATTTTAGATGCACTTTTTACAATTAAATACTCAAATCTGGATAAATCCCAGGAATTAGATGTATAAAATGCAGCTATTCTGATCCCTTAAGCTAGCCCTACCCGATTAATCGCGTGTATGGATGTCTAAAATGGAACAGAACTCGCATTTCACCTATTACTTGTTATACACCGTATAGATGAGCGCTGCGATTTCAGCCCGTGTCGCATGACCCAGCGGGTTGATGCGGTTGCCGCTGCCTTTGACGATGCCTTCTTTTACTAGGGCGGCCACACTGCCGGTTGCATAAGGTGCTATCTTGGAAGTGTCGCTGTATTTGGCAAGCACATCGACGGTTTCGTCATTCTCGGACAGCTTACCCGCGGCGATGAGCGCTTGATGGACCATCACCATCATATCCTGCCTTGTGATGTAGGCTCGAGGGTTAAAGCGGCTTCCATCGATTCCGCCCGTGATGCCTAATTTTTTCGCGATGCCTGCCGACTCATAGTAGTAATCCGTTGGGCTGACATCACTAAAGTTGGAATCCACCTTCGCGGTAAGTCCAAGTCCGCTCACCAGCAGCTTGATAAAGTCGGCTCTCGTGACGTTCGCGCCCGGAGCAAACGTGGTGTCGGATGTGCCGTTAATGATTCCTTTTGAGGCCAGGACATTCATTTGTTTCTCCGCCCATGCGTATTTCGCGGTATCCTTGAATGCCTTGTGCACAAAGGCGGCGGCATACTTGCTGAAATGGGTCGTGGTAAACGTGATTTTGCCGGATGCATGGTCATACCGTCCGCTTGGCACTGCTGATACATGGCCCTGGTCATCCACATGCCAGACGACGATATACTCTACATCTACGCGTTCATAGGTGGGTAGAGCATAGTCCATAGCTACGGTTACCGGAGCTTCTGAATTGTTCCAGGCTACCGGTTTTCCATCGCCCAGGAGGATCAGCTCGATCACGGGTTTATCCCCTATTTGTGCTTGCAGTTCTTTACTGAGCTTCGACTTATCCGCGCGTCCAATGCTCAGTTCTACTTTAGCAGCATTTCCTATGGAATTCGGAGTCAGCATGTTTGAAGGAACCGTGAGGGTACTGATCGGTGTTTCAATGGTGATTCTCTTGTCTCCCTTGGCTTGGGTGAGCGCATTAACGGGGAGCTTTTGCACGTATTTCACGGCTCCGTCGGCCTTTGCCACTTTTAACGTGATGGCCTTGGTCCCGCGAGCATCCTCTTTCGCCTTGCCAAATAAGTCGGCGAGTTGGTCTGATGTAACTTCCGCATGGACGGCGCCGCTCTCGTCTAATTTTCCATTCTGAACCAGCGTGGTGCTGTTGGTATCGTTAGTATCGCTGTTTTCGCCGCCATTGCTGTTATTCCCGCTATTGCTACTGCCAGCGCCGCTGCTATTACCACTGCCGTTGTCACTGCCACCGCCGTTACCGTTCCCGTTTCCATTACCACCACCATTGGTCCCGCCGGGAATATACTCATACGCCCCCAAATCAGGCGCATTCACTCGGCTGCGTCCCAAAATATCAATGGTCGGCGCGTTCTCGCTAACCCCTTTGTCAATACTGGCGCTGCCGCTCTTCACGTCCAGAATATCGTCAAAGATTTGCTGCGCTCTTACATAGTCATCTGCCGCATCCTGAAACGAGCCTTTAAAGCTCATTTTTCCATTGTACATGTTGGTGTAACGGTTGTTGGTTTCTGCGGCGTTTTCGGTGGCTATAAACTGCTCAATCGGCATCACGTCAGCGACGAACTGTGCGTTCGCAGGGAATTTTCTGTAATCATACAGATTGTTCCGGAACGTATTGTCCACGACCATGTGAGTCTTGGTTTGGTCGGGATTGGTTCGAATCACATTGTACTGATAACCGATAATGACTGGCTTCACTTTACCGTAAACCGAGTCGTATTCCTTCGTCCGATCATTGTAAAAAACATTGTTCTGGAACAGGTTCCCCCTTACGTTCCAATCCAGGTACAAATCGTTTTCCCAGCTGTTATGGAACGTGTTGTTCGTCACCGTGAAGTCTTGGATGCCGACCAGGATCAAGCCGTATTTCGATTCGGAAAACACGCTGTTCTTGATCACAATATCGGTCGAATGAATGTCGTAATTGTCGCCGGCATAGAACTGGATGCCTCCGCCCGGTGAATTGGAGATTTTCATGCCGTCAAACACCAGATTGGAGCTGTGGCCGATATACGCCCCGTGGTCCGCCTGGCTTTTGCGGGTCTGGCCGATATCCCAGATCTGTATGTCTTTGAATAAAGAATCGGTCGTGCCGCTAATCAGCAGGCCTTCCACACCAGAGGTGATGTCCTGCGGCGTGTCGATATCCCATATTTTCAGGTTTTTCAGCACCAGATGGTCACTGTCCATCGCCCAGATCCCGGCGCCTCGGAAGCCCGTAATATTCAGCCCTTCAAAAGTAAGGTAAGAGCTGTTCGTAATTTTCGTCATAACCTCGTCTTTCGCTTCTTCATTACGGTCTTCGTAATTCGTTTTTCCTGTAAAAATAGGCCCGGGTAGCGCCGCGTTCACAAGGTCCAGCGGATCGTTCGGATTGGTGCTAGCCTTGATGATAATCGGTGCATCAGGAGCACCGTGCTTGTTGTTGATATCATAGCGGCCCTTGTATATGCCCTTATGAACAATAATCGTGTCGCCAGAATCGGCGGCGTTAATCGCTTGCGCAAAGGTCCGGAACGGATGCTCCGCCGAACCATCGCCATTCACCGAGCCCGCATTGTCACCGGCCAGATGAATCGTTCTCATGCTGTAAGGCGAATAATATGCGCCGATGTCCTGCCCTAAAGCGCTGTACGGCGTTCCTGCGTAATCTGCGGAAGGAGCCGGGAGTTCTTTTTGCGAATCGTCGGCTGCCTTCACGTTAATGGATTTCGTCCCTTTTCTCGCGGCAGGACTTCCTTTGGCCAGACTGAAATCACCGTTTGACGCATCCTTGAACATAGGCGCTCCGAGGAGCCCCTTGGTCTCCATTCCGTTGGCAGCTGCTTCCGCCAAGGACTGACCGCTGCCGTTCAACCGAATAATGTCCTCATCCGCCGCAGCGTCGTACAGGTTATAGTTGGCGAAGAAGCTTCCACTCGTGTCGATGCGGGTGAATACCCCTTGCCCTCTAGCGCTGCGTGAAAAGATATTGTTAACGATAACCGGATTGTCGCCATTTCCCTCTGCTCCTGAGATCTGAACGCTATATCCGCTATTGTCGTAGAAGGTATTGTTCATGAGGGTGAACCGGGACCCGCCCGTTCCGACCACGCCTTTACCTGAATGGGTAATCAAGCTGCTGGTCAGGTTCAAAGCAACTTGGTTTGCCGCTTCAATCGCGGTGACGCTCGCCTGGTCAACCTTCGTCCGCGATACCGTTACCGGGCTGACCTTACCCGCGCCATCCAGCACAATGCCCTTTTCGACCTGGCTGATGCTTATCTTGCTCAAGGACAATTCTGGACTGTCCAAAGCACTTATGCCGATTTTTGCCTGGCTGATGGTCAAATTCTTCAAAGCCGCTTTCGGAGAAGCCTTTAAAGTGACGGCCGTGTTTCCGTCGCCGGCATTTACCATAAAACCGTCTAACGTCACTCCGGTTGCGCCTTCCAAAGTAATGCTGCCGTCCACAATAACGGCTCCATCCGCTTTGATCACATAGCTGTCCGCTTCGCTTCCCGCCCGGTCCGCAAGCGCGATGTTTTCATGGTAGGTTCCCGCCTTGACCACCACGCCCTCCCCGTTCCGCAGCGCCTGCAGCGCGACACCGATCGTCTTAAACGGAGCTTCCGCCGTTCCTGCGCGGCTATCATCGCCGTTCACCGCATCGACGTAGTAGCTCACATCCACGGCGACTGCGGCATAGGCACCGATGTCCGGGGGATTTTTTCTGGAAATTCCGTTGATATCCTTGGCCGGCGTATCGTTATCCGTAATGCCTGCGCCTACGGCTGGACTCAGCTTGTAAAGCCTGTAATCCTTCGCCTTGGCGTTGATGAATCCAGCGGGAGCTTTAACGGCATGCAGGTCTGCTGTAATGGCATCCAAATCCGCCTTGGCAATCGTGTCCGCATTGTACAGATTGTAGTCAAATTCATTATTGGCGTAGCTGCTTAAGCGCGTGGAGAAAATGTTGTTTTTAAAAATATTCCCGGTGGAATCGCCGCTAAAAACAGCGTCTTGGCCGTTACCATACAGTGTGTTGTTATAGATTTTGTTCGCTGTAGATGAAGCTGCGAAACGAATAGCCGTCTGACGTTCCGAAATGACGTTATTAGTGATCAAGCTGTTCACACTGCCGCTGAGCTGAACTGCATCCGCCGCCTTCGGAGCAAAAACGTTGCCCGTCACCACAGCTCCATCCGCCTGGCTCAAAGCTAAGTCGCCTTTGATTCGGTTGCCACTCACCGTCACCCTCTTCCCGGACAACGCCACGTTCCCGACCAGAGTAAGCCGCTCTATGGAAATGGCTTTTTCCGCCGAGCCTTTGATGCTCAACTCGCCGTTCAAGGTCACCTCGCCGTTATACGGCATGACCTTCACATCTCCCGCTCCGGCCGATGCCGCCATATCGATGCTCTCGTCGGCGTCGTAGCTGCCGTCCATCACCTGAATGCTCTTGGCCCCGGCCTTCACCGCAGCCTCGATGGACGGATACGGGTGCAGCGGAGAGCCGTCGGCGGGTCCGGTATTTTTTCCGACAAAAGCAAATGTCTCGTCGTAAGCGTAAGCGCCGGCTTCATTCTTCGCTCTGGCATTCCCGTTGATATCGGTGGCCGGAGCCTCCACCCCGGGGATAATGGTGGTCGTAGCTGTACCAATGGCAGGATTGGTCGGAAAAATAATTCTGGCGTCGCTCAGCACATCCACAAAAGCGACATCGCCAAACTTCCCGTTCGTCTCAAGCGGTCTGCCCTGGTTGGCCCAGGCCGTTCCGCTCTGCAATTGCGCCAGCGTCAGGACGGGGCCTTCGCCTCCCCCGTTGTAGGTGACTCTTTGCGTTCCGGCGATCGAGTACACATTGTGGTCGAAGACTACATTTTGCGCCGCGTCGATAATCGATTTGCCGCCCTCCAGCTGTGTACGGATCGGTTTGGTGAAGATGTTATTTTTGAACACCAGGTCCGTGGAAATGTTTATCGGATTTGCTGCGCTGTCATAGGTGCCCTGTACCGGGTAAAGATCATATCTGCCGCTTCCGCCCGCCGGATCGTACTTATCGGCAAAAGTATTGTTGTAAAACAAGAGATTGGAGCTTTTGCCCCATAAATTCAAGCTGCGGTTTGCGCCGTAAATGACGTTGTTGAAAATTTTGCCGTAGCTGCCCGGCTTTTCGCGGACCTCCTGGAAATACAGTCCCCAGCCGTCGTCGGAAATGATCTCATTGTTCGAAAACTCGAAATCGCCGAACCCGACATTCACCAAATCTCGCGTGGCAATCGCCGTGCCGCAGTTCTCAAAACTGTTGCCGGTTACGACGATGTCCGAGCTCGCCTGCCGGCCCTTTGTATGGTTATCGATCCGCAAGGCAGTGCCGCGCGATCCGTTCTGCGAGGCGTTCGGGGCAAAGGTCAGCCCTTCAATGCGGATGTGCTGGCTGTGTCCCAGGTAGATGATGTAATCCGGGTGATCCGACGTTAGGACGACCTTTTCATTCTGGTAGCTTTTGAAGGTGATCGGTTTGTCCGCCGTACCCGAGAACGTCTGCAAAACAATAATGCCGTTGTAAGTTCCTTCCCTAAAATAAACCGTATCCCCCGCCTTCAGCTTGGCGATCAGGGATGTTGATACCGTCTTCTTCGGGCTGTCGATCGTGCCAAGATTCGAATCGCTGCCGTTCGGAGAAATGTAGTATTCGTTCATAATGAAGGCTTCCGTGCTGAATTGCCACGCCACGTCGGCCGGGAGATAATTCCCGTTCGTGCTCATCAGGTCTTTTTTGACCGTTACCGTATAGGTGGAGTCATAATTCAGTTTTGCCGCCGGCGTAAACGTAATCTTCGTCCCTTCTCCCTCGTCGGCCGTGCTGAAGCTGCCGGGGACGTTTACCGTTTTTCCATCTACGACGGTCGTCACGGAGATATTGCTCGAAATATTGCCTTGGTTATCGCTCGTTTTTTCGGACAGGGTCACGTTGATCACCGAATCGATCTTGATCCCGTTGCCTTGCGGAGACTGACCCACCACCCGAAAAACCGTGGAATTCCCGACATATTCGTAAGCGCCGATATCCGTGGCCCCGAATCGAATCCGCCCGTCGCGGTCCAACGCAGGAGCATTCACATTCCTCCCCTTGTCGATGGCCGCGCTTCCGAGCTGCAGATGATAGTCCGAATCGCTCACAAACTTGGGATCACCGTATACGCTGTACGGCTCATTCTCCGGTGCTCCGTTAGATAAACCTGTACTTGTGCTGTCATATAAGTTGTAGTCCACGATGTTATTAGTTCCGGGCTCATTAAAGTACACCGCCGAGCTCACCGTCGCAATGGCCGTCGGGCCTTCCGCTCTAAAAATATTGTTCGCAATCGTGTTGCCCGTATTATTCGTCCCCTTCAGGACGATGTTGGCTCCCTCACTGCCATGCGAAATCATCACATTGTTCATGATCCGCGTATCGGTAAAGCTGCCTCCTTCGTTCAAGATGCCTTGGGTGTTGTCAAAAATATTGTTGTAAATCTCATTCCCCGTGGAATTCCTCAACAAAATCCCGGTTTGATCCGGCTTCTGGAAGGCGAGGTTATGGAACTTCGAGCCCTGGGTATGACCGGTGATTTCAATGCCGTAGGTGGCTGAAGTCACGGTGGATTGTGAGATCTCGCTATGCATAGCGCCGTCTACGAGAAGCGCCGTATTTCCGCGGCTTGCCAGCGTTAGCCCGGCAATGTTTACGTTGGCGATATCTTTTAGCGTAATTGCAGGACCTGCACCACCATCGATGCTGGCCACCCCATCGCCTAGCTTTTGAATCGTGATGGATTTGGTATCCGCAGCTCCGGTCCCCGTAATCGCGAGATTCCCCGTGTAACTGCCCGGTTTGACGAGTAATGTCGCACCAGGTACAATCGCGGCGCCTGCATCCGAAAGGTTGTTAAACGCGGTAGCCTCACTCAAACCGTCCCCGCCAGATGGAGCACTCGCATCCAGGTAAAAAAACTTACCATACGTGTACGCGCCAATATCGGCAGGACCGATTCTCGTTTTCCCGTCACGATCAACTGGCGGCAGGCCGATCTCGGTACCGGCATCAATGCTCGGACTGCCCTCCTTGAGATGGTAATCCGTCGCCGACACAAACGTATCCGCGGCCGTACCCACCACATCCGTGGCGGACGTTTTCAGGCTGCCGTCGGTCACACTGTTATACCCAACCGTATTGCCTGTTCCCAAACTCATCTTCGGGTTCCCCAAGAAAATATTGTTCGTAATAATGCTGTTCTCGTAAGTCCCCCCATAAAAATGCTCCCCCGCCCCGGCAAACACATTATTGCTAATCGTGTTATGGGTAGAGGTGCTGGATTCAAAATGGAAAGTCCACCACTGCGTAAAAATATTGTTGGTAATCGTCGTATCATGAATCCCGTAGCCGTAAAAAGCATTGTCAGACCCTTCGACATAGTTGCCATCCAGGATCAAGTTTTCATTATTCGTATCGAGATAAAAAACCGCATAAGCCGGGCCGTCCGCTGCAAAATGGTTATTTTGCAGCTTCACATTTTTCGCACCGCTCACTCCGACCGTGTAGCTGTCCCCCGTTTCGGGCGTCCCGCTGAAAGTAAAGCGAATATTGCTAATATTCACATACTCGCTATTCGCCACGCTAAGCGCAAAGTTCTTCCAAAACGGCGAGTTCACATAAGCGCCAGCCGTGATATTCGTTCCTGCTTCCCCGCGAATGGTAATCGGCGCATCCGCACTTCCTTTTAAACCATTCAACACAAGCGCCTCAGAGTAATTGCCCGCCTTAATCAACAGCGTATCGCCGGGCTGCAACTGCGAACCCCCTTTAGCAAACGTCTTAAACGGAGCATCCGAGGTTCCCGAATTGGCGTCATCTCCATCCGTGGAAACGTAATACGTCGTCCCCCCGCCTGCGCCATCTGCCAGCGCAATCCCTTGCGGCACAGCACTAATCAAAGACATAACCATCAATATCGTTGCCAAACAAACGCTGATCGTTTTCTTCATCAAGGACCTCCTGATTGAGTGAAATGAAATGATATGGAAAGTGAGTATGGGCTTTGAGGTATGATTTGAAGGAGTAACTCTGTGAGAAAATGGGTGAAATGCAAAGGTGTTGGAGTGTGTTGAGTGGTGATTGTCTTGGGTTAAATAGAAGAGATTGCTCGGACGATCGTGGATCAAACGCTCGAAGGTATTATCGATTCCCCCTTTCGGAAGGTGGTGTGGGGTTTGCAGAGAGTTCGAGTGAGTCCCTTTCAAGATACTGAAAAGTATTTTTTAATAGTGAATATTAAGGATAATATAGCATCGGGAATGTGGAGGTGTCAATGCAGAACTCCGCCAAGAATTGGACAGCATCTATGACCGCCTTCGCACCTTTGAGCACTATAATGAGAAGTACGAGCTCTACTGCCACACGGTACTATGGTTAGTTACTTTGCTTTGATGACGAATGAAGCGATGGATGCCGTTAGGAAATCTATTTCAGCTTGGGAATCGAAACGCTATCCTCGTTATGAGTTTTTGAGAATCTAGGATACAACTTCATAACAAAGCATTGATAATATTGTTAGAAATGAGGAGGTGATCAATTGGCATCTATCTTGATTGTTGAGGATGAAATATCAATCAATGAGCTGGTTAAAAGAAATTTGCAGCTTGTGGGGCATCGCTGCACCTCGGTTTTTGATGGGAAAACTGCGGTTTCCGAAATGCAATGCCATACCTACGACCTGATGATTTTAGATATCATGCTTCCCGAACTTGACGGGTTTGAGGTTTTCAAAAAAGCGAATGGAACGCCCACGATCTTCCTGACAGCACGAAATAGTTTACCTGAACGCATCAAGGGCTTTTCAATGGGAGCGGATGATTACCTGACAAAACCTTTTGAAATGCTGGAATTGCTGGCTCGTGTGGAAGCAGTCTTAAGGCGGACGCAGAAAACAGCAAGTTGTTTTGAAGCAGGAAACGTAAAAATTGATTTTAGTAGCCATCAGGTATTCCATAACGGGCAGCTGGTAGAATGTACCCCAAAGGAATATGAATTGCTGGAGGTTCTTGTGAACAACCGCAATATTGCGCTCTCAAGAGAAAAACTGCTGGAGTTGGTTTGGGGTTACGATTTTGAAGGAGACACTAGGACCGTGGACGTACATATCCAAAAGCTGCGGAAAAAGCTGGGCTGGGAAGATCGGATAAAAACCGTGTACAAGCTGGGTTACCGTCTGGAGGCAGGCCGATGAAGCAGCGGACTTTTTTAACAACTCTAGCTCTTTTTCTCTTCTTCTTTAACCTCGGAATCTTCATTGTTTCTGTCGCAATGTTCAGGGATACGGTGAATCGTGCGGAGGATAGGAGTCTTAGCGAACACTATTTTATAGCGTCCGCCCTGATAAAGGATCTCCAAGCCGTGCAAGGTCGTGGAACCGACATAGACGGTTCTTTAAATTCACTGCTTCAGCCTTACAGCTACCTGTCCGGGGATAACAAGGCGGGACTCGCATTTTACAAAAATAATCAACTTGTCTATTCCAGTAAAGACGCGACTGTGCTTCGGAACAATTCCCTGGAGCCGCCAGGCAACGGTAATCGCCTGGCAACGATACGGAAAGTTGAAGATAAAACTTATGTTATCGTCTCAGGAAAATTTCCTGCCCCATATGCTTCCTACACACTGGTTTATTCTTACGATACGACGGAAGCCATAAACTCATGGAGCCGCTTGAAAAACATATTATTCTTCGCGGGATTTGTTCTCTCCATTCTGTTCGCTTTCGGCCTTCTTCTCGTGCTGAACCGGATATTCAGGCCTCTTAAGCAGATATCCCAGACCTCCAAGGATATCGCGGATGGAGCGTATCAAACAAGACTTCCGGTATCCGGACATGACGAGCTTGCAAAAATGTCGCAGAGTTTCAATCACATGGCGGAGGAAATCCAGCGCCAGATGACGGAGCTGAAGGACGCCGCAGATAAAAAGCAGCAGTTCGTCGATAATTTCGCTCACGAGCTCCGCACGCCGCTGACAGCAATCTACGGATATGCAGAATACATGCAAAAAGCCGTTTTGTCTGAGGACGACAGACTTTCGGCACTGAATTATATTATGTCCGAAAGCCGCCGACTGCAGACGGTAGCGTTTCAATTGCTGAAACTGGCAGATTTGCAGAACAATCAGATAAACTGTGAAGAATTGAAGGTATACAGCCTCTTTGAGACGGTCCGTCAAACGCTGAACGGCAAGCTTGCGGGAAACGATATTCAAATCGAATTCAGCAGTGAAATAGAGACCATCCGTGGAGACTCCTGCCTGATGGAAAGCATGTTAATCAATCTGATTGACAACGCGATAAAGGCGTGCGGTAAGGGTGGACATATTATGGTAAGTGCGGCCATGGAAGCCGAAAGGAAAACGATCAGTGTCCGGGACAACGGGAAAGGTATGACTCCCGATATACTTTCGCAAATCACGGAACCCTTCTACCGGGGAGAAAAATCGCGGAACCGGAGCGACGGCGGTGCCGGATTGGGACTTGCTCTTTGCAAGCAGATAGCTTCGAGCCACGAGGCGGAGCTGAGCTTTAGCAGCCGTCCCGGCGAAGGGACAACGGCAAAAATAACTTTTACAACTTAATAATAACTTGGTTACGATTCTATAATTCAGGGCCCATATACTAGATCCTGTGATCACAAATAAACTATAAAACAATAAAGGAGAGATTCAGATGAAAACAAACAGATCGGAAGGTAAACATGTTAAAAAGTCTGTTTTAGCAGCCACGCTGATCATCGGGACCAGCACAATGATGTTTCAGGGATTTACACAGGTATCCACAGCGGCGGAATATAACAAGACGAATACGGTTCCCACAAGCTACGTAAGTTACGTGAATCAATCATCCAATACAGCGAAGAACAGCCTGCCGGAAGGCTACAAAAAAGCCAATTATACGGTAAGGAACATTGACCTTGAGTATTATCGCAATCAAACACCGACTAGCAAGGACATGGCAAAGAAAGATGCTGCCGAGATTGGAGCACAGGCCCTGTGGAGCGTATATGGCCTAAGCCTGAAGGGGCAGGTGGTGGAAATGGGTTATCAGTCAGCAACCGACAGTATTCCCCGTTCGACATGGTACGCCGATGTTCTGATAAACGGTAAGCGCAGTTACAGCTTTGAGGTCGATTCCGTAACAGGTGATCTGTTCTCTGTGACCCGCAGCAGAACGCTGGACAAAAATGTTTCCGTAGCTTATGATGCAGCACTTGCCAAGAACCCGCAGGAATATGCGGCTCTGGCAAAGAAAACTGCCGAGAAGCTCAATGTCGTTCACGGCGCTGTCGCATCGGTTGCATACAACTGCCAGGGCTACAGCAATAACGACCCTGATATCACATTCAATATCAAGGGCGAAAATGGTGAGGTTGCCTCGATGACTTTCTCAAGATACGACAAGGCTTTGCTTGCAGTCAGCTATAATGCGGAATATCAGTATACGCTGAAAACCATTGAAAGAATTGAACAAGAGATTAAGGATAGAGACGCACAGAGACAGAAATCAGCGCCCTCTGACAGTAGAAATCAGGCTCCTTCTCTTACAATAACATCAGGCAATTAAAATAATTTATAGTTCAGGCTGCCACATAACAACATGACAGCCTGGGCTTTCGTATAGCCAGCTATCCTCTTTGAAGATCATAGTACGCCTTTCCTCTTCAAACTCCCCTCATCAATAGACTTGAATAAGATCACTGCTCCAAGAGAACATTTTTTCATAATATGGGCCCAAGTCCGCTTCATCCATTACAGTTAGCCTGTTTCTATCCATGCAAATCTTCAAAATCTCTTTATCTATGCCCTCTACATGTGTCATCATTTCTGCCTTACTGCTAAGGTATTGGTTCGTTTCATCAAAATACTTGGCCTGCAAAATAAAAAAGGCCGACTTGTAGAGTGCCGCTAACATTTCCGAGCTGTTATCATAAATGAAGTTGTGGCAGCACGCATGGTACAGGTTGCACGCACCTATTTTTATAGCGCGCTTAATATCCGCTTTGTCGATCAGCGACAGCAAATCGTCTAAACTGCCGTAGATGGGCTGGGTATCATGATAGAATTGAAATAAATCAGATTTTTCCCAGCATAAAATTTCATTTCTCCCAGAAATAAATCCGCAAGCTTTTTCCTTATAAGGCATTTGGGAGATGATAGCTCGATACTTTTTCAAATCACTCATTGCCAGCTCGTCCAGGATCATAACAATATCTATATCACTGCTGTCACTGGCTTCTTTCCGTTGGTAGCTCCCTTGCAAACCGATAAAAGCTACTCTATCGCCAAATTCATCTTTTATCTTCGAAACAAGTTCATCTATCCAATCCTCTATAGAAAAGCTCATCTTCTCACCTCGAAATTGTATTTTTAATCTATAACATAATCCAAAACACTTGCACCGTTTTACCATCTGAATGGGCAAATTCTCTTTCTAATGTACCGCCACATTTGATAATAGTTCTGCTCGAAGCTAAATTGTCTTTATAGCAAGCGAGCATCACTTTTTCCAATCCTATTGTTTTGCAAAACTCCAATCCTTGCTTAAGCATTTGTGTGGCGTAACCTTTGCGCCTTTCCGTTGGTCGCACACCGTAGCCTATATGTCCACCGTAATTTTTGAGGAATTCGTTCAAAGAATGCCGAATATCCAGCATTCCCACAATTCTATTGTCACTTTTTCGTATAACAAGGAATGTGGAGGATACCACCCAATCTGGATGAACTGTATTTTCATAGGAATTATTCTCTACCAGTTCAAGCCATTTCTCAAATGAAAGCTTATCCAGAAGAGCACTACCATGCAATTCATATTCACCTTTTTCAAAATGCTCTCTCTTATATTCTTCTATTTCCGCTTCAAGTGCTAATTTTGGCTTAATCAACAAAAGTTGATCCATATTTACCATACCTCACAATTCTTCTGCCATTTCAGCAACTTGCTGATTCATATAGTCCTCTCGAATTTGAGAAAGAGTTTTTCCATTTTATTTTAACACTGAAAAATCGTACGTTGCTATATTGGACCAGCCAAATACCTCTTTAAGCCAAGCAAGCAAAGATTTCTCTTTTCCATTTACGAGTACATTTCCGTTACCTTGTAAGATCCCCTCATCTTCTCTACCTTTTGCTGCAATAATATCCCCCTCTTTAACAACACCCCATTGAAGCATTTCATCAATTTTAGGCAATGTCCGTCTTTTTATGTCCTTGTGCTGTTTTATTCCAGGAGCAGTTTTCTCCATCAAATTAACGTAGTAATCTTCATAGTTGGTTAGCGGCAGCAACTTTTCAGGATTTAAGAATAGTCCGTCATTTATTTTATAAGGCGTACGTTTTACACAGCTTATGTCAACATTATTGCTATTTAGCCAAGCCACGGCGGATAATGTCTGATCATCATATTCTGAAGCTACAAGGATAATCTTTTGTTTTTGATTAAAACGATTCTCAGCCCCATTGGCTTTCAAAAACTCATTTAACTTTCTAAGTCCAAGCTCATATGAGGTCAGCTCACCAAGCTCAAATTCATTCCGGTATTTTTCTATGTAAGGGGCATAGACCTTCTTCACAAGGTCGTCAACATCTGCGATTGTTGCATAACTTGCCGCATATCGGATAGCTTGAAATTCAAATGCCTCTTTGCGATTTTGGATATCTTTTCGATCCCGCTTGATTTCGATCAATACAATACTTCCGTTATTATCAACGGCTGTTAGATCGCTTCTTCCAAGACTTTCATTCTTGACCTGACGTCCAACGATAAGCATCGACTCCTCATCATCGCAAAGGATGTCAATACTATTTCTGAGAATCTCCTCGATGTCATTTTCCAGCATTCCCAGTTCTGCAAACGTAAAAGCCTCGACCTTAGATGCCTTTTTATTTTTTATATTGTACATTTTCGCTCCCCCAAGTTACATCAACATTGCTTCCCGTTAACATAGATGAGCCTATATTCGACAACTTAGAACCCAATCCCTTCCAAAGTGGCTAAAGTGAACCTAGAGAAAGTGTAAATTAGTGATCTTAACAACCATATATTAGTGTATATATTAATATTACGTTATAATTGGTTGCTAGCCGGAAAATATTCCATTTTTTAAGGAGTTAGAAATAATGAAAAAAAATTTGACCTTTACCGATAAGTCAATAGTTGTCCTTGTGTTATTAATCGCAGGATGCTTTATTACATTGGGCCTCTTCTTCTATTTTGGCATAAAATACAACATCATAAGGCTGAACTAAGTTTCGACAGATCCAGATAATATGCACTTCCAGGCCTACTACCTGGCTATCTACGCTTAACCTCTGAAATACCTTCCAACCGTTCAAGACTCGCAATTGGTGGCTTGGCTATTATTTACTCACAGGCCCCTAACATGTAAGTAGTCTACTTTCGTGATTAAAGGAGCTACTTAGGCTATATCTTCGGCACAAAAGACGAACCAAACACTTCCCTCATCTTTTGCTGCACAATTAGCGCCTCTTTATAGGAATCTGCAGTAACGATAAATTGGTGCAGATTTTTGTTATTCCACCAGATGCTTATCTCTTTGAAGTCGTCATCGAACCAAATCATACCTGCCATCAAAATGTCCCTATGTTTTTTAGACTTCAAATACACCAGATTTCCAGAATTTATTCCTTTCTTTCTTTCAAGAACATAGGTGTCAAACGGATCATATTCTTTCGTTACGTCAAACCCGTCAATTCTAATGGAACCGACAAATTTATGCTGCCTTAGAAATGGGCGATATAATGTTCCAGATATATGGATGGATATGTGCTCGAGGGAAGAGGGCTTTTGTTCGTAAAAAAATACGGCAGGACGATCAACATCGATTTCCTTGGCGAAGGGGAAGAAGTATAAGAATATGGCCGATCCTATTCCTAGAAAAATGATCAATGACAGTGCGATTTTCATTACTCTAGTCAATGCACATCTCTCCTTTGGATTCAATAAAAGTTGAGTTTACATTACCAATTTTACCAAGTTTAACCTTTCCCATCGATTTTTATTTATGGATTCCGCCTGATAGAGTCACGGATGATTTATAACAAAAAAATTCCGCTTCTCGATATAACGAAAAGCGGAATTTAATCATAATTCACTCCACCACGAAGGAGGAGTTCAATACATGTCGTTGTTTAGTTCATTTTTTACCACGCTTCCAATAAACATTTTCACGCTTGTGCTTAATACCGAAGACCTACACACTTGCTGCTTCCGTATCAACTTCAAATTCATCTAAAGCGGTTTGCGTCCAGTAAACGCTATATATTTTGTCCATGCTCGAAATCCTTCACCTTGTTACGCAAGTATTCAAGCCCAGCTTCTTTTCCATATAGACGTCCAAGTTTACGATCTTCACGGCTGTGCTCAACTTGTCGGATTAAATCTGCATCTTCTTCCAAGAATGAAGTATCCAATTCTTCCCGATCTACTTCCATCTCTTCACCACCCTAATCTTGGACTTAGATAAGTACTTTCGCTCATTATAACATAGGATCTATTTTAGGGATGACTGAAGGCACTTCATTCAACTTGCTGCTCTGGTTATTCCTGATTCATGGTATAAAGTATGTATCAAATTTCAAAAGCGCATAAAAATCCCGCTTCTCTTCACTGAAGAAGCGGGATTTTTCGATAAAACCTACTGAATCACAATTACTTGCCCCGGATAAATGAAGTTCGGATTCTTGATGGTACCCTTGTTTAACTCATAAATCTTTCTCCACTGCTTGGTATCGTTAAAAGCTTTCTCAGCTATTTTCGTAAGGGAGTCTCCCTTGACTACCGTGTAAGTCTTTGTACTTTTGGTGTTAGCCTTTGTTCCTGCTGCATTCGTCTTTTTAATCTCTTTATCCGTCTTTGCACTATCCGCAGTAACCTTTGGCTCGGCAGGTTTTACAGTGGGTCTTGCAGGCTTTACAATAGGCTCGACGGCCGGAGTTTCGGTTTCGGCTGGTTTTGCCATTTCCGGCTTCCATTCTTTGACCGATTTAATGCTGTAGTCGTCGGTATCCGGTTTAGCAAGCTCCCCGCCTTTAAGATGTTTAGTGAACAGCTCCACAAGTGGTACCGCATATTCAACGTGCGTTTCATCTTTCGCGTTAGGGTCTTTTTCAATGGCCTTGGCAAAAGTGACGTAGCCGTCCTTGCCGAGTGCCGTGAAGGAGTTGGTTACTACGACATATTTCTTTTTCATATCAATAGGCGACCATTTGCCGGTCTTCTTGTCTTTGATTTCAACATTGTATGCGCTCTTGACGCCATCGCCCGCATTCAAGTAAACGTCATATCTCAAGTATGAGGAATACGGGAACGAACCTGTTGATTGCGAAACGCCTTGTGAATAACGAATGGCTTCATCCAGGACATTGCAAATTTCTTCGCCGGTTATTTTAAGCGTGGTAATGGTATTAGAAAAAGGCAGCATCGTGTAGGCATCGGCCATGGTATATTTGCCCTGCAGGAAGTTTTCTCTAACACCACCGGCATTTTGAATGGCCACGTCAGCGTTTGGCACGTTGTAAAGAAAAGAGTCCGCAACCACTTGAGCGGCAAAGCTGCCGTTAGCGTCTTTTGCATCTGTAAAAGGCTTAGGTATGCGCTCATTGGACAAGGTTTCCTGAACCGAGCCGATTTCTTCCGCCATTTTGGCCTTTACGGCCTCCCGGTAAGGCTTAATAATGTCCTCAACCGCAGGATTTGCTTTTCCCTCTACGAGAATTTTGCTTTTTGTGATAGCATCCTTGATTTTAGCCGATGTGGCTTCGTCGGCATCAACCCATTTTTTGTCCTTGTTGATTTGATATGGGCCTCCCACAGGAGCAATCGGTCCCCCTACGGCACTAATGACTTCGCCTTGCTCATTAAATTTCACGTCAATCTTGCCCAATACATTGGCATATTCCCAGGCTTGCACAATGTAGGTGTCTTTCGCATTCGCGTTCTTAACCACCGTTGGATATTCACCGGTTACAGGCAAGCCCAGCGCTTTTGCTTCGCCCGAAGAGTCCAGCAGGTTATGCGTATCTCCACCTACAATCAAGTCGATGTCGGTGGTTTGAGCTGCCATCACTTGGTCGAAATCATAACCCAAATGGCTGAGCAAAATGATTTTATTGATGCCCTGCTTCTTCACTTCTTCAACGGTCGACTTTACAAAATCGACTTCCTTAATAAAGTCCACGTCGTCGCTCACCAGGGATGAGCCTTTCGTTTTATCGATTTTGATGACACCGATGATGGCCACCTTTTGACCATTTACCTCTTTGATCATGTATGGCTTGTTCAGTTTTCCATATAGCGGGGTTTTCGAATTCGGTTTAATGTTACCCGACAGAATGGGGAATTTGGCCATATCAATCAATTCAGCCAGGCGTTTGTCGCCCTCGTCAAACTCGTGGTTCCCCACCATGTAGGCGTCCGGCTTCATGGCGTTTAGGACTTTCATGTCGGTTTCGCCTTTATAGAGGCTGAAGTATAGGGTTCCGTTTAATTCGCCACTTTCCAAATACAAGGAGTGGTCGTTCTTATTTGCATTGATTAATGAGGATATGTAGGACATGCCACCTAATTTCACGCGCACCTTTTCGTCTTTTTGCGTATCGTCATAATCCAGGTTTAAATCATAGGATTGGCTATCCAAGTGCGAATGGTGGTCATTCAGGTGCAGAATGGTTAAATCAAAAGGTTTTGCAGCTTCTTCCGCATGTGTCGTTGCCGGGCCGCTAATTGAAAATGTCATCATTGCAGCTAAGCCAAGCGTAAGTAATTTTGTCTTCACTGTCATTTCTCCCTCTATAATTAATATTTTGTAGCCGTTCGGGAAACTTCGAGAAGCCCAGTTTAGTATCCTAATATTTTACAAATATCTAGATCAATTTCATCACGTACCCATTGTATGCTTGTTTTATTAATGAAAATGCAGGTGGGGGTAAATTTTATGTAAACTTCGTCATACTTGAAAACAAATCTCCCACTGACACTTCAAATTTTACCTTTCATATTCATTTTATTGTATTTTCACACAAAAAAGACGCTAGTTTTACCCAGCGTCTTAACTTACATATTCTCTTAATACATTTTTTTCACGAAATTATCCGAATTCCCCCTCACAGGCCACATCCTAATCTACTCACTTACCAAACCATATGCTGATATTTTACGAATACGGTAGGTGATCAGCATCGAAGTAAGGTACGAAACAATGACTAGCGCCACTCCAAACAAAGCAACCCAGGAAGTCATAATAGTATAATTTGCCTTCATAATCCCCATCGCCCGCTGTGCTACTGACATGATCGCGTTGGTTTGTGTAACCCCAATTACGCTTCCGATCAATACCCCGATCATAATCGGCGGCAGGAACCCGAGCGAAAGCTGATTCATCAACTGGAAGGTTGTAAAGCCAATGGCTTTTTGGATACCCAGCTCACGTTTCTTACGGACAATCAAAGCATTAATCACAAAATACAGCACAAGAATCACGACAAATACGGTTATCACGATCATGGCAGTGCCGAGCTTTGAGACAATCGATGCATACATGTCAGTGCCCTGCTTCATAAATTTATCCATATCTACGGTTGTGATGAGTGAATGTCCATAGTCATGTTCAAGCTTGTTAACAAATTCATCAGCTTTACGATCCTTGTTCAGGTAGATTTGCAGGCTTTGCTGTTTAAAGTCTGGGGCAATCTTCAGGATACCGTCCAGTCTTATAGAAGCGTTCAACCCGCCCATATTCGCTCCTTGGGATAAGCCTGTAATCATATACTCCTGAGGCTGTCCTGCGCCGGTTTTTATCGCCACACGGTCCCCGACCTTCTTATCCAGCATATCTGCTACCCGGCCGGCAAGTACAACTTCATTGCTGTGGAGCGGATATCTTCCCTTATAGACGGTATTGGTTTCTTTTGCAGAATAATCCTCCATCACATAAGCAGTTACATCATTGTTGTCTATTTTAATCCTAGTCTGATCAATAAACTGGACTTTCCTTACACCATCCATGTTCCTAATGCTCTCAACAAGCTGGGCATGATCCGCATCCGGATTCAGAACAGCCACCGCATTTGAAATTTCAATTCCGGGAACCTCTGTAAATGCCTTTGTATCCATGACGGTGTTATAGAACATCACCACACCAAATGTACTGGCAAAAGATACAGCAACCAGAATCACTCCGATCATGATGCTTTGCTTCCTGTTTTGCAGCATGGATTTAAACCCAAGAACGACCGGTAGGCTGCCTATTGATTTATGAAGCGGCAAATGATTTTTTCTGAAGCTATGGGTTACGATTCCACCTCTTAAGGCTACGATCGGATTAAGCTTACGAATCCGTCCTGAAGTCATCAAAGAAACAATGAGCACAACGAATAGGATTACACACAAAGTAATGCTGCTGACAACCCCATCAAAGCCCTGTACCCACATGAGTCCGGATTGATGTGCAAAGACATCGGAAAGTGCTGGAGTCGTTAAATAGGATAACGATATTCCTGCTACACTGCCGACAAAGGCAATGAGCAAATACTGCATAACAATAGAAGATATGATCTGTCTGCTGGTATATCCAATCGCCCTTAAAGATCCGATCTTTGTCATATCTTCTTCGATACTATTGCCAATTCTGAATCTAACAACGATCAGGCATACGATGGCGATAATCGCAGCGAAAGCCACCGTCATTACGGACAACATACTTGCCATAAGAGTGCGTGACAATCTCACCGTTGGTAAGTCTATGCCGGATAATGTTCTGGTATCGACTGCCCCGGCAAGAACATGATCCTCATGCATTAATTCTCTTATCCCTGTCTCAACTTTATTATCCACTTTATCAAGATCCGCAAAAATGAGTGTTGCAGTATTTTGGTCGTCCAATTGCTGCTTCACCTTTTCATAGGTTTCATGAGGGAGATGAGCCCCTAAACTATACATGTCAAGGGAACTGAAAAAGATATCCTCCGTAAACCCTTTGATCGTAAATGTAATGACGGCATCATCTATTGTCATTTGAAATTTATCATTCAGCTTGTAGCCACCGTCAATATTCAGTACATACGGCAAATAGATTGACATGGAATCAGCTGGCAAATGTTCACCAACAAATTTCCATTTAGAGAAATCGCGGCTTTGATCAGCATCATTTAAAATAAAACTAGCCTCACGTGTATCCCCATGATAAGGGAAGGATGCCTTAGTCCACAAAGCTTCCTCTTTTTGCATTTTTAAGACATTCTTATTATTTCTAATGTATTTATCTACCTCTCCGCTATATAAACGACTTGGCATAATATAATACACATCGGATGCGTTAAGCTCTTTGGCGTTTTTTTCAAAATAACTACCGAAATTTGCAAAGACCAGCAATCCCGCATTTAACAATAATCCGGCAATGAGGAACATGATCAACAATGATACCGTGTGCCCTTTGGTTTTTCGTATATTGGCAAAGCTGAGCATAGCTAATTTTCGCAAATTTACCACCCCATCTCACAGAGAAAGGCCTGGAGCTTGTCGTGCCGCTCCCTGTCGCCACTTACGTATTTACCTAAATTACAGACGCCTTGAATAACACCATCCCGCATATATAGGATCCGATTTCCCCTTCTTGCCGATTTCAAATCATGGGTTACCATGATGATGCTCTGTCCCTTGTCGTTAAACTCGGTCAGCACATCAAGGACCGCTTTACCTGACGCGGAGTTCAGAGCCCCTGTAGGCTCATCGGCAAAAACAACCTTGGGCTGGTTGATTAATGCACGCACAATTGCAGCACGCTGCGTTTCTCCACCGGATAATTGGGTCGGGAATTTTCTCCAAATGGTTTCGGTTAACCCCACCTGCGTAAGCAGATCCTTCGCTCTTGTGGTTATTGCTTTTCGGTCATTGCTGACAAGCAGTCCTGCGGCAAGAATATTGTCCAGTATACTCATATTGTCGAGCAGGAACATTTGCTGAAACACAAAGCCGCAATTTACTCTGCGAAAAACCGCCAGTTTATCATTGGACAGCTTGGCGATTTCCTGATCAAAGTATGTAATGGAGCCGAGCGTCGGCTTGTCCATACCGGATAAGGCGTACATCAGTGTGGATTTCCCCGCACCGGAAGAACCCATAATAACGGTAAAATCTCCCGCGAATATCTCCAAATCGAGATTTTTAAGTACATGCTGCTGCATGCCTCCACTGGAAAACGTTTTGCTAAGCTTGTTGGTTGTGATAATTGCTTGGCTCATGGCTTGGCCCCCTAATAAAAATAAGACTGTTAAAACTTACTGCATGTGGAGCAGTTAAAGTTTTAACAGTCTTATCTTAGCTTATATATCCTTAACGAGTCTTTATTCAGTTCTTAACCAATTCTTAAATCTTTTTACGCGAGCTGTTTTTTATTAAATCACCCAGTACAACACTCGACTCCTCCGTTACTGTGACGGTTAGCTCAGTTGTAGAACGAACACTGGAGAACTGAAAGATACCAATGGGCATTAAAAAAGATGACTCCTGATGAATTCAGAAGCCATCTGCTCTCTGCCTAATATAGGTCTTCTTTTTCAAACTCTCCACAAGCAGGGTCACAGTTCACAGTTTAAATTACTCATACTGTGTATTCTGGTTCAATTTCCTTGCTGTTCTTTTTCCTAAAACTAAGAAAACTACTATAGAAAACAGTAGCACTAAACAAAATGATATCAAATTATAGTTAATGACAAATACCTCATAAAAAGAATTCCATATAGCATGATAAATAATACATAATAATATGCTTCCCGTTGCATTGTAAATTGCTGATAATATCAATGACGCTGAAACGAGTTCAATAAAGAACAATATGAAATTCGTGCTAGATTGAGATGTACCTGAAATGAACCACAATGGAATATGCCAACAAGCCCATATACTACTCACAATTACCGTGCTAGTAATTAGTGAGAACTTTTTCTTTAAAGCTGGTAATAAAAATCCCCTCCATCCTACTTCTTCCAATCCCCCTCCAAATATCATTTTGGGAAACGCTAATATTGCTAGATATAGTGGATGTTCCAAAGAACCTGCTCCAACAAGAGTTGGTATAAATAAAAGTGTAAATGCTACCCCAATAACAAAAATATACCAACCAATGTGATGTTTTGGATTGATTATACTTTTGATAAACGATTTATAATCCTCACTTGTACTATATTTCTTTTTAATTAATATTGCACAAATAGGTGGCATTACTGCGCCGCCTATAAAAAATAAAAGAAACGATGGTGTCCAAGCTTGCAGTTGATTAAATAGATTTGCAATTATTATAATCCCCCATAAAATCCATGATGATGCGAATGAGCAGCTTAAATATCTTTTATTTCCTTACTCATATCCACTTTCCCTTCCTTATTTTGCATTAACAAAACAGACTTTGATAATGTATAATCTTGATTTCTAAAGTTAAATCACGAACCATAAAAAACATCAATTAAGATTATATATTTTTGGCTCATTTCTATTCCCCCAAATAAAATAAGACTGTAAAAAACTTACTGCATGTGGAGCAGTTAAAGTTTTATTACAGCCTTATCTTAGCTTGTAAATCCTTAACGGGTCTTTAATCAGTTCTTAACTGATTCTTAAATCTTGCTACGCGATGAGTAATCTTAAGATCACCGCAAAGCCGCCGCCATCCATATTTCTGCATTCCATGTCTCCGGACATTTTGCTCATCAGATACTTTGAAATATACAAGCCAAGCCCGGCTCCGCTTTTGCCCGCTGAATTGCTGCCGCGATTACTGGTATATGAGCAACTGAGCAGGACCTGCAACAGGATCACCTGGCCTGATCAGCAGCGAGCGGATACCGGGAAGCCATTATCAGATTCCATAACATGAACGGATAGGGGTCCCAAGCGGGATTCCCCTTTAGTTGTCCATAATTGGTATACTATAATCTGTACAGTTCTTATCCACATCTATCAAAGGAGATCAAATTATGAACAATGTGCAAATCACAAGTCAATTACCAAGAAGCCTGCCTGAAGCGCAGGGAATCCCGTCGGCAGCAATCTCTTCTTTTCTACATGCCATGGAAGAGCAGGAATTGGGGCTTCATAGCTTTATGCTGCTGCGCCATGGTGCTGTAGTCGCGGAGGGCTGGTGGTCGCCTTATCAGCCTGAGCTGCAGCATTCTATGTACTCACTCAGTAAAAGCTTCACCTCGTCAGCCATAGGTATGGCGGTGGCAGAAGGGTTATTGTCACTGGAAGATAAGGTTGTCTCTTTCTTCCCCGGAGATGCCCCGGCAGACATCAGCCCCAATCTGGCACTGATGAATATCAGCCACCTGCTGATGATGGGTACCGGCCATACAGAGGATACCATGGAACATATTATGAACAATGAGGACGGCAACTGGGTTCGAGCCTTCTTGCAGCTTCCGGTTGATAAGACACCCGGCACCCATTTCCAATACAACTCAGGTGCCTCATATATGCTGTCTGCCATTTTACAAAAAGTAAGCGGCCTCACTTTACTGGAATACCTGGAACCCCGCTTGTTTGTACCGCTGGGCATACAACATCCAACCTGGGGCTCCTGCCCACGGGGAATCACTTTAGGCGGATTTGGATTAAATATCACTACCGAGAATATTGCAGCATTCGGACAGCTGTATTTGCAGCAAGGAGTGTGGAATAACCGGCAACTGCTGACCAAAGAATGGATTGCCGCTGCGACCTCCAAGCAAATCAGCAATGATGGTGGCAATCCGGGTGACAGCTCGAGCGACTGGTCACAAGGTTATGGCTTTCAGTTCTGGCGGTGCCGCCATAACGTATATCGTGGAGATGGCGCCTTTGGCCAGTTCTGCATCGTAATGCCAGAGCAGGATGCTGTTGTTGCCATAACAAGCGGGAGCCGTGATCTACAGGGTATTATGAACGGGGTATGGGAGCATCTTCTGCCTGCAATGACAACGGAAATAGCGGTTGTTGATCATGATCCTGCTGCTGCAACGAAGTTGAATGTCCAGCTGTCTCAGCTAAGCATACAGTCTCCACAGATCACCCCATCTTCGGTCTTGGAGCAAACAGTGAGCGGCAATGTCTATCAGCTGGAAGCCAACTCGCTGCAGTTGGATAGACTCGCGGTTGTTTTTAACGAATCAGTGGCTGAATTAACTCTGCAAGGCATGTCAGGTGAACAAAAGGTTTCATTGGGGCGTGGGAAATGGGTGGAAAGCTCCGCCAACATTCTGGACAATACCAGAAACCTGATCATGTCCAGTTTTACCTGGGCCACCGCGGACCTTCTGCTACTGACTTTACAGTTCGTAGAAACTCCCTTCCGTTACACTATTGAGGTCACGTTCCATGAGTCTTCCATTGCGTTAAAACAACTTCCTGATGTTTCCGTGTCAGCCAAAGATCTGGAAACAGTAATTGTCGGCCATTTGGTGTAAACGAACACCTGAAGTCATGCAAAGGGCCGTACACCCCTGAGATGGGATGCACGGCCCTTGTTTAGTTTTATTCCAAAACTACATTTTATTCTGGCATAGCCTCAAGCTGCAAAACCACCGGGCAATGATCACTGCCCAATACGCTGCATTCTATCCCCGCCAGTACCAGCTGCGGTGCAAGCCGTAAAGAGGCCAGGAAGTAATCGATTCGCCAGCCTACATTCCGTTCTCTGATCTTCGGCATATAAGACCACCAGGTGTAGGCTCCTTCCTGATCGGGATGAAGGTGTCGGTACGTATCCATAAATCCCGAGTCCAAGAGTACGGTCATCTTTCCGCGTTCTTCATCGGTAAAGCCCGAATTCCCGCGGTTGGCTTTGGCATTCTTCAAATCGATCTCCTGATGGGCTACATTCAGGTCTCCGCACACCAGCACCGGCTCTGGTTTCAGTTAACCCCACCTGCGTAAGCAGATCCTTGGCTCTTGCTGTAATCGCCTTTCTGTCATTGCTGACAAGCAGCCCCGCGGCAAGAATGTTGTCCAGTATACTCATATTGTCGAGCAGGAACATTTGTTGAAATACAAAGCCGCAATTTGCTCTACGAAACACTGCCAGTTTATCATTGGATAGCTTTGCGATCTCCTGATCAAAAAATGTAATAGAGCCGAGCGTCGGCTTGTCCATCCCGGATAAGGCATACATCAGTGTGGATTTTCCCGCACCGGAAGAACCCATAATAACGGTAAAATCTCCCGCAAATATCTCCAAATCGAGATTTTTAAGTACATGCTGCTGGACGCCCCCGCTGGAAAACGTTTTGCTAAGTTTGTTGGTAGTGATAATGGCTTGGTTCATGACTTGGCCCCCTAATAAAAATAAGACTGTTAGTTACAGCCTTATCTTAGCTTGTAAGTCCTTAACGGGTCTTTAATCGGTTCTTAACCAATTCTTAAATCTTGCTACGCGATTAGTAATCTTAAAACTACCGCAAAGCCACCGTCCACATTCCTGCATTCCATGCTTCCGGACATTTTACTCATCAGATATTTGGATATGTACAGACCAAGTCCTGTGCCGCTTTTGCCTACTGCATTTTTGGCGCGGTAGAATTTGTTACATAGCAGTGGGACTTCCTCCGGGGAGACCCCCTGTCCATAGTCTCGGAACTCGAACTCCAGGTATTGGCCTTGGATGCTTGGCGATACACTAATGGAGGTTCCCGCGTATTTATAGGAGTTGCTAATTACATTGTCAACGACCTGCATCAGGCGCTGCATATCTACGAGCACAATGCATTCAGGAATAGGCGATACCGCTGCTCGATTATTGTAATCAACATTTCGAACTAAATCGCCCAGTGTTATACTCGACTCCTCCGTTACGGTAACGTTTAGCTCCTGCAGCTCTTCTAAAGTAGCGTTAAACATATTCGTGATCAGTGTGTTGATCTGGTCCGCTTTTGAATTAATCACTTCCAGCTGGCGTTTGTCAGCCTCATTCGCAGATTTCAGCATCATCACCTCGGAAACCGCCTTAATGGAGGCGACAGGAGTTTTTATATCATGGCTAAGTGAGGCTACCAGCTCCTTCTTGCTCTGATTAGCCAATCTTTCATTTTCACGTGCCTTGGCGAGCTCTTCTCGCATTAAGTCAAAGCTTTCTGTGAATGCGCCAAACCCGTTGCGCTTTTCCATTTCGAGCGGCATATCCAGCTTACCCTCTGCCACATGACGAGAAAATGCTTGCAGTTTACGAAACGGACGATAAATCGATCTGTCGATATAGATCGCATAGACAGCGCAAAACAAAGTGATAAAAATCACAATTGCCCCAAAAAAAATAAGCACTTTATCTCGATAATTCTCCCATTGCTCACGTGCATTATTGTAAATTATTAATTTTCCCAACACCGTACCATCATTTTGCACAATATCCACGATCGTATCTCTGTGCTGTATGGCAGAGTCAATACGCTCATTTAATCCACGTCTGGTTGCCAAAGTGAAATCCCCGTGTTTATCGAGTACGACATAATCGAGCTTGTATTGCTGGCCTGGTAATTCCGCTGGGTCCAGACTTCCCCAATGTTCAGCAAGCGATTGTGTAATATCGTTCACAGCAACCACATCAATGCCTTCATCATGTAAGCTGCGAAACATAAGAAGAATGACACTGATCCCCATAAATAGAATGGCTAAGCCCAGAATCGTTACCTTCTTGATTCTCATCTTCCACCCCTAGTCGGCTTCAAACACATAACCGGTTCCCCAGATCGTCTTAATATAACGCGGATCATTAGGATTTTCTTCAATTTTTTCACGCAGCTTGCGGATATGGACATTTAAGGTCCCGTCACTCGTAATGGCGTCGTTCCAAACGTTAGAGAACAATTCCTCTTTGGAAAGAGGGCGATTTTTATTTTGGATGAGGTAAGCGAGCAGCTTAAACTCCATGGCCTTTAATTTAACTTCGTTGCCAGCCTTCATCAGCTTTTCCGCGGTAAGATCCATTGTAAAGCTGCCAAAGTTTAGGCGATCCGCATCGCTCCTATACCTTTTTAATACCGTTTTTACTTTCGCCAAAATAATGCTGAGTGCGTATGGCTTCTGGATATAGTCGTCTCCACCAATGTTTAGAGCGAGCAGCACATCATCGTCACTCGTTCGTGCGCTTATGAACAAAATAGGTATATTGGTTGTGCTTCTCAGCTTTTTGCATACTTCAAATCCGGAGGACTGCCCCAGATTGATATCCAGTAAGATTAAGTCCGTTCGGTTCTCGGCTAAAAAATCAAAACAGGCTTTCTCATCGGCTGCCCAATAGGTTTTCACTCCAAACATATTCAAGTACTCACAGGTGCTTATCGACAACGCTTCTTCATCATCAACGATTAAACAGTCGTATTTAGGCATTTTTGTTCCTCCACAATTAACGTGAATAACCGAATCTATTATAGCACGCCCGAATGCAGCATCCTTCTTAAAAAAGCGAGCATGAATTCATACGACACCCAGCAAACTTTTGGGCTTTATTGACATCCTTCAGGCTAGAGAATAAAAATACACGGTTTTTTTAGGCGCAAACGGGGCAGGGAAAACGACGGTTTTCAAACTAATGCTAGGACTTCTTCATAAGGATGCAGGCTTCGTCAATATTTTGGGGTTGGATACGGAAAAGCATAACAATGAGATTTTAAAAAACGTAGGGTTATCCATTGAAACTCCTGTGTTTTATGAGCATTTGAGTGCCGAAGAAAATTTAAAAATTCACCTGGCTTATATGACCGCCGATGGAGATGTTTCTCAAGCCCTTGCCTTAGTAGGATTGGGGGATATTGATGATCGTCCGGTGTCCAAGTTTTCTTTAGGGATGCGAGCACGTCTTGCTATAGCGAGGGCGATGATCCATAACCCCCGGATTCTGATTTTGGATGAACCCGTCAACGGTCTGGACCCCCAGGGGATTCGCGATATGCGGGAGCTGTTTAAGAAGCTTACTGAGGAGCAGGGTAAAACTATACTCCTTTCCAGCCACGCGTTAAGCGAAGTGGAATATATAGCCGATACAGTAGGGATTTTGGCAGATGGGATTGTACAAGAACAGGTAAAAATGAGCGACATCAAAAAGCGGTATTCCAACGGCTTGGAGGATTACTACTTTGAGGTCATGGGAGGGGTGATGAAATCGAATGAAAACGCTGATTAAACTGGAGCTGAAACGAAACAAACTAAAGCCCTACTATATTGCTCTCGCCGTGATTTTCGCAGCCATGACCGGGTTTTTGTATATGATTGCAACCATTACCAAGGTGGAGCACGAGATTGAATTTATGAATTATGAAAACATCCTGAGGCTGCACAGAGGAGTCGCCTTTATTGTATTTACCGTATTCTCGGTGGTCATATATGCCAAATTCATTATTGAGGATTACAGCCAAAAAAGGGCGCTGCTGCTATTTTCATATCCGGTATCAAGGTCAAAAATGTTCATGGCAAAATTGGTTTTGGTCGTTGGGTTTATTACATTTGGATATTTATTGTCCACCATCGTTCCCAACGCTTTATTTTTTCTGACTGAGAGTCTATTTCCTATTCTGAGCGGCCATATCACGTTGACTCTGGTTCTATCGCAGATCATTAATGCTGCCGCCAACATCCTGGCAATTATTTCCGTTAGTTTCATTGCTTTGAGAATCGGCTTTATTCATAAATCCGTTTCTACCACCATCGTTACGGCCATCATCCTTTCTGCTGTATTGGGAAATGTCCTGACAGGGCTGGGTGTAAATATCTATGTACTTATCGGCGTGATTCTCCTATTTGCTATCGGACTTATATTTGCCTTTTCAACAAGTAAACAGATTAAAGAAATGGAGGTTTAGGTCATGAAAATTGGCATTATCTTAGGCGTAATCTTAGGTGTGATATTACTAGTCATTGGAGGTTTTATGTTTTTAGCGGCAAAAAAGAGCGGCAAGAAGTGCAAGTATTGCTCATGGGTTATGCTTGCCGGTGTGTGTGCGCTCATTACCGCAGGGGCAAATGCTTTAAGATTTTTAAATTAAATACAGTATATAAATTTGAAAGGAAATGTGCTTGATGGACGTCAAAAAAATGCAAGACTTTAACCGTACGAGCAGAGGGACAAGTGTTGGAGGAACGTTTTTAAACGTGTTAGCAGGGTGTTTCTATTTATGTGTTTTTTTAGCTTTAGTCGGGGGAATTGCTATAACTGCCGGATCATTATTAGGCTTTGATATGTCTTTTGCGGCATTTAAAATTGGCAACTGGGAAGTCCCTGATTTGTGGGCTTTTCCGATATCCATACCTATTGCATTATTGTTTTATTTTTGTGGTAAGAAGCTGCGGAAAGCCATAAAATAATAGCTAGAACACAGGCAAGTAAGGGCACGATTTGGCCACAAAAGATGAACTAAATACTTCTCTCATGTTTTGCTGTACAAAAAGTGCCCCTTTAAGAATTTGCCATAACGCTAAACTTTGGTTTGCAATCATGCATTATTAATCTGAACGGCAAAGCGGGCTATGCTTTCTTCCATCATGCGTGACTGGTTTTTATCTGAGCCGGAAATCTTCTTAATTATAAAGCGCTCCAGAAAATTCATTTTACTAAAATCATATTCTCCGCCAAAAGACTCCTTAGCGATAGCGGCGGATAGCAGTTCTTTAGGGAAAGCGGACTCGAGCTGTTTCAGGGCGTCATTTCCGTCAGCCATGCCGCATATAAAGAGGCCAAGCTTTTTTCCCTTCAGAATATTGAGATTTTCGGAGCAGAATCGCGCCGTAGGCTTGCGAATCCTCCCCGCATAGATTGAGCCTCCGACGATCACCTTATCGTACAGTGCAAGATTGGGACGTTGACTGTTCAAATCCATGATGTCTACCTTTTCATCAAGTTGTTTGGCAAGCCTCTCAGCGCATGCTTTTGTAAATCCGTATTTGCTTGCATAAGCGATTAACGTACTCATTTTCCAAATCCTCCTATACCATCGTTATATCATTACGAACTAACTGGTGAGGCCTTTTAGCGTAAACTCTGTAAGGTAATCTATAATCTGCGGGAAATGTTGAAGTCCGATTTCCTCCTTATGGGTTTCGACGGTAACGATGGCTGTGAAAATAGCCATAATGGTCTCGCTGTCAATATCGTTCCTCATTTTCCCTTCAGTTTGCCATTTTTTGATGATCTCCGAAAAACTGTTGTACATGAAATTAACCTGTTCCAGGCCTTTTTTCTCACGGAAATGCTGCTCTATTTTGCTGAACACGTCCTTGTTGTACCATTCCTTCAGGATTGGATTCGAATTCATGCCTTTCAAATTCAGTGACATTAATTCTTTAACTAAAATCAGCGGATCTTCATCCGGGTTAATGGATTCCAGAATGTCTTTCTTAAGCTTTTCGTTTTCTTCCATAAATATCGTCATGAAAAGATCCTCTTTAGAGGAGTAGTAATTGTAAAACGTACCCGTCCCGATTCCCGCCGCTTTTGTTATATCGGATACATTGGTATCCTTAAAGCCGTTTAGACTGAACAGTTCTTTTCCGCAATCAAATATGTCTTTTCTCGTATCCTTCAATGAATGATCCTCCTATATGTTCTGCTTATTAAGTCGGCGCCGTTTTGCTAATTTTGTCTGGACATCAGACGTCCCATATAATCAAAAATCCGTCCTGCCAGTTTTTTGACGGGCCCCAAGGAAACATCGTAATAATAATCCGACTCAAACCAGCCTTTTTCCTTGTAGTGCCGATAATCACAATATTTGTCGCTGAGCATTACTTTCATACTTGTCCTGGACATCCGGAACATCATCAGTCTGAAAAAAGAAGGAGATGGAGGTTCAGGATGCATAAGCACTTTGTAAAATCTCGCGGCAGCCTTTTTGATTTTGTGTGAATTCTTGTCCCGGATAGCCGTTGTTATAGGCTCCAGTGTCTTTAGAGCGCAGCCTTTCGAAACTCTGAATCCAAAATTTTCTCCCATATTGCCGAGATACTTCACAATCGCGCCGCCTCCGAAAATACCCTGCGTGACAATGGCCGTAGAGGCTTTGCCGAAAAAACGCGGCCGATGAAAAATAAATGCGAGCCGATCCAATAGATTCTTCATTGGCGCCGAAACATGAAATGAGTAATTCGGTGTGGCGAAAATAACTCCGTCGGAATGGTTGATTTTATCAATCAGCAAATCGCGGTCATCCCGTAGAGGGCAAAATTGTTCACCTTTATCAAAACACTGCTTGCAGCCTATACAATAATCAAGCCTATAGTCTTTTAACCAAACATACTCTAAGTCAATCTCCGTGTACGATTTCATATATTTCTCAAATTCACGGACGGCTTCATAAGTTGCCTTCTTTCGAGCACTACCCATAAACGCGGTAACTTTTTTCATTAGAGGCCACCCTCCTACACATAACACAAGCTAGTGAATGAATAAAAAATTATTCATTCATATTGTAGTACCAACCTATTTCCCCGTCAAGCTTTTTAAAGACGGATTGCACGTTTGAGCCCCATACCCTTTTTTTGTTCTACGCCCTGCTCCCTGCAGCTTTTGAAACTCGGTAGTTTTTGCGTTTGCTCGCATCCATTTAGGTTCTTAGGTTCTTTCCCCTCTCACCATTCACCATTAAATGTATTTAGTACATCTATTTCTGGGCAAAATGTGGTTTTTGGGATTTTAGATGCAAAATGTACATTTAAATTGGGCTAATTTGTATGAAAAGGGTTATTTTATTCCTTTTAGATGTACTTTTTGCATTTAAATGCTCAATACTTCCAATAAGGCGCTGTTTAACTGTATTAAATGCATTTAAAACCATCAGCAGATCTAAAACCCCGTTCCTTTTCTTCATTTGCTTAAGCGTATACTTATATTTCCGCAAAATTCCAGTATATCTAAAAGACGCCCGGATGCATTTATCCGGGCGTCTAAATTTATCCGTTTATTTCACTAGATTCACCAAATTCAACACGGCCTGCGCGCTCTCTGCACGGGTCGCAGTCTCCTGAGGCATAAATCTTCCTGGGCCCTGTCCTTTCATTAAGCCCCATGTGAGGACATGGCCCACTTCATCTTCGGCCCAAGATGAGATTAGGTCCTTATCCGCTACGACCGCCCCCGATCTGGCCCTCGGTGAGACTTCTCCGCCTTTGAGGCGGTAAGCGCGGGCAAGCATGACCGCCATTTCCTCGCGGCTAATGCTGGCGTTCGGGGTGAAGAAGCCTTTGCTTGCTCCGTTCACCAGTCCGTGTTGAACGGCTGCCGCAACAGCGGAAGCGTACCAGGCCTTGCTGTCCACATCTTTGAAGGAAGCTCCTTCCTGACCCTCAAGCCCCAGACCCAATGATCGAACCAGCATCACCGTAAATTGTGCCCGCGTCACATCCAGATCGGGATTGAAAATGGTATCGTTTGTCCCTTCCACGATATGCTTTGCTGCCAGTTCCTGAATAGCCGCCCCCACCCAATGGCTAGCGAGATCCGCAAATGCTTTGTCATACTCCAGTACGGCATATTTGCCGCCATGATCAACATTTGCTGTTAGCAGGCCGTTCACCAAAGTTCCGCCAACGTACTGAAGGCTTCCTTGGCTCCCCAGCAAGTATCCTCCAGCCAATTTGCCATTGATCCCTGCCTTCATTTCAAAGGTTACCGAAACGGGTGCGGCAAAATGATCCGGCTTATATTCCTTGCCATCCTTCATTTTTACGGAAAGGTTGATATCGTATACCTGGCTTCCCAGCTTAAGCTTAAGCTTTTTATCTGCCTCCGCTTTTGCCAGATATTCCTCCGTTGTCTGCGGCTCGCTTGCCGCCAGTTTGAGTGAGATCGCCGCATCCCCGGTGGAGCTACCGGAAGGGATCAGTTTCTGCAGCCCCTTCAATACAGATGAAGGAAGCTGTACGGTCAGACCGCCCGCTTGGATTTCAAGCGGCTTCGAATCCAGAAGCTCCCCGGCTTTCACCGGAAGCATTACTTCCTGATCCTGCCCACCGAGCTGAACCACTACTTTGTCCTTGCCACTACGCAGCGACTCTTCCTTGATGACGATTTGGCCTTGAGCTGGAGAAACATTAGAGGCGTTCCCCGGGGCAGTGACCGTTCCGCTACCTTGGCTTCCTGTGGAAGTTCCTCCACCGGTGCCGCCCCCTGGATTGCCTTCCCCTCCGCCAGCCGGCATGTTGATCACGACGGCGGTCAAAGGATCAAGTGTCAGCGATTTGGCGGTTAACGCAAAGCCCGATTTGGCTTTGACCCCGCTGGCTCCCGCCTCGTCATTGTCGACCAGCACTTTACCTGAGGTTAAATCCTGGTCAAGCGTGAGCGATCTTGCTTTTGAATCGGCATTTATAAACACGTAATACGTGCCGGTTCCATCCGTCGCCTGCGTTTTATAGCCAATCACTAAATCCTGGGCTTTGACTTCAGGAACATTCAGAAGCGTCACACGGCTGTTGACTAGAGATTGATCACCCAATCTAAAGGCATTGGTCGATTCCCGCAACTGGATCAATCCGGCCGTGTACGTACGGGTTTTGTTATTTTCCGGATAAACCTTATCATCGGTTGCCTTTTTCCAGTCGAATTTGTTGATCGCATCGGAAGAATCGTAGGAATCGTGAATAAAATAGCCAAAGCTCTTTCCGGACGCATCCTTAAGCTCGGTATACTTCTGCTCGGGTACGCCTTCGCCCAACCACTGTTTCGTCCGGCCGTATTCCTGACCTGCTTGGAGGAAGGCCGTTCCCTGCGAGGTCAGCGTCAGCAGATTGCCAAGCCGGACTCGCTTAAGAATTTCCTGATTGTTCTCGGGGATCGCAGGGTCCTTCTTGATCGATTGCGCGATGACATCGTACAGCGGCAGGTTGTCATGCGCTTCGATGTACTGCACCATATCGCCCGGATCGTCCGCCGGGGTATTGCTTGGCTGTCCCTTAACATTTTTGAAAATCGTCTGAATATCGCGAGCCCCGCCTGTAATAAATCTCGGTTCCCCCTCGCTGCCAAATCCGGATTTCAATTCGTTGCGGAATTCATCGGAAAATACGCCGACATCGTTCGTTTCGTCCATCCAATCCTGATCGGCGCCTTTTCCCGCAAGGGACGGGTCGGAAGCTGCACCGCCAAACGTTCTCCAGCCTTCACCGATGAACAGCGCCTTCGGATTGATCGCTGCGGCGGCATTATAGGCGTGTTGTATGGCATCATTGGTCGCGTCACCCATCATGTCGTAGCGCATGCCGTCGATTTTATATTCGCTGAACCAGTATTTGACGGAATCCACCATCAGCTTCTCGGCCATTTTGTGATTCGTGGCCAAATTGTTGCCAAACCCGCCGATGAAATTGCCGTTCGCATCCTGAAATGCATAATAGTTAGGCACGATATCGTTCAAAAAATCGGACTTTGACATATGCGTGTATACCACGTCCAGCACGACGCCCATGCCTTCCTCATGAATGGCGTTAATCATCGCCTTGAGCTCTTTGATTCTCAGCTCCGGGTCCTTAGGGTTCTCGGAGTAGGCCCCGTCCGGCGAAAAATAGCTTTGCGGATCATAACCCCAGTTGTATTCGTTATTTTGTGTAGAATACTTAAGCTCCCTTTCCTTCATCGCTGCCTCATCGCCGTAATACCAGGCCATCACAGGCAGCAACTGGACATGAGTCACGCCGAGGGATTTGATGTACGCAAGCTTCTCCTTAAAGGCGCCATAGGTTCCCCATGTAGCGTTATGCAGGTCGTTTGCAATCGAAGGATCCGAAGTAAAATCCCTTACGTGGATTTCCCAGACCACCGCATCTTCTCTCTTCTCATAACCCGGGATATGCGCTAAACCGTAGCCTGCCGGATTTGTTCCACTCAAATCGACGATCGCGGCTTTGCCGACGGTATCGCCATCCGGGCCGGGCTCCCCTTTCGTATTCACTCTGAATTCAGCCATGGATTTGGCGTAAGGGTCCAGCACCTTTTTAGTCACGCCGTTGTTCGTTACCTCGTACTGATAGAAGTACCCTTTGAAATCCGAAATCCCGAGATCTCCCGGTTTCAGCTTGACGGACCATACTCCTTTGCCGCCTTTGACCAATTCGCTATAGCCGATTAGCTGGGCCGCATCGTCTTTGCTGTATACATTCACCTTCACAGCCGATGCCGTCGGGGCCCACAGCTTCAGCTGCGCTCCACCTGCCTGATAGACTGCACCAAGGTCGCTGCCATCATAATAGTACATGGCGTCCAGCGCTCTCCAGCCGGTGGAAGCGGATACAGTTTGGCCCGCATAAGCTACCTTTAACGGAACATCGTCAAGAGTGAACTGGGCTGTAACTTCCACCGTAGTTGTTCCGGTAATCTGCACATTGTCGATGGCGACATCCTGGCCTTTATTATTTTGAATATGAAGCTCATTTTTTAAAGCATCTGCCTCCAATCCGTCTGTCATCGTAAAGCCAAGCCGCAGCTTGCCTGGGGTTAGAACTTCCGCCGAAACCAGCCCTGTTGCCAATTCACTAAACGGAGAAACGTAGACATTGCTATCTCCCTCTTTGACAAAAAGATGTTTGTACCGGTCCAGCAACGCAAAGCTCTTGTCGCCCCCATCCTTGCCTGCATCCCCTTTGGACGGATCGAGCACTAAAAAGTTGATTTTCTTGGCGTTCGCTTTTACGGGAATGTCCACATAGGCACCGTAGCGGTCCGTCTGTCCATTCGGGAGCATCGTTGCACCTGTCGGCCAGTCTTTGGATGGTGTAACTACATCATCTCCCCACAGCCACAAGCCGTACGATGAGTATTTCCCGTCCTGTCTTGTATAGTGAATCCGAACCGTATCTGCGGGAAGCTCCACCGGTTCGAAATGATAAACGTTGTCCGAACCCTCATTAAACCATACTTCGTTCATACTCGGGGAAACAATAGCAAAATTTTTGTCGCCCCCGTCCTTATTGCCGCTCACCCGATCGACCACGACGATTCCGACCTTCTGACCGCCTTCCTTGAGCGGAATGTCTACAAAAGCGCCGTAGCTATCCGTTTGCCCAGCCGGAAACGGCGTGGCCCCCGAAGGCCAGCCTTTTGAAGGCTTCGCTACATCCTTAAACAACCACAGCCCCATCGAATTATAGTTTCCATCCGCCCGCTTGTAATGAACCCGCAAGTGATGATCTGCAATCGGCTCCGCAGGCGATACGGGAACCGTATACTCCGCCGAAACCTCGTGATTGACAGCATTGTATTTGAAGGTAACCTTCAAATCTTGGGGCAGCTTCAGCGATTCTCTTACTGATGGGTATATCTCACTGGATGGATCGTTCCCCAGTGCTATTTGATATTCATGATCCCCGGCATAGACATCCGCTGTCACCGTATACACCTGATCATAGTCCGGGTCCTGCATAATGAGCTTCGCATCCGCCGGAGACCAGTTTGCCGCTTCCCCAATCCCGGTCTGAAAACTGCCGATCACTCTTGGAAAGTGATCTTTTGCAATAGGCGTGTAATAGGTGGAGTCCGCAATCTTGTGTGTGTAGTCATTGTAATAAAAGGTTACCTTAGAATCCTGAGGCAGAGTAATTTGAATGTTTCCGTCCTTATTCGCGCCGTTCGGATTGGAATACTTGTCAAAGCCGTAGTTAGTATCCCAGGTCCCGTTAAGTGCTATCTTGTACTGGTACGTCCCGGCAGGTAAATCCCCCGTGAACGCATACTCGCCGTTTCCCAAACTAGTTAAGATGGTAGCCTCCGACGCGGGGTCCCAATCGCTCGATGCTCCAAGCTTTGACTGAAGATCGCCCACCAACACCACTTTGCTCGTCCCGCCATCCGCGTTCGCCTGAGCCGGCGGAATACCAAGCATGGAACCTACAAGGATGAAAACCATGATCACAGACCATATCCGCTTGTTCGCTGCAGCCTTACTCATGCACACTGATCCTCCTTGTTCAACACCGTTTTTGTTTTTGTGCAAACGTTTTCACAACAGTGTAAAAGATACTCCGGCCATTTTGCGAACATTGCTAGCCGGAATACCTAAAAAGACTAACCATATTAACATACGATCAAGAAAACGTTTGCATTCCAATTTTATTCCATGACTTCAGTCGCGTCAATTCATCTTTTGTACTACTTGTCTGCTTTTTTATATGGACAAAAATAGTTAATCGTTCCTTCCTCAGCATCAAATGAACGGGGCCTCGTAAAGAAGTGTTAGGCAAAAAGACACTCGGTGGAAGCCGGGTGTCTACGAATCATTCAGCAACGCAATAACAAGTTGCACGCCATCTCGTACGCCTTGCATATACAAGCGTTCATTCTCGGAAGCGCGCCTGAAGAGATGCTTATCCTCCCATTCCATAAACCCCGGCAGCCTTGTTTTATCCACGCCCGGAAACATGGCATCAAAGGCTTCGTGCTCTTCGGCGCGAAGCTTACGCAGGTCGGGCTGACGTTCGATTTGAGCCATAACGGCATCCAACCGTTGCTGAATCGCGCTTTGAAACCATGGCGGAATCTGCATCGCCTCTGGTCCTCCTTCCAAATTACCTAGCTTGATCACTATACGAATCCGCTTTTTTCGTACAACTGGAAAATGAGTTCATCCACTTTTCTGCTCTGGGCTTGGAGAGCGTCGTTTTCAAAAAGAGGGATTCCCCGTTCGATAGATTTAAGCCCCAATTCATTTAACTTTCGTCTCTCCATCTCTAGTGCAATAAGTAAAGGAGTCATCAACAGACCTCCATTTTCTGTAATTAGATTAAGTAAAATAATTACATTTTGTTGAAAACTTTATCTGTTGTGGTTAGTATAACAGACTGATAATGGACTTAAAAGGGGAAATTTATTTGTACGAGTCCATGATCATCAAGCAAATCATCGGGAAAACGGTCAAAGCCATACGTATCAAACAAGGCTTAACCCAAGAGGATCTAGCGCACGAATGCAATGTAGATCGATCTTATATTTCCATGATTGAAGTTGGCCGGAATGAACCATCCGTTACTAAAATATTTGAACTTTGCAGTGGCTTAAAAATCAAGCCCTCGGATTTTTTCAAACTAGTTGAAAATGAATATGCGATGCGGCAGAAGAAGGGTGAAGAGAACAGATAAGAGCGGGATGCAAGGCTAATGGTAGCCTATCCCGCTCTTATTGTTTGTTGTTCTCTATCAAGATAAGAAGACCACACAACCGCTATCCGGCCAGAAAATCGGACTTTTTTAGTTTAAGTGTATCCGAATTGTCGTCTCCGCAGTTGTATTCCCTTGGTTAACTTCTACGGATTTCACCTTATCCTGACCATTCGGAACGATGACCGGAGTGACAACAGTGTAACCCGCTTGCTCGATGGCAGCGATATCAAATTCAAGCAGCAGTTGTCCTTCCTCAATGGAATCACCTGTCTTGACATGAGCGGTGAAACCTTCACCCTTAAGAGAAACAGTGTTCATCCCCACATGGATCAGAATCTGAAAGCCACACTCATCTTCCAGTATGATGGCATGTTTGCTCTTGTCCATCAGATGGGCAACCTTGCCCTTAAAAGGAGAGAATACCTTACCCGTTTCAGGCTGTATAGCTATACCTTTCCCCATTACCCCACTGGAAAATGCTTCGTCCTCTACCTGTTCAAGAGGTACAATTTTGCCAACGAGAGGCAATGAAATCTCTCGAACCTTCAAAGCTTGTTTCTTTCTAAAACCAAACATAAATGATCCTCCTAAATGCCTTAGTTTTCCGGACTCCGGTCAACCTCTCAATGATGATTTGCTTACTTCTCTTCCCCTCTGGCTATTTTGAAACCAGTTATATAGGAGATAATAAGACCAATAACAAAAGTAGACAAGATCGAGATAACCATTAGTAACAGATTAGTCAGCCCACCTTTGGGATCGGCGTATACAGGCAAAGAAGTAATTCCGGGCATAACAAAGGCAAAACATTTAACCCCAAATATAACCGTTAATGCCCCGCCAATACCATTGGCTATCATAGCACTGATAAATGGTGTTTTGTGGACGAAGTTTACTGTATACATCGCCGGTTCAGAGATGCCGAGAAATGCGGAGAAGCTTGTTGAGAACGCGGCCGAACGGACTTTTTTGTCCTTCATTCTTAGTGCAGCGCCAAATGCGGCTCCAGATTCAGCCATATTGTGGCAAAAGGATATTGGCAGCAAGTAATCATACCCCAGCGAAGAAATGTTTTGTATTTGTATAGGTGAGGTGGATTGATGCATACCGGTTAAAACGATTAGGGGTGTGAAGAACCCTAGTAGAAAACCTGCAAATATACCAAAGGTATCAAAAAGCCAGACAATGCCGTCAGCGAGGTAAATACCTCCATAAGCACCTAAGGGGGCAATCACCAATAGGGCAATAGGAACGGAAATGATCAATGTAACCGAGGGCACCACAACCATCTTCAGTACACTTGGAATAAACTTGTCTACCGTCCGGTAAATAATAGCCATTAAACCGACACCCAGAATAACGGGAAAAACAGAGTTGGCATAATTAAAAACCGGAATGTGCAAATTGAACAGGCTAAAGGCTGAATCCTTATTGTTCAGTGCATCCACAAAACTTGGATATAGTAGTGCCCCAGCCATACAGATCCCTAAATAGTCATTGACCTTAAACTTTCTGGCGGATGAAACCGCTAACAAGAAAGGCAGGAAATAAAAGGGAATGTCAGCTATCAGATTGAACAGCGCCAGGGTCGTACTCCCCTCGTCCACCCATTTCAAACTCAAAATGATCGCTAGAATCCCTTTTAGAATCCCGCCTGCAACGAGTGCAGGCAGAATAGGTGCGAAGATGCCGGAAATAACATCCAGAATGGCATTTAATGAGACCTTTCTTTTTTGCGGCTGATCGCTGTGAGGCTCGGCGTGATGGTCGGCGGAATTTTCCGTTTTCAAGAGTTTATCAACTTCCTTAAAAACCTGTTCCACGTTCGTTCCGATAATCACTTGATACTGTCCATTTTGAATAGCGGTGCCCATGACTCCGGGAACGGAATTGATCTTCTTCATATCTGCTTTGCTGTCATCCGCTAAATTAAATCGCAATCTGGTAACGCAATGCAAATAAGTTGTAATGTTTTCTTTACCACCAAGCAAACTAACGACTTGCTCTGCAGTAGCTTTAGTATTCATAGAATTACCTTCTTTCGAAAGGATTTAGTCGAGGTCTTCCCCATTGCTCTCAATGCATTTTTTATACCAGTAAAACGAATCTTTTCTGAATCGTTTGCCTGACCCATTGCCGCCGTTGTCCAGGTCAACATAAATAGTTCCATAACGTTTATCCATTGTAAGCGGCCCGCAAGAAACTATATCGATAATTCCCCACATCGTGTAAGCAAGGAGTTCAACCCCATCAATAACAGCTTCCTTCATTTCTTTAATATGTTTTCTCAGGTAATCAATTCTGTAGGGGTCGTGAACTTCTCCGCTGTCCGTGAGTGTATCGTAGGCGCCAAGACCATTTTCAGCAATAATTATAGGTAACTGGTATCTGTCATAAACCTGATTTAGCGTAAATCGAAGACCGACTGAATCTATTTGCCACCCCCACTCACTCCCTTCCAAATAAGGGTTTTTCTTGCCGATGATCAAATTGCCCGCTGTTTTCTCCCATCCTTCAATATTGGTAGATACTTGTGAAAAGTAGTATGAGAAAGACACAAAATCAACTGTGCCATTTTGCAAAACTTCAAGATCCCCTTCGTCCATAGCGATTTTAATGTTCAGTTCTTCAAAATAACGATTAATGTATTTCGGATAACTTCCTCTTGCCATTACATCCAGGTAAAGCCAGTTGGAATACTGATCATCCAGGATAGCCTGCATATTATCCTCTGGTTTGCATGTGGCCGGGTAAGTTGTAAACCTGGCAATCATGGCACCAATTTTTTTGCCCGGAACCATCCTGTGGCCAATTTGCACTGCTTTTGCGCTGCATAGGAACTGGTGATGCAGACATTGGAAAATTTCCTGATCCATATGTTCCTCATTGCCCGGAATCAAGCAAACTCCATCCCAAGGGGAAAATTTAGCTGCGTTGATCTCATTGAACGGCAACCAAAAATCCACGTATTCGCCAAGTCTTTCATACAAAACGGTTACGTATCTTTCGAAGAATTTAATGATCTCTCTGTTCTTCCACCCCCCGTATTTAACTACGAGATTGACAGGAATATCATAATGAATCATTGTTGCCAAGACCTTCATGTTATATTTCTTGCATTCTGAAAACAGGTCAATATAGAATTGAATGCCCTCTTCATTAGGTGATTCATCATCACCATTAGGGAATATTCTCGACCAACTAATGGATGTTCTGAAAATTTCAAGGCCCATTTCCGCCATTAGCTTCAAATCTTCTTTATAATTGTTGTAAAAATTGATCCCTCTTCGCAAAGGATAATATTCGGTTGAATCCTCTTGTAAAGCTGCTTTGAATTCATCAAGAGAGAATGGGTTGTTTTGATGCTTTTCTTCAATCTCCTCCGGCGTCCACTTAGAATCCAGATATCTTAAATCTTGGGTAGAAACACCTTTGCCTCCTTCCTTAAAGCCTCCATCTGCCTGAGAACAAGCTATTGCTCCTCCCCATAAAAATTCACTATTGAATCCAGTAGGTTTCACTATCGATCTCTCCCCTTCACTATGTTTACAAGCCAATAATACAAAAGAAAGCGTTTTAAAAAAACGGCAAATATGATATAATTCTTTATCAAATTCGTTACCGGAGGGCATGGTTATTTATGGATACTCAAAAGCTTCATAGAGAAATATTTAAGGTCTCGGATGGTGAAAAATGGCATTTGGAGCATCCAGGTTTATTTAGCCCATTTTACGAAAAGCTGCAAAAAGAATATTATAACGATCAGCTATGCTACTGCTTTGATTTTGTAAATACATTAAAAGAGAATTCTGTAGGAATCGTCAGGGAATCGAGATTTACCGAAATCCCTCTGCATTATCATAAGGATATGGAATTAAGCATCGTATACTCGGGAGAATGTACTTTTAATATTCAAGGGAATGATATGAGGCTAACAACGGGGGACGTATGCATTATAGACACGGATGTCATTCACAGCGCTAAATATAAAGGAGAAAATGACATTGTATTTAATATTGTTTTTCGCAAATCCTTTTTTAGTTCAAATTTTTTAGCAGAAGTCGCCGACAAGGGTATACTCGGTGATTTTTTTCTGAATGCCATTATTGACAATAGATCTCATGATAACTACCTTGTGTTTCGTACCAAAGAAAACCCTAAGTTTTTTTCCATTGTTGATTTGCTTTTGTTCGAATACTATTGGCCTTCTTCCTGTCATGCAAGCCTTATCGAGCATTACTTGTCCATTTTATTTTTGGAACTAATCAATACTCTCCATCAAAATACAGCAAGTTATTATCAATTTAATGAAAATCAAAAGAATATGATGAAAATCTTAAAATATATCGAGGAGAATTTCTCTAACTGCTCTTTGGCCGGTTTGACTAAGCACACCCACTTTTCCACCAGTTATATCTTCAAATTGCTTAAGTCAATGACAGGCAGTAACTTCTCTGCTCTAAAGCTTCAGCAACAATTAAAACGGGCGGAATTTCTGCTAATCAATACATCGCTCTCAATTACTGGAATCATTGAGCAAGTAGGACTTAAAAATCCTACCTATTTCTATAATAAATTTAAAGAAGTCTATAACAAAACACCTTCCGAATACAGAAAAATGTTTGCACACAGAAACCAGTCGGTTGGGCTCCGTGCGGAACAAGAAGAGATCAGGTTCTTTACAAAACTGGATTAGGCAGCAAAAAAGAGGGGTTCACCGCCCCCTCTTTACGCCCATTTAACACCGTACATGCTTTCGTTTGAAACCAAGCTGTCCTTTATCTACTGCTTTTTGAATGCTGTCGGAAGCTTGCAGGATGCTGCTTTTCTTCTTGTCCCGTTTGATTTCCACCGGGCCGACTGCCTTTGCGGTCTTGACCGCTTTATCATGGAGCGGCAAATAGGATACCCCGACGGTATAAATAAAATTGTTCATCGCGGATTTCGTTCGTTCGGGAGACTCGTGAATCGTCTGTTCTGCCATCTCCAGCATTTTGGCGAGTTTGCTTTCGGAAAATTCGCTGTCCGGTCGACTCCCCAAAAGCCAGCAGTAACAGCTCCAGCCCGCCGACATTCTCAGCTCTTCGCCGCTGGCGATCCACTTATCGGCAACCTCTTGGGCAATATCCGCCTCCGCCAAGGTTACGGCCACTACAAAATCGGACAGCATATAGAAATATGCCCTCTCCATCCAACGCTCAAAATCCGCTTCTGTCATCGCCTTCGGATCAGCTATGATGCCGGCAAAGTACATCGCGTCGTAGTTCCCTGTAGCGTAAAGCTGATCCGCCAAAGGCTGATTGATTTTGATTTTTTTGAAAAGAGGTTTCATATCTCCTGTAGCCACGCCAAAAAGCGGTTCTCGCGCGCCGTTGGATACGTACATTTTTTTAAGTCGTTCTTTGCCGAGAGCTTCAAGCTCCTGCATAACCATTTCTAGATTCATTGTTCACCAACTCCTGGTAGTTTCAATTCTAATTTTTGGGATAGTCTGTTCCCGTTTACTCGCTCCGACTCACACGAAAGCCTTGATCGGGGCCAAAACCATTGGCTTCGAACTTGCCCCGAAAAGACAGCTCGCCGCTGCCAACGTCGCCAATCCAACCGCCGCCCTTCACAACCCGAAAAGTACCGTTAATACTATTCAAGTCTTCCCCGTACCAATTCAAGCACCATTCCCTTACGTTACCTGACATATCATAAAGCCCTAGCTCGTTCGGTTTCTTGACACCGACCGATCGGGTTTGACTATGGTTATTTTCGATGGCAGGCCAGTTCCGTTGGCAGCCGATAACCGTTAGTTCCCGCATTCATCGTTACAGTCCATTTTATAGTATCGTTTTCGCTCTTATTGTTCGGGTCTTTCTTACTCTTGTCTATATTGTAATAAGGCTCTAAGCCCTCTTTTATACTCCTTTGGTTACAGTACTCGACAACATCGTACCAGCTTACCATTTCTACCGGCAAATCGTCACCTGTGAATTCGGAGGGATTGCTTCCCATGACCTCCATCCACTCTTTTTGAGTTACTTCATACTGTTGAATAGTGGAAAGCAAAGGATTGTCGGTTCGTGCGACCTGTAACCAAACCAAACTGCCTTTCCTTCAATATTACAGCCATTGGCATCATTGGACATATGATTTGTAACCACACTGACAACCGTATGAGTGCTAAAATCAGTAAGCTCAAAGCATGCTTTTGCCCAAACATTCATGTCTTTCATAACCATAATAGATGCGGAATCGTGAGTATAATTGTTTCAAGTTAACTCCTCCTCGTATTTCGTAATGGAAGTATTGTCACAAGCCCTATTTCCGCCATTTGGATCAAATCCCTAAAATTATTCAAGATAAAAAAAGAGCTGCAATCTCAAGTGAGACTGCAGCAGATGATTTCATTTATACAAGGAAATTTCATGAATTCAGTGACGCTTCAGGATATTTCAAATGCAGCACAAAAGCTTCTGAATGCCGCAACCCTAAGTGTCAATGAGATCTGTTTAATGTGTGGTTTTAATTCACCAAGCTATTTTACTAAAGTTTTCAGTGCAAAAATCGGTGTGACACCCAGTGACTACAGAAATACATGATACTTATATAATAAGCCTGTTTTGAGTCCGCTCGAAATAGCATACAGCCCCCCCTAAACGTGCACCGTTGCTCTTATTTCTAATGTATACTTACCGGTAATCCCATACCTTCTAATAATTCTTTTAACACATTCATTTTTCTATCGCTTGGGGGCTTAGCTTCAAGTAACAGGGCCTTTCTCCCCAAACGTTCGTATTTCATATTTCCAAGATTATGATAGGGGAGGAGCTGTATAAGTGTTACTGCATCCCCTAACGTTTTGCAAAATTCGCCTGTTTTTTTAATATTTTCTCTTGAATCATTAAATTGAGGGATTACAGGTATTCGCACTTGCAATTTCCCGCCGGCCTCTGCGATTCGTTTGGCATTTTCCAGTATTCTTTCATTGGGGACTCCGATTACGGTTTGATGCTTTTGACTATCCATATGTTTTAAATCATATAGGTACAAATCAACATATGGCAAAGTCTGTTTCACCAGCTCCCATTTGGCAAACCCGGTAGTATCCAGCGCTACATGCAGTCCATTTTCTTTACATGCCTTTAATAAGGCAAGTGTGAACTCTGGTTGTGCTAATGCTTCTCCACCTGAAATGGTGACGCCACCTCCGGATTTGTCGTAAAACGGCTTATCCTTAATGACTCGATCTATTACTTCGGAAACGGTATAGTCCTTACCGCACATATATAGCGCTTCTGCGTAACATACCTTAGCACATTCCCCACAATCATCACATAGATCTCTATCTACTACCACACTTTGCATCTCTTTCTTCTTAAGTTCAGAGTATACTCGTTCGCCTGGATGTATAGCCCCCTTTGGACATGCCTCCAAGCAGAGGCCACATAAATCTACTCCAACACAACGCATTTCCATCCAGCACAATTGACTTTTGAATTGCTGTGATTCCGGACTGTGACACCACGGGCATCGCAAAGGGCATCCTTTCAAAAACACTGTTGTACGGATTCCCGGTCCGTCTTGGACCGAGAATCCTTGAATATCATATATTTTACCGGTTATTGGATTTTTCATAACCCTGACTCCTTTGTGTTAGAGCCCTAATTCCGTTCTGTTGATAACATCATCTTGCATCCCTTTATAAAGCTCAACGAAGTATGCACTGAATCCTGCGATACGCACAATCAAGTCTTTATGTTCTTCAGGATGCTTCTGTGCTTCTCTTAACGTATCGGCACTTACGATATTGAATTGCAGTTCCATCCCACCCATATCAAAGTAGGTTTGCATAAGTGCCTTCAGCTTCTTTTGGCCTTCTCCTTCCAATGATTTCGGATGAAATCTCATATTCAGGAGTGTTCCGTTAGAATTCATGATATGGTCAATTTTCGCACAGGATTTTAAGGTTGCACTTGGTCCCCTCTTATCCATAGCTTGTTTTGGCGAAATACCATCAGAGAATGGTTCTCCTGCTTTTCTTCCATCAGGTGTAGCCCAGGAGATAAGACCATAAAGCACATGAGTTGCAACCGGATATAATCCAGGGGCAAAATTATTACCTCTAGGACCTGTAGCTGAAAGTACTTTTTCTCCATATACTTTCGTTACCCATACGGCTAGTTCATCTACATAATCATTGTCATTGCCGAAACGCGGGACTTCTGTATGCACTTGTTGACGAAGCGGTTCTAGCCCTTCCCAATTTGTCATCACAGCATCGTACATTTCTCTTGCTGTAATCAGCTTCTTGTCATATACCATGTATTTAATAACGCATAGGCTGTCAACTAAAGTTCCCAATCCGACTGCTGCAGTACCCGTTGAGTTGTATTTGGCCCCTCCCCACATTACATCGGCACCTTTCTCCATACAGCCATCCATTGTTGCCGAAACAATAGGAAGCGGCATATCTGTTGCAGCAACATACTCGTGTAAATTAGTAAATGCCACCTGCCAGTCTACAAAATACTCTATTTGTTTTTTTGTTGCCTCTAGTACTTCATCAAAAGTCTTCATATCATACAAATAACCTGTTGGTAATCCGGTCTGACCGCTTAATCGGCCATCAGGTCCCGGCATTGGACTTTGCCCATTATTGATAGCCAGTAATAAGGTGTTAGGCAATAACCAGAAAGATTCTTGTCCAGGTCCGCCGCATGCCGGCCACTCGTCCCCGCATCCTCCCGGCTCTACGCAGCCAATAAGGCAGTAGTTTCTGGCACTCTCAAGCGATAGTCCTCTACCCTGCAATGCCGGAATGATAATTTCATCATTTTCAAAAGTAGGAACGCCGCCACAAATTTTCGTAGTTTCAATTCCCGCTTTCCAAAGTTCTTCGGGTGTTTCATTGTGAATACGCAGCGACATCGGCGGATCATGCAATACTAATCTTCCAGCGGATTGAAGGAACATATAGGTAACAGGGTTTGTAGCATCCTCTCCATCCAGAGTTACCCCGCCAAGTGTAAGAAGTTGTCCGCTTGTATAACCGCCAATGGCATAGGTCACTTGTGCAGCTGATATCTTGTTCATCTCTGATACTTTTAAACAAAATGCATCAATAATTTCCTGCGCTTCTTCTTGTGTAATCGCTCCAGATGCCAAGTCCTCTTCATAGAAAGATCCCAAATATTGATCGGCTCGTCCAATCGTCAATCCATGAAGATTACCGTCTAATGCCATAGCAATTTGGTATAAGAATAAACATTGTGCTGCTTCGCGGAAGTTGCGGCAAGGATTCTCCATAATCCAGTCCAAGCCTTCCACCATGGTTAACAGTTCTTTTTTTCTAGCTGCATCCGTTGCTATAGCCGCTTGATTTCTGCATTCCTGAGCATATCTCTTGGAGAAGAGAATGATTCCTTCACTAACAATCGATACGGCGTGGTAAAATTGATACTTCTTAGCGTCTTCGCCATAAAGCTTACCTTCCATTTCAGCCATTTTATGTTCTGCTTCAGCTTTTATTGCACCAAAGCCTTTTCGGATTGCTTTATTATAATTGGCACAGAAATGGCCTACCGGAGTTGTTGAAGTTCCTTTTACACCGAATGTAGTGACATTATTTCCTAAGATTTTATAGAACCTGTCGGATAGGGAAGCGTCCATTTTAGCTGACAGATTATTTTTCATCCAAAAATCTTCTTTGGTCAGCAGATATTCCATATCTTCTTGATCTAAATCATAGGGGTCAAGTTCTCTCTCCAAAAACTTGCCGGAATGCAGTTCATTATATAGCCAGTCTACAGAGTATTCCGGGAATAATGCTGAGCCGCGATACATGGACGCAAGGCTCCCGACGATAATCTCATCCTCATTAACAAGAACCGGCATTTTTTCACATAGGTTTTTAAAATTGTACGCTCTTTTGAGAATCGCCGGCAAAGCTACATTCTCTTCGTAAAAATCCGTTACGATCTTAAACCGTTCAATGCAAACCTTAGGTTTAGTGTCACGATAGCGTTTACGAATGCGCGCTATTCTGTCCGTTACAGGTTTTAATTCATACATGGGCTGTCTCTCCCCCTTCGCTAAATCATATTTTCCGTTCTGGAGATGATATCATTTTGCAAATCTCTGTTCATTTCAACGAAATAAGCTGAATAGCCCGCAATACGTACAACCAGATTCTTATAATCTTCCGGTTTCTCTTGAGCCGCTTTCAGTTCCTCCGTACTTACGACATTGTATTGGGCTTCCATACCGCCATTATCAAAGTGGGCCTTTGTCATATCACGAAGTTTTTCAACACCATCTTCTCTGCTTAATGCAGAAGGATGGATACGGATATTTAAAGCGACTCCATCCATAAACTTACTGTTGTCATAACAACAGCTGGAGATGAAAATAGCGGATGGTCCATGCTTATCGCGGCCTTGTGCAGGAGAAGCGGCGTCTGCAATGGGTTCCCCTGTTTTTCTCCCATCCGGAGTAGCCCATGTATGATAGCCTTGAGCCACATGGTCTGCAGCACCGTATAGACCTGGTTTATATACCTTGGCTCTTGAACTGTAGACATGGCTGCAAAGATCTGTGTACAGATCTATCACCCATTTCATCTCTTCATCTGCATAGGCATCTGCATTTCCGAAATGGGGAGCTTCGTTAAGAACTCTCTGTCTTAAAGGCTCATAACCTTCCCAGTTCTTCATAACAGCGTCATACAGTTCTTGTGCCGTGCAGATCTTTTTATCAAATACTAAATACTTGATCGCTGTAATGGAATCTGCACAGGTTGCCAAACCTGGAGACGTACCCCCGTAAGAATTGTATTTGCAGCCTCCGCAGGCAGCATCCTTGCCTTTTTCCATACAACCCTCCATGGAGATCGATAAAGCCGCGTGTGTCACATAACGCTGAGCCATATATTCCGAGTAATTATTCATAGTAATTTGCCAATTGAATACATACTCGGATATTTTTCTAAAGGCTTCTCTCACTTCTTCAATCGACTTCATATCAGATAATTTGCCGCAGCGAATTCCACAGTCAGCACCATTGAATGGGTTGACACCATCATTCATTGCCATAGCGAAAATAGCACCAAAATGGATACTTGCGTTTCCGCCGACAACGCCGTTGGGTGCCGGATAGTCGTTGCCTGAACCAACGATTTCCTGACAACCAATCAGACTATAATCACGCGCATCCTCCAGGCTGAATCCAAGGTTTTCCATCAAACCTTTGATAATGACCTCATCGTTTTGAAATAGCGGCAGTCCCCCAACCCGTTTCGTTGTTTCCAATGCGCAAGACCATAACTTATCCGGCGTATCTTTGGTAACACGCAAGGAAATGGTCGGGTCATGTTGCTGCAATCTCCCCAGTGTTTCCAAGACCATATAGGTTACCGGATTTGTAGCGTCTTCACCGGTTTTGGGATCACATCCGCCAATGGTCGTATGCTGATAGGTATTTCCTAAACCTACCATCATATTAATAAATGGATGGGCCAGGTCATAATAACAATTGGCTTTTAAGAAAAATGAATCGACTAGCTCCTGCGCTTGTTCCATGGTTAACGCTCCGGCATCCAAATCCTTCTTAAGGAACGGCCATGTATATTGATCGAAGCGGCCAAATGCCATGGCTGGATAACAAGAGTCAATTTCCAAAAACAGCATATATAAAAGCGCCGCCTGACAAGCCTCCCAAAAGTTGCGCGCCGGATTCTCGGCAATATTGGCAAGACCATCCGCCATAAACTCCAGTTCTTTTTTACGGACCGGGTTTGTGCACGCCGTCGCTTCTTTTGTAGCGCTTTCAGAATATCGTTTAATCATAATCATAGCTGCATCGCACGCGATGATAGCTGACTGATAGAACATATATTTATCAACATCATCGCCCATCAGTTTGCCCTTATGTTCGTCACACCAATTCTGAGCTTGTTGTCTTATTGACTTATAGCCAACATTGATGATTTTAGGGAACCCTGCCGTTAAATGTCCTGTGGCAATCCCCATTACATCAAATTGCGGCGAATAGCTCGATACTCCTAATCTGGCAAACTCCTTATATCCTTCAGGTTGCCATGCGTTAGCGGACGCTGTAATTCTTCTGGTTTTCCAATAATCACGAATGCCAAGCAGCGCTTCGTAATCTTCCGGGGACATAATAATATTCAAGTCTTCCTCTTCCGGATTATGATAGAATCCATCATCTTTCAATTCCCACAGCCCTTGTTCAATCATTCCCGGAATCCAGCCTTCGCTTGCCCATTCTGGGTTAACGCCCGCCCCGCAGAATGTCTTTCCTCGATTCCCTACAAACAATTCATCTTCTGAATCCACCAAACATGTCATATTTGCGCAAACTTTATAGGTTGCAAGCGGTCTTTTGATGATTGGCTGAAGAAGTTCGTTTTCTTTATAAGCTTCTGTAATCAGCAGTGCTCTCTCGGCATCACTGCGAATAACTCTATTGCGAATTCTGTCATGAACACGTCTGATACGATCTGTAACAGGGCTGAATTCATACATGTCTCGTGCCTCCCTAGTTCTGTTTTAACTCCACTTCTGGATGTTTTTCCTTCAAGCTATTTATAAAAGTCACGACAACCAAAATTGCAAGAGCAATACCGCATACTACATACACATTATCGTAAGTCCATCCTGAGCCAAAAACTGCTTTTGTAATAGGTACTGTAATGTACAAGCAAACAAACTGACCCAGCGTCATAGCGATCCCAGCCATACTTGTTGCAAACGCTACATACTGTGGCCCTTTTGCCGTCGCACCAGCCATGCCCATCAGGGAACCAACTGCAAGCCCCATGCCAAGTCCAACAATCAAACTGCCGGCAATAATTATTCCTGAACCTCCATTTTTCAAACCACACAAGAGCATACCTACGACAGCCATAATCAATCCAACCGGCAATGTGTAGTTTTTGAGCACCTTAACAACTGCTGCCATAAGCAATCCGCCAACGGTAACGCCCACAACCATAAGACTCAGTGCAATACCTGTAACTCCCGCCACCTTATCTCCAAATCCGTCTTGTGCAAGTTTGAACGGCAGAATACTTGCATGCGGGTTGAAAAAGATCAAATATATAAACATAATGACGCAGACATAAACCGTACCTTTTGAAAACCCTGTTTCGCTTTTTTCCTGCGCTTCGGTTTCCGGATGATCTTGCGGGCAGAAAATAAGGACGAGTAAGAAGGCTACTAAACCAATAACGTGAACCAGGAAAATTCTGTGCCAAGATACCGTAACAAGAGCAGCTCCAACCAATGACATAAACAGCATGCCGACTCCACCGCCGCATTGCTGCAAGCCAACACCTTTTTGCGCTTGTTCCGGACTAGTTGCATGAGTGAAGATAAGACTTGTTGAAAGCGGCATCATAATTCCAATGCCAAAACCGATAATTACACGAGTCGACATTAAGAATGCAAATCCTTGTATCCACATTGGCAACATACCCACTGCAAAAAGCAGACAACCCAGCAGAATCGTTCTCTTCTTTGAAAGCTTATTCGCAATGGCAGGTGCTACTAAGTTACCAATCATAATAAATAATGGCGGTAATGTAGATAACATCTGAATTGTCAGGTCGCTGTACTGCGGGAAATCTGCAGAAATTGCAGACAATGCCGACGAAATACTGATTGCCCCCATAGCAATTAGATAAGCTGCAAACGCTGAAAAAATTGCTCTTCCTGGCTGTTTGTTCACTTTACTGACCTCTCTTCCTTTTAGTTTAAGTCTTTTGACGATTTAATCTTATCATCCGCACTTTTCTTATACATTGGCACAATTCGAAATCTTATCCGATATTTTCATATAAAAAGCCATAGGGCTTCTGAGTTTTTTCACAAATCCTTGCGTTCAATTTTGTTTTTTTTATATGAATAATTGTAAATAATGATGAATAGCGGAACATTTTTTATAGAAAATTACATTCTTTTCGCGATATGCTCATAGTGCTTAAACGATTATTTACACGTGTTCTACACTTCTTCATAATGTAAATATCCATATGTTCAAGATGGGGGCATACTTATGGCTATTACATTTTCCCAATTTTGTCCAATAGCAAATAAACAGTACAAGCTAATTACTCCTGCACCGAATCGCGGGATCGTTGGCACTGGAAATCTAGGTAATGAAGAAACTCATTTTGTAGCCGATTATCTGTATATTGGGAATTCCTCGCAGCTTCCTAATCCAGAATGTCTGTTGAATTGTAATTTGTTGCTATTTGAAGATGACAAGATAGGCGTAGAGTATTACCAAGTCAATTCCTTGAACATGATTATTACAAAAGATATGTATTCATTTGAGAAAATGAGAGAACATGTACGCGACGTCTTCGATATGCAAATACGCATTAATGACTTTGCCTACAAATTGTTGAATATGTGTCAAAAAGGGGCCAGTGCGCAAGAGTTGCTGAATGAAGGCTACACCGCCCTTGGCAACCCCATTCTCTATTTGGATCCTTCACTTTGTCTTGTCTGTCATGCCGGAGCCGAATCTGTGTCTGACGAGCCAATTATTGAACAGACCCTAGCTAACGGATATATAACGCCCGAGTTTTTTGATGCTGTAGTAGAGGAAAACGAGGCAAATACAGATACGGATTTTTCCGAATTGATTGTCTGGGAAAAGGATTTTTTAAAGCATCGGCTAATGGCTGGACGAATTGTCCGCAACAACCATCTAAAAGGGTATTTAAAGCTTTTTGAATGCAATCGACCTATTACTTTCTTAGATAAGCAATACCTTATTATTCTCTGCCAATTTGTAGCAATAACAATAACCGAAACATCTGGTCATTTCGATATAAATAATTCCATTTTGGAGGGCTTTTTAACATCCCTGTTGGAAATACGAATTGCCAATAAGGCAGCTATCGAAGAACGCATGAAGCTCTTTAATATTGATTTGCCAGATTCTATGGTTATAATTACAGTGAATTATGTCCAAAAAATGAAAAACCCAGATGTTTTATACCTTATTAAGAAACGTCTGCAAAGTTATTTCAATAAGCACACAATTGTCATCTTTCAGAGTCATATAGTAATATTGCTTGATGCAAAAGATATTGAACATACGCTTTCTCCCGCTAACCTGACCTCTCTTGAAAAATTGCTGACCGAAATCAAGTGTATTGCCGGGATCAGCTTGACCTTTCATTCCATTAGTGATTTCTACATCCACTATAAACAAAGCGAAGCTTGTCTAGATATTTGCAAAAAATTATCACTACCAAATAGAATCTATAAATATGACGATTTAAAGCTGACGCATATGTTTTTGGAATTTGATAAAACTTGTTCACTGCAAAACCTGATACATAAGGATGTTAAACATCTATTGGAGCTTGATAAAAACAAAAACAGTGATTTAACCCAAACCCTATTCTGCTACGTAAGGCATCGTCAAGATATTACTACGGCTTCAAAGGAAATGCATCTCCATTATAATACGATGAAATATCGGATTAACCGTATAATAGAAATGACCGATATTGATTTTGAGGACAGTACAGTGATGTTTCAAATTATCATTTCAGAAAAGATCCTAGATCTCCTTAGCCAACTGGATGCACCTAAATCAGAGTAATGACCATCGGTTAGACAATGGGATATAGACGCCATCATCACTTAAAAAAAACGCAGTCAGGTACCAGTAACCAAATTCATGGTAAAGGCACCTGATTGCGTCTTTAGTTACGCCTTCTCTCTCTTGCGATATACAAATGTTAATAACAACCCAAATATCGCCATTACCGCTGCAATAATGAAGGCGTCTTGATATTTACCGGTAGCGGCAAATACTTTACTCACGATCATAGGTCCAAACATTCCTGCAAGTGCAAATCCAATAAACATAATTCCATAATTCACACTATTATGCTTAGGTCCGAACTGGTCTGCTGTAAAGCCTGGAAACACCCCCATAAAAGAACCAAAGCAAATTCCAATGATAGATACGCCTGTCATAAACATAGCCATATTCCCTGCTTTGGAAACATATAATAGACCAAGCCCGATCATTGAGATTACAAATACAATAGAAAGCGTGTTTATCCGTCCAAATTTATCTGATAAATATCCGGCAACTATACGGCCCGCTGCATTGAATAAAGCTATAATAGAAACGGCCGTTGCTGCTACGGTTGCAGATACACCCACAATGCTTTGTGCCATAGGCGATGCCTGTGATACCACCATCAATCCGCAGAATGCACCGCAAGTTAGCATAATAATCATGATATAGGCGATTGGATCCTTTAGCATCTGTCTCCAATCCTTATCTCTTGCCACTCCGGAGTTACCTTTCTGAATATGAGGAGTAAATCCATCCGGCACGAAATCTGATGGGCACTTTTGGATAAAAAATGCTCCCCCGCAAACAATAATTAAAAATAAAATTCCAAATATTTCAAATGTTTCTGTAACCCCCACAGAATCAATAAGTGCGTCGGCAATGGGTGGAACAATGACTGAACTAAGACCATAGGTAGCTGTAGCAATACCACCAATCAGACCTCTTTTGTCAGGAAAAAATTTTACCGAATTATTAATGGTGCAGCCGTAGACCATCCCCATCCCTAGTCCGCATCCGAGACCATAAGCAATAACCAACACCGGAACACTCGTTGCAAATCCTGAAACTACCATGCCAAGCCCAAAGAGTAAACCTCCAATAAAGATAACCCATCTTGGTCCTATCATGTCATTGATTCTACCGCCTGTTATCATGGTAACGGGTCCGATCGAATTACAGATTGTAAATGCTAGCGCTAAACTTCCTGCCGTTAATGCTGAAGCGCCAGTAAGTCCATTTATCTCACTTAAATGCTTCGCCATAGGTGAAGCAAATACGCTCCATGCATAGGTTGAGCCGATACATAAGTTGATCATGCAGCTGGCAAAGAGAACGATCCATCTTTTTTTCGTAAGATTCATACTCTATATTCACCCTCTTGTCTATTCAAAGCCTTTCCACACAGGCTCTCCTGTATATAATAAAGCCTTTTCTTCTCCTCTTTTCACCCGCAACGCCCCGGCCGCAAGCGCTTCCATTTCAAATTCTCCTGGTATAATACAGACCTCACTAATCCACTTAATGTATTCCGTTAATTTGCTTGTTAAGTATTTGCTGTTTGACATGCCACCGGTTAGAATGATTGCATCAACTTTTCCTTTTAAAGCGCAAGCGCACTCCCCTGCATATTTCGCAATTTGATAAATCATGGCATCAAATACTAACTTGGCATAGGTATTCCCTTCTTCAATCATTTTCAGGATCTCACGTCCATCCGGCGTCCCTAAATGGTCGATTAACCCGCCTTCTTTAGATAGTCTGTTGTATAGCTGTTTCTCCGTGTACTGGCCGCTAAAGCACATTTTTAATACTTTCACAGTCGCCAGAGAGCCTGCGCGTGTCGGCGTCATAGGACCGTCTCCGCCAATGATGTCGTTGGAATCGATCATACGACCTTCTTTATGTGCAGTTACTGAGATTCCTCCTCCAATATGGCAAATCAGAAGGTTCACTTTTTTGTAATCGAGGCCCCTATTTTTACAAAAGCGGAGTGCAATTTCTTTTTGATTTAACGCATGAATTCTACTTTCGCGATAGACGCCTTTTAGACCCGTAATTCTAGATATTTCATCAAATTCATCTGTATCTGGCGGATTTACGATATATGCTGTTCCACCATATTCTTGCACGAATTTATGGCAAATCTGAGAGGCTAATTGGGCTGGATGCTGCCCTGCCATACCTATTGCGGCATCCTGCAATAATCGGTCATCTACTAAGTAAGTGCCGCCTGCCAATGGAACAAGTCCGCCGCCTCTTCCTACAAAAATATCAATGGAGTGCAAATCAATCTCTGCTTCTTTTAATGTTTGCTCTACCATTTCTTTTCTATAACCTAATTGACTTTGCACATCTTTAAATTCTTTTAATTGCTCTGCTTCATGAGAAATGTTCCTAATAAACACTTCTTTATCATTCTCAAACACAGCGACTTTTGTGGATGTTGATCCTGGATTAACAGCAAGTATTCTATAGATTTCTTCCACTATGTTGTTCCTCCTTATTCGATCATGTTCAATAGTTTTGACCTACAAACGCTGTCAATGCGATTGAATTATATTTGTCAGATGCCTCTGCAGAACGCGATGTTACGATGAGTGGAACCCTTGCGCCTATAATGATTCCCGCTGTTGAGGCACCTGCAATTCCTGTCAAACATTTCACAAGTATATTTCCTGATACAATGTCCGGAACCAACAAGAGATCTGCATCGCCTGCTACAGGGCTCTCATACCCCTTCACATCAGCGGCCTCTTTACTAGTTGCGAGATCAAAAGAAATTGGGCCTTCAACAATACAACCTCTTATTTCTCCCGTTTGATTCATTTGTTTTAGCTGACCCGCATCCACGGTTTCCGGCATCTTTGGATTGACCTTTTCAACGGCTGCCATGACTGCAACCTTGGGATTTTCTATTCCGATGGCATGGAATACGTTGACGGCATTTAATAAGATTTTTTTCTTACCTTCAAGATCCGGATAAGTATTCATCCCCATATCAGATACAGCAAATAATTTGTGATATTTATCTGTCTCATAGAAACCCATCAACGAAATCAGTCCGCCTTTTTTCATATCTGGATCTTTAACAACTGATTTCATAAATTGACCTGTTTCCAATTTACCTTTCATCATCGCATCTGCTTTTCCGTCTTTTACAAGCCCAATTGCAACTTGAAGGCAATCATCTATTTCCTGTTCATTTACAATGTCGTAATCCTCTGCCCTTTGACCCATACTTTCAAAAATAGCTTTGATTTTTGACTCATCACCAATCAAAATGGGCACTATTAATTGATCTTTTGTTGCTTGTACTACAGAGTCTAGTGTGTGCTCGTCTTGTGCTGCTACTACAGCAACTCTCGTTTTCTTTTCTCTCTTTTGAACACTGTCTACCAAGTCCTTAAAGCATTTTATACTCATAATATGCACTCTCCAATTTCACATATTGGGATTAAAAAAGGCTACTAAGAATGCGCTTTCAAAGATTCTTAATAGCCTCCATCTATGTTGTCTAAAAATTACAGCAAGTAATTTCCTCCATCAGCCATACAGAATCTTCTTCTTCTCACAAAGGATTGCGGCCCCGTCACGCCTTCACCTGTTGGAGTAGCAATGGTTGGGGAATTAGTTCCACTCCCCCCTAAACCAAATGCAGCCATGGTTCCGCCATTTTGGACAAAGATGGTGGTATTGATCACTTTACCGAATGCTGTAACTCGATCAATGTTTTTTGACCAAATCGAGGCAGAGTGCGTGCAGCCATGTTCTGCATGTACTGCTCTTTTCATAGCTTCTTCAAAATCTTTGCAACGTACAATCGGAATGATCGGCATCATTTGCTCCGTTTGAACCAGCAAGTCATCATTTTCTGCTTCAAAAATAGCAATTCTCGGATCAGAATCAATTTCGATGCCAGCTTCTTTAAGAATGACATTGGCATACTTACCGACAAATTTCTTATTTGCCCCGTGTCCGCCATTCGGGAGCTCGGATACACATATTTCAGTTAATTTCTTTCCTTGTTCTTTTGTACAAACATATGCGCCAAGTGCTTCCAATTGTTTCATAAAGTCATCAAAGACTGCATCCACCACAAATATCTCTTTTTCAGCAATACATAATAAATTGTTGTCGAATGAAGAAGAGGCATACAATCCTGCTGCTGCTTTCTTAATATCTGCGGTTTCATCCACAATGGATGGCGGATTGCCGGCACCTGCTGCAATTACTTTCTTTCCTGATTTCATCAAAGTCTTGACCATTCCGGGACCACCTGTACCAACCAATAACTTAATGGCGGGATGAGCCATAATCTCATCTAAAGTTTCTAGGGTAGGGTTTTCTACCATTGAAAATAAGTTATCTGGTCCGCCTGCTTCTGTAATCGCTTCGTTTACCAAACGAACTGTCATGGCAGAAGTCTTTTTCGCACCTGGATGCGCATTAAATACTACAGCGTTGCCTGCAGCCATGTTAGCAATACCATTGCCGCATACCGTTGCCGCCGGATTGGTAACTGGAGTAACTGCGCCAATCACTCCAAATGGAGCATAGTACTCTACCGTAAGTCCTTTATCAGATACATACATATTTTTCGGGATAGCTTCCGTACCTTGGGACAACATAACGGCTCCCGTATTTTTGGCAATTTTGTCTTCAAATCTACCATAACCGGTTTCCTCGAATTCACTCGTTGCCAATTCCTTCATGACAGGCATAATCTTCGCTCGGATTGCACCAATAAAGCGATCACGATCCTCCAACGTATAATTTAGAACTAAATCTTTTTGCGCTGCTACTGCTGCTTCAATAGCTTCGTTTGCTGTATCAAATACTCCTAATTTCCCAGACATGTTTTATTCCTCCTATTGGTTTGATGATTTACTTTTCCAATAATAAGTCTGCTCCAGTATTCTCTTGACTTGGTCTTCTGTAAAAGTTCCATCATAAGAGGCGGCCAACGGATGGTTCATCACTGCCGGAAGCATTTCCATTACCTGATAATATTGGATTCCCTTTTCTTCCAACGTAGGAATATTTATCTCTAGCATCATTTCTCGAACTGCATCCGCAACCTCTCTACCAACCGCAGCGTCCGTAACGCCTGTCAAATCAAGGCCCATCGCATCACCTATCTTTTTTGTCGTCTCCGGATATTCCAATGCCACAAATTCAATAATTGCCGGGGTAGCAACTGCACCCCCAAGACCATGAGGAATATTGTATTTATGACCTAATTCATGAGCAATTACATGGCCTAAATGAATATCTCCTTCGCTAAATGAAATACCCGCCAAGTTGCTAGCTAGTGAAAGATTCTCTCTAGCTTCTAAATTTTTGGTATCTGCACATGCTACAGGAAGCCACTTAGTGATCAATCGAATCGCTTCATACCCTAACAGTTCTGAATGAGGTGTCCTCAATTTAGACGCCAAACATTCATTAGCATGTGCAAAAGCATCCATTCCACAAAATGCTGTTAAAGAAGCTGGGGAACCTACGGTTAACTCCGGATCAACAATTCCAAGGGATGGAAATGCCGGAAGCCCTATTTTCATATCAAGTTTTTCATCATTTAATACGGCAACTCTAGTACATTCCGAACCCGTTCCGGCAGTTGTTGGTATACAAATACTTTTTAGTGGGGCATTAGGATAAGATTTTTGACCTGATAAATAAACAGGGATTTGTTCTAATATCTCATCCGTATTTGCTGCGATCGAAGCGATCGCTTTTGCAGTATCAAGAGAACTTCCTCCCCCAATACCGACAATTCCATCTGCACCAAATTCCCTTGCAACGGCTGATCCAGCTCTTACACTTTCCGTTGGACAATCACCTGTTGCCTCAGCCCACACCTTACACTCAATCCCCGCCGCCTTTAGGGAATCTACCACTTTCTTCGGATGACCCACCGCGGCAATCCCCTTGTCAGTAACAACTAGAACTTTTGTCATTCCTAGCTCTTTAGCCTTGTCACCTACTTGAACAACTGTACCTGAACCAAATAAAATGGGGGCCAATTGTTCATAAACACCTCTTTTCATCTGCTGCTCCCTCCTATAACTGTCTATAATCTCTGTTCCTTAGGATCGATTTAATCGTAGCACTCACCTTTTTAAAATTCTTCGTCATAGTCTGAGAGTTTATTTCTTTACTTAATGCCAATTTGAAATTGGTTTTTGCACTTTTACTTGACTAGCACTCTCACTTTTATCTTTTTTTAATGAGTGGGATTGTGAAATTTTACAAATTCGACAGGCTGAACGCAAAAAGCTCGAGTAAGGGAGGAAATATATCTCCTTTCCTTACTCAAGCTTTTTCCTAGAAAATAATATTCAGAAAATCCTGTTCGGTATCAATCATCTTTAACGCGATCTAAATTGTGAGGATATCTCTACCCGTTTTACTCGCTCCGACTCACACGAAAACCTTGATCAGGGCCAAAACCATTCGCTTCGAACTTTCCCCGAAAAGACGACTCGTTGCTGCCCACGTCACCGATCCAACCGCCGCCCTTCACAACCCGAAAAGAGCCGATATTACTATCCAAGTCGTCTCCGTACCAGTTCCAGCACCATTCCCTTACATTACCTGACATATCGTAAAGCCCTAACTCGTTGGGTTTCTTGACACCGACCGATTGGGTTTGACTATTGTTGTTTTCGATGATAGGCCAGTTCCAGTCTCCCGATAAAAATTTATCCCCAGTGTTTCTCCAGTACCATGATACTTCATCGGCATGATTGCTGCCGCTGTAGTTGTAACTCTTGCTCATCTGACCGCCACCTGCGGCATATTCCCACTCCGCTTCCGTCGGCAATCGGTAACCGTTAGCTTCCGCATTGATCGTCACGGTCCATTTTATATTATCGTTATCGCTCTTATTATTCGGGTCTTTCTTACTCTTGTCTATATTATAATAAGGTTCTAAGCCCTCTTTTATGCTCCTTTGATTACAGTATTCGACAACGTCGTACCAGCTTACCATTTCTACCGGCAAATCGTCGCCTGTGAACCCGGAGGGATTGCTGCCCATGACCTCCATCCACTCTTTTTGTGTTACTTCATATTTGCCGATATAAAAGTTCGATAGAGTTATTTCTTTTCCATAGTAGCTGGACTGTGTGTTGATGAAGGCCCCACCTTTGACGAATACCAAGTTATCATTCTTTCTTGGCTTTTCTTGCGAACAGGCACTGATAACGACAATTACTGCTATTAAAAGGAACACCAACCATTTTCTCATTGATAGATCTCCTTTAAACGATAGGGATAACATAATGAGGCCGTCGGCTGTAAGACCGAACGGCCTCTGAAATATTTAAAGATTAACCGTTACCACACCGTTACGTTAGAACTCCCGCTGCTTTGATATCCCTCTGTCGCTAACACCTGGTAAGCCCAACTGCTTCCCAGATTCATTCCTTTGCTCTTCCATGCGTTAACGTGGTTGCCAAAAGTGATGGCAGCGTTGCTCCCGGTCGCTCTCTTCGACTGTCGGACGCTCCAGAATTGTTGAAAAGTTTGTGTGCCGTCAATGGAAGGTGCATTGTAACGCATCGTCGTATAGATGTCATAAGTGCCCCCGTCACTGGTCACGGTGCCTTTATATGTTCCAGTCGGTCTATAGGTTCCCCAGCTGTCAACGACGTAATATTCGATGAGTGAGTTTCTCGTCCAGCCATAAAGCGTCAGATACCCGTTGCCGGAAGGGGCCCATACGCCGGCATTGTAGTTTACTGTCCGATTGGGTGATCCGGTAACCCAGCCTTTACCGACAACAAAGTTGCCGCTATTTTGCCATGTAACACTGTAATTGCCACCAGAGCCATTAACTGCATTTACTGTTCCGCCACCATCGGTCCAATTTTGCCAATAGTCCGTCGCTGCATTTGAGGTTGCTCCAAACAAGCCAAAACTCATTGAAGCCGCAAGGCATAAAGTCAAAATTTTCTTATTGAACTTAAACATATCTTTCCCTCCTCAAATATTTTTTGTAGTTCTGCATATTCCGAGATCGTCTTACTTTCACCTCCTTTAATAGTAAATTATAGGAGGTAAGCGGATACATTTTACTTTGTAAATTAAAGATTTTACCTTCAATTTTTTACAACTTCCTTACATTGGCTAGCTTAGTACCTATGCTAAGATAGGTGCGGAGGTGTAATTATGGCACACATTCTCATCGTTGAAGATGAAGCATTCCCCACAGCTTGGGCCCTTTTTGCTTTTTACAACAGCTGCTGTAAATAACAAAATAGACGGTTTTCTCTTATAGTGCTACATTATAATTTGGAAGAAACTTGTATCTTTATGACTTTCAAAGGTGGTCCATAAAATGAGTATTGATAAATCAATTGATTTCCTATTAGAGAATGGAAGTCATATCATTAAGTACCGTCTGCACAAGGAAATCTTACATGACATCAACAAAAATGAAGAAGAGAACCTGCTTGAAAAAGTATTTGACTCCCCAAAATTCAAGCTTGTCGAAGGCTATCAAAAAGAAAATGGCTATATAGGTATCGGGATGCATAGCGGGGATAAATTCAAAGAGACTGCCTTGCAGGATGGCGAGGTTGCAGCAAGACTTTTATCGAATTATGGGATACCGAAAGATAGTCTTATTATAAAAAGATTTATAGACGCTCTTACAGACGATGAAGTCTTAGAGCACGAATTTTCATATCACAGACCTGAGATCACCAGATTTAAGGAACGCTATTTGGGAAACGAAGCCGGTTGGGGACTGCAGCTATTAATTGATACGGTAATTGCACTGCTTGGATACGGGGATCGGTACTGCCAACGTATGATCAACATTAGTCTTGATGCTTTTACAAGCATAGAATCACGCTCAAGTATCATGGATATTGCAACTTTCAAACAAAATGCAAAACGAAAATATAATTATCCTTATCTGGAAATCGGACAGCAGTGGCCATGCATGTATCACTTAGAAACTCTTTCTCATACGTCTCTATGGAGGAATGAAGCATCCAAGAAACAACTAGCCGAAGCAATCAATCACCTAATTGAAATCACGCCTGAGAAGAGCCCTTATCATATTAAACTCGGAAATCGATATTACGCCCCATGCGGTGGGTTCAGTATGCCTATAAAACCTTATGGCGACTGGCGAAAACAATTGGTTTGTAATAGAAGAGTTCTAACAGATATCAACCGTTGTGGCATTGGTGAAATGGTTACCGCAACAAAGCAAACCGCGGAAATTTTACAAGAAGAATTACATAAAAATGATGGGCTTCGTGTTAAATTTGATAGCAATTATGAGAAGAGTAAATTTAAGCTAAATCTTATGTATCCCGGTCCTTATTGCGAATTAGGACTTGCCGATGATTATAAATCAGATCATGCTATTACATGTGATCTCACATTTTGGGCCATTCATTTTCTACATGAATACAACTATTTCAAAAGTGCAAAATAGCGTAATGACTTATAAAAGAAGAGGCTGCTATCAAAGCAACCTCTATCGCGATATTTTGGGCTTAGCTAGCAAGCTGCAATTCAGAGAAATGATCCGCGATATGCATGGTAAAATACCGATCATACTCCTCTTTGCTTAGTTCTCCGAATATCAAATGGGGAGCTAGCGGCCCCTTATATTCCTCAAAATCATTGATTGCCTTTAGCAGCAAAGCATTTCCTTCCCTGACCGTTCCCTGTTTTTCGATCTTGGCCGCACCCGGTACATGTGCCGTCAAATTATGCTTCATATAACCCTGCTTCAAAAATTTCTTGATGACCATGCGTCCAATTGTATTTCTCACAATTTTGGGCTTCATTTGAGGGTAGCCGGTCATGGAATATTCTATGGTTTGGGCACAATGGGCAAGAATCTCATAGAGCGGCCATTGTGTTGTCTTGATGACGTCACGATCATCCATTCCCAGCAGTTCCTTTTTCACATCAGCCAACGATGAAAATTGCACATTCATATTCTTCAGCCTCCTTCTCACCGCCAAATGCGGCATTAACGCATAATTTTTCTAACCCACTTTACCTTGTCTCCGTACGGCGGAAATAAGAATTTTATGTTCAGCTTAGTGCTTTTGGTCATGACACTCTTGGTATGGGAAAACTGATCGAAGCTGTATTTTCCATGGTAAGCACCGATCCCGGCATTGCCTACGCCTCCGAAGGGCAGATGGTGATTGGCAACATGGCTGATCGTATCGTTCACACAGCCTCCGCCGAAGGATACGCGAGAAAGCACTTCCTTTTTGATATGATCCTGTTCGGTAAACAAGTACAGCGCCAGCGGTTTGGGACGGTTGTTCACCATCTCAATCGCCTCGTCCAATTGCCGGAAGCCCATAATCGGTAAAATCGGGCCAAAAATTTCATCCAGCATGGCAGCGTCCGACCAGGAAGTCGCAGCCAGCAGCGTTGGCTCGATATAAAGCTCCTCCCTGGATTTCTTGCCGCCAAATAGAACGTTGGCTTGATCTGTTTCCAATATGGAGGCTAACCGGTCGAACTGGCGTTCATTTACGATTCGGCCATAATCCTTGCTTTGGCTTGCATCTGGTCCATAAAAGCCTGTAATGACAACTTTCATCTTTTCAATTAATTCCTCTTTAATATCCTCGTGCGCAAGAACATAATCCGGGGCAATACACGTCTGACCTGCGTTCATCATCTTCCCCCAAATAATTCTGCTGGCCGCAGCATCAAGGTTCGCTGTCCGGTCCACAATGACTGGGCTTTTCCCCCCAAGCTCAAGTGTGACGGGAACAAGGTTATGGGACGCAGCTTCCATGACGATTTTGCCGACAGGTACGCTTCCAGTAAAAAAGATGTAGTCAAAGGGAGCATGAATCAGCGCCGAGGTGGTTTCCTTCTCCCCTTCAATCACACGGATATAAGTCTCATCAAAGGTTTCTTGAATCAGCTTCTTGACGGCGGCGGCAACCGTCGGTGTATTCTCGGACGGCTTCAAAACCACAGTATTCCCTGCCGCAATCGCACCGATCAGAGGTTCAATCAGCAACTGGAATGGATAATTAAAGGGGCCGATGATTAGAACAGTCCCATAGGGTTCCTTATGCATCCAGCTTTTCGAAAATGCGTGATAGAACGGTGTTTTTACTTTTCTCGGCTTCATCCATTGCTTCAAGTGTTTACTCATGTATCGGATGCTGTCCAGCGTATAGCCGATTTCAGTCGAATAGGCTTCAAATTCATCCTTGTGCAAATCTTGATATAACGCAGACAGTAACTGCTGCTCATTGCGTCTGATCGCATCCGACAGCTTCTTTAGCTGCTCCAAGCGAAACTCCACGCTGCGCGTATAGCCAGAGTGAAATTTCTTGCGATGCTCCTGCAAAATTTGCTCAACCTGCTCCAATGTCCATGGTTTCATTCCCATGTTCCTCCTCTCATGAAATCAGCCTATAGACAATCCCGTTCTAAGGCGACCAATAGCCTTTTTAACAAGTCTACCGATTCCTGCATGGATAAATAATAATAACGCTGGGTGCCCAATTGTTCGACTTTAATGACTCCTGCATTTTTGAGTAGCTTCAAATGATGGGAAACCGCCGGCCGCGATAAAGTCAACCGTTCTGTAATTTCGTTGACCGTCATCTTACCGTTCTCGGAAAGGAAAAGTAAAATATCCTGACGGTTCGGATCGCTTAATACTTGAAGAATCGGAAGGCTTTCTCGAAAAATATCCAGTGCCTGCTTCCCCATGCTGGTGATCACCCTATCTCGTATGATTAAATGTTTAAACATTTAAACCAATTGTTTGTGAACAGTTTACTCCTAACTTGATTAACAATCAAGTGCTGAGTGCTGTTCGGTATCAATTATTTTTATAGCAAGCTGTTTAATACCGGCTTCAAAATCAGCGTTTAATTCCGTGGATAGGATGATCTCAGGAAGCATAATTTTCTCAACCGGAGACTGATATTTTTCGCGAATCATATTTAAGGTGGCTTGATTGAAACGATCTCCATAAAGCACAATTCGATCCGGATTGTACATACAACAAAATGCCCGGATGGTTTTGATAATAAATTTTTCGATTTCTGCAGGATTGTAATCAAAAGATGCCCAGTCCATTCCGAAGGGAAGAAATGCGATTTCTCCAGCCAAGCCATTTCTCCCTTTATATACGTCCCCATGCAAATAGATTCCAGCTCCCGGCGGATACTTGTCTGGAAAATAAATTCCAATGACACATTGATCATCCTGAATCTCATTCCCATGGCAGTAGCCCATGACAGCCGAGTTAATATCGTTTTCGACCAGGACAGGAAGGTGAAACTTTTCCCCAACATGGCCTGAAAGAGACTTGCCTCTCATTTTTTCATAATCGCTGATAACAAGCTTTTGGTTCACTTCACCGCCTGGAATTCCAAAACAAATGACTTTAATTTGCGGAAATTTGCCTAACAGCTTTTCGATTTGGGCGTCAAAGCTTTCCACATCAACATCCACTAAATGCTGCAGAGTTCTCTCAACGACCTCCCCCCGCAAATTGATAACGTAGTAAAACGCAGTGTCCCGCCCATGATATTCGTGCATGTAAATCACCAAAGCCATACGGAATCCACTGTTATAGCGAAAAGAAGCGGCAGGTCTCCCACCATCGGAAGTCAAGATCGTATCGGGAAACACCTCCCCGGCATCTAGCAATGTGTTTACCAATGAATTGATAGTTACCACACTGAGGCCCGTGAGCTCTGCTAACTGGGGTTTCGTAGCGGTGTAAGCCTCTTTTAATACGCTGCGAACTTTATTTAGATTCATCTCTTTGATCAGATTCACTTTTTTGCCCATGCCCAGCTTTCCCTTCTATCTAATTTCTCACTTTCTCTCGTTTGCTCAAAATGTAGTTTATCTTCTCTGTACTCAGCAGCATGAAAATAAGGAAAGCAAGCACAACAGTCGGGAATAAGCCGATGCCCGTCTCTGTGGCAAGTACTCCGAACAGCGGAGGAAGCAATGTGGATCCCGTATAGGCGACAGCCATCTGATACCCTATAAGTTTTGCCGAGTTTTCACTTCCGAACCGGGCAGGTGTTTCATGAATAAGGCCAGGATAGATAGGTGCAAGCCCAAGTCCGATCAAAATAAATCCGATGAGCGAAAAAGAGATCGGCAGAGGCAGCAAAAGCATCATCCCGCCAACAAGGGTAACAAGCTGACCATACCGGATCAGCAGCCGATTGTGAACCTTCATCGTAATAAAGCCGGTAACTAGTCGCCCAATTGTAATTCCACCATAATATAAAGAGACCCAGCCTGCGGCTGTCTCTGCTGCCATATTTTTAGCGCCAACCAGATAGCTGGCTCCCCATAGTCCTACCGTAGTTTCAACCCCGCAATAGAAAAGAAAGGTAATGAGTGTATTTTTTACACCTTTGATGCGGAGTACACTACCGTTGACGCTCCCCTCTGGCTGCGGCAGCTCGGATGGGGCTTGGTCAGGCTGAACCTCATGTTGTGAACGTTCAAGCTGGCGACTTGCAGCAACACGTTTCCATAGGGGGAGTGTTATGAGCAAAATAATGACAAGTGCGAACTGTATCATAGATACCGCCGTGTAGCCGCCCCTCCAGGAGTTATGTTCGGCAATATAATAAGACATAATGATTGGTCCCGCGGTTGCCCCCACGCCCCAGAAACAGTGCAGCCAGTTCATATGATGAGCCTCATAATTTTCAGCTACATAATGATTCAGAGCCGCATCGACAGAACCTGCGCCAAGGCCAAGAGGAATGGCTAAAATAGCAAGCCAGATGAGCGATGGTGCCGCTGAAAATCCCAGTAACGCACCCGCAGTCATCAAGCAACTGATCAGAGTAATTGCTCCCGTCCCCAATCGTTGAATTAACTTCCCGCTTGCTAAACTGGATATGATGGTCCCTCCCGCTACAATCATGGACACCATTCCTGCGGAGCCAAAGGAAGCGCCTAAGTCGGGCCACATCGCCGGCCATGCCGATCCAAGCAAAGAATCCGGAAGTCCCAAGCTAATAAACGCCAGATAAATAATAATGAGAAACCAAGTTGCCATGATAGACCTTCTTTCGTCGTTGTATGACTTTTTTCGTAGATTCAACTAATTCGTGGATTATTAATCACTTAATAAATATGATTTATAAAGTACATTTATTAATTTATAATAGAGACACTTTTGTGTCAAGGCAATCCTTGATGTGAAAGTTTGTTGTGATGACTACTTTCTTCCACAAGGAGATCGCCCTGTCTCTATTCTTTTTGATTTTACAGTTTACTAGAAGTGGATTTACTCCAATAAATTATTAAAAGCCGCCTCGTTAAATATAGGCAGCTTTCTTATAGGTAAATGCAGCGTTACTCCACATGCACATATCTTTAAGATAATTCAATATACAGCCTCGCTATTTTTCCATCCTGCATACGGAAATAATAACTGAGCACAAGAGGGTCCGGTAAACCTGTCTTGTCAAAATCTCCGTCAACCTTACAGGCGACTATAATCTCATCATCGTCCCGTCTTGCATTCCTCGGCTCAAGCGTAACATTGGCTCCAAAGTGGTTTTCATCACTCCATTTTTTTATCGCCGCTTTGCCAATTCTTTCTTGTCCCTCGTCAACCACAATCGCATCATCTGAAAAGCAATCGACAAAGGCATTCGGATCAGGCTTATTCGAGGCGTTCAAAAAATCATTTATTATTTGTGGAAGCTGATTTATATCCATGTTTTTATTCTCCTTCTAATCAATTATCAGATCGTGCGTATTGTTCCGCCGTCAATAGCGTATTCGCATCCTGTTATATAAGAGGCTCTGTCAGATACAAGAAATGCCACCAATTCCGCGATTTCTTCCGGTTTTGCGGGCCGCCCCAGAGGTATGCCTCCAAGGGCATCCATTAATAGCTGACGTGCGGCATTATAATCACTTCCGGAATTCTATGCCATTCTTTCGATTAACCGCTCGGCTGCTTTTGTTTCGGTAAATCCCGGAGCTACGGTATTTATTCGTATACCGTCCGGCCCGAACTGTGTTGCAAGATTTTTGCTGTAATTGGTTAGCGCCGCTTTAGCTGCCGAATAAGCCATTGTCATATTCCCGGGAAGCTTGCGCTGAATGGATGAAATATGAATAACTACTCCGCTGTGCTGCTTGATCATGAAAGGCAGAAAGCCCCGGTCCAAACGGATAGAGGAAAACAGGTTGGCATTAAAAGTTGTCTGCCAATCGTCATCGGTTAATACCAAAGCACCCGCAGTTGATGTTGATGATCCCCCTACATTGTTGACCAAAATATCCAAACCGCCGAATTTCTCAAAGGTTTCCCTGATGATTTTTTCAGTGCCCTCCGGTTTGCTGACATCCGCTTGAATGAAGCCGACGCCATCAGGCAGATCATCCGGCTGAGACCGCGCAGTTGTCATTACCGTAGCGCCCGTTCTCAGCAGGCGCTGAACGACAGCCTGACCAATACCCTTAGTTCCGCCTGTTACAAGTACCCGTTTGCCTTCAAGTTCCTTGCTCATATCCAATAGAAATGGACTATTTTCCATGTTTCATTACCTCCTTTTTAATTAATTTGCATGCCCAGTATATCCAACATAACCTGACGACAGTACGTCAAGTTATATTGCGTATTTGCCCATCAAATCTTTTATGCGAGCAGCCATCTCAAATCGAATATTCTGAGGTTCAATGACTTCAAGCAGTGGACCGAAGGAAAAAAGATAATTGTAAATCCATTCGCCGCCCGGCATAACAACGTTGACCGTGTATGAACCATTCTCATTTTTTGTAATATCCTTCTCGTCAAAATCATCATACACACGGTAGGCTCCGGCTGCCGATATTTTAAGCTTAAGAGGTATTTTTATCTCAGCGGAATCATTCGGGGCTGCCGTTGTCATTTGCTCTTGTTTGAACTCGTACGCGCTGGAATCACCTATGACGCGAACGTCCGACATCCGTGTTATTTTGAAGGTCCGACAGGCCATCCGATGAAGGCAATACCCTTGAAGATACCATGATTTATTCTTGAAAAGCAGTTTCATAGGTGCTACAAGTCGTTCACTTTTTTCACCGGCAGCACTGAAATAGGAAAAGGCTATTACCCGCTGTTCCAGTATGGTATTTTTAAGCAGGCTGAATATTTCCTTTTGCCGTTGCTCACTTCCCCAGGAAGAGAAATCCACTTCGATCCAGTTAACATTACTTTTCATGAAAAGAACGCTTAACTTTGACAGTACCTCGTCAAATTCAGGATATCGAACAGCAGACAAGCTCTGTAAAGCAAGCAAAATTTCATCCTGCTCTTTTTCGGAAAGCAGCGATTTATTCAATATAAACTTATCCGTCAGAGAGATCCCGCCACCTTTTCCCTGACTTGTATAGATTGGAATTCCCGCCTGGCTCAAAGCCTCGACATCCCTGTAGATTGTTCTGACCGAAACTTCAAAACGTTCAGCCAATTCGTTGGCGGTTGTTGTTCCCTTTTCCAACAGGATATATATGATTTGAAATAATCTGCTGATCTGCATAATATCACCCCAAAATAAATATAAGGCATATAACCTGACAATAGCATGTCATGTTTATGTCTTATATACGATCCATCTCATATAAACATTAATTCAACCCGGATTGAACATACGCTCCATGGCTTAAGCTATCAAGAAGCGCATATCCCAAAATATCCAGAGCATCCTCATCTTTAGTGCCCTCTTTTGCCGGATAATTTGACAGTATTACAATAGCGGTGTCGTGTTCTTTATCGATACCTATAAAGCTTGTACAGGAGGATGTCCCTCCATTGTGCCACAGATACCCTTTTTCGGGATCGATCAGCCATCCAAGTCCCATGGCAAAACCGTCTTTTTCAAAAGTTTGATAGGTTTTATGCGATAAAGCAAGATATCCGGGAGAATCATCAAGATGCATCCGGCCATATTTTAATAAATCGGTTACCGTAGAAACAAGTCCGCCAGCGGCAAAATAGGTATCGTCATCATTCCATGTCCAGTAGCTGTTCAGATTTCCGGTTCCATTTCCAGGCCGGGTTTTAGTAAGGCCCAGCTCGTTCTTAATAAAGCTTTCAAACCGTTGTTTTACAGTAGTGTCATATACTTCACCAAGAACCGTACCTAACACGGCGATGCCGAAATTTGAGTACTCCCAACCATAAGGCTTGTCCTGTAAAACATTTGATTTTATTCTTCCAAGGGTATCCTCTCTATTGATTCCCTGATAGATGTTCAGCCTTTTTTCATAAAACTTGGTATTTATCGCTTCCAGTTCTTCTTCAGAGAGAGTAGAGGCGTCGAACGGGTATTCTCCATATCCCGACGTATGCGTGGCAAGGCTTAGTATCGTAGGGTAAAAAGTGTGGGGATCCAGTGGAAGATGCTTTGATATGGAATCGCTCAGATTTACCCGGCCGTCGGCAACTGCTTTGCAAAGCATGGATGAGGTAAAGGTCTTTGATATAGAACCTATTTCATACTCGTATTCAACCGGGTCAAGTTCTTTGGCACCGACTCCATATACTTTATAGCTTATTTTATGCCCCTTCAGCAGCCCGACGGTTAATTTAACATCACTTTTATCCTTGGTATATTCACGAATCATGTTTGTTATGGATGCTTTATCACTTCGATCAGCTTCAGGACGCACGATAACGGCTATAGCCAGAGCAATTACTGCAATCACTGCAATTACTTTAATGATAACCATTATCTTTTTGGATGGAATTGTCATTGCACTGACCTCTCTTTATGAGAATCATTTTGATAGACGGTAATAAGGTATTCTCTTCGATTCCTCAAAACCTAATCTATGCGCAAGCTTCCTTGAGCCCAGATTTCCGGAATTACATGACCACACCGGTTCATAACCATTTACAATACAATAATCAATTAGTTTGGCACATACAAGGGAAGCGAAACCTGAACCTTGATTTTCTTTACAGGTTTCAATTCCGATTTCAAGCTTATTATCGATAATAAAGGATGCAAAGGCCGTGGATGCAGGAATATCATGCTCTGATAATATAGTATAGCCTATCCCATTATTTATGAAATCACTGGAACTATTCCAGAAGAACTTAGGCACTACACTTCCCTCTAACTGATTAAAAATAGCTTCCGATGTGGCAACAATTTTGCAGTCCTTATTCATAAAGTCTCTTTTAAATGCAAAGTATTTTTCCTTGTTAAAAGCAAAATTGATTCTCTGATACTCTAATACCTTTTTATCTTCTTCCGGTACGAACGATTTTTTATACGGTTCATTCGGGGCTTTTTTGATCAAATGGCTTCCCAAGATAGCATCTATTTTCGAATAGAGTGAAGCAGGATATACCTGCAGCCATTCATACTCATTCCGGGCATTCTCTAAATTGAGCATATGAGCTGCCAGCTTTACATAAAAATCTTCCCTGCTGGATTCGCCATAAAGCAAAGCCATTCCATAGGGATGAAGGATATAAAATGCAGCCGGTGAGGCCTCTTCATCGACGAACACTGTACCGTCTACCTTTCCTTCCAACACAGATATTGCAAACATCGTATTGATGTCCGCAGTTCGAATGATCGGTATCACCTTTTTATAGTCCCGAGCCTCTAGTACTTTCATCATATATCCCCATCCCTTCATATCCTTTTTATGATTCATCAGTATATAATTCAGATATGAATAGTTCAAACATTCGAAATTGAATCTGTACTACTACAGCTTATGTTGATGTCATTTTCAGGGGATGGAATCATGAATAAAACAGAACTGGTAAAAAGCTATCTCATGAACGAGATTGAACAGGGGAAAATTCGCAACGGGGAGAGGCTTCCAGGGTGCAGGGAAATGGCCAAAAGGCTTTCTGTCAATAAAATTACGGTGAATAAAGCGTATAAGGAAATGGAGGATATGCATCTTCTTTATTGCGTGCCAAGAGGCGGCTACTATTATGCCGGAGCTGATATGAAAGAGGTGGCTATATCCAAAAGCATCGATTTTCAAACCGTAACGCCGGACCCCACTTTGATTCCCTATAGAGCATTTACTCATGCCATGAACCGGGCCATTGAAGAGCATAAGAAAACTCTTTTTAACTACGAAACACCGTTAGGCTTAAAAGATTTAAGAGAAACCTTAAAAGGAAGGTTCGAGCAAAATGGTGTCTACGCCTCGAGTTCACAAATCCTGATCACTCATGGGGCGCAGCAAGGGATTTATTTGTCTCTGAAAGCCTTATTCCCCAGCCCATCCGATGGCAAGCTGTTAGTAGAAACACCAACCTATCATTTGGCGCTGGATATGGCGAAAAGTCTTAATATTGACTGCGTAGGAATAAGCCGATCCGCTCACGGCATTCATCTGGATGAACTGGAGTGCATTTTCAAAAAGGAGCATATTAAGGCATTCTACATCATTCCGAGACACCACAATCCAACGGGATATTCACTCCTGGAAAAAGATAAGAAAAGAATCGTGGAGCTCTGTTACCGCTATCAAGTCCTGTTAATTGAGGATGATTATTTAGCCGACCTAGGAACCGATAAGCGTAACCTACCGTTATATTATTATGATACAAATCAACTGACGATCTACATTCGCAGCTTCTCTAAGACCTTTATACCGGGGATCCGTTTGGGGGCACTGGTTATGCCAAATACCCTCTATGAGCCTATCATTAATCAAAAGTATCTGCTGGATATAAGCACATCAAGCATTACGCAGGGCGCACTCGATTTCTTCATAAAATCAGGAATGTATGACCAGCACATACAAAAAGTGAACACATGCTACAAGCGCAAATTGTTGAAAGCCAAAGCCATTCTCACCCGTACGAGCCCGGCAGGCTTATCTTTTCACGTTCCCAAGCAGGGCCTTTTTCTATGGTTAACGCTGCCTGCCGAAGTTTCGGTCCAACGGGTTGCAGAAAAGCTAGCCGCAAATAACATTCGGGTTAGCTCTTCTTCACAGTTTTATATAGCCGATCAAGTAGAACAAAACCTTAGGTTGTGCATATCCGGCGTTCCTGAAAAAGATTTGGCGGCACTAAGTGCTGTAATTGAAGCCATCAAAGATGAAATGCCGCAATAGACGATTTGCTTTCGTCCTATCAATCGTGACGCTCGTCCATATTATCATAGGTTTCACAAAATCTTGCCGCAAATGCGGGTTTTTCACCTGCAGCGTATAAATGTGAAGTATCGCCAAAAGCACTCATTCTAAAGTAGGCGATTCCTTTTCGACGCTCCTCGGTAATCAGTGTGGTTACAGAGGTGGGAGCTGCGCAAAAACCATGCCATAGGACCATCGGAGAAATGCCAAGCAGATGTCCCAGCATGATGCACTCAACGCCGAAGTGGCAGAACAGAACGATCGTATCGTTGTTCGGTTTAACCGCACGGTATAGTTGCCCATCACGCTCGTATCCGTGGTTGCTTAGGATTTCATCCAGGCCGGAGTATACGCGCACCGCTTCGTCAATCACATGCCCGGACTGCATCACCGGAGCGGTGTGCCAAAGATTTTTATCATAATACTCATTCACCTTCGTCCAGTCGGCAGGAAGCCAGTCCCAAGGAATACGTTCCTTTTTCGTGACTTCATCCATTATCGGGGCTTGAAATTCACGGAGCCAGGGAAGAACCTCAGCTTCGCGATTCATCTTTTTCAGCGTGAGCGATGCCGTATCCTTTGCCCGTCCTAAAGGTGATACATAAAAGGCCTTGACGTCCATTTCCGCAATTCGATCGGACAGCATTTCAGCTTCCCGCCACCCCTTTTCCGTAAGAGAATCGATCGAATAATCAGGGTCTCCGTGGCGAATAATGATTAGTTTCATTTATGGCACCTCCAAATTCCTTTATATTGCCTATCTTAGCTATTTACACCCTTAACGAGCCGCGGAATCCCCTGGCGGCATAATAGGACTCCGCCCCATTATGATATACGAAAACCTGTCCATAACGATAGTCCGCAAAAATAGCGCCGCCGAGCTTTCTAATTTCAGCAGGTGTTTTCAACCAGCTCGATGTTTTCGCATCATACTTTCCATATTTCTGCAATTCGCGATATTGCTCTTCCGTCAGAAGTTCAATACCCATGTCAGCTGCCATATCCATTGCGCTATTGGCCGGTTTATGCTCTTTCCTTGATTCCAGCGCTTCACGGTCATAACAAACGCTTCTGCGACCTTTAGGACTTTCCGCAGAACAATCATAAAAAATGTATTCTCCCGTCGATGCATCATATCCAACCACATCTGGTTCACCGCCGGTTCTTTCCATTTCACCAAGTGACCTTAGTTTTTCAGGTTTAGCTTCCAGCTCTACTCGTACCTGATCCCATTCAATACCTAAATGGCGGTTCATGTTTTTCTCAAAACGGCCTTGCAACACATAGAGCAGTTCTTCGTTTGACATATAATCCCTCCTCCTTATTTAGTGCTTTCCATAAAATATAACACGAATACACCTAAATAAATGCAGAAGGACCCCCTTTGTCAGGGGATCCTATCGCTTTTCCTATGGACTTGTTATCGTACCAGCCAGCGATAATCCTGTCTGCAATCTACAATGTGATCAACATACACGATCTCATCTTGTATCTGATACAACACCAGATACCACTTCTCCACAAACATCTTATGATATTTGTTTGGAGGTATAAACTCTGCATCCAGAAAAGGATAGCGTTCCGGCATCCTTGTCAATGAACGTATTGCTTGTATCAATTCGTTTTTCGTGTTACGAGCGGCTGCTGGGCTCTTCTCGGCAAGAAAACGTAAATGACTCGCCAGCATTTGGCGGGCCCGATCAGAAACAATAATCTTATATTGGGGTGTTCTTTCCATGTTGAACCTCTTCAATAACGCTATCCAAATACGCATCCAGTTCGTCCAGCGATACGCCATTACGTCCAGCCAAGCGATCCTCTTGAACAGCAAGCAGTTCTTCTCTTAGCTTCAGCATCTTCTCGCGACGGGAGAACGCTTCGATGTCCATCACAACGAGATCTCCTTCGCCGTTTTTGGTCAAATAAATCGGTTCCCCAGTAGTTTTGCATAAATCAGCAATTTCATTATAATTTTGCCGGATACTGGCCGACGGCTTGATTAACATCGTGCACTCCCCTTGCATAGCTATATTTTGATTTAATTATACCTATTTTAGGCTATGCGTTCAAATACGCCCCGTCACTATCCGGCTATACGCCCGTGTTCGCTTTAACGAGCACTTCGGCGTATTTGGCTTCGTCTTTACTGCGTGAAAACAGCGTGCCGATAAACGCTGCAAGGAAACCCAGCGGTATCGAAATGATCCCCGGATTCGTCATCGGAAATATGGCCGTTCCGGTCAAAATCGCCTTGCCGGGTTCCGGATCCCATACGTTCGGGCTAAGAGCCACAAGGATGACGGTGCTGAACAAACCAACGAGCATGCCGGAGATAGCCCCCATCCGGTTGAATCTTCGCCAAAATACGGTAAACAGGATGACCGGCAGGTTTGCGCTTGCTGCGACGGCAAACGCTAGCGAGACGAGGAAGGCGACGTTCATTTTCTGCGCGAACAGTGCCAGTACAATGGAAATGACAGATACTCCGATCGACGCCCAGCGGGCCATGCGCAGCTGTTGCTGTTCGGTCGCCTTGCCACGCCGGACGATCTGTCCGTAGAAGTCGTGCGCGAAGGCGGATGCCGCGGACAGGACGAGGCCGGTGACGACGGCGAGGATCGTCGCGAACGCGACCGCCGAAATGAATGCGAACAGGAAGTCGCCGCCAAGCGCCTTAGCCAGCAGTGGAGCGGCCATGTTGCCAGCTTTGTCGACGGCCGTAATCTGCTCAGCGCCAACGAATGCGGCGGCACCAAAGCCGAGGAAGATGGTCATCACATAAAAGATGCCGATAATCCAGGTGGCGTAGACGACAGAGCTGCGGGCGGTACGGGCGTCCTTAACCGTGAAAAAGCGAGTCAAAATATGCGGCAGCCCGGCTGTGCCGAGCACTAGCGCCAGGTTCAGCGACAACGTCTCCAGCGGCACCTTGTACTTGTTGCCTGGATCGAGGTATTTTTCCAGTAACGGCGTCGCCGTTTTCATATGCTCGAACATGCCCGTCAGGCTGAAATCAAATTTTGCGAAAACCATAACCGAGATGACGAGGGTACCTCCCATCAGCAGAATTGCTTTCGTGATTTGTACCCAGCTCGTGGCGTGCATGCCGCCGAAAACGACATAAACGGTCATCAACACGCCAACGATCAGAACGGAGGTGGCAAAATCGAGACCGAGCAGCAGCTTAATCAGCGCACCCGCTCCGACAAGCTGTGCAATCATGTAAAAGATCGAGATCGCAATCGTATTCAGCGCTGCAATGCCGCGCACTTCTTTGTTGGCAAAGCGGGCGGCGATCATGTCCGCCACCGTATATTTGCCCAAATTGCGGAGCGGTTCGGCGACTAGGTATAGCACAACCAGATAAGCGACCAGAAAACCGATGCTGTAAAAGAAGCCATCAAAGCCAACTAATGCGATAGAACCGGCAATGCCGAGAAACGATGCCGCAGACATATAGTCGCCGGCGATCGCCGTTCCGTTCTGCCAACCCTTAAGCCCACCGCCCGCCGTGTAAAACTCGCTGGTGTTGTTCGTTTTTTTGGCGGCGAAATAAGTAATGACCAGCGTAAGCAGTACAATCGCACAAAATAAAGTGAAAGCCATTATCGTGACTCCCCCATTTCCCGTTTGATTTCATCCACCAGACGGTCGAACCGTCTAGCCACGCGCGAGTAGATGATGCACAGCGCCCAGGTCATGACAAACTGCGCGAACGCAAACACCCAGGCCCACGAAATCGGGCCGATCGCCGGCCTGTTCAACACATCCGAATAAGAGGTCAAGATGGGGAGCGCAAAATAAAACAGAAGAAAAAAGACAGTCGCCGGGATAATAAACCTTTTTTTACGGAAGAGCAGCGTCTTGAACTTGGTGGATTGCCACACCTTGAGATAACTTTTTCCTTTCGCATCCATACCTTTCCCTCCAATCATTAACTAAATTTCACGATCATCCAATATATGTAAGCGTTTCAGGTTCATTATATGCAGGGGAGACTTTGCGTAGGACAATAGCACTTCTTCTATTGACAATATCAACCTCGATTTTTATAATTAAACATGTTTAATACACGTTTAATTGTGAGGTCTAAACATGAAAGAAGAAAATCAAAAGGTTCTCCTGTTGCAGGCGACCATTGCCCTACTGGAGGAAGCAAAGCAGCCGGAAAAGGTTACGTCACGACAGATCGCCGAACGCGCAGGCGTAAACCTTGCCATGATCAATTACTATTTTGGCTCCAAAGATACGCTGGTTGCGCAGGCCGTATCGGAAATTATGGATGTTTCCTCGGAGCTTTTCAGGTTTCCACATGACCCGGCGAAGCCCCCTAAGGAGCGCTTGCGCGGCATCCTGCGGCAGATCTGCCTGGTGGTTTTGAAATACCGCCGCTATACCCGGCTGTATGTTCCTCACTTGCTTCTGGAGGAGGAAATCACGCTTCCGCAGTACATCCTACCGGAAATCCGGGCACATTTCGGGGGCAGCCGGGATGAGACGGAATGCCGCGTAATCGCCTATGAAATGGTCTCTTTCCTTCAGTTAGCCTTTTACCGGGATGATGCGTTTCTACGGTATGCCGGGCTGAACCTGGCTGATGAGGAAACCGCCAACCGCGTTCTGGATATGCAGCTGAATCTGCTTTTGCCAGACGAGAAGAAGGAGTGACAGATTGTGGAACTGACACAATACATGAACGAGGCCATTGGCCGGATGGTTCGGGATGTGATCCTCTCCTCCCGGCTAAGCCCCAAGGAGCTGCGCTTTCTAACACAGGCCGCCAAAACGCAGCGGGAGGCAGCGCGAAAACGCCTGCATGCTGAGGCTTCCGGAAATCCCGTGCCACCATTTCTGATTACCAGCGTTGCAACCCGGTGTAACCTGCACTGTGCGGGGTGCTATGCCCGTGCCAACCACACCTGCACGGACCAGATTGCCAAAACGGAGATGAGCGCAGCGCGCTGGGGAGAGCTATTTCGGGAGGCAAAAGCCATGGGTGTATCCTTTGCCCTTTTGGCAGGCGGGGAACCGCTGGCGCGGCCTGACGTGCTGGACGAAGCGGCAGCTTCCGGACTGCTGTGCCCGGTATTCACCAACGGAACGCTCTTTACCCCGGAGATGCTGGCGCGTTTCGACGGACACAGGAACCTGATCCCGGTGGTCAGTCTTGAGGGTGATCAGGAGCAGACGGACCGTCGGCGAGGCCATGGGATTTATAACTCAGTGCGGTGCGCTATGGCGGACATGGACCGCCTCGGCTTGTTTTTCGGGGTATCCATCACGGTCACAGTGGAGAATCTCAGGGCCGTCACGGAGAAGACTTTTCTTTCCTCTTTATATGGAATCGGGTGCCGCCTGGTTTTCTTTGTAGAATACGTTCCCGTAGACGGAAGCGTGGAGCTGGCGCCGGGGGAAGCCGAGCGGGGGTTCCTGGAACAGCGGCTGACTGCATTAAGAGATCACTTTCCCGGTATTCTTTTTCTCTCGTTTCCGGGAGACGAGAAGGTGCTTGGCGGGTGTCTTGCCGCCGGTCGTGGCTTTTTTCACATTAATGCCTTCGGCGACGCGGAGCCCTGTCCTTTTTCTCCATACTCTGACGTGAATCTTCGATTCGGAAGCCTGCGTGATGCGCTAAACTCCATGCTGTTCAGGCAGATTCGGGAAAGTGGGCTGGAAGCAGAAGAACATATTGGCGGCTGTGCGCTGTTTGCAAGGCAGGCTGAGGTAGCCGGTTTGCTGCAGAAGCGATAGGGCTTTTTGTTGTTTCGGCTCGGCCACAAACCAACTGTAGCTGTACGGCAGTGAGGATCAGCAGCGTCTTGGAGCATTTTTTTCGGCTACATACAAAATAACAAAGGTATTTCAAGAGTTGCTTACCCCAGGTCAAAAATTTAGCTCAGGTTGACCGCTTAAATACAAGGTTTGGGTCGCTAATATGCCTCATACGTAGCCAACCTTCTAATAGCACGTATATTCACAAAAAAAGCCCAGTCAGTTTATTTGGGCTTTTCACGTCTATAACTAATTTTCGGTGATGCTTAAATCCTTTTCTAAATCGAGCATAGTGATTATATCACTAATAAGACTTGCTGCTTTTCGTTCTTCTTCCTCGCATCTATTTACAATTTCGCACATTTCTTTTCGTATTGTTTCATCATTTAATTTCACTTTATTGATGCTATCGCAATCAGCGCCCGGAGTTAAATCCACTTTATCAATATATTCGTACATTAAGCTATTAATTTTCCTTCCAAATATATCCCATAATTGATTTAGCTTTGTTTCGTATTGAGGTAGGAAAGCTTTTAATTGCAACATAAATTGTCCGGCATAGAATCTTTTTTCGGCATAATCACACCACATAGGGTCAATTAAGGAATAATCATTGCTGATTAACGGTTCATTCTCCATTAATCGGTTTCTCCATTCCAAGAAAAACTTCTCTGTCTTAAGTCCTCTAGCATTTCCCAGATATTCGACTGCTTTCTTCAAACCGTTTATATATATTTGTTTCAAGGCGACATGAAAATTCAAACATTTATCAATAAATATGACCTTTTGTGTTTTTCCGTACCAATCTCTGCATTCCGTTATTATTGGCTGAGGGTTATCGGAAAAATCAAACGGGAAATACCCCCAGTTCAATAAACATTCACCACTATCTTTATATCCGACAATAACCCCTCCAAAGCAGCAATCAACCACATTTACAGCTATAACCGGTCTTTTATTTACTATAATTTCATTTATGATGCGCTCTCTTAGTTCCGATTCCGGAATATAATTTATGTCACTTTGTCGTGTGGAATATATATCACATTTATAACCGAACTGTTCAACAGCGGTCAGAATGCCATAGTCTTCTGTGAGGGCTAGTCCTGCATTATACGTATCTCCGCACAAAGCTGCTATTAATGTGTAGGTTTGCATCGTATTAGAATTATAACCCGTATATTCCATATATGACCACATAGAGACGGGGAAATTCAAAGTTATCGGACTAGGGGGTTTATTTCTTAATAGTTCTCCTGTAGGCTTTTTCTCCAAAAAATAACTTGATGCATTCATAGGCTTATTGCTCTCCTTATACATTAATGTTGCTTTTGGACAAACCTTAAGCTTAACATTAGCATTCCTCGCCTGTTTAGGAGTTACCCCATGAAATTTCATAAACGCTCTGGAAAAAGCTTCTTGTGATTCATAGCCATACTTAACTGCAATGTCCAGTATCCTTATATCAGAAGTGCGAAGTTCGTCAGCCGCTGTGCTCATTCTTCTGTTTCTAATATATTCCGCCAGCGGAATTTCCATACAAAATGAAAATACTCTTTGAAAATTGTAATTCGAGCAGCAGGCAAGTTTAGCTATTTCATCAAAGTCGATGGCTTCAGTTAAATGCTCTTCAATATAGTCAAGAATCTTTTCCATTCGCTTGATCCATATCACAATTTTTCTACTCCTTTCTGCAGAGAGGCCTGCATTTATTTATCCATCGCACAGCTTAAATATAAAGCACAACAAAAATGTATGTATGACTATTCAAGCCGAAAATAATCAAATTGACGTTAAATCTAAAATCAAACCTTCCGATGTCTTCTACGCCTCTCAACATTTGTACTAATTAATCGCGGGATACAAAATGTTCAATTCCATCTGATAAATTAGTAATTTTATCCTTAATAAAAACAGGGTAGACCTTGTAATGCTGTAATTCATTAACGTCAACCCACTGAAAAATCAATCTGGACTCATCCGTTTCCAGTGATTTGAAAACCCCATTTAGCGGAATCTGCGTGGGACTGTTTATGCTGACTAGATGGTAATGACATATGGTATGAGCATCTCGTACCCCCCACTTCCAAAAGACTTCCTCCACCCAAATCAGTCTTTCAACTGATATATCCGCACCCATCTCTTCCTTATATTCACGGATAAGCGTATCCGCACTTGTTTCCCCCCAAGCAACATGTCCTCCAGGAAGGGCATACTCAGTATCATGAATTCCCCTTTGAATGAGGATTTTTCCGTCATTTATTAAAACTCCGGTGCTACGGAAATTATGAATTCTGTTTTCGTCTATAAATAGCCAGTCCCTGTTCTTCATTTCAGATACCACCTACAATATGTTTTTTTACAAATTCAAACCAGCTGGTTTCCTCATCCTCCTTCATGCCATGATAAGTAATAGTAATTCTCTCATTTATTGTGGATATCCCCATAATGTGCTCAGCATAGGATACGGATGGTGGTACAAAAGTGATATTATTTATTTTGTATTTTCCATAATCAGATTGAATATTAATCACACCAAGGTTAGAAACACCTAAATCCCTTTTCTTCTTTCCTTTGTAGCCCAAAGCATACGCCACTTTTTTCGCTGTTTTATTCTGCGTCTGTCCATGTGCGGCAAGTAATACTGCATCGATGAGTGTTGGACAAAGTTCTGCCAAGAAAAGCAGTACGAAGTATTTCTTTGCTGGAGAATTCAACATTTTAGAAATTTTTTTATGAATGGCCTTTGCATTATCTTGTATCTTTGATCGGGTTACATATGTACAGGGTATGGCAATGCCAGATACCTGATTTGACATTGAATGATCATTCTCACGGATATCGATCGCTATCCCTACTTCATTTACCCCTTTATTGGCAAAAAGGATTGAGCTAATCAGATAGCTATTTACCGTTACTTTAGCCGCCCTCGCCATCTCTTTAATCCGGTCTGTTTCTAGCTTGCTAAAGGTATGCGTCAAAATATTGGAGGTGTGCCCGCCCCAATATTTCTTATGTATGGCATCATAAACATCCCAGGAATAGTACTGTCCCTCTCTTTTCCATACGGTGTTTAGATGTGATATGTATCTCCGCATCATAAAGTTAAGTTTTGCTTTTTTATGTAAAAAATCTTCGGTAACCATATTGGCCGGCTTATATTGAACTTCATTTCCTGTCAACAACTTTAATGCGTCCTGCAAAAGCACAATAATTGACTTTCCATCCCCAACCAGGTGATGCGCCATAAAAAAAATACTACCGTCTTCTTTTACAAACACCCGCATCAGTTCCCCATGCTTTATTGCAAATGGATGTTTTTCATTTTCCTCAAATATCTTTTTCCATTCCCTATCTGTAATTATGACCTTGCATCCGCTTTGCTCTAGTTTCTGATAATATGCTCGTCCCATTTGATCAATAATTACCTTGGACATGGTGAGTTCATTTCTTCGAAATGCTTTTTGAATGGCTTCTTTAAGCAATTTTACTGGCGGCCTTCCATCTATCTCTACGTACATGCCAATATATACATTGGGTTCAAAAAGATTCGTCCGTTCCGTGATGATCTGTTTGCTCATAGATATTTCTTTAATTCATTCATCCAGATTTTCATAGAGAGTTTTTGTGGCATCAGCTTTACGTACAAGTGCTGACACTTCACATAAAAAGAGCAGACTGACATATCTTTTCCTCTCTTAGCATCCTTCATCGCTTGTTCTGCTGCTGCTTTTGCTGTAACCAAACCAGGAAACTTGACTTTATGTCCATTTATCTCCTTCTCCAGCATCTCTGTATCCACCCAGCTTGGACATACAGCTGTTACTGTTATTCCTAGGGAAGCAACCTCTACATTTAAAGCTCTAGAATAGCTTCTTTCAAAAGCCTTGGAAGCTGCATAGAGATTGATGTATGGGGTTGGCTGAAAAGCAGAGGCTGAGGAAATATTCAATATGCAGCTGCCTTTTTCCATGTACGGAATACATAAGTTTGATAGCATCACAGGTGCTTTACAGTTAACATTTATGGTTTTTTCAATTTCTTCTAATGTAAAATCCTTATACGAACCCATTTTTGCTAAACCCGCATTATTAATCAGATATTGCACTACCGGCTTTGTATCCTCCAGTAACTCACCGATCTCACATAAGTCCTTTGTACTCGATAAATCCTTGGACAAGGGTATAACTTTTTCTCCGTATTCAGACTTTAAAAGTTCTAATTTCTCTTGATTCCTTGCCACAGCCCATATTTCGTCCACAGGCTCTTTCATGAGCAATCTTGCAAATTCTTTTCCAATACCACCTGTTGCACCAGTTACAATTGCTATCCTTTTTCTCATGCTCCCTGTACCGTCCTTCAACAAATATTTGTTCTATCTCGTGTACAGGTATTCTCTCATATTGGGTAGAAAGAAGATGCTAAATTGCATACAGATCTACAATTTACTCTAATAATTCGAGAAAATGTGTGACACCGCCTCATAGGTAGAAGGAGCGCTTCTCGGCTGGCGTTGGATACACAAAGGGCGTATTGCTGTAATGGAATGAGACGACGAGCAACTTGTAGGTAAGTAACTGTTGGTCTTTACTTCCACCACATCCATGAAGGGACCCATCACGTAAAAATCTGATATACTGCTGTTGAAGCATTTTCAGCATCCTTCCAGTCTCCTTCGTCAAGTTCTCGCAAACCTAACGATAGGGTGATATTTAGGTGCTGACAAGTGCCTCTTTTTTTTTGCATTGACTTGAGCATTTTTACGCTGCAATCTTCGGCACTTTTAGTATCCAATAAACACACATGCCTTGAGTAGATAAAAAAGATGCCGCTTGAACCTGGTGTGGCCTACGATCTGATCTATTTGGCAAAGTTACAGAACCAGCACTATTTGAATGTAATTTTTCTAACAACATGATGATGAAAATCCACAAAATATATGTTACTCTCTAAATCAACTCTTACTCCATGTATATTTATTTTTGCTTCTAGAGCAATTCCTTCATCACCGGAGTAGCCGCATTTCCCAATTCCAGCAATGGTATACACTTGATTTTCAAATGGGTCAACTATTCTAAGCCTATTTACACCTGTATCTGCAATAAATATGTATCCTTCATTACTTACATCAAGACCGTGAGGTACGTCTCCGCCAACTGTACCTTTGGGATGTGCATTCCCTCCGAGATAACAACGGTCTATACACTCATACTCAACAATTTCACCTGGCTTACCTTTTCCACAAACAGTATTAATTATTTCCGAGAGAATATTGATTTTTCTAATCGCGAAATTAAGGCTATCAACAAAGTAAAGATTATCATGCTTATCAATTGCTAACCCATAGACATCATTAATTTTAGCTTGATTAGCTGGACCACCATCTCCAGTAAATCCAGGTTCCCCAGTTCCTGCAAAGGTAGATATTATTCCATTTATATCGATCTTTCTTATCCTTTCATTTTTGTAATCATTAAAATAGACATTACCTATAGAATCACTGACAACACCAGAGGGACAATTCAAGCTGGCATCACAGGCATTCCCAAAGTCGCCGCTGAATCCAGCTTCTCCATTCCCTGCAATAGTTTTAATGATTCTAGTTTTAGAATCAATTTTTCTAATTCGTTGGTTCCAAGTGTCAGCAATGTATATATTTCCGTATAAGTCAACGAACACACCTTCTGGCCCATTAAGCCTAGCCTTAACAGCTGGTCCACCATCACCGCTGAACCCCTTATCTCCACATCCAGCAATAGTTGTAACAATATTAGTTCTTGTATCAATTTTTCTCACAACATTGTTAAAAATTTCAGCAACATAAACATCGTTATTGCTATCAATAGCTACTCCTGCTGGTCCATTTATGAGAGCTTCCTGAGCAATTCCCCCATCTCCACTGTATCCAGGCCGACCAATACCGATAAAAGTATGTACGATTCCTTTCAACCATTCAGACTTGTTCAATTTAGATACCCCTATCTTTTATTAAATTATAACAATTATATCTTGGAAAATATGACACGTGTGTGTCATATTAAAACAAATAGATATATCACAATGTATAAAAAAACAACATTTTTTCTTTGCAACAGGACTATGGTCTCGACATGGGATGAGTGCTGACGGTAAATAGGTATCTATTTTACATTAAGATGTGGCTGTTATTCACCTAAAATAAAGGCTATGTTAAACCATAATGTTGTTTTTTGACAAAAGAAAAACCGTCCAACGAAAAGACGGTCAATTATTTGTACGAAATGTTGCGACACCCGATATCGATAGAAGAATTTTTTGAGGGTATATTCAGTATCATTCTAATTCGTTAAACATCGTATCTGCGGTCTTTTTTGCCCGTTCGATAAAATCCGGAGAGTCGCTATACGGCACTACATATCTGCCTGCTAATTCTGTATGAAACATTCCTCCGTTCTCGCCATCAAAAGCCCTGCGGAAAAATTCCTGTACGAGATCAGTATTGTTCTCAACCTGACCGGCGCAAGTGATAAGTAGTGCCATGCGCTTTCCATTGAGGATAGCGGTATTTGATAGGCTGAAACACCTGTCTATGATAGGCTTTATCTGTGCTGTTAAGTCGAATGAATAAAGTGGAGAGGCAATCACAATCGTGTCGGCAACAGCCATTTTCTCAAAAACAGACTGCGCGTCGTCCTTTTGAATACAACCAGACTCCTCTTTTTTCGCCATGCAAGCATAACAGCCAAGGCAAGCGTTAATTTTATAATCCGTTACATTGACTCTTTCTACATCATTTCCGTGGGCAAGCATGTTTCCCTCAAATAATTTAAGTGCTGTAGCAGTTTTTCCATTCTTCTTTGGACTTCCCATAATCGTTACTATCTTCATGTTAAATTATCCTTTCTCATTGCGAGTTGAGGCGTTCGCTTCACATCATTTCTGTATCAGTTTCAAGTTTTGTAATCATATCGTTGCACCAGTTCATGACAAAACGATAATAATCAATGCCATAACCCATTGTTGCATATCGATAGAAGAACTGATTAACATCGTATTTCTCGGTTGCTTCCTCCTTCTGACTGATTAAATTCTTTTCAATTGGCTGGATTACCTCGATAAGCTCTTTTAAATTGGCAATGGCCTTTTCTTTAGGAAGAAACTCATAGAAGAAAATCTTCACCAGATGATCCTGCTTTGATTTTTCGAAAGCAATCGGTTCCGCAATCCACTTCATAAAAGCTTCTTTTCCAGTTTCGGTAATCTGGTACACTTTTTTGTACTTGCTTCCCTCCACAGATTCCTTAAAAATAACTAACTGTTTATCCCCCAATCTCTTTAACGCTGGATAGATACTTCCAAAGCTTGCATCAAAAAAATAGGAAGTAGATTTTGTCATCCACTGTTTTAGATCATATCCGCTTGTTTCTCCACACATCAGGAAACCAAGAATTATAAACTCTAACATACTTTCCTCCTTCGTAACTTATATCGTTTATTTATATATCGATTCGATATAATTTTACACTACTCCTTGCTATTTATTTTGTCAATTCGCTTGATACCAGATTTATACGAACGAACTTAAATTAGCATGAGTGTCTAAAAAAGGACATAAAAAAAACGGGGTATCTTCGTTAGAAAATACTCCCGCAAATTTTCATGTTTCCCCATTACATCAATGAGACGTGTCGTTTACCTGACTAACAATGGCTTCGATTATACATTTCCATGTTCCCTTAGGCATATCATGTCCCATTCCTTCGATCAAAAGTAATTTAGCATTAGGTATTGTGCGTGCTGTATCTTTTCCTGCTTCAACAGGAAACAATACATCCTCAGTTCCGTGAATTACTAGAGTTGGTATTTTTAATAATGAAAGATGCTGTCTCCTATCCCCATTAGCAACCAACGCTGCATTTTGGCGTACAGCTCCTTGTGGATAATAAGAACGATCATAGCTTTCTTCACAATACCGGCTTGCACGTTCTTCTTCAAAAGGAAATCCCTTACTCCAAATATTTTTCCACATACGTAGTGTATAATCAATATATGCATCCCGTCCAGTTGGAGGTGTTGCTGTAACAATCGCCAACGTTTCTGGTGATATTTGTGGATTATTCGGATTACCTGTAGATGACATAATAGAAATTAAACTGCATATACGCGAAGGATGCCTATAGGCAAAAACCTGAGCAATCGTACCTCCCATAGAAGCACCACAGATGTGAGCCTTCTTTATTTCCAACGCATCCAGCAAACCAACCACATCATCAGCCATATCCTCCAATGTATATGCTGTCTTAATTGGTTTTCCCTCGTGTGCCGCCTGGTATATTTTTTCCATATCAGGAATACCAGCCTCATCGAATTTTGTAGACAATCCCGCATCGCGATTATCAAAGCGTATAACTTGTAAATTCTCTTTTGCAAGCATTTCACAAAAATCGGGTTCCCAAAAATTTAGCTGAGCACCATTTCCTCCAATAAGCACTATTGTTGGATTAGTTTCCATTCCAAAAATTTCATACTCAATTTGTATGCCATTTGCCTTTACGTGTGCCATAACATATCCCCCCCGTTCCTGCTTGTCTACATGCTATATAACCCGCTGCCCATATAAATAAACTCTCCTGCTATAAAACAGTCCTTTTCTCAATTTTTTGACCCAACATTTAATAGCACAGGTTTATTATAATCTGAATAATGTCATGATAAAAAAACAGGGGAAAGGCTTGATGGATCTGGTTTTTTCCAGTTCGCCATTCATTCCTTCCCCCATTTTATCACGGCTTTATTCGATTTTTAGCACAGGTTTATTATGAATATCAGGTGGTTATTTGTGTCCTACATATTCTTCACTAACAAAGCAACCGACTCACGTGCACCGTATGCGGAAACATAGGATATTTGGTTCCCATATGCCACTGCATGCTAAAGCCTTGATTCATAAGGCTTTTATCGATTCTTGTATGGTTCTGTTTGGTTGCCGTCTTGATCGAATCAGCAGTTTTCGTCCCCAATTCGTCCCCAACCAGAAAGCTGTTAATGCTGTAGCAATAAGTTGTTTAGGAAACCAGCCCATTTGCTATACATCATGCCACCTATGAGACAAAAACGTTTTATAGGTTTTTTGAGTGAGTAGAGTTGGCAAAATTTGAGCAAGTTCTGGGCACAAAATTATCCAGACGGAGGTTTCGTCCACGGGAAGCGACCTTGTTGCCGCGGCATCTGTTTAAAGTCGCTTTATATCGCAAATATCAATTTTCTTGAAATCAGTTGTTATAAAATCGGGGTGAACCACAAAAAAAACTTCATGTATTCTGCCAATCGCCGTATTACTTAGCAGCATAACGGCGATCTATTACGACTTTCAGATAACAAAATCCTCGCTTTATGGCAACTCAGGTAAACCAAGCTCTTTTAAATATTGGTTGTGCCTAACTTTTGCCTGGTTAATAGCATCCTCAATTTCATCCAAATTCTCTTTCACATCTGCAAGGTTGACGATTTCTTCTTCTGCAGCCGTACTCACATATCGAGATATATTCAGATTATAGTCGTTTTTCTCGATTTCTTCCATAGAGACGCGGCGTGAATACTTTTTGTCATCTTCTTTTCGGTATTGATATGTGTCAACTATTCTATCTATATGTTCCGGCATAAGGACATTTTGCCGTTTACCTCTGTCGTAATACTCACTTGCGTTGATAAACAGCACGTCATCAAATTTTTTACACTTCTTAAGCACAAGAATACAAACCGGAATACCTGTTGAGAAAAACAGGTTAGCCGGTAAACCAATAATCGTATCTATATTCCCATCCTTGAGTAGCTTTGTCCTGATTTTTTCCTCCGCGCCGCCACGGAACAGAACACCATGAGGCAAGATGATTGCCATTGTCCCCTCGCCACTTAAAAAGTGAAATCCATGAAGTAAAAATGCAAAGTCGGCCGCTGATTTTGGAGCAAGTCCGTAACTTTTAAAACGAAAATCCTCTGCCAGAGTGTCATTAGGCTCCCACCGGTAGCTGAAAGGTGGATTGGCTACTACTGCATCACATTCTAATTTTTTTGATGGGTTCATTTCATTAAGTATGTCCCAATCATTTAGCAAAGAATCTCCGTGAAATATTTTAAACTCAGAATCTTTAAGTCCATGCAGAAGCATATTCATCCGAGCAAGGTTGTACGTTGTGATATTCTTTTCCTGTCCGTATATCTGACCGATACTATTAGCACCAAGCTGCTTTCTAACATTAATTAGAAGCGAGCCGGAGCCACACGCAAAGTCAAGCACGTTTTTGAGCTGCTTCTTTTTGCCTGTGCTTGGGTCTTGGCTGTCAAGAGTAACTATGCGAGAAAGAATGGTTGAAATTTGCTGGGGTGTATAAAACTCCCCTGCTTTTTTGCCTGAACCCGCTGCAAATTGACTTATTAAATATTCATAGGCGTCACCTAAAATATCACTTTCGTTAGGAAAATCAGTTAATCCTTCTGCTATTTCAGTAATTATTGAACACAACATTGTATTTCGCGATTCATAATTCTTTCCGAGTTTGTCTGAGTCAAGGTTAACCTCTGAAAATAACCCACGAAATGTACTATCGAATGATTCATTTTCTATAAACTTAAAACCTGCTTGCAAGGTTTTTAATAGATACTTACTCTGGATGCGAGCTAATTCATATATATTACTCCAGAGGTAGTGTGGCTTTATTACAAAGTGTACTTTACGGCGCATTTGTTTTTCAAACATAGCTACCTGGTCTAAATTATCATTATACCAAAGCATGAGTGGGGTTAACTTATTGCTTTCTAATGATGCAAGATGCTCCTCTAACATCATGTCTTTTGCTTTTTCCTCCAGTTGTTGTTTGCTGAAGTATTCAGCCGCCTGTTCTTTTATCAAGTTAATAGTCTCATCCTGCTTGCCGGCAATAGCAATGCTTTTAATTCTATCTGCACAGTTCAAATAATCGCTACCAAGCTCTTTTTTTGCTGCTTCTTCATAATTATCTGAAAGGTAGCGCAAGAAGAGAAATGACAACATATAATCACGGAAGTCATCCGCATTCATAGCTCCACGCAGTTTATCGGCGATCCCCCACAGGGTTGCACCTAACTGTTTTTGTTGTGTATCTTTCATTCTTGCTCCTCCTGAACTTGATCGTCTTCAAATAGTTTTTTATTAAAATTATATTCATCTAAAAAATTATTTAGTATATTTTTAAAGTGCTCTTTGTTTTCTTCAACCATTTCTTTAGGATCAAATAAAGAATAGCCCCCATGGTTGATAATATTAACCAGTCTGGTATGGACAGGTTCATCCTCCTCCGCACCCTTTCTTATGCAAGCAGAAAAGTGTGCATATCCATGAAAAGATGCTGTCTTTTCTAATATATTTCTAAGAATATTAAAGTGATACGTATATAGTTCACCTGAGTCAGACGCTTTTTTCAATTCTTTCAACAATGCAACATGATGAAAGAAAGGTGTTTTAGTGGTGTCTTTCACTATATATGTACCATTTTTGGTGTTTTTCTGTAAAAATAAATGTTCTGCCCTATTAATTTCATTACATAAAACATTAAAAAACAGGGTGTGATGAGATGAAACAATTACTTTTACATCATTTCCACTCATTATTTGAGCCAAATGACATGCAACAGCAATAACATTATTGTCATCCAAAGAAGAAATAGGGTCATCGACATAAATATACTTAACCCAATTATACGACTCTACTTTATCCACTACCAATTGCACAACAGCAAGAAAGAAACACCAAACAAAGATGTTTTCCTCGCCGCGGGATATTTTTATATTATCAATCCTATTAGTAGTGCCTGAAGTTAGTACATTTCTTGAAAAGCTAATTGCCCAAGTCTCATAATTAATAGTAAAATCAAAATCCGCATATCGGTGAAGCAATGGACGAATTCTGCTTTCCATTTCTAATTCATCTAGTCCTGCAAAAAATCTAGAGTTGCTATTTAACCTTAATAATCGTTCGGTATCATTATCTAAATCATTATCCCAATAAAAAAGATCTTCAGTAAATGCATTATAGTACAATGTGTCAGCTGTTTTTTCTCCCGTATCACCAAGTAACTGCTGACCTAATGATTTAAACTCCACAGAAAGCCTCGTCTTACCTGTACCGTTATATGCAAACAGTACAATGTTCTTCTTTTCATCTAACAGCATCCTGAAATACTCAGCAATATCTTTAATTGTATCAAATTGATTATATCCGATTCTTTTAAGGACAAAGTCTAATTTCGCCAGCAATTCATCGGATAAGTTTTCTTTCAGGGTATATTCTTCCGAATTCCTAGGACATTTGTAATTATCATTAAAAATTTTTTTATAGTGACTGAGTTTATCATTGTTTAATTTCTTAAGAATCATTGACTCAAAGGATTCTTTCTCCATTTTCGAAGGAACATTGTAACTCATTCCCCCACCTCCTCTACAGAAGGGAACAGCCCTTGCATCAAGCCCTTTTTGTGCACTTTTAAAGATTCAATTTTCTCTGCTTGTGAAGTTATAAGGGTGTCTAAATCAGAAAGACAGTTAGCTATTTTTTCTTGTTCTTTAATATCTTTCGGAATATAAAACACATATTTTCTCAATTGGGATCCATTAATTGAATTTATGGTTGCACCTAAATCAGCTTTGACTTGTTTTTCATAACTGTTTGATTGGAGTAGTTGAAAGACAAATTTCGAGAACTTCGTTCTAAAGATTGTCATAAACGCACCATGAGTACATAAAGGCATGCCCTTTGGAATAATCGCGTTTTTACCTATTAAAGCTTTTGAACCATTTCGCACACAAATTAATATATCATTTTCTACAGAATGATTGGCACCACTAATATCTGTTCTAACATAAACGTTGTCATCTAATGTGATGACGTTGTTCTTTATATTTGACGATCTTAAAACAAGCAAACCACTTTCTCTAATATCATCTGGACTGTAGGTTAGCCCTGAGACAAGCTCACCCAATTGACCAAGGCTCTTTTTTACCCACTCGCCACTACCTCTAAACTCCGGAAATCTCCATTCTGGAACAGTTTTTCCGTCGGCAGGGAATAACTTCTGCATCAACCCTTTTTTGTGTGCTTTATAAACTTCAAGCTTTTTATCCTCTGCGGTGATAAGGTCATCAAGTGAGGACAGGCAATCGGCAATTTTTTGTTGTTCTTCAATCCTTGGCAATGCAACTGGCATATCCCATAAATGCTGCGTGTCAATACTTAACGAACCATGCGCACGAGCGCCAACTTCAATATATTTTCGTAACCATGAACCATGGTAGTTGTTGTGGAAAAGGTGGTCAAAAAATCTGGGGTCACACTCCTTATCAGTGACACGAAAACAAGTAAAAATGCTATTTGGCAAAGCGGCTTCTTCGTACTCTTTAAGCATTGAAATATAACCTTCCGGGAATTGCTTTGTTGCACTTTTGTTATAAGCAAGGTCATTTTTCTTGATTACATAGTAGTTTTTATAGGCACTACCAGCTATTTCTCGACCAAACTTTTCAATTTGAGGAATCAACCCTACGCCAGATGTAACGCTCATAAGAGTGTATTTTTTTGTTCCTGCTCGTTCTTCCACGGGAACAACTATGTTGCCGAAATTATCAATGTTCCATGCTGGGTAATCTTTAAATCTGTGAAACCTCAACTGCGGAAGTATTGTTTTTTCCTTCTTATTCATACGCATTTAACCCCGCAATCACACGTCCGTCTGCAAGCTTTTTAAGCAGCGGCATTAAATTTTCCATTAATTCTAGTTCCTTCTTTGTCCTGTTTCTCCAGCCAAGCTCCAGTGGCTCCAACAAATCGCTTAGTTTTTCACCGTCAAAAATCATGCGCACTATAATTTCATCTACAAATGCTTGCAACGATGTAGGTTCAATACCGTGTTTGTTTGCAATTGATTCAATTTCTTTTGCTGCTTTTTCTTCTTTGAATTTTTGGTATCCGGTCTTTATTTCCTTTTCATTCAACCCTTTCCCGACTTCTAAGGAGTTGATATAAGCAATAATATCCTCACGTTCTTCCATCATATTTGAATTAGAACAGAGCAAACTAATGAGCTGTTCACGGCTCATTTTTTCTTTTTTAGGCACATTCGGTTGTGTAAATCTCGAAATTAGCGACATGATGTAGTCATAATCAATTATGGCAGAGGAAAACAGAACAAACTCAAAATCGAGTTCTTCGACCACAGGATCTTTATCCTTAAAATCTTTGCCTTGCTGTGCTTTTAGCATTTGAGCTGTTTCAATATACACACCACGGAACGCACGCAAAGTGTCTTCCGGCAACAATTCTTCAATTTTTGCTACTTGCTCTTCTTTAATATCTGTATATTGGTCAAGCTGCGTTTTAAGTCGCTGCACTTCCTTAAATTTATTGATAAATTCACCTCGTGCGCCATCACCCTTAAGGTTGTTTACTTGTTCCGGCTTGCATTCTAGCCCTTGTGATTCCATAAATTTCTCAAGCTCAGCAACCGCCTTTTCTAGCTTTTCAACCACAACAGGAGCCGGATCGACAAGCCAAATTTCTTTTGCCTTACTACTGTTTTCTTTTCCCGAGAACAGCTCTATTGCTTCATCTACATCTTTTTCTTGTCCTCTAAAGTCAAGAATATTTCCATAAGGCTTTGTGTCGTTCAAAACACGGTTTGTTCTTGAGAATGCTTGAATTAATCCATGTTGCTTTAAATTTTTATCAACGTATAAGGTGTTTAGATACTTGGAATCAAATCCGGTTAAAAGCATATCCACCACAATTGTTATGTCTATTTTGTTAATGTGAAGATAGTCGGAATTAGGGTACTTTTGGTCTTTGATGCGTTTTTGCACATCTTGATAGTATAAATCGAATTCGTTTATGCTGTGGTTTGTGCCGTACTGCTTATTATAGTCATCAATGATGTTTTTAAGTGCTTCCTTTTTCTTATCTGGCTCTTGTTCGTTATCCGCTTTTTCTTGTAGTAGGTCTTCTTGTAACTGCTTAACATCTTTGTTTCCTTCAGCCGGTGGAGAGAAAACACAGGCAATATTCAGTGGCTTAAAGCTTTCGTCTTCATTCTTTTTGCGTTCCTCTTGTAACGCCTTGAAGATCTCAAAGTATTCTATTGCATCGTTTATAGAGGCTGTAGCAAAAATAGCATTATAGCGTCTACCATTCGTAGCAGCATCGTGTTTTGATAGTATTGTTTCAGCAATCGCTTTTTTGCTTACAGTGTCAGAGGCTTTTGCTGCTTTCTTAATATCATCCGGTTTAAAATAATCAATGTGAAAGCGCAGCACATTGCGGTCGTCAATGGCGTTCGTTATGGTATAGGCATGCAGTTCCTTTTCAAAAACATCTTTTGTTGTGACATAAGAACCAACCGTTCCATCAATTTTCTTATAGGTTGCATTTTTATCAAATATCGGTGTTCCGGTAAAGCCGAAAAGCTGTGCTTTAGGGAAGAAGTTTTTAATTGCTTCATGGTTATCGCCAAATTGGGAGCGATGACATTCGTCAAAAATAATAGCAATACGCTTATCGCTTAGTTTTGCTAGACGCTCTTTGTAGGTGGCTTCGCCCTTTTTCTTTTTCTCTATATTGCGCTTGCTGTCCTCATCAAGAGCAAGTCCAAGCTTTTGAATTGTCGTAACAATAACTTTGTCACGATAATCATCCGAAGTAAGGCGCTTAACCAAACTTTCTGTATTTGTATTCTCTTCAACGCAGCCTTCTTGAAATTTGTTGAATTCTAATCGAGTTTGTCTATCAAGGTCTTTTCTGTCAACAACGAATAAACACTTCTCAATTTCTGGATTGTCTTTTAAAAGTGTTGATGCTTTAAATGATGTTAGTGTTTTACCGCTTCCGGTAGTGTGCCATATATATCCATTGCCACGATTCTGATCGATGCAATCCATTATTGCCCTAACAGCGTAAATCTGATAAGGTCGCATAATCATTAATTTCTGCTCACTTACCACAAGTACCATGTAACGGCTTATTAATTGTCCAAGAGTGCATTTTAGCAAAAACTTATCAGAAAAATCATGAAGATGAGTAATTTTATTATTTTCTTCGTCTGCCATCTGATAAATCGGCAAAAAGCGCTCGTCTGCATTGAAGCAGAAGTGCTCCTTCTGGTTGTTCGCGAAATAATATGTGTTACTCTCATTACTCACAATAAAAAGCTGCATAAAGCAAAGTAATGAGTTTGTATAACCATTACCTGGGTCATTTTTATATTCTACAATTTGCTCCATTGCTTTTTTAGGTGTGATTTGTAGTGACTTAAGCTCAACCTGAACAACAGGAACACCGTTGATAAGGATGATAACATCATAACGATGATTACTATTATCCGTATTAATGCGCAACTGATTTATCACTTCAAATTCATTTTTACACCAGTCCTTAATATTTACAAGAGTATATTGTAGCGGCGTGTCATCATCACGTTTGAAGGTGTTGATTTCTCGTAAAGTTTTGGCCGCAGTGAACACATCTGCGGTAATAATACTATCTCTTAGGCGTGCAAATTCAGAATCGCTTAACTTTACACGATTTAGTCTTTCAAAATGCACTTTGAAATTAGCTTCAAGTGCCGCCTTGTCTTGAATATCTTCCCGATATGTGTATTTTAAATCTCGAAGCTTTTCAATAAACTCTAGCTCTATTTGCTTTTCAGATTTCATGACTAATCTCCTCATAACTATAAAATAGTAATTGCCAAAGCCCTTTTTCAAAACTATGCAACGCCTACTTTGTTTTCATGAGCAACTCAATCAGCTCAGGACTAATGTTTTTATTCATACAAAGCTCTATTAAAGCATGACGGGCTATTTGATTCGGCCTAGTACGATTATTCTCCCATCTGTTCACAGATGTAAATCCAACATGAAGTTCACGCGCAAGCCCCTCTTGAGACAAACACAGCTCCAAACGCGCTTTTTTTATCACTTCACTTAACTCCATTAAGAATCACCTCGTTATTACACAGCTAACCACAACAAATTATATCACAAGCTATAGCGTTTTGTGGAAAGCTAGTAACAATATGCACTACTGAAAAAACTCTAATTTAAGAATTCATTGACTCGACTTATATTTGTTCCCCTGTGCAAAGTCTAGCTTTTCAATTCTATATTATATCCATGAATAACCGATATAGCTTCCCCAAGCTATATCGGTCATCTTTATTTTCTGAAAACACGCCAAATGGCTGCTTTTATAAAAACCAATGTTAAGGAGTTGATAGTAGTGGCACACGAAGTTGAATCCATCTTCTACACAAGGGAAGCACCATGGTATGGATTAGGTAATCGAGTGGATCATGCATTGAGTTCAGAATGAGCACTATACGCGGCTGGGCTCGATTGGGATTTACTTCAAAAATCGATCCAGAGAGATGACGGTATTGAAGTAGCTGGTTTTAAGGCTAACGTTAGGTCAACGAACAATCAAGTAATTGGTGTTGTTTCTAATCGCTACTCCGTTGTAAACAACCATGAAGATTTTGCTTTCACCGATGAGCTGCTAGGTGAAGGTGTCCGGTATGAAACCGCCGGTAGTCTGCATAACGGTCGAAAAGTCTGGCTTCTCGCCAAATTGCCGCACAATTATATCGTGGCTGGGGATCGCATTACTCCCTACCTTGTCTTCGCAAATAGTCAAGATGGTAGCGGTAGCATTAAAGTCGCCATTCCCCCTATCCGCAGCGTATGTCAAAACACTATGAATCTCGCCCTGAACAGCGCTAAACGGAATCGTCAACGCGGAAAAAATTCATGGGAGCTTACCGTCAGCCTTGGACGCGGTGTGGATGAAAAATACATCCGACGCAAAATTCAAATAAGAAGTCGAGGCTGGGAGCTACATATCACCCTCAAAGCTTACATTCAGCCAATTTGTGGAGTTATGGAAAGAAAAATACGCAGACAAGCAGCTAGAAGGAAAACGCTAAACACGTACTTGATAAATATGAATACCCGGATTTTGCCCGCATTTTGGAAACTTACAGCTCGATCAAATAAAGACAATCCAGCTGCAGAAATGAAAAAACCAAAAGTAGTGCATAAAGAAATAATCTCATACGATGAAAAAGAGATTAGAGCCATGTTACAAGCCCTTCAGAAGGTGCCGTACCATTGGCGGATTATGATAACGTTGGCTTTGACCACTAGGATGAGGCGGGGCGAATTGCTTAGGCTTAAGTTTTAACATGTTGACTGGAGAACTGATGTGATCGACGTACAACAAAGCGTTTCTATATCATTAAAAGGACAAATTATTGTAAAGGAGCCAAAAACATAGAATTTCAAACGGAAAGTGCACTCCCTCTGTGCTGAAGGATCTCCGACATTATTACACTTACCGGGTTTACGAGCGGAATATGATTGGTGACGGCGAACACTTCTTTTTATTCTCCCATGCTGATGGTAGAGCCTTTCACCACGAACGCCCATACCTTTGGTTCCGACAATTCATAAAGAAAAACGGTTTTTGGTACATTCGGTTCCATTACCAGCGGCATACATCTGCAACGCTGCTCATTAATCAAGTCGTCCATGCTAAGTTAATTTCAGAGAGGTTTGGACATGGAGGCATCACAACCACAATGAACATTTACGGGCATGTCCACTGTTCCGCCGATCAAGCCGCTGTAGATAAGTTTGAGAACCTGTTTATTTTGGATGCTAAGGATACAGATAAAAAGACGCTGGGATAATTAATGTCTCCCAACGTTTTTTCTTTCTTATATGCTGTCTTATTTTGTTTTTGCACATAACTTTACGATAATTTTACGACAACTCGTCGCCCCCCCATTGTTATAACGCTCTCTAAATTGCTGTATCAGTCTATAGACCCTTATAAATCAGGAATTTTAAATTCCTGTATCACTTCTTACAAGCAATGCGACATTTTCAATATGTGTCGTATGCGGGAACATATCCACCGGCTGCACCTCGATGGTACGGTAGCCGCCGTCTTCGAGGATGCGCAGGTCGCGGGCAAGGGTGGCTGGGTTACAAGAAACATACACCACGCGTTCCGGCTTCATCTCCAGAATCGTTTCCAGCAGGCGCGGGTCGCAGCCTTTGCGCGGGGGATCGACGACGATGACGTCGGCTTCGATGCTTTGTTCTTTCCATTGCGGAATGACGTCCTCAGAAGCACCGACCTCAAAAGTCACATGGTGCATCCCGTTAAGCTCAGCGTTGACGCGTGCATCTTCGATCGCTTCTTTGACGATTTCGACGCCATACACCCGCTTGGCATGCTGCGCGAGGAACAGGGAGATCGTTCCGATGCCGCAGTACGCATCAATGACGGTCTCTTGTCCGGTTAAACTGGCGTATTCCACGGTTTTGCCATAAAGTACTTCAGTCTGTACCGGATTGACTTGGTAAAAAGAACGCGCAGAAATCGCAAACTTCACGTCTCCGATATAGTCGTAAATAACCTCGCGGCCCCAGAGGACGCGAGTGGTATCGCCAAAGATGACGTTCGTTTGGCGGGTATTGATGTTTTGGCAGATGCTTACGACAGCTGGAATTTCCCGCTGAATGGCGGAAATCCACTCGTCTTCATGCGGGATTTTGCTGCCGTTTGTCACCAGCACCAGCATCATCTCGCCGGTGCGGAAGCCTACTTTGACGACGACATGACGAAGCAGACCTTGTCCGGTTTCCTCGTTGTAGGCGGAAATGCCGAGGCGGCGGGCGATGGATTTCACACGGGCTACCACATCGTCGTTGCTTTCGTGCTGAATGAGGCACGTTTCCATGTCAACGATACGATGGCTGCCGCGGGCGTAGAAGCCGCCGACGAGGCCGCCGTCGGTGACGCCGACGGGCACCTGCGCCTTGTTGCGGTAGCGCCAAGGCTCGTCCATGCCCAGCGTCGGGCGTACGACGATGGCGCGTTCCGTTGCTGGCGCGCCACCTGGGCGGGCATCGGTGGATGGGGCTGCAGCGGCATCTGGCGCGGGTGCCGCTGCGCCAGTCGCCGCCGCCACGCCGCCCTCCCGCGGCGCTGCGCTGGCCGCGCCCGCCACGGGCAGCTTGCCGATCCGCTCCAGCGCGTCGATGACGTGCTGTCGCTTCCACGCGAGCTGCCCGGCGTAGCTCAAGTGCTGCAGCTGGCAGCCGCCGCACTTGTCATAGATCGCGCAGGGCGGGGCCACCCTGTCTGCGCTCGGCTCTACCACCTCAAGCAGTTTGGCGTAGCCGTACTGCTTTTTCGTCTTGAGCACCTTCACGCGGACCTTTTCGCCCGGAAGAGCTCCTGGAATGAACAGTGTGAAGCCTTCGACCCGGCCCACCCCTTCACCATCGTGGTTCATCCCGATGATGTCCACCACAACCTCGTCATTTTTAGCTACCGGAATCTCCGCGCGCGAGGCCCCTTCTAACCCGAGGGCCAACTTGTCCTCATTAGTCACCTTGACTTGGGAATCCGCTGATACTTTCCCCTCAAGTGAACGTCCGCCCTTTCCACGATTGCCTGCCATGTTTCCTTTTACATTCCCGCCACTACGCTTTTTTGACATCGAATACTCCTTTATATCTCCAAAGAGGAATTTTTCATATAAAAAGTTCCTACCCATTTTCTACCGCTATTCTTAAGTCCTTTGTTACTTTATTCATCTTTCATCTTTGTTAATCAACACTCGTCTTTTAATCCTTTTGAGTTTCATCCTTTAACATGTATCTTTCATCCATTCATCTTCATCAATAGGTGTTTCTTCGATACATTGTTGCACTTCGTACAACACTATCCCGCTCTAGAGACACCTTTAGCCTGTATTGTTGTACGGAGTACAACATTTCCAATTCCCTTGAGCGGCCCTCTACTCTAAATTACTGCACAAGCGAAAGCACCTTGCCACCTTGGTCTATTCACCACTAGCTATACCATACATCATTCTTCCCTACACTCATCTTAAACAAAATCGCATCAACTTGTTATGCATTATGCAACTTCAGCGCCCCGATCAGGCAAGTTTCACACTCACACAAATCCCCCGCCGGTTCCGGCGGGGGATCATCTACCACCAAACTGTTCATTTGCTCAGGTCTACAGGCAACCCGAAATCTCCACTGCTTATGCTTTACAGCTACCGCTGACCAAGAGTCTTCCCTGGCCTACTCCTTGCCTCGTCCCACTTGCCTTTTGCTCCTTGACGCTTGCCTCGTTCCCTTGCCCCTCACCCTCAAGCAAAAATCTGCAAATGCTGCGGCAAAATCTCAAACACGCCCGGCAGCTCGCCGCCAAGCTCACCATCCAGATTTATCAAAACATGGCCTGGAGAAGTAACCTCCATCCGCGGCGTCTTGAAATAAACGACGTGCGGATCGTTGAAGTGGTCGCCGCGCAGCGCCATGGTCACCAGGCGAATGAATTCCGCCAGGTTGCATTTCTTTACGGCGATCACATCCAGCATGCCGTCGTCGATGCTCGCATCCGGCGCCAGCTTCTCGAAGCCGCCGACCGAGTTGCTGTTCGCGATGAGGAACAGCATGAATTCGCCTTCGATCACTTCATAGCCTTCGGCTTGAATGATTAACTGCGTCGGCGACAAGCTGGCCATTTTCTCGATGCCTTTCATATAATAGGCCAGTTGGCCGATCAACGTCTTCAGTCGGCTCGGCACCTCATAGGTTAGCTCGGTTAACGAGCCTCCGCCCGCAATATTAATGAAATGACGGCCGTTCGCCCTGCCGATGTCGATGGGTCTTGTTTTATTCTCAATAACCAGGTCGCAATAATCCTCCCACCGTCTGGGAATCCCCATTGCTCTGGCAAAATCATTCGTTGTACCCAGCGGAAAAATGCCGAGCGGCGGCAAATTGTCCTTCCCGGCCATGCCATTAACAACTTCGTTCAGCGTCCCGTCTCCACCGGCCGCGATAATGATGTCATACCCCCGACTGACCGCTTCGGCCGCCTCGCGGGTAGCATCTCCTTCTCCTGTCGTCGCATGACAGGACGTTTCAATCCCATGCCGGTCAAGACGCTCCAGCACATCCGGCAAAAGCCGCCGCATTTCTTCTCTTCCCGAGGTCGGATTATAAATCAACCTAGCTCTCTTCATTCCACTAACGCCACCTGATCTGTCGAATTGTTCATGATCCCATTATATTCAATATTTGCCCTAACATCCAGCGGGACAGCAGCGGATGCGGAAGCAAGGCTTCTTCCGAGTATTTGTATGGAAGCCCGTCCAGACGCAAAGGGATCGTCGTTTTCGTAAAATAGCCAGCACTTAAGAACAAGGGTGCCACGATTACATCGTACCCCCGCCCCGACCAAGCAGCAACCTTGCTGCGCACACTATCGGGATTAAGCAGGGCATAATCAGCACCACCCGCCAGCCCGCTAACCTGCCCGGTACGAGCCGCAAGCAAACGAATCCCCCGTTCCCAACGCTCCAAAAATCCGGGATGTACGCTCCCGTGCCCAACCAGTAGCAGCACCTCTCGATCCGGGCGCACTGACAGCGGTTTAGCCTTGTCCCATACCATTTCAGCAATCAGCGGATCGTCATTGATAGGCTCGCCAAAATACACCCGAGCAGACAACCGAAAACGTTCAAGGTCGGTTTCCTTCTCCGGTGTTTCCTTCATGCCCAACGCGTAGGCGATTTCATCAATATGTGTGCTTCCGGAAGATACGAACAAGGGAATGACGATCATATCAGTCACTCCCTTTGCTTCCAGACGATCAATCCCGTCCTGGATGAGCCGTCCCTCCACCGCCTCCAGAAATGAGGATTCGACCGGAAGGTCCGGAGGTAATGACTCGGCCAAGGATTGTACAGCACTGTCCACCAGCTTCACCCAGCTCTCATCAGGAGAGCCGTGACTGATGACAATTACCCCTGGTTTTGATCCTGGCACAGAGCCCGCGGCAGACAACTCTTTATGACACTCTGCCGCCGCCGGCTCTGACTGTTGCTCCCTTTTCGGTTTCACTGCTTATCGTCCTAAACGATCCAATGTCATTTTGTAACCGTCGTTGCCATAATTGAGGCAGCGCTTAACGCGAGAAATCGTTGCCGTGCTGGCACCCGTCTCCGCTTCAATTTGATTGTACGTATTTCCCTTGCCAAGCATGCGAGCAACCTCCAGCCGCTGGGACAAGGATTGAATCTCATTAACCGTGCAGAGATCGTCAAAAAAAACGTAACATTCCTCAATGTCTTTCAAAGTTAGGATTGCTTCAAATAATTGATCAATTGTTTTATCATTCAACTTCTTGAGTTGCACTGAATAATCATCCCCTACCATTTCTGATACCCCAATTCCATTGTACTCGAGCGGAGTCCTCCTTTTCAAGCATTAACGATTTCACGCATTACAGAAAGAACGCCCAAAATCCGCAAAGGCCTACCAAAACCGGGACATTCGTCCATACGCCCGCCGCCCGGAGCACATACAGTATAGTAATACAAACGCCTATTTAAGGAAAAGCCTCAGCTGCGGCAGCCAAAAACCCTAATTTTGATAGGTAAGAACGGCTGCGTCAAAATATCCAAAAAGGAATGTGATATCATGCCACATTATCATGCTCCCCGGCAAAGTCAGGAGCGATCATTTTACCCTTATTCGAATTACTACCCGGGAGTGAATCCTTATGAATCGGTCAAGGCGGAAGCGTCCGCCCTCGTGCCTTTAGCCCCGCAGAGCCCAGTTCCCGCTTCTCTCCCCGGAGAGGCAGCGGAAAGTGCGGCCAAAGCAGCGGGAGGCGGTCTTTCGCTCCCAAACCTCGGCGACCTGAAGGGCATCGTTGAACGTCTGGGCGGTATTGAAGGTATTCTGGCAACGGTGGGAAAAGTGCAGAAGGTGATGCAAACCGTTCAGCAGTTCGCCCCGATGGCGAAAATGTTTGCCGGGCTTCTGCCGGGAGGTAAAAAAGGCGCCAAGCTCCAGGGCGGTGGGCTGGATGAATATAGTCCGAAGCGCCGCAAAAACAGCCGCAAGAAAAGCACGCGCAAGGGCTCATCCGGCTCACGCAGCCGCAACAGCACAAGCAAACGAGGTAAGTCCACCAAGCGCCGCCGTTAATCCGGCGGTTTTTTTCATGCTAAAAGACCGTTTTATTTAAACCAGCCCCGTCTGCTGAACCAGAGAATCATCCAGCCACTGAGCCCGATCATAACGCCGAGTACGGTGAAATACCCGTACCTCCATCCGAGCTCCGGCATATTTTTAAAGTTCATGCCGTAAATACCGGCAATAAGCGTTAGCGGCATAAAGATCGTCGTGATGACGGTCAGTGTTTTCATAATTCCGTTCATGCGATTGGAATTTAGCGATATGTAGGAGTCCCGCAGATCCGCCGTCATTTCACGGTCCGACTCGATCATCTCCGACAGCTTTAGCAAATGGTCGTAAATGTCCGCGTAATAAGCACGCGGTTCCTTCTCGCCCTGAACGTGCTGTGAATTCAAAATCCGGTACATCAAATCACGCATCGGCACGATCGTGCGCCGCAGCTTCAGCAATCTGCTTCGCAGGTCGAACACCTGATTCATCAGCAGCTCCACCGATTCACGACTGCCGGTATTCTCAAGCTCATCCAGCTCATCTTCGATGATGTATACACATGGGAAATACTGATCCACCAAGCTGTCGATCACGATATATGTAGCGGCATAAGGGCCGTGCGTCCACACTTTTCGTTCATGGGACCGCTTCAGCATTTTGTCCCAGGCCTCGTCCATTTCCTGCAAATCTTGATGATGAAAGGACACTAAATATTTATCGGCTAAAAATAAGTTAACTTCCACCGTTGCCAAAGTTCCCGGATCCAGGGCATGCAGCACCAAAAATTGATAATCCTCATAATAATCGAGCTTGGGCCGCTGCAATACATGTAAACAGTCCTCAATCGCCAGAGGGTGAAATTGAAAAAATGATCCTAACAGATCGGTCTCCTCCGGTGTCGGCTCGCTAAAATCGACCCAAGTCCACACGTAGTCCCCATCTTGGATCCGCTCTAGCGGGATTCCCGTCTCCACCTTGTGGTCGTGTGTCATCCCCATGACTCTAATCAAATGAGCCCTCCCCCTTTCACTAGCAATCACTATAGCGCAATTTGTTTTACGATTCAAAAAAAGCCAATCTTCAGCAGATTGGCTTTTCCACTAATGCTTCATTTGCTTAGAACAGCAGCTTGTAAATTCCTCCGGCCATGATGAAAACGATCGGAATAGTAATGACCCAAGCGATAACGATCCTTCCGGCCATCGACCAGCGTACGGCGGAGAAGCGTTTTGCCGATCCTACGCCCAAAATAGCGGACGTAATAGCATGCGTAGTGCTTACCGGTAAATGAAACAACGTTGCTCCGAAGATAACCGAAGCGGCGGAAACATCCGATGCAAACCCGTTGATCGGTTCGATCTTGAATATTTTCGTCCCCATCGTTTTAATGATCTTCCAGCCGCCAATTGACGTACCTAGCGCCATGGACAAGGCGGCGGCAATTTTTACCCAAATCGGAACCTCCATATGATCCTGAAACTTGGCGGTCACGAGGGCAAAGGTGATGATCCCCATCGCCTTTTGCGCATCATTTGTACCGTGAGTGAAGCTTTGAAGCGCCGCAGTGATGATTTGCATCGAGCGGAAGCCTTTGTTCACCGTATGCGGACTATGCGAAGCAAAAATCCATTTGAGTATGGTCATGATGATGAAACCGACGACAAACGCGATGACCGGGGAGAGAAGCAGGCCCTCGATAATCGTCGTAAAGCCGCTCCAATTCAGCTTGTCCGGTCCAGCCCCGACATACACCGCTCCCGCCAGCGACCCGATCAGAGCATGCGAGGATGAAGACGGAATTCCGAACCACCAAGTGATCAAATTCCAAATAATCGCAGACAGCAGCGTAGCAACTAAAATCTCAAGACCATTGTCCAGCTTGGCTGGATCCGCCACGCTTCCACCGATCGTCTTCGCTACGCCTGTAAACAACATGGCCCCGAGAAAATTCATAACCGCCGCCATCAATATCGCCGTCCGCGGCTTTAAGGCTCGTGTGGACACCGAAGTAGCAATCGCATTCGCCGTATCATGGAATCCGTTAATGAAGTCAAAGCCAAGCGCCAGAATAATGACGATAAATATGATCATTGTATCCATATTTTATCTTTGCACAGATAGTTGTCTTTATGTAAATCCGCGCAATTCAAACCTCCCGAATATCGATTATGAGCAGTGAAGCAATTAAGAATTACGCATGATAATGGATTCCAGCATGTTGGCAACCTTTTCGCAAGCGTCTGTAGTCGTTTCCAACCGTTCGTAGATTTCTTTTTTCTTGATCAGCTCAATCGGATCTTTCACCTTCATGAACAGTTCCTTGATGCAGATCCGCAGCACTTCGTCGCCCTGATTCTCCAAGTCATTCAAACGAATGGTGTATTCGCGAATAGCCAGCAATTTCTTCTGCGAAAGCAGGTGGATTGCTTTTTGAATTTCATACGCCGAATTCCGCAAAATCTCTGCGAAGTGTGCGATGTGCTCGTCCGGCTCCGACAGGTTGTACATGAAAAAACGGGAAGTCGAAGCCTCCAGACCGTCGATAACGTCATCAAGCGCAGTGATCAGGTGCATAATATCGTCGCGTTCAATCGGCGTAATAAACGTCTTATTAAGTTCAACGATGATTGTATGGGTATATTCATCGCATTTGGATTCGAATTCCTTCATCTTCTTAGCGAACATTTCTACATCCTTAAATTCAGCGACCTGCTGGGCGAAATAATCCGCCGAATGCACGATAGTGTCCGCCATATTCTCCAAAGTTTGGAAAAAGATGTCTTTTTTCTTAATTCGCATCATTATCCCCTTTTCTTCTATGAGGTATTTCAAAAGGTCGTTATATACAACCTTGACTATCTTATCACAACTAGTTAACAGATAGTTAATATTGTTGCAAACATTTCACGTTCTTTCGCTTATATTTCCCCTTTTTCTGACATGCTTATCCTTTACATTCCATAAAAATACAAACATTATTTACAATATTGTTACTCTGTCTTAACATGACTGTCGAAGTTTGGTGAATTAGGCACTACATTGATGATGGTATTTCCCGGATAAAAAGGAAGCTCCTTATTGTCCTTAATGAACCGGATAATGTCGTCCGCCCGGCGGATCCACTGAGCCCGAATCATCTGGCCACGCTGAAAGAGGAGCGCTTCTCCCCCAAGCTGTAAATCCACATCCAGCCGCCCAACCTCGTCCATGACCTTGTGGTCGGCTCCCATCACAACAACATTAGTAGCTTTTAGCTGCTCCCCGGTCTCAAGATCCATATGCGTCTTACCATTAACAAACCGTTTGTACTGCTTGGACGCCGGGTCATATTCGTAGCTAACCTTATAATTGCTGAGTTGAAACTTAACCTCCAGCTTGCTGACAGACTCCCCGGAAACAGGCGTTTCATCCTCTTTGTAAAAAGAGTATCCCGGAACCTTCGTATCTTCTATCGCATATTTCCGTTTAGCTGCACCTTCCAGCAACTTTTCCGGATTCGAGTACAAATTGTGCGGAGGCTTGCGGGACTTGTCCCGCCAAAAATAACGACTCGCGTTCGTTATCTCGTCGAGGTCCTCCTTATGCTGTCGCTGAAGGATCGCATAGGCGTCGTTGCTCGCCCCGGCATGGACGAGTACACCATGATAGCTTTCGCCCAAATCGATCATGTAGGGGCGAATGCTGCGAATAGGTCCGATCTTTGCGGCTTCCATATGACTTTGGTAAATGGCAACGAGCCGGGTTACCCCGCCCTCGGCAAGTACTTCATAGATCATGTCCGCATCGGTTAATCCCGACTGAGGCCGGGCTGCGGGAGCGTTATTGACCATTACGGCTAACGGCCGCCCAGTTAACGGCTCGTCCAGCGGCATGCCCGTAAGCGGTGCGGTATAGGCTGGAGCCGCAGGCGCTATATCTTTTTGTTCCTGAGGTGTGGTCTGCTGTGGCGTCGCTTCCTCTGCAGGTACAACCTGCTTAGCCTCCTCAGCCGCATTCCCGCAAGCGGAAACGAGCATCAATGCGGCGGACAGCATCCCTAAAACTACAAATTTCGACCATTTCAAATTATATCGTTCCTCTCCGTTATTCCAAGCATTTTCTAACATTATACGTCGAATGCGATCTTTCGGGAAAGATCAGAAAATGCGGCAAATTCACACATGTTTAAAATTTTAACTAAATATTGAAGTTTCTAATATTTCCCACTATGATGATAACAAACATGGAAGGGCAAAATACTCAATATAGGCTCGACTTCTGTCACAAAATATTGCAGAAAGGGATGAGGCGCATGATCGTTAAATGGTTGCGGGAAAGTGTTGTAGCCTCTTGGTTGCTTACGGCAATCCGTTTATATTTGGGGTATGAATGGTTAACTTCCGGCTGGGGGAAAATTACCGGAGGATTTGACGCTTCAGGCTTTATGAAGGGAGCCTTGGCCCAAACGGGAGGAGAACATCCGGCCGTACAGCAATGGTGGGCAACCTTTCTTGAAAATTTTGCTCTACCCAATGTTGGATTGTTTAATGTTCTTGTACCGTGGGGGGAGCTTTTGGTTGGGGCAGGTCTTATTCTTGGCGTATTTGCCTGGGCTGCCGCTTTCTTTGGCATGTTGATGAACTTCGCCTTCTTGTTCTCTGGAACCGTAAGCACCAATGCGCAAATGCTCCTTCTGGAAATGTTTATCGTTGTCGCCGGGGCCAATGCCGGAAGAATCGGCTTGGATTATTTCATCTCCCCTTATTTCCGACGGGGCTCTGCTTCTCACTAAAATTATGAAAAAACAAAAGCGCAGCAACCATTATAGGTTCTGCGCTTATCTTTTTTATTCATGGTTCGCTTGGTGCATTCCACCGAACATCCAGCAGTTCAAGCTGAGACTTCCATATTGATAACCTTGAAACAGCTTGGCCGCACGCCGGTCATCATCAGCCGCCCCCATAGCGTAAAGCAGAGGAACAAAATGCTCCTTACCGTAAGACGGCACTGCCGTCCGAACATGAGGAGCTTTTTTGTCATAATCAAACAACTGGCGTAAATTCCAACCGGTAAGCTGTTCGCTGATCCACGCATCGAACTCTACCGCCCAAGGCGCTGGTTCGCTTCCTTCTTCACCAAGCATCCGCAAGTTGTGGACCAACCCGCCGCTTCCGATGATGAGTACATCCTTTTGCCGCAGTTCTGATAGCATTTTTCCTATGGCATACTGTTCCTCCGGGGAACGTTTGGAGTCGACGGACAAAGCCACCGCCGGGATATTTCCTTCGGGAAACAGTGAGCGCAGCACCACCCAAGCTCCGTGGTCAAGTCCTCTTCCGGCGGATAGCCGGTATGGCAAATTGTGAGCGTGGAAGATTGCCTCGATCTCCTGACTCAGCTCCGGATGACCGGACACAGGGTACTCAATGGAATACATCTCTTCAGGAAATCCGTAAAAATCATGCAGTGTCAGGTGCGTACGGTCCGTTGTCAGCCACTGGGTGGAATCGTCCCAATGAGCAGAGAAGATCAGGGCGGCTTTGGGCGGCTTGAGAGTCTCTTGTCCCAACTGCTTAAGAAAGCTCGTGTACGCATTTTGTTCGATAGCCAATGTCGGCGATCCGTGTGCAATAAACAATGCAGGCTGCGTCATGTTGCAAACCTCCCTACGCCAAATTGATTATACTTCCATTGTATCCTTATAGGGAGTTATTTACCAGTTTAGCGTTAAAACAGGCTTATTCCTATCATAGTCCGAGAGCTTTCTTCTGTTCAGATCATCCAATGCTGCCAGTCCGTTTGGACCGCTTCAAGACCTCCGAGCCAATGTCTCGTTTTGCGGATAAGTTCGGATTGGTGCTCTCCAGAGGAATACGTGTGATTGGCCTGAAACAATATTTCTTTATCACAGCGCCCTTCCGGCCGCGTCCAAAACACCTTCTGATATAAGAAAGCATAATCGACGGGGATGGATTCATCGGAAGTGCCGTGCACCACCAGCACATCCCCAGTAAACTTCGTAGCCTCTTGAAAAGGCTGTGACGTGCCTAATGAATCAAAGAAATGCGAAGTAAAGCCATAACCAAGATAGTCGGCTCTGCCATTCTTTATCGCGTTGTCATACACACGGCGTCCCGTAATTTTGACGATATCGGTGAACGGATAGCCAACGGGCGACCATAATACTAAGTTTTTCACCCGGCGATCCTTCACGGCGGTAAGTAAAGCCACCGCTCCGCCCAAGCTATGTCCAATTAGCGTTACTCGTGTAGGATCAATATCAAATGAGTCAAGCCCATATTCAAGCACCGTACGGGTCTGGGCAATTAATGAGTCAATACCATGTTCACCGTAATTGCCACTGCTTTCCCCGCAGCCGATATAGTCGAACCGAACGACGAGGAACCCTTCCGTGGCAAGCTCACGTGCAGTTTTGACAAACAACCGATCTACTCCGATCCGGCTGCCGACAAAGCCATGACAAATGACAACGAGCGGTGCCCGTAGCTTACAGCGTCCCTCCTGTTTTCCTTTTGCCGGATAATGGATGCTGGCTGCAATCTCCTCGTTCTCATGCTTGATGACGATTTGCCTTTCCATATGACTTCCTCCCCCACTTCGTTCGTCTGAATCGACTTATTATACTTATTCCGATAAGTTTAATATGAATTATTGAAACTTATCTTATCATTGAAGGGGGAAGGTGTCAATGGACCCACCTTTTACTCGTAAGACTGCTGGAAGAAGGCGTATGTTTTGCTTCTTCCTTCCCATTGCTTCATAAACTGATGATTTCCTAAATGCTCATCTTCGGTACAATCCTCATCTCCACAAAGCGGGCCTTCTTCCTCCTGGCGCACTTCATTTGACACCACTTCCTCCAGACTGCCCCGGGAGTTGCTGTTCAGCAAATACCTGCGGGTCAGTTCTGACTCAAATTTTCCCATGTGGATTCGCCTCCCGCAACTTATGCTATTTCTGGCACATTTCTGCTAAACCACAGTTTATGGCGACCGCAGGGTGCACAGGTTTGTAGTTTTTGAAGATAGAGCCTCTATTTATTCCTAAGTCACATAAATGTCGTAATAGGCCTCAGTAAGCTGAGACGAGATCATAGCCATGCCTTTCCAAGCTCCTTGCGAAGGGGGCAAAAATTGCAGTATACTACTCGAAGAAAATTGGACGAGCCAAACACCTGAGAGGAGAAGGCTATGCAAGTTCAGGAAGTAACCCGAGAGATTGAAAAATGCACGCGCCAAATGTCGCCTGAGAACAATGCATATTTTGGAGAGATGCTCCGTTTTTTTCGTTCCGATTCAAACTCGTTGTCAGAGGGCAAAAAGGAAGAAGTACTGCTTCATCTCGCACGAAAAATTGTGAAAAGCCAAGAGAAGGGCGTCGCCGCTTCGAAGTTATTCGGCAGCGATCCGATAGCCTATTGTGAGAAGCTGGAGGAAGACATCATCGCGAGAAAACCGCAGACTTTTCCGGAGAAGATCAAGTTCTATACGATGATTCCTTGGGTGGCCTTGACCTGGGTATTCTTTATTTATATGATGACCGGATTTTTTAGCAAATGGTTTGGCGGAGGTCAGGCATATTCCGAAATCAGCGTCGCCTCCCTGATCATCATTGCGGGCCTTTCGGTAGTGCTTATTGAATTAGTTACCCGTTTTATGAATTCTGCCGGAAAAGAAGATGACAGTTCTACGAACACACCACGAACTCAGCAAAAGTTCGATTTAAAGGCTCTGAGCATCTATATTGTCGGCGCAGTAGCTCTGGTTGCAGTAGGTATGCTGCTTGGCCGAATCTTGCCGGTTCTTATCGTTTCTCCTTGGGAATGTTTGATTGTTTTCGCTATTGGACTGGCGGGCCAGATTTTCTTTTTCGGGCGTCGTCCGAAACTGTAGCCTCCTTATACCGCTCTACCGACACAAATAAGCGACATTTATGGCCTTATTTGAACAACATGGGCTCTCATCTAAAGAATAGGGGTAAATTATGTACCTATTCCCTGACGTTCTGCAGATCCATTGCTATTTGGGCTCGTATTTCCGAAAATAGGTACATAAATATCCCCTATTCCAGCGAAATGCTCACTTTTCGCCTAAATAGGGGATATTGTTACCCTTATATCTTTCCGGGCAGGGTATAGCTTAAATCGCTACCTTTTTGCTTATCAAATAAGAAATGAGATAAACCATTAGTCCGGCACAGCCTAATTCAAAGAGAAACGATCCCCACGAGAATAAATCGAGCTTCTCAGCAACCCCCGTACTTCCCTTAAATCCGTTTGAACTGAACTCAAACTGCACCATGGTGGATTTATTCTCGCCAAACAGCAGATACTCCACGTAATTCATCCCGTTTTGGATAATGAAAAAGGCGATGATGCCAATCCATCCTGCACCCCTCCCATTGATTGTAACGCTAGCTCCGATCGTAATGGCCATAAAAATCATTAACAGGGTTAGCGCATAGCTCCAAACACCTACAAAAATGGGCTCTATCAACCCGCTCCAATCCATGTTTGAGAATGAGCCAAAGTCAGAGATGAATTGACCATATAAGAAAGCGTGAATCCCTAAAATGGTGAAGAATACAATCATTGCGATAAATCCTAAAAGCAGCGTGGAAAAGATCGTCCAGATCGGGTGAACCGGCAGCAGTCTGCGGTGATAAGCTTTCAAATTGGTCGCAAATGTCTTGCAGACCGCTACGGTAATCATCACTGCAGCTACTATATACAATATCAAGCTTAAGCCTATTATTATGGCATTCTCCCAGCCCCGCATCTTTCCGATTACCGATACCAACACCTGCACGATAACGAGTATGGCCATCATACTCAAAAATGAATCGAGGTTCCGTTTAATGTCGTATTTAAGCAGCTTTAGCATTCGGCAAACACCTCTCTAAACAGGTCATCCACACTTTTCCCGTGCTTGATTCGCAAGTCCTCGACTTCCTCATGCATGACAATTTCACCGTCTCGAATAAATACGACCTCATCGAAAATTCGCTCAATATCACGGACCAGATGCGTCGAGATGATCAAGCTGCTCTCCTCACTGTAAAACTCCACGATCGCATCCAAAATTTTCGTCCGGGCAACCGGGTCAACGCCGCCAATTGGTTCATCGAGCAAATAAAGCTTGGCATTGCGCGACATCGCCAGCGTCAATTGCAGCCGCTCATTCATCCCTTTCGATAAGGTGCTGACCCGATCCTTCTCATTCAAGTTCATAAAATCAAGCATTTGGCGAGCCTTCTCCTCGTCAAAATCCTGATAAAAATCGCGGTAAAACCCGACCGCGTCGCGAACCTTCATCCACGATTCCGTGAGCGGCTTATCTGGCATGAAGGAAACGATCGATTTGGTCGCGAGTCCCACGGGAATGCCGTCAATGCTAACTTGGCCGTTCGATACGGGGAGCAATCCGGCAGTAACTTTCATTAATGTACTTTTTCCGCTTCCGTTCGTGCCAAGCAGTCCGACGATTTTTCCCTTAGGTATATTCAGAGAGACACCGCGCAGCGCATGTTTGCTCCCGTACGTTTTCGATACTCCCTTGATTTCCAGCAAGCTATCCATATATCTGCCATCCCCTCTCTACCGGCGGTTATCCTTCTTAACGGCTTCGGCGACAATATCCGCGATATCCTCATTGGAAAAGCCTAGCTCCTGCATTCCGCCGATAAAGCGGTCTAACAAATCTCCGGCCATCTCTTTTTTGATCGTCATAATTTTCGATTCCTCACTCGTCACATATCTTCCCAGTCCGCGCTTCGTCTCCACGACGGCTTCACGCTCCAATTCTTGAAAGGTCCGTTGAACAGTGTTCGGGTTAATCTGCAGCTCAGCAGCCAATTCACGTACAGAAGGGATCTTGTCCCCAGCCTTCAATCTGCCGGTCACAATCTCTCTCTTTAAATAATTCATGATCTGTAAATAGATCGGCAGATTATTGTCGAATTCGATGGTCACGATCGGGTTGCTCCTTTCCGCCACAATGCCTCAGGTAAGATCCTCATATTCATTTAAGCGACATCACGTTTATTAAAAGTAACAAAGCTGGCACTAAGAAACAAGATCATGTAAACCGCGATCACCACTAAAGAAAAAGTCATCGTCATCCCAGCGACAGGCGGATGTCCATCCTTGTACACAGACAGGTTTGTATTGGCAAAAATCAAGTACTTGGTAAATTGATATTTGGACAGTAATGCTACAATAAGACTTTCAAGCATGGTCAAAAGCATGCCTACACCAATCGTTGCTCCGCTCGAACGGGTAAGAATTCCGACCATAAAGGTAATGGTCACATAGATGATTGAATAGATCACTCTATACAGTAAGTCTTGAAACAAATCGCTCCAGCTCGTATTGGGATCTTGAAGACCAAACATAAGTCCTCCGGAAATTAAAGATATAACAATCGCAAATGCATAGATAAGCAAGGTATATAGCAGTACCATCACGTATTTGGAAGCCAAAATTTTGCTGCGGCTTTGCGCCCGAATCAACAAAAGCTTGATTGTTCCTAGACTATGCTCTTTGGCTACCGTTCCAGCGGTTGCGATGATAATGAGGTAAAGCAGTATCCTGCCCATCCCGTTATCTGAAACCACCGAGGTTGCGAGCGCAAGGCCAGAGATGGTTTCATCCGATGATCCGAAATATTTGACTACAACAAGCATGATGACTATCATGCCGAATATCACCGCAAATGGAATGAAAAAGCTGCGTTTCTTGAACATTTTCAACCATTCGTTAACGACTAAATTCATGAAACTACGCAATTTGATTACCTCCCGTCCATTTCAGGAACTCATCCTCAAGAGACTCTTTAATTTCTTCAATGCGGTAAATACCGATGCCTTCAGCGCCGAGTGCCGCTACGATCTGAGGAATTGCTTTGTTGCGGACAGCGACCATGACTTCATTACGTTCAGGAGACAGTCCAAGAATACGTATATCTTCCATTTGTTCTAGCTTGGTTTTGACCAACTCGGCATCGTCGACACGGAACGTCACATTTACTTTTTCCGTCTCCGCTTCGTGGGTTTCCCCTAAAGTGCTCTCCGTCACGAATTTACCTTCCTGAATGACAACGACGCGGTTGCACATTTGCTCCATTTCCGCGAGCAGATGGCTTGAAACGAGAACGGCAATGCCTTCCTCGCTGGCAATACGTTTCAGGTAATCGCGCATTTCGCGGATACCAGCCGGGTCTAGTCCATTCGTGGGTTCATCCAGAATCAGCACCGAAGGATCATGGAGCAAAGCTTGAGCGATGCCGAGCCGCTGACGCATGCCGAGCGAATAAGCCTTCACCCGTTTCTTCATAGCCCCTTCAAGTCCCACCAGCTTCGTAACTTCACGAATCCGTTCTTCAGTGATCCCTGGGGTCATTCGCTGATATTGCTTCAGGTTATCATAGCCGGTCATATACGGATAAAACTCAGGGTTTTCAATAATGCCCCCGATATGGGAAATTGCCTTGGTAAAATTGTGCCGAATGCTTTGTCCCTTCAGGAGTACATCGCCTTCACTCATTTTAATTAACCCAACAATCATGCGGATGGTTGTCGTTTTCCCCGCACCATTCGGTCCAAGGAGACCAACGATCTCTCCACGCCGAATGTCAAAAGACAGCTTCTCGACAATGTTCTTCTTGCCGATCGTTTTCGTCACTTGCTTTACGGACAAAACGACAGGAGCTTCCTGCTCCTTCATCAACTTCTGATCCACTCCACTCACTCCTCTAACTTTTCTCAATGTACCAGTGTCATAGTTAAATAGTACACTAGTTAAATAGTGTTGTAAAGCTGATTTTGATAAAATATTTAGAGTTGTAGGCAATTGCAGGTGATGAATATTGGGGAGGGGAGCCAATCGGTGGAATAAGGGAAAATTATGGCCCTATTTCGGCGAAACAGCCTCTTTCTCAAAAAATAGGGGAACATTTTGGCCTTATTTCACCAAACATCCCAGTAAAATAGCCTTTTTCCTCCATTCATTCGAAAATAGGTACAAAATATTCCCTTATTTACGCGAGAAATCCAAAACGGCGAAGAATAAGACCATTTTTTACCCCTATTATGATCGAGGTGCTTAAACGCAAAAAAACCTCCCCAATAAATTGGAGAAGGCTTTTTAGTCATAGCTTATTATATGAGCAAATTAAACAAATTCAGGTCGCGGTTCAGCTCCGTGTAGGCGATGCCTTTGGAATCCATGCGGCCAATCAGCGCTTCATAATCAGAACGGTCGCTAAGCTCGATACCGACGAGGGCTGGGCCATTTTCTTTGTTATGCTTCTTCGTATATTCAAACCGGGTAATATCGTCATTCGGGCCGAGTACCTCTTCTAAGAATTCGCGGAGTGCTCCGGCGCGCTGTGGGAAGTTGATGAGGAAATAATGCTTCAGCCCTTCATAGATCAAAGAACGCTCCTTCATTTCCTGCATCCGGTCAATGTCGTTGTTGCCACCGCTGATGATGCATACGACGTTCTTGCCGCGAATCTGCTCTTGATACATGTTCAAAGCTGAGACCGGCAGCACCCCCGCTGGTTCTACAACAATGGCGCTGTCGTTGTACATTTCTAGGATCGTCGTACACGCCTTGCCCTCCGGCACCTTGACGATATCGTCGAGAATTTCGGTGCAAATGTCAAAATTGAGCTCGCCGACTCTCTTTACGGCGGCGCCATCAACGAATTTATCGATCGTACCCAGGGTTACTACCTGATTTTCCTTTAAGGCTTCGGTCATCGAAGCCGCGCCGGACGGCTCAACCCCGATAATTTTCGTCTGCGGGCTGACGGTTTTTAAATACGTGCCTACGCCTGATACGAGTCCCCCGCCACCAATCGTTACAAATACATAGTCAGCCGGAACGCTGAGGCTCTCCATGATCTCCATCCCGATCGTTCCATTTCCTGCTACGATTTTAGCATCGTCAAACGGGTGAATGAAGGTCATTCCTCCTTCGCGGCAGGCTTTCATCGCTTCTGCATAGGCATCGTCATACGTATCCCCGATCAGGACAACCTCGACATGTGTACCGCCAAAGCGCTTCACCTGCTTTACCTTCTGATTTGGCGTCGTGCTAGGCATGTATATTTTGCCTTGAATGCCTAAAGCGTTGCACGAAAACGCCACGCCTTGGGCATGGTTTCCAGCGCTGGCGCAAACGATCCCCTTCTCCAGGTCCTCGGGCTGAAGGCTGCGTATTTTGTTGTACGCCCCGCGAATTTTAAACGAACGGACGACCTGCAGGTCCTCCCGCTTTAAATACACGTTACAATCGTATCGCAAGGATAATGTCGTATCCCTCTGTAGCGGGGTTCTTACTACAACCTCTTTGAGCACATGATGCGCTTTGACGATATCTTCCATACCTACCGTTTGTCGTTCAGCCTGATTCATTGGTTTCTCCTCACTTCATTCCATCGCTTTTTCTAATTAAATTACACCTGAAGCCGCCTGGAATACAAGCGGTATGCGCTATTTTGTCAAGATTACTGCCTCCACCTTGCACGCTTCATTTTGTGATAAAAAGAACATGATGTCAAATATAGCGAAGCGCCCCTTTATGTCACACCAACTAAAGGCCGGTGCAAAGAGGGGCGCATGAGTTAATCTTTTTTAGGAATCAAACGTGCATCGGTTTCGCCCTTGGAATTGTTCACTTGAGCGAGCTCGGTTAGTTCCCATTCCATCGTACCGTATACCGGATCAGAAGGGAATTCTTCGCCTTTTCGCAAAAGCTCCTCCCGGCCTAGTTCGTCCCGGAATACACCGTCGACCTCCACCTTTTCACGCGATACCGGCAGCATTCGTTTAATCTTCTCACTCATATTGATGGCGCCTCCCGTAACCGGATAATTAGGAATGACATCCCATTACCTCTTAATATGCGCCATGCTGGCTTGAATTATCCTTGGAGGGTAACCGTATGCTCGTGGAAAGAACGAGTTAGACTAACGCCTTGGCAGCGATATCGGTACGGCAGTGTTTTCCCTCGAAAGTGACCCCTTCGGCGATTTGGTAGGCTTTGTCCCGGGCGGATGCAATATCCGGCCCCATGCCAACGACGCCAAGCACGCGTCCGCCGTTCGTGACCCATTCGCCGGCTTCATTTCTTGCCGTTCCGGCGTGGAAGATGAGCTGGTCCTTGGATTGATCCAAGCCGTGAATCGTCAAACCTTTCGGATAGGAAGCCGGGTATCCGCCGGAAGCGAGCACGACGCAAACCGCTGCCTCATCGCTCCACTCGATCTCAACTTGATCCAAAGTTCCGTTCACAGCAGCTAAGAAAATTTCGAGCAAATCGCTTTTGAGACGTGGCAAAACGACCTGGGTCTCCGGATCACCGAACCGAGCATTAAACTCAATCGTCTTCGGCTTGTTGTCCGGCGTAATCATCAGCCCGGCAAATAGAATGCCGCGGAACGGACGACCTTCGGCCACCATCGCCTTTGCGGTCGGCTTGATGATCGTTTCAATCGCTTCCGCAATGATGCTGTTCGCGATATGCGGCAGCGGAGAGTACGTCCCCATGCCTCCGGTGTTGGGTCCTTTATCGCCATCGTACACCTGTTTATGGTCTTGAGCGGCGGCCATCGGGCGAACAACTTCCCCATCCACGAAAGCGAGAATCGACATTTCCTGTCCTTCCATGAATTCCTCAATGACGACCTGGCTCCCGGAATCGCCAAAGACTTTGCTCACCATAATATCCTTGAGTGCGGATTCCGCCTGCTCACGGCTGAAAGCCACAGTTACGCCTTTTCCTGCGGCAAGTCCATCGGCCTTGATCACTACGGGGATCGGTTGAGTATGCAGGTAGGCCAGGGCCTCATCATAGTTGTCGAACTTCTCATAAGCCGCTGTCGGAATGTTATATTTTTTCAGCAAATCCTTCATAAACGTCTTGCTGCCTTCAATATGGGCCGCGTTCTTTCGAGGTCCGAATACGGGAATGTTCTCCGCTTCAAAAGCGTCCACAATGCCTTCCGCCAGCGGATCGTCAGGACCGATCACGACAAGCCCTACCTGCTTGTCCTGAGCGAACGCCACCAGTTTGTCGAATTCATGAACCTGGATCGGAACAAGCGTTGCAATTTGCCCGATGCCGGCGTTCCCCGGCGCACAGTAAATCGTGTCCGCCGTGGGACTCTTTGCAAGGCTCCAACAGATCGCATGCTCGCGGCCGCCGCCGCCAACCACCAAAATATCCATACGTCTCCTCCTCATGCCGATTGTTAGCAAAAACGGCAGGCCGCCGCAGCGGTCTGCCGTCATCACGCGGCTTAATGTTTGAAATGACGAACTCCGGTGAATACCATCGCTATGCCGTACTCATTCGCGACTTTGATCGATTCCTCATCCCGAACCGAACCGCCCGGTTGGATCACAGCGGTAATGCCCGCTTTGGCCGCCTCCTCCAAGGTATCGCCCATCGGGAAAAACGCATCGGACGCGAGCACGCTGCCCTTAGCTTTTTCACCCGCTTGCTCAATAGCGATTTTGGCTGAGCCAACGCGATTCATTTGTCCAGCGCCTACGCCGATCGTCATATCATCTTTAGCCAGCACGATCGCATTGGATTTCACGTGCTTAACGACTTTCCAGCTAAACATTAGCTGCTTCAATTCTTCTTCCGTAGGCTTGCGGTCGGAAACGACCTTCAGGTCCGATTCCTTCAACGCATGCACATCGCTCTCCTGAACAAGCATACCGCCGTCCACCGAGGTAACCATAAATTGGCTTTTGCGGTTTTCTCCAAGCTCCAAGCCGCCAAGCTTCAGGAGACGGATGTTTTTCTTCTTCGTCAGGATTTCCAGAGCTTCATCCGTAAAGCCCGGCGCCAAAATAATTTCAAGGAAAATTTCCTTCAGCTGCATCGCCGTATCCGCATCAATGATCCGGTTTGCTGCGATGATACCACCGAAAATCGACACCGGATCGGATTCATACGCTTTCCGGTAAGCCTCGTAGACACTGGTACCGATCCCTACGCCGCAAGGGTTCATGTGCTTAACCGCTACGACAGCCGGCTCGGTAAATTCTTTAACAATTTGCAATGCCGCATTAGCGTCATTGATATTGTTATAAGACAATTCCTTGCCGTGCAGCTGCTCGGCATTCGTTAATGTGTCAGCCGCAGCCAACGGCTTGCGGTAAAACGCCGCCTTCTGGTGCGGATTTTCGCCGTAACGAAGATCCTGGATTTTCTCGTAAGTTACTGTATAACGCTCCGGCAGCGGATCGCCGGTCACGTGGGATAAATAGTCGGAAATCAAGGCATCGTAAGCCGCCGTATGGCGGAAAACTTTGGCCGCAAGCCGTTTACGCGTGTCCAGTGTTGTGTCCCCGTCTGCACGAATTTCATCCAGCACCGTGCTGTAGTCATCCGCATCAACAACGACGCTGACAAACGCATGGTTTTTGGCTGCTGAGCGGAGCATGGTTGGTCCGCCGATATCTATATTTTCGATGGCGTCCTCATACGCTACGTCTGGCTTCGCAATCGTCTCTTGGAACGGATATAGATTCACGACTACCAGGTCGATATAATCAAGCCCCAGCTCTTTCATTTGTGCCTGATGCTCCGCACTGTCGCGTACAGCTAACAATCCGCTGTGCACAGCCGGATGCAGCGTCTTCACGCGTCCGTCCAAAATTTCCGGGAACCCGGTTACCTCGGAAATACCGATCACCGGCACTCCCTCCTTCGACAGCAGGTTTTTCGTCCCCCCTGTCGAAATGATTTCTACGCCTAATTGCGCCAGCTCGCGGCAAAAATCCACGATCCCTTTTTTATCCGACACGCTCACGAGCGCTCTTTTGATACTCACGATCGGCTCCTCCTTTATTTTGGCGAATAATGACCCCGATATTTCTCGGGAAATATCGAAACCCCTGCGGCTTCATAAAAACAAAGTTCAAAGGTTGCTGCTAACCATAGTAATTGATATCAGTTCTAGGCTTCCGGCTTAGACAAAATCCTCACTTTTCTACCTTCTACATGGACAAGATCATGGGCGAACCAGGATACCACCTTAGGATATAGATCTCGTTCGGCCGCATGAATTTTCTCCTCGACCGACTCGATAATGTCACCTTCCGTGATCTCCACCGCCGCCTGAGCGACAATCGCTCCCGTATCCATCCCACCGTCTACCAGATGTACAGTAGCACCGGTTACTTTGACCCCATATTCCCAAGCCTGGCCTATCGCATTTTTTCCCGGAAAGGCTGGAAGCAGCGAAGGATGGATATTGATCATTCGTCCGGCATAGGGTTCAACCAGAACCGAAGTCAACAAGCGCATGTAGCCGGCCAGCACAATCAAATCGATCTGCTGTTTGTTAAGCTCGGCAGTGATTTCTTGCTCGTAATCCTCGCGGCGCCCATAAGCTTTAGGGTCAAACAGAAAACATTCAACCCCGGCCTTTCGGGCTCGTTCAACGACAGGAGCCTGAGGCTTGTCGCAAACAAGCAGCACAATGTCGGCCCCAAGCCACCCTGCCTTTGAAGCGTCCACCAAGGTTTGAAAATTGCTGCCCTGTCCGGAAGCAAACACGGCAACACGATACGGCTTCGCCATTACACTTCCGCTCCTGTGAACGTCACGACCTTGCTTCCTTCAGTTACTTTACCGATTGTAAATGGACTTTCTCCTGCTGCACGAAGAGCTGTAAGCGCGGCCTCAGCCTGCTCCTTTGCGACGATGATGACGAGGCCAATCCCCATGTTGAACGTTGTAAACATATCGCGCAGGCTCACATTGCCTTTTTGTTGCATCAGCGTGAAAATCGGCAATATCGGCCAGGACCCGTATTCGATATCTACGTTGACACCGTCCGGCAAAACGCGCGGGATGTTCTCGATGAAACCGCCGCCCGTGATGTGGGCCATGCCCTTTACATCCACCTTTTCGAGAAGCGAAAGAACCGGCTTAACATAGAGCTTCGTTGGCGTTAACAGCACATCACCAAGTGCCTCGCCACCGAGCTCAGGAAGCTGATCCTGCAGGCTGTAACCTTCCTGTTCAAGCAAAAGCTTGCGCACAAGGGAAAAGCCATTGCTATGCACGCCGCTGGAAGCGAGGCCGATCACCGTATCCCCGGGAGCAATCGAGCTTCCGTTTACGATTTTCTTCTTATCGACAACGCCAACGGTGAACCCGGCGATGTCGTACTCCCCTTCGGCGTACATCCCCGGCATTTCCGCAGTTTCGCCGCCGATTAGGGCACAGCCGGACTGACTGCAGCCTTCGGCAATCCCGGCGACAATCGCTTCGATTTTGGCCGGAATGACTTTGTCACAAGCAAGGTAGTCGAGAAAGAACAAAGGCTCCGCCCCTTGAACGACCACATCGTTTACGCACATGGCTACCGCGTCGATGCCGATCGTATCATGCTTATCCATCGCAAAAGCAATTTTCAGCTTCGTGCCGACTCCATCCGTCCCGGAGACGAGAACGGGTTCTTCATATTTGTCTTTGTTCAAGCCGAACAAGGCGCCGAAGCCGCCCAAATCCGTCATGACTTCCGGACGAAACGTCCGTTTGACGTGTTTTTTCATCCGCTCTACCGCTTCATTTCCGGCTGCGATATCCACACCGGCGTTCTTGTATGCTTCTGACACGAAAGGGACACACTCCTTAGGTTTATTTAAGCCTCACAATCAAACACATTTAAAATCTAGCCTTTTTCATTTATCCCATGAAATATCTCTCATGTAGTCACACCAATCTAGCACGTGCAGCCGAATTTCTCCTCCCCGTCAAAATCTGTACGGGTTGGATAGTCATTGTCGAAGCAGGCCATACACAGGCCGCCCTTGTAATCCTTGGCATTGTCACCGCCTACAGCCTGAATCAAGCCTTCCGGGCTCAAAAACTGCAAGGAGTCCGCATGGATCTCCTGGCGAATTTCTTCGACCGTTTTCGAGGAAGCGATGAGCTCTCCGCGATCCGGCGTGTCGATACCGTAGAAGCAAGGGTTTTGGAATGGCGGAGAGGTAATCCGCACATGAACCTCCGTCGCTCCGGCTTCACGAAGCAGGTTGACGATCCGCCGTGAGGTTGTTCCCCGGACGATAGAGTCATCGATCATGACGACGCGTTTACCTTCTACCACCCGGCGCACCGCGCTCAGCTTCATTTTGACCCCTTGCTCGCGCAGCTCCTGACTCGGCTGGATGAACGTCCGGCCGGTATATTTGTTCTTAATAAGGCCGAGCTCATAAGGGATACCCGTCTGCTCGGCGTAACCGATAGCGGCGGAGATGCTGGAGTCGGGGACACCGGTGACAACGTCCGCATCAACGAAAGACTCCTGCGCCATGACCTGGCCCATGCGTTTACGGCTTGCGTGTAAATTCGAACCGTTCAGGTCACTGTCCGGGCGGGCGAAATAGATATACTCCATAGCACATAGCGCCTTCCGCTGAGGTTCGGCATATCGCTCCTCGCGGAGCCCGTTCTCATCAAGCACTAGAAGCTCGCCAGGCTGGATGTCACGAATCGTCTCTGCGCCGATCACCTCAAATGCACAAGTCTCGGAGGAGAACAAGTATGCATCACCTAGCCGCCCCATCGTCAGTGGTCGCAGCCCGTTCGGATCGCTGGCTACCAGAAGTTTGTCGTTGGTAAGCAGCAGAAACGCAAAGCCCCCGATAAGCTGACTCAGCGCATCCTTGGCCGCTTCGACAAAATCCTTCGGCGAGCGAGCGATCAGATGAGCAATTACCTCAGTGTCGCTCGTTGTCTGAAAAATCGAACCACTGCGCTCCAGCTCGCGGCGAATTTTCGGAGCGTTAACGATATTCCCGTTCGTTGCCACCGCCAAATCGCCATCGCGATATTTAAAGATAAGCGGCTGGGCATTCGTCAAGCGGCTGTCGCCGCTGGTGGAGTAACGAACATGACCGATTGAACGGTCGCCCACCAGCGAACCCAGCTTGTCGCGGTCAAACACTTCTTTGACCAAACCCATTCCGCGATGAAAATTAAATTCCTTACCGTCTGTTACACAAATGCCGGCGCTCTCTTCCCCACGATGCTGGAGGGCATGCAGGCCGTAATAAGATAGTGAAGCTGCTTCCGAATGACCGAAAACGCCAAATACCCCGCATTCCTCTCTTAATGTATCGAAAGGATCGTCATGTACCGCGCCTTCGTTATAATGGGCCCCTGTCCACAACGCTTTCGGCATTACTGCATCAGACATGGAATGACATCCTCCCAGACGCGTTTCAATTGCTCAACCGCCTTCTTCACAGCAGGTGTTCCATTCACGGAAACTGCAAGCTCCTGACCGCCTACCCGTCCGATTTGATGAACAGGCACGCCGTGCGAGACGATGAATTCCGCAAGCTCTTCCGCTTTCTCAGGAGTCGCCGACAGCAAAATCCGGGATTGCGATTCACTGAACAGCGCTAAGTCCGGACGAAGCTCTGTAGTTAAGTCTACGTTGGCGCCAAGCCCGCCGCTGATGCAGGATTCTGCCAAAGCAACGGCAAGGCCCCCTTCGGACAAATCGTGCGCGGAGCGAACGAGACCATTTTGAATGGCCGCAAGTACAGCGTTCAACAAACGTTTCTCGACCGCCAAATCCAGCTTCGGTGGACGACCTTCCGTAACGCCGTGCACGACAGCTTGGACTTCACTTCCTCCAAGCTCCGCATACGTATCACCGAGCAGGAGGATCACATCTCCTTCGGACTTGAAGCCTTGGGTCGTAATATGGTCCGTATCATGAACGAGACCGACCATACCTACCACCGGCGTCGGGTAAATCGCCCCTTTGGCGTTTTCGTTGTACAAGCTGACATTACCGCCGATCACCGGCGTATTCAGCTCGCGGCAAGCTTCCGCCATGCCGTCAACCGCACGTTCCATCTGCCAGAAAATATCCGGCTTTTCCGGACTGCCGAAGTTCAGGTTATCCGTAATCGCCAGCGGCTCAGCGCCAGAGCATACGATGTTGCGAGCTGCTTCGCTTACAGCAATGCGTCCGCCTACTTCCGGATCGAGATATACAAACCGTCCGTTGCAATCCGTCGTCATGGCGAGCGCCTTGCGTGTACCATCCACCGTAACGACAGCTGCATCCGATCCCGGACGAACGGCAGTGCTGGTGCGAACCATGAAGTCGTATTGATTGTAAACCCAAGCTTTGCTGGAAACCGAAGGCGAAGACAGCACTTGCTCTAACGCTCCGCCCAGATCGGTAATCTCTTCATATCGTAAAGTATCGACGTTGGCATTTTGTTCATAATAATCAGGCACTGTAGAAGGCTTGCTGTAAATCGGACACTCGTCCACGAGCGCCGTCACTGGCATATCACCAACCAGTTCCCCGTGATGGAACAGCTTCAGACGACCGTCGTCCGTCACCTTACCGACCTTGGCGCAAATCACACCCCAGCGCTCAAAAATTTCGAGAGCCTGCGCTTCATCCTTCGGCTCAACCACGAACAGCATCCGTTCCTGAGATTCCGACAGCATCATTTCGTAAGCTGTCATTCCTTCTTCCCGCTGAGGAACCTGATCAAGATACAGCTCCAGACCATTTCCAGCCTTACTTGCCATCTCGGAGCTGGAACAGGTCAGACCCGCCGCACCCATATCCTGAATGCCAAGCACAATGCCGGTATCGATCAGCTCGAGGCATGCTTCCATGACCAGCTTCTCCATAAATGGATCGCCAACCTGAACCGCTGTACGTTTTGCTTCGGATTCCTCCGTCAATTCCTCCGACGCAAACGTCGCACCGTGGATACCGTCACGCCCTGTAGGTGGTCCTACGTAGAATACCGGGTTGCCGACGCCTTTAGCGACGCCGCGCTGGATTTTATCATGATCGATCAGCCCCACGCACATCGCGTTGACAAGCGGATTACCGTCATAGCTGTCATCAAACACGACTTCGCCGCCGACAGTCGGAATCCCGATGCAGTTCCCGTAACCGGCGATCCCGGCAACGACATGCTCGAACAAATATTTCACGCGCTCGCTCTCGAGTTTACCGAAACGCAAGGAATTCAGCGAGGCGATCGGTCTTGCTCCCATGGAGAAAATGTCCCGGATAATCCCGCCGACCCCTGTTGCAGCACCTTGATATGGCTCGAGAGCCGATGGGTGGTTATGGCTTTCAATTTTGAAAACAACTGCTTGATTGTCGCCGATATCAACGATCCCGGCGCCTTCGCCCGGTCCCATCAGAACCCGCGGGCCGCTCGTCGGAAAACGCCGCAGCAGCGGCTTCGAATTTTTATAAGCACAGTGCTCGGACCACATGACGCTGAACACACCGATTTCCGTATAGTTCGGCTTACGGCCGAGAAAACCACAAATCAGCTCATATTCGCTATCCGAAACGCCCATCTGTTTGTAAACTTTCTGCTCTGCAATTTGTTCTGCAGTCGGTTCTTTAGCGGACACCTGCTGACTCATGCCGATCCCTCCAAGCCTTTAATATGGATGTAAACATTTTTTTGCCATCTTCCGAGCCAAGTAAGCTGTTTACCGCCCGCTCCGGGTGCGGCATCATGCCGACCACGTTGCCGCGTTCGTTGGAAATCCCCGCAATGTCGTCTACCGAACCATTTGGATTGTTAACATAGCGGAATATGATTTGCCCATTTTGCTGCAGCTTGGCCAAAGTTGCGTCATCACAGTAATAATTTCCTTCCCCGTGAGCGATCGGAATTGTTATTTCCTCTCCGGCCGCATATTGGGAAGTGAACGGATTATCGTTATTCTCGACCCGCAGCAGCGTGTCGTGACAGCGGAATTTCAGAGACATATTACGGCGGAGCGTTCCCGGCAATAATCCAGCCTCGGTTAATATCTGGAACCCGTTGCAGATACCAAGAATGTATTTGCCTTCCTCGGCCGCTTTGGCGACCTCAGCCATAACTGGAGCAAACCGCGAAATAGCGCCACAACGCAGATAGTCACCGTAGGAAAAGCCGCCGGGCACGATGATGCAATCATAAGCCGAAAGGTCGGTAGCGGTATGCCATACGTAATCGACGGTTTCCCCTAACGTGTGCTCCACTGCTTTGTAGCAGTCGATATCACAGTTGGAACCGGGAAATACGAGTACTGCGAATTTCATCAGTTAGCCCTCCAATTCAAAGCGGTAATCTTCAACAACCGTATTAGCCAAAAGCTTCTCGCACATCGCTTTAACTCGGGCTTCTGCCTCGAACCGGTCATTCGTGTCGAGCTGCAGCTCCATGTATTTGCCGATCCGTAAGCTTTCTACTTCCCGGAAGCCCATGGAATGCAACGCTCCTTGTACGGCAACCCCTTGCGGATCAAGTACGCTTTGCTTGATGGTGACATAAACGCTCGCTTTAATCATATTCCTCGTGTTCCCCCTAGTTATGGTTTGGGCGGCTGTAGCCGCTTGAAGCATCTATTCAAAAAAGTGATTTTAGCTTAGTTCCTGCCCGGTCAGCCGGCGGTAAATTTCCCGATAACGACGGGTCGTTTCCTCGACTACATGCGCTGGCAGCGGATCAGGCTGACTGTTCTTATCCCAATCGGAGCCCGATAAATAGGTACGAACCGGTTCCTTGTCCATGCTGTCGATCTCGATATCGAGCGCATAGTTTTCTTTGGCCCAAAACCGCGACGCATCCGGTGTAAAAATTTCATCAATCAAAATCAGCTTGCCGTCCACAAGTCCAAATTCCAGCTTGCAGTCGGCGAGGATGATACCGCGTTCTTCACAGTAATCACGGGCAAAAGCATACATTTCCAGGCTGCGGCTGCGCAGCCGCTCTGCCAAATCTAGGCCAACCTTCTCCGCCATAGCCTCAAAGGAAATGTCCTCGTCATGGCCTACATCGTTTTTAGCCGCTGGCGTAAAGATCGGCTCCGGCAGCTTGGTATTTTTGCGCAATCCACTCGGCAGCTTAATCCCGTTGATTTCCCCAGTTCGTTCGTACTGCCGCCATCCGCCGCCGGTGACGTACCCGCGCACCACGCATTCAATGTCGATGCGCTCCGCTTTGCGAGTCACCATGATGCGATTCTTTAACGTTGCTTCGTGCTCCTTGCGGATCGCATCCCCGAGCCGCGTAACATCGCTGTGCACGACGTGATTTTCCATCAGGCCCTTCGTTTGCTCGAACCAGAATGCGCTCAGTCGATTGAGAACATTGCCCTTATCGGGTACCGCAGGTTCAAGTACGTAATCGAATGCAGAAATACGGTCGGTCACAACGATTAAATAATGCTCCCCAAGGTCATATAGTTCCCGAACCTTGCCTTTGTAAAGCAGCGGGGCGTTCACGAGCTCCGTCGCCGTGGAAATTGCCTGTGATGACATGTTCGCTGTCCTCCTCTAGACTTCTTCTCGATTTCGATGCAACAATCTACTCGACCAAACCAAGCTTACGGAAAATCGTATCAACATGCTTCAAATGCCATGCCGGGTTGAAGGCGTCGTCGATTTCTTCCTTGCTTAGCACGGCGGTGATTTCCGTCGTCTCCTCGATAATGTCGCGGAACTGACGCTGCGTCTCCCACGCCTGCATCGCGCGCGGCTGCACGGTGTCGTACGCTTGCTCACGGCTGAAGCCTTTGTCGATCAGCTTCGTCATGACGCGGCCGGAGAACGGTACGCCGAAGGTGCGGCCCATGTTGCGCTTCATGTTTTCCGGGAACACCGTCAAATTTTTCACGATGTTGCCAAAACGGTTTAGCATGTAGTTCAGCAGCATGGTGGCGTCCGGCAAAATAACCCGTTCCACAGAGGAGTGGGAAATGTCGCGTTCATGCCACAGCACTACATCTTCGTAGGCCGATAGCATATGTCCGCGAATGACGCGCGACAGACCGGAGATGTTCTCGCAGCCGATCGGGTTGCGTTTGTGCGGCATTGCCGAGGAGCCCTTCTGCCCTTTGGCAAAGGCTTCCTCCACCTCACGGAATTCACTCTTTTGCAGAGCCCGAATTTCTGTGGCGAATTTATCAAGCGATGTAGCGATCAGCGCCAGTGAAGCCATATACTCCGCATGGCGGTCGCGCTGCAGCGTTTGGGTGGAAATCGGTGCCGCCTTTGTCCCGAGCTTCTTGCAAACAAATTGCTCTACGAACGGGTCAATGTTCGCGTACGTGCCGACCGCACCGGAGATTTTACCGTATTGCACACCGTCCGCCGCATGTTGGAAGCGCTCCAGGTTCCGCTTCATTTCTTCGTGCCAAAGCGCCATCTTCAGGCCGAACGTAGTCGGTTCAGCATGCACGCCATGCGTCCGTCCCATCATCGGGGTATCCTTGTAGGCTAGTGCCTTTTCTTTCAAAATATCGATAAAGCGGATAATGTCCTGTTCCAAAATTTCATTGGCCTGCTTCAGCAAATACCCAAGCGCCGTATCGACCACATCGGTCGAGGTCAAGCCGTAATGCACCCACTTGCGTTCCGCGCCAAGGCTTTCGGAGACGGTCCGGGTAAATGCGATCACGTCATGCCGAGTCTCCTGCTCGATTTCATAAATCCGGTCGATATTAAATGAAGCGTTTTGGCGCAGCAGTGCGGCATCCTCATTCGGAATCACGCCGAGCTCGGCCCAAGCCTCGCAGGCGCATAATTCTACTTCAAGCCACGCTTTGAATTTGTTTTCTTCCGTCCAGATTGCTCTCATTTCAGGTCTGCTATAACGTTCGATCATGCGTGTCCATTCCTCCAAATATTGGTTTGCTCTATCCAATTGAGCCCGTCCTGCACATCCCGGCAAAGCAGGTTAATATGCCCCATTTTCCGTTTCGGTGCGGATCCGCTCTTTCCATATAAGTGTACTTTCGGGACCACCATTAATCCAGTGTTTGCCTCATCCCAGGTATTCTTCGTCATCGCTTCCACAACGCTATCCAAATGCTCGCCAAGCACATTGACCATCACAACTGGGGTCAGCAGCTTCGTTTCGCCAAGCGGCAAATTGCAGATGGCCCGGACATGCTGCTCGAATTGCGACGTCGTACAGGCTTCCATTGTATAGTGCCCTGAATTATGCGGACGTGGCGCCAACTCGTTCACAAACAGCTCGCCGTCCTCCGTCAGGAACATTTCTACGGCTAACAGTCCAACGGCGCCCATCGTTTCGGCGATTCGTGCGGCCATGCGCTCCGCTTCCTGAAGCACATGCGCTTCCACCCGGGCCGGGACGATCGATACGTGCAAAATGTTGTCCACATGGACGTTCTCTGCTACAGGGAACGTTCTGATCTCCCCTCGGGGGCTGCGAGCGGCAATGACCGACAGTTCCTTCACGAACGGAATGAACTGCTCCAGCACCAGCTCCGTTCCCGCTTTGCTCAGCTCGGCATAGGCTGGGCCGATCTCCGCTTCGGAGCGAATTACCCACTGTCCTTTGCCGTCGTACCCGCCCGTTGCCGTCTTCAACACCGACGGGATGCCGAGCCTCGCTACCGCTGTCCTTAGCTCGTCCTCGCTACTAACTGCCACATAAGGCGCTACCTTCACGCCAGCTGCCTCAACAGCCCGCTTCTCACGCAGCCGATGCTGGGTCGTATAGAGCAGACCGCTGCCTTGCGGCACGTACGACAGCTCCTCCAGCAGCGCGGCGACGCCGGCATCCACATTTTCGAACTCGTACGTGATTACATCCGAGCGTTCTGCGAGTTCGCGGGCCGCAGCCTGGTCGTCGTACTTCGCGACAATCTGTTCGCCCACCTGGCCGCAAGGAGCGTTCGGCGTAGGGTCAAGCGTGATGAAGCGATATCCGAGGTTCGTTCCGGCCAGCGTCATCATCCGGCCAAGCTGACCTCCGCCGAGCACCCCGATCGTTGAACCCGGCCCCAAAACGCGGCCGCCTTCGCTCATCATTCGGACACCCCCAGGTCATCGCTGCTCTCAAGCACTTCGTCACGAATGCGGTCCCGGCGCTCCTGAGTCCGCTGCATCACTTCCGGGTCGAACGCCCCTAGGATTTGTGCCGCAAGCAGCCCGGCATTGATGGCGCCAGCCTTTCCAATAGCCACGGTGGCCACCGGGATACCGCCCGGCATCTGCACGATCGACAGCAGCGAATCAAGCCCGTTCAAAGCCGCAGACTTCACAGGGACACCAATCACCGGCAAGGTTGTCTTAGCTGCAACCATCCCCGGCAAATGCGCCGCACCGCCCGCACCGGCGATAATGACCTTGAGTCCTCGCTCTGCAGCCTGTTCGGCAAACTCAAACATCAGATCAGGAGTGCGATGAGCGGAAACGACCTTTTTCTCATAAGGAATTTGCAGTTCCTCCAAAATGGCACATGCATGAGACATCGTCTCCCAATCCGATTTACTGCCCATGATTACCGCAACCTGTGCTGTCATGCTTCAACCCGCTTTCTGTAAATTCTATCTTTCATTTTATCCAAATTAAGGCCGGATACTGAAAAAGGTCCGAAAGCTCCCGGAAAATAACGAGTATTTTCGAGAATTCACGGACCATGAGAGAATACGCTAGGGCAGCGCTGGCACAGCTTAGGCAACGCAACAAGGCAGCACTAACGTGCCTTGCGCTTACGCTTAGCCTGACCGGCAGCGTAAAGCCCGGTACATAATGCCCAGGCTCATAATAAAAGAAGGCTTCCCGGAAGGGAACGGCCTTACCTTCACGTATTCGCTCGTAGTCCGAAAATTTACGGTTCTCGGGTAGAAACTTCCGGGCCTTATCCCCGGCATTATACGAGTTATAATATTCGGCGTCAGAACCGCCTTTACATGATTAGTTTATCAATCCCGGACACTCCATGTCAACTCAAACCCGAACATTTATAGTTTGGAAAAAGTAAATGTTCGCTTTTTCGGAATAAATGCAACAAAAATACGCGAGCCGCCAAAGCTATGCAACTTCTGCACTCGCGCATCTGTATCCAAACTTTTGTTTCGTATATTTCATTTCCTGCACTTTACAGCCGAAGCAGTCGTAATCCGTTCAAAATGACCAAGATCGTGCTGCCTTCATGTCCGAGCACGCCCATTGGCAAAGCAAGTGACTGCATGAAGTTGGAGACGATAAGAAGGGCGATAACGATTACGGAAAAAGTAATGTTTTGTTTGATGATCCTGTTCATCTTCTTGGACAACCGAATGGCTTCCGCGATTTTTGGCAGCTCGTTCTTCATCAGCACGACATCGGCCGTTTCCAAAGCGACGTCCGTCCCCTGACCCATGGCGATGCCGACTGTTGCGGTAGCCAGCGCAGGTGCGTCGTTAATGCCGTCACCAACCATGGCGATCGTCTTGAAGCGCCGCTTCAATTCCTTAAGCCTCTCCACTTTCATCTCTGGCAAACACGAAGCGTAATAGGAGTCAATTCCGCTTTCCTTCGCAATCACGACCGCGGTTTGACTTATATCTCCAGTCAGCATGACGGTATGGAGCCCCTCCTCATGCAGGGAACTTACTGCATCCGCCGATTCACAGCGTACAGCATCCTTCAAAGTAATAAGTCCGGCAATGCCAAGCTCATCACGAACGAATACAACCGTTTTGCCATCCTTCGCGAGTTCATCCGCGATGCCTTCACGAAACTGCTCTGCATCCTCACGGCCTACAAACCCCGCATTGCCTACTTTCCACAGGTGACCCTCAATGCTTCCTTGCACCCCGGAGCCAGCCACATCCTCCATGTTTTTGGGGATAATTAGCGGCTTTCCTTGCTTGTTGACAGCATAATGTACAATGGCGGCGGCAAGTGGGTGGTGCGAATATTTCTCCAGTGAGGCAGCGTGAAGCAGCAGCTCCTCCTCGCTTAAATCGTCACGGACCATAACATCGGTAACCTCTGGTTTCCCTTTTGTGAGTGTACCTGTCTTATCGAAGGCGATCGCTCTAATCTTGCCGAGATTTTCAAGATGGACACCGCCCTTGAACAAAATACCTCGGCGGGCGCCGTTCGAAATAGCCGATAAGGTCGCAGGCATTACTGAAGCGACTAAAGCACAAGGCGAAGCAACGACGAGAAACACCATCGCGCGATAGAACGTCTCCATCCAGCTCCAGCCTAGTACAAATGGCGGCAATACCAGCAGCAGTCCGACCAGCGCCAACACAATTTTTACGTAAGGCCCTTCAAAGCGTTCGATAAACTGCTGAGAAGGTGATTTTTCGCTTTGCGCGCTCTGCACGAGCATGATGATTTTTTGAAAAAGGGACTCACTGTTCGGCTTGGTCATGGCAACCACAAGGGAACCGCGCAAATTTACCGTACTCGCAAACACTTCTCCGCCGGGAGACTTCGTCACCGGAATCGATTCACCGGTAATCGCTGATTCATCCACCGTTGTAATCCCTTCCAAAATAATACCGTCGACCGGGACGCGCTCCCCAGGCTTGATCAGGATATTGTCACCTACATTAAGCTGGGAAACCGGAATCTTTTCCTCTATACCGTCGATGACCCTCCAGGCCTCCTCCGGCTGCATCGCCATGAGCGCTGATATTTCCTTTCTACTCTTGTTCATCGCATACGTTTCCAGCGCCCCGCTAAGTCCAAATATGAAGATTAGAACGGCACCTTCCACCCAGTAGCCTATACACGCGGAACCAATCGCCGCGATGATCATTAACAGTTCAACATTCAATTCCTTGTTTGCAATCGTATCTTCTATACCTTCCTTGGCTTTGGCAAAACCTCCAACAACATAGGCAACCAAAAAAAGAGCAACAGCTTGCGCTTGATAATGATATGCGTCCAACAGCCATCCAGCCAAAATGAACCCGCCGCTTGCTAAGGCAGCAATGAGTTCGGCATGCGGCTTGATTTTATGAAGCAGCCCGCTTTGCGGTTGGTCAACACAGGTTAGCGTTCTCACATTAGCTTCCATGGCAAATCCCTCCATGGAATTATTTTAGCGTAGAACCACTCACTTATCAATAATTATTCTAAAATAATAATAATTATTAATAATGATTTTCATCCTCAATTAGCATGCAGCGACCAGTCCGCCGATTAGTTGTATTAAGTACATCTATTCCATCATAATAGTCCATTTTGTTTGATCTAGTTGTAAAATGTACATCTAAACGCACCATTTACTGCATATGTCTGCGTTTTTCTCGATTTTAGATGCACTCTTTAAATCTAACTTGCTCGGTTTTGTTGTTTCGTTCGATTTAGATGTATAAAATGCATCTACTACAACATTATCTTGAACCTACCGATTAGATATCACTTTTCTCCGAGGTTTGCAGATCATCACACCTATTCCCTCACCAGACCAACTAGCCCGACCAAATTCCCAGTCCCCCCTTCTAAATCCCCATAGAAAAAGGCGAGAACCCGGTTCCCACCTTTTTTCATGAGTCTTTTATTCGATTAGAACGGGTCAAGCCCGCCTCAAACTACAGCTTCATTTGCTCCTGCAGCTCCAAATAGAGCACTTGTATAAACTTTTTAATATTCACCTTTACCTTACTTGACTCTTTGCCTTCCTCAATCTCTTTCATCTTCAGCCGCACGTCTTCAAAATCAAAATAGAGCGGCGCATAATACTCGAATCGCGGGTTGCCGTAATCCGTCAGGCCGAGGGAAGCCAAATTTGACAGACCTACTGTTAGCGCGCGCCGCAGACGCTGCTCTATAGCCTTCACCTCTTTGGCAATATCCTCCGGGTTGGTTTTGTACCTAGTAGCCGCTTTCCGGTACAGATCCTTTAGCGGGGGCAAAGTTCCCGTATCCTCACGCTCCAGCAAAATCTCCATGATCGTGGCCATGTCGCGGCTCCCACTTTCACCGATTAGCCCTAAATTCATCAAAATCGGCTGCAGCGCCTCGCGCGCGGTCCGCTTCGCAGCCGGAACAGGAGGGGCGAGCCTCAGCCCTTCAAGCTTCTCTAACGTCGATTTGATCTCATCCAGATACAGATTGATGGCGTAACGCTCATTTACCTTGCGCAGCACCGTCTCCACCTCGATCCGGTTGATTGGCTTGCGGATAAAAAACTCGATTCCACTCCGGTACGCCCGGCCAACCATATCCTGACTCTCGATTTGCGAAATCATTACGAATTTGGAACGGCAGCCTTGGGATTGCAGTAGTTTAATCGTCTCAATCCCATCCTGGTCGGGCATTAGTAAATCCATAAGTACGATGTCAGGCGCTTCGGTTAATACCAGTCGCATACCCTCTTGCCCATCACCTGCCGTACCCATGACCTCCCCTATACCACTATCTTCAATGATGTGCTGCAGCATTCTTCTTGCACTCGCGTCGTCGTCCACTATACAGAAAGAAAGCGGCATGATCTAATCCTCCTTTCGCAGCCTATGCGTAGGAATCCTAACCTGAAATACCGCGCCTCCAAGCTTAGAGCTCGTTTCAACCGTAATTTCCCCTTCGAACAAGTTCACAATATCGCGTACATGGGAAAGGCCGATCCCCGTAGCGGCAACGCCTTCATCGTTAAATTTTGTCGTAAAGCCAGGCTCGAACAAGAGATCTCGGTCACGTTCATCGACACCCGCGCCGCTGTCGGACACGGCAAACAAGGTCATCTCTCCCTGTTCGCGAACCTCCAAATGAATTTGTCCTCTATCCTTGATGACCTCCACTGCATTGGCGGTAAGGTTGTTAAGCACCGTTAACAAAGGCAGGTAGCTAACTGTGGCATAGTTAGTGTTAGTGCTTTGCGTAAAAGTGATATGTTTGCCTAGCATGTCGGCATACTTCAGATTGCTTTTGATAGTAAAATGGAGCAGTCCCAGCAGCGGCATGTCACCGGTCATCTCCCGGTCGACAAGTTTGACCAATCCGGCGAGTATGCGCTGTGAATCCTTTTTCACCTCATGGATCTGCTGGGTGATCTGCATCAACTTTCGTCGTTGCCCCTGCTGCTCCTCGTTATTAAGCTCACGGGACAGCTCGTAGCTGCCCAGCGTAATATTCTCCAGCGTTGAAATCGATTTCTTTAAGTAAAATACTTCACCGTACAGCCCCGAACCAAAGCCCAGCATCTGCTCAATCCGCCGACTCTGCTCCTTCTGGACGATCCGCATTCGACTTACAGCGATACTGCTGTATATCCCGGTAGTGAAATAGGTACGCAGCATCGCAATAGCCATCAAAAACATCCACTCATTCCACTGGAAATAGGTCGTTCCCTGCACAATTAGCCGGGTCAGCAGTTCGGCTTCATTTGACATAAGGTCAATGATCGCCGTTATCGCCCCCAGTGCCAGAGGGTAAAACCGGTCCAGCCGAGGCTTGATAATGCTCATGCCGAAAGCAAAAACAATATAGTAAACCGCTGCGGAACCATGTCTGCTGAGGCTTTGGACCAATGTCAGATCGGTGAGGGCCATATCCAATCCGTTTCGAAACACAAGCACAACGACTCCGGTAACTATACCCGTAGTCACGTACGAAAGCTGTCTCAGTAAAAGCAAAAACAGCAGAAATACACTGCTGCCAAGGCCAATTCGAAAAATATCGCCGCCGAACGGGTTGAACTTCAGTTCTCCGGCCAACGCCGTTCCTAAGGCGACGATTCCAATCTGTATAAACTTATGTTTAGTAAATAGCTGTTCCATCACGCCCTGGCTCCCGCGAATAGATATTGTCCATAATAGTACCATAATTATGGCAGAAATCCATCTTTATCCGGGCCTGTAAAGGCAAACGGTTAAACTCTTCGAGCTTCGAAACGTCTTGACAATTGCGACAGTAAAAAATTGACGATGAAATAGATAAGCGCTACAAGCAGCAGCGTCGGAATGGTGTAGGTGTAACCGTGCCCGATTATAATACCCGCATTATGCATAAGTTCAGGCAGAGAAATGACGACTGCGAGCGAGGTATCCTTGAGTAAGGATATAAACTGGCTCACGAGCGGTGGAACCATACGACGCAAGCCCTGCGGCAGTACGATATGCCACAGCGTTTGTACGGCCCCAAGACCTGAAGAACGCGCCGCTTCGACCTGTCCCCTGTCGATCGAGGTGAGTCCACCCCGGACGATTTCGGCGATCATGGCCGCTTCGAAAATCGTCAACCCGACGATCGAGGCCGTCATCAAATCCATCTTAATGCCGATTTCCGGCAGGGCAAAACGCATAAAGAAGATGATCAGCAGCAGCGGCAGATTCCGAATCAAGTCGACAACCACTAGCATGATCGGTGACAGCACCGGAATCTTCATATAACGGATAACGCCAATAATGCAGCCAAACACAAAGCTTAGCACAATGGCTGCGAACGCCACGATCAGCGTAACATATAAACCATCCAACAGAAATTTGAGATTTTCCGCAGAATACGCACCGGCAAAGTCCATGGTTTACCTCCTTCCAGCCCTCTAACTAGGGACTGATTATGATTCGTGTATTAATACTTGCGCTGCAGTCTTCGCTCCCAGGCCCGTACACCGTAGCTGAGCGGCAACGTAAGCACCAGGTAGAACAGAGCGACAAAGATATAAGTGTCAAATGTTCTATATGTGTCGGTGTTAATGATATCCGCAAAGTACATCAGGTCAAGGCCGGCAACGATGGTCAGCACCGAGGAGTTTTTGATAAGGTTAATAAACTGATTGCCCAGTGGCGGAATAACCAGCTTAATGGCCTGCGGTAAAATAATGTGCAGCATCGTTTGGTTATACGTCAGACCTGACGAGCGAGCCGCCTCGGTTTGCCCCTTCGGAATCGCCATAATGCCGGCGCGAATGGCCTCTGCGATAAACGCGGACGTATACACCGCCAAACCGATCGTTCCCGCCGTGAACCCGTCAAGCGACGATCCCAATGCCGATGGACCATAATAAAAAATATAAACTATCAACAGCAAAGGAATGTTACGGACAAATTCAACATACCCCGTTCCAAACCAGCGAAGTCCGCGAACAGGGCCCATGCGAAACACCGCGATCACGGCTCCCAGCAAAAAGCTGCCTATTAGTGCGATTAAACTTGAGAGCACCGTCCCCTTAAAGCCTTCCATAAAAGTGCCAAAATAATCGATCAATATTGAAAAGTCCATGCTTTCACCTCCAGCTAGCTCAAAAATAGGCTTGTTTCGTCGCTTGACGCCAAGTCGTTATATAAGTCGAAAGGATGGGCGACAGGTTACCCCGTTTCCATCCTCTCGATTTCGCTTATTCGAATCGCAGCTCAGCTTGCCTACGATATGTGCGCCCGTGAAGGATTCCTATTCTTTTTCAGGCGCCTTGCCTATCCATTTTTCGTACAGCTTGTCGTATTCGCCGCTATCATGCAGCTCCTTCAGCGTGTCATTGATCGCCTTCACGATATCGCTGTTGCCTTTTTGAACTGCAATACCGTAAGGCTCATCTGTAAACGGCTTTCCGACCACCTCATAGCTTGAATCCTGCGCGGACATTCCGTAAAGGATGGCGTCATCCGTAGTCAGGGCATCCCCCTGACCCGCTTTAAGTGCGTTGAAGGCATCTTGATAGTTATCAAATTCCAGCACCTTCACGCCAGGCACCTTTTCTTTAATATTTTTTACAGATGTAGACCCTTTGCTTCCCAAAACTGTCGTCTCGGCCTTAACGTCCTCAATCCCTTTAATCGGGCTGCCTTTCTTTACGAGCAGCGATTGTCCGGCTTGAAAGTAGACATCAGAGAAATCGACTTCCTTCTTTCGCTGTTCTGTTATCGTCATCGTGGCGACAATCATATCAATCTCGTCGTTATTCAGCATCGGGATGCGCGTTTTGGAGGTTACCTCTTTAAATTCAACGGCGTTCTCATCACCTAAAATATGCTTTGCGATTTGTTTGGAAATATCGATATCGAAACCTTCAACGTTTCCGGAGGATGGGTCCTTCAGACCGAACAGCTTCGTATCAAATTTAACGCCGACGACAAGCTTACCGCGTTCTTTGATTTTTCCCAAAGCGCCAGAACCGCTCTCTCCCGCTTTATCACCTGAGTTTCCGCAGCCCGCCAATACGAACAAAGCAACGACCATCATAACGCTTAACAGCTTCCAGCTCTTTTTCATTTGTGTTCCTCCCTTTATTTGAAATGATTAATGGCTTAACACACGGCTAAGAAAAGAACGTGTCCGCTCCTCGCGCGGATTAGCAAAAAACTGTTCAGGCTCCGCCTCTTCGACGATTTGCCCTTGATCCATAAAAATAACCCGGTCCGCTACCTCACGAGCAAAGCCCATCTCATGCGTAACGACGACCATCGTCATCCCTTCGCGAGCCAGCGCCCGCATAACGTCGAGCACCTCGCCAACCATCTCCGGGTCGAGCGCCGAAGTAGGTTCGTCAAACAGCATAATCTTCGGTTTCATCGCCAGTCCCCGCGCAATCGCTACACGCTGCTGCTGCCCGCCGGATAGTTGAGACGGATAGGCGTGCGCCTTATCGACGATGCCGACCTTTTCGAGGTAATACAAAGCCGTTTTCTCGGCTTCTTCCTTTGAAATACCGAGCACTTTAATCGGTGCCAGTGTAATGTTGTCAATTACTTTTTTATGAGGATACAAATTGAAGTGCTGAAATACCATGCCAATGTTGCGGCGTACTTTGTTGATATCCGTCTTGCGGTCGTTTATCGCTACCCCGTCTACCGTCAGCTCACCGCTTGTAATCGTTTCTAGCCGATTGATACAACGCAGCATCGTACTTTTACCGGAACCCGACGGGCCGACGACCACGACCACTTCTCCTTCCTGAACGTGCAGGTCAATGCCCTTCAGTACGTGAAAATGTCCATAATGTTTATCTACCTGATGAAAGTTGATCAACGACAGCCCTCCTTACGTATGTTTATAGATTCGATTTCTATACCCCAGCCGATTACTTATGTTAAATATAGTAACATTGGAATTAACCTTACTTTAGCAACTATGTAATCCTACAGTTTCCTACGTTAAACTGGAATTTGCCAATAAATTTTTCTACTCTTTTTGTGAGATAATTCATTTTTTTTACTGCGATTAACGTTTTTTATCAGAGGACATGTAATGGTTTCTGACACTGGTTTGATTTCACTTTGGGCAAAAAAAATAAGGGCTGCCTCCGACCATTTTCATGATCAGAGGCAACCCTCGATTCTGCTATTCTACTAACTCCTATTTCACGACCAGCACCGGAATATGAGCATGCTGGACGACGTTATGGCTGACGCTGCCGAGCACGAACTCGCGAATTCCGCCGAGACCACGGCTACCAATGACGATCAGGTCGTTGCCGTGCTCCTTCACGTACTCAAGAATCATTTCCGCAGGCTGCCCCTGAGCCAATTCAACCTTGGCATCATTCAAGCCGGCTAGCTTTAGACGATGGCTTGCTTCATCTACCGTCCGCTGGGCCAGTTCGTAAAAGTCCTGGTTAACGGACGTTGGTACCGGGGCAAACCCATCTGCCACATAAAACCGTGGAAAATCATACACATGCAGTACCTCGAGCGTAGCTCCAGGCGTCATTTTGCACAAATCGATCGCCTTGTCCAGCGCTTTATTGCCCGCTTTGGAACCGTCGTACGCAGCTACTATTTTCTTGAATAACATAAGGAAGCACCTCTCTTTCTGGTATAAAGAAATATGATAAATTCGGCTAAATCAGCAAATACCCGTAAATGATGGCATTCAGAAGAAGCAGCAGCGGAACACCAACCCGAAAGCTAATATGCTTCGTCTTGTGACGTTTCACATTCATGGCCAGCAATACTCCAAGAGCTCCACCGATCAAGGCAAGCAGAAACAAAGTTTTCTCGGGAATCCGCTCGCGTCTTTGCCGGGCACGCCGTTTATCATCGGACATGACCAGATAGGCCACCGTATTAATAAACACAAACCAAAGCAGCAAGCCCGTTTTCGTATTCACCGCCTCCTTCTGTAATCGTTATCATCCTTTATTTTGCTAGCTATCTTAAGTCTATTATAACCCTTTTAGGCGTATGAAAAAAGCTCCCCTTTCGGGGAGCACCAGCCATTTAACCTATGTTTCGTTCTTGGCAATCTCATTCAAGTTGGGTGGATAATCAGCCTGCTTTTTGGGCTTGGCGGAAATGGTTTCCTCCAGAATGCTAGACTTGTTCTGCCGGTTTTCGGTCTTCCGCGCTTTATGATGCGGCATCCTCATCACCTCCAGTATCTAGCGTCCCGTATGATGTCCATTTTTATGCGGCTGTTCGGCCTGCCTGTAAGCCCATGCTAGGAGTTATTCTTCTTCTCCATCGCTGCCTTGAGCAAATCTCCAAGACTTACGCCGGCGCTTTCCGGCTTTGAATATTGTTTGACCAGCTTTTGCTGCTCCCGCTTGTTCATGTGCTTGGAGTCATTCCCCTTGTCCAACACCTCGGTAATGCCGCACGCCAAGCATTGAACGTACATTCCCGCCTTGCCCTCCTTGAGCTCCATCTTCTTATGGCACTGCGGGCAGCGGCGATTCGACAGGCGTTTCTCTCCGGAGCGGCGGTATCCGCAGTCCTCTTTGGGACAGACCAGTATGAGGCCTCGCGCTGTTTTCTTCTCCAACAATCGGGTGCCACAGTCCGGGCAATGGCTATTGGATACATTATGCGGCTTATACGAAGCTTCGCTATTTTTAACGCCTCGCACGAGTCCGGTCGCCATTTCTCGGATTCCTCCGAGGAAAGGCTCCGGCTTACCTTGACCCCGGGCGATCCGTTCGAGCTCTGCCTCCCAGCGGGCAGTCAGCTCCGGTGTGCGAAGATCGGCCGGAGCCAGCTCGATCAGCTGCTTGCCTTTTCCGGTCGGGTGCAAATAATTGCCTTGTCGTTCGATGGTATCGGAATTCACCAGCTTCTCGATTATGTCGGCACGAGTGGCTGGCGTCCCAAGGCCATGCTTCTCCATTTGAGTAAGTAGAGCCGCTTCTGTATAACGTTTTGGAGGCTGCGTTCGGCCCGGCGTAATCAAGCAGCGGTTCACCGTAACCGTCTCTCCTTGATTGAGCTCAGGCAGGGTGGACTCGCTCTCCTCCTCATGATCCGAATCCTCATCCTCCATGGACTCTCCGCCATAAACGGCGCGCCAGCCGCTGTCCTTGATCGTTGTCCCCTTGGCATGCAGCAGCTCACCGTCGATGTCCACCGTCACCGACACTTGATCGAAACGAGCCGGCGGATAAAATAGACTGATGAATCGCCGTACGATGAGGTCGTACAGCTTACGTTCCTCGGGGCTCAGCGCGTTTAGCAGCACAGTCTGCTCCGTCGGAATGATGGCATGGTGATCCGTCACCTTGCTGTCGTCGACGATTCGTTTGCTGAGCGGAAGCGGCTTTCGTAGCAGCGGACGGGCAAGCGGTGCATATGGCCCAACGGCTACGTTCGTCAGCCGCTCCTTCAGTGTATCTGTCATATCGGACGTCAAATACCTGGAATCGGTCCGCGGATAGGTAACCAGCTTGTGCTGCTCGTATAAACGCTGCAGCACGTTCGACGTTTGCTTCGCCGAGAAGCCAAGCAAACGGTTGGCGTCCCGCTGCAGCTCCGTTAGATCATAGGCAAGGGGATGCGGAATCGTTTTTTCGTTCTTCACGAGCTTTACGATCTTCCCGGAGCGTCCCTCCAGCTTGGTCTTCAGCTTGCTTACCTGCTCGTTGTCAAAAAGGCGCGAATCCCCGTTTTTCCCTCTCCATGTCGCTTCAAACTTGCCTAAATCGGCGCGCAACACGCTGTATTCCTCCGAGCGGAACTTTAAAATCTCGTTCTCCCGCTGCATAATCATGCCAAGCGTCGGAGTTTGTACCCGTCCGGCTGATAGCGGCGATCCAAATTTACATGTAAGTGCCCTTGTAACGTTCAGCCCGATCATCCAGTCCGCTTCGGCCCGGCAGCGCGCCGATTGATACAACCGTTCATACTGGGTGCCCGGCTTCAGCGCTGCGAATCCTTCCTTGATCGCCTTATCCGTCTGCGAGGAAATCCACAGCCGCTTGAACGGCTTGTTCCATTTCGCCATATCCATGATCCATCTGGCAAGAAGCTCGCCCTCCCGGGCGGCATCTGTTGCAACGATGAGCTCGCCGATATCCTGCCGACGCATAAGCTGCTGCACTACCTTGTATTGATGGCTGCTCTCCCGCAGCACCTTCAGCTTCATTTTCCCTGGGAGAATCGGCAAATCCTCCAACGCCCACGTTCCGTATTTTCCGTCATAATCCTCGGGCTCTGCCAGGCCTACCAAATGTCCCAGCGCCCAGGTCACTACATATTTAGGTCCTTCAAAATGGCTCTTATGCTTATCGCGGCTCCCCATCACCCGAGCGATTTCCCGAGCAACGGACGGTTTTTCCGCCAGTACCAGCGTTTTCATGTGTTCCAAAAACACTCCCTTCAAAGCTACATTATAACACTCCGTGCCTCTCGGCAATAAGCGTGACCATTCTGCTCCTATAAATGGATTCCAATCTTTAATGGTTGGGTAAGCTGTATTTATAATGATTTGATCCCACTTGGAAATATTGAACACTTCTGCTATAATCGATTTAGCACCTGGTACTAATACCTGATAATAGGATGAGACGCTTATAACCCATTGAAGGAGTGATTTCATTGACCTTGTTTTCTAAAGCCCGTATAACTGCCATTGGTTCATACGTACCAGAACGCATTCTGACCAATGAAGACCTTGAACGAATGGTTGAAACGAGTGATGAATGGATCGTTCAGCGCACCGGGATCAAACAACGGCATATCGCCGCGGACGACGAATTTACCTCGCACCTGTGCATTCAGGCAGCAGAACAAATGCGGCAGCACTACAATGTCTCCTTGGACGATGTCGACTTCATTATCGCTGCTACTACCACACCGGATTATTCGTTTCCAACGGTTTCGTGCCGGATTCAAAAGCATTTTGGCATGGAACGGGCCGGAGCTATCGATCTAAACGCTACCTGCGCCGGTTTTGCCTATGCCCTTCACTTGGCCGACAGCATGATCAGTTCAGGAATGCACAAGAAAATTCTCGTGGTTGCCGGGGAGACGATGTCCAAAATTACGGATTACACCGACCGAAGCACGTGTATTCTGTTTGGCGATGGCGCGGGAGCTTTCCTGGTCGAATTCGATCCGGAGCAACCGGGTTTCGAATCCTTCATCCTCGGGACGAATGGAGCCGGCGGCATCCATGTGTATCGGTCCGGGTTAGCGGATCATATGGACGGAACGCCGCTCGAGGGCAAGGGAAAAATCGTGCAAAACGGCCGCGAGGTATTCAAATGGGCGGTGCGCACCGTGTCCGCAGGTATTGAACAGCTGCTCGATCAGTCCGAGCTAACCCGCGACGACATCGACTGGTTCGTTCCTCACAGCGCAAATTTGCGGATGATCGAATCGATTTGCGAGAAGTCTTCCATCCCTCTGGCTAAAACACTGCAGAGCGTACAGGAGATGGGCAACACATCGTCGGCTTCGATCCCGCTTGCGCTGCAAGTCGGCGTCAATGCGGGCCAGCTCAAGCCGGGCGACCGTGTGCTTGTGTATGGGTTTGGCAGCGGGTTGACACATGCCGGACTTGTTTTACGCTGGGGCGTTCCTAATAGGTCGTAAAAGCATTGAGGTTTTGCACCAATGGGTCTGTATAAATAAAAAGCCTCTCCTTGGTTGGAATGGTTGCTCATCTCGCAGTTGCATAGTTCCCATTACCAAGGGGAGGCTTCTTTTTAAGTTAATGTGCAGCTTCTTCGTTCTTATAAATGCTCCCGCAGGAAAGCATAAATCAATGCCTTATGCTCGTCGACTCCATCATCATGCCCCATAAATGGATACAAGCACAGGCGTTTGCTTGCGGTAGGGTTGCCGTTATATGCGGCTGCAATCGTTTCCGGCAAACAGATCGTATCCTTAAGTCCGGCGGAATACAGCACGGGGATATTTATCTTTTGGGCCAGATTAAGGTTATCAAAATAGCTCAGCGTATCCAGTATCCGATCCAGCGAACCAGGATGTCTGTACAGGAATTCGGAGATTTCGGTCACCGAACCGGTTGAATTCATAAGTGCGAATTCCAAGTGGCACATATTCGGTACGTTAGCAACGGCTGCTTTCGGGACATCGCTTAATGCCGCCATTTGCAGAGTCATACCGCCACCTTGGCTCGTGCCGTACACCGCGATCCGATCCGGATCGATCTCCGGCTGCTCCTTCACCCACTCTAGCGCCTTCCATGCATCGATCACCAACGCTTTGCCGTAAAAAGCATCCGGCTCCATGATGCCTTGCGTCATCCAGCCCGTCATGATCCCGCTGCCTGATACAAGCCGATTCCCGGACTCGCCCGTCTGGCCGCGTGTATCGTATATAAACACCGCATAGCCCATCATCAGCCAAGTAGCGTAATACTCCGGCAGTCCTCTTTGGCATCTGTAACCTTGATAGATGACCAAGCAAGGATGCTTGCGATCTGCCCCACTATCATTTGGGATTAAATACCAGCCGTGAAGCGGGGTATCGTCAAAGCCCTCAAACGTAATATGATGAGCAGACACGCCTTGCATGTAGGTCTCTATGCGTTGTCTTTTTCCATTGAGCGGTTTAGTCTTATACTGCTGGAGCGTCCGGCTCCAAAAGTCGTCAAAATCCTCTTTTGCCGTGCGCTCCGCACGAAATTCTGCCAGATCGGCCAATCTTTGCGTAATTGCTCCCATTCTCCGATACCTCACTGCTCTTATTATGTATTTGTAACTACTCTATCATATGACTTTCACGAGAACATCTCTACTTCTCAACTAAATGCAAATAGTGCAGCTATTTCCTGGCAAATTGTATATCCATAGTCCATCAAGGTACAATAGCAAATATCGTACTTGTTCACTTGAATTCATATTAAAGGAGAAACTGTTTATGCCTATCGTTAGAGAACTGATCACCGAACAAGATTTTCAGGAAGCGATGGATCGGCATCTTCGCATTCGCGTATTCCAGAACGACCAATTGATCGATACCGGCGGCATCATTATCCGCTTTACCGACGATACGATCATTACGCAGTCCGGAGTTGATGATCTGACATATCATTCACGCCGGGATTGTCAGTTTTATGAGCTGAGAAAGTGATCTACCAAAAACGTGCCCGGGTCCCTATATAGCTTAATTGATCACGCTGACAAACAGCCTCTACTGGCGAACCTCCCCTTTTCTTCCTGTCGCCAGAAGCTTTTTAGGCTTAGGACTCGGAGCTTCCTTCCCATACCGGATGAAAATCCACACCCCGCACAAAATGAGAGCACCCGCCCAAAGCTGCAGCGCGGAAAGGCTCTCCTTCAGCAGTACCCAAGCGAGCAGCGAAGCAAATACAGGTTCACCTAGGACGGCCATCGAAACGGCTGATGCACTGATCACTTTCATGAGCCAGTTAAACAAGTAATGCCCGAACAACGTAGGAACAACGGCGAGCAACAGGAATATCCCCCATTCCCGCGAAGAATAACCGGTAAATGCGAAGCCATTAAACACGTTATACAAAGCGAGCGCCGTTCCTGCAATGCCAAACACCCAGAAGTTATAAACAAAAGCACTTAAGTGACTTAACAGCTGTTTGCCGGCCAACACATGCACCGCGATAGCAACCGTACCAAGCATGGACAGTAAGTCGCCTGTCGCAGCCTTGCCTGACATGGTAAAATCCCCTGAACCGATAGCGATGGAGCCAATCAGTGCAAGACCAATTCCTACGATCATTCCCCTGTTAATCGATGCGCCAAATAGAAAAAACGAACCAAACATCACGATAATCGGCTCTAAGGTCAAAATCACCGTTGAACTGGCCACTGTCGTCAACCGCAAAGATGCCATCCACAATAAAAGATGGAGCGCCAGCATGAGACCGGAAAACAGCAATAGCCCCCATTGTTTGCCCGTAAGCCGAAACATTTCTTTACGATATTTCCACAGAAGAGGAAGCATCAGCAAATTCGTCAAGTACAGCCGATACATGGCGATGACCGAAACCTCTGCGTCCGACCAGCGGACAAAAATGGAAGAGAATGAAATGGCGATAATCCCGATGACGTAGAGGATTTCGTACTTACCGGACGACTTGATGCTAGTATTCATAGGTTTTAAGACTCCCTGCTTCTCGTCAATTATTGATTCTCTAGACCGCTATAGACCACTACACATTATAGCGAAATCGAACTATATCCTCAATGATTTGTGCCTAATTGGATAAGCGGTTTGTCTTAATTGTACCCGGCTGCTCCATGTGCTACATTGGGGAAAGAATGGTCGGCGATGTCCGCACCAGCTAAAAATCAAAGGTTAGGAGAGAAATAGGATGAATCCGATTGTGTCAAAAAAGTGGTTGCTTGCCCGCCTCTATGAGCCGGATCTCGTAATTGTTGACTGCCGTTTTGAGCTTACTAGTCCGGAATCCGGTCGGGAAGCTTATGCAGAATCGCATATTCCCGGCGCTGTCTATCTTGATCTGAAGGAGGATCTTTCGGCACCGGTTACCGTACATGGCGGTCGGCATCCTCTGCCCGATCCGGCTATGCTGACCCAACGTCTTGGCCGGGCAGGAATCAGCAACAACACCCGTGTCGTTGCCTACGACGATCAGGGGGGTATGAATGCCTCCCGGTTATGGTGGCTGCTGCATTGGTTAGGGCATGACAACGTTTATGTGATGGACGAAGGCTTCAGCACTTGGAAAGATAGTGGCTATCCCGTAACAGCTGAACAGCGGATTACTGTTCCGGCTTCCTTTCAATTCACTCCAAGGCCAGAAATGCTAGCTAATATGCAGCAGGTGCGCCAATCGCTGGATGACCCCAATGTACTGCTGGTTGACTCGCGGGATGCCGAACGCTATGCCGGTCTACAGGAACCGATCGACGCGAAGGCCGGGCATATACCGGGAGCGATTAATAGGTCCTGGAAGCAGGTTTTGAACGAGGCGGGAGCTTGGAAGAGTAACGACCAGTTAAAGGAACAGTTTGCCTCTGTGATTGCGGCGATTGATTCCGGTCGGGAGGTCATTATTTACTGCGGCTCCGGCGTTAGCGCCTGCCCCAATGTGCTCGCTCTCTACCGTCTCGGCTACAAGCAGGTCAAGCTGTATGCGGGAAGCTGGAGCGACTGGATCAGCTATGAGGAGAACCCGGTAGCGACCGGGGATGAGTGAAAGCCGAGGCCTCTCCCCACCAAATGACCCTCACACTTTCCAATTGCAGAAATATAATACCAATAGACGCGATTCATTCGTTAACTACAGCCTGCGGGCAGGAAAGGATATATAAAGATGGACAATGATGAGATAAAGAGGAGGATTACACTGATCGTTGTTGTCGTAATCAGTCTTTCCTTTATTTTCGGGCTTGGGAGCGATGGTGGCGGGGGAGAGTCAGACACCATCGTCTCCGTGTAAAAGGAAAAAAATGAAGTGCGCAGGGGGGGACCTCATGCCTAAACGTTCGGACAATAAAAAAGGATGCCCACCGTCAAACGGATTAGACTTGAGTTTTCTCGCCGGGCTAACCCCCCAGCAGTTAGCGGTAATTACCGGATTATTAAGTCAGGCATTATCTGTAGACTCGGTTCTCATAGACAAGAATAAGAACATACAAATTGTACTCGGCGGATCATTGCGCAAGAAAACAAAAGCAGATAAGCTTCTTAATGAGCTAAGCGATGTTACGCTTGGAGAAATACTGGATTCCATCAAAAATTTATAACCATCTAGTAAGTTCTACGATCACAGGAAATACTGAAGGTCCCCCTTTTAAACTCATTAGTCTACACATTGGCTGTACGCCTGTAAAGACTGAGTGTGAGGACCTTCAAAGGTTCTTTTATAATGGCATTTGTTATTTCAACGGAATTTCATAAAGGTCGATCGCTTTGTTTAAGGAAAGATCAAGCCTGCGGATCACATCGTAGACGGGCTCCAAGCTATCCTCTACACCGTCCATGAAAAGCTCAAGGTGATATTTTAGCGATGTTCCCAGTTGTCTTCCAAAAGGAGTGTCCGGCGGAAGAGCGAAGGGCCTTAGCTGAATTTTCGTCCCTCCTCTAGCGAAATCACGTACGAACCACGCCAGAAATTCTATAGATAACATACTTTCTAGTGAGTAATCTACCATTACTTCGAACTGGATCAAGACTTCATTTTCGAGTCCACCCCCGGTTCGGTATAAGGCAGCATGAGGAAGATGCGCGAACGGGGCCTGCCTAAGCAGTACTGAATCTACCGGTTCTAAATTTTCAACCCCGCTTTCAATCCCCGTAATGCCGCGTAGCATCATAATCGTATTGTGGAATTCCTCAATAGCAACAGGATATGCGTTCATGTTATGTCTTCTCTCCCCGAATCTAGCTTAATCTCCTGCATTCTTTCCATATACCACGTATAGAAGGCTTCAGCAACCTTTAAAGGGATGTCATGTACCTCATGATGCTGGATTGGCCGAGCCCGATTCACCGTACAAATTGATGCAAGTTCAAATATTCGCTGGATATAGCTCCGGGTAACTTTTACCTCAACGATTTTCTCCCGTTTTGAAACGAACAGATTAGAGGTAAAGCCGCCGGTTCGAAACTGAATGAATTGGTCGCGAATGATATACCGGGTAAACAAGTAGTTAAAATATCTCGAAGCAGCGATCCAGATCAGCAGAACCACAGACAGCAGCCACCATGCTTGCTTCAGTCCAAATAGAGAAGGCTTGAAGTAAATTAATAGACCTGTCGCGATGATCCAGATCCAGCTCGGTCGTAACATACGAGCCCATAGCGACTTTCTCGGAAGAGCCTCCATCTCCGAAGTAATTTCGTATGCCGGCAAAATTTCGGAAATGATCGAATAGGCCTGCTTCAGTGGCAAAAAAGGATACAGTGAATTAACCTCCTCTTTTTCCTCACCCAAGTGGCCCGCCGTCGTTAGTTTTACTTCCGCCAGCCCGAGCAGTCGTTTCATAAACGATTGTTTAATTTCAATAGCCTGAACCTTATCCTTGGAGATTGAAAATGCCGTTTTCTCCAGCAGCCCCTTTGATATATATATTCGGTCCGAGTCCGACGATATTTCATACTTCCCGTATTTGTACATCGTTTTGGCGATTCCGAGTCCGATCGAAACGATGATAAGTACTGAGATAACGACCAAACCGATCCACCACGAGCCTAAGATGACCGTAAGTAATCCTTTGGCTTCCTTTTCAACATCGACATGGACGAAGTCGTTCACCTTCTCATAAAGCGAGTACAGAACAGGAATTAGAACTAGAAAGCTGAGCGAGGTAAAGGACGCTTTAATCAAGTCCCTACGGGTTGGGCTGAAGTGCAGCGTCCGATTGGAACCTTGGATCTGTGCCTGTAATGGCAATTCGCTTGCCACCTCACCCTCTTCGGCAGCCTCGAGATCACCATTCATCTGACCGGAAACGAGTCCCTCCAATCGGTCAGCTTCAGCACGAGAAATAACGCTGAATTCTACCGCTGATTCATCCCCTTCCATTCCCGTCTCGAAACGAATAGAAGTCATTTTGAATACTTGATGGAACAACGAAATATGCCTGTTCACATTTTGAACCTTCGCAAACGGAATAACTCTTTTTGATTTGATAAAGAATCCCTGGTACAGATGAAAGGAAGCACCATCAACCTGGTAGCGCCGGTTCAGCCATCGCCACACGATAGCAATCAGCCCGATTCCAACAATCAGTAGAAGAGCCAGTCTGCCGTAGGTAACCGTTTTTGAGTGTGAGCCCATTTTCAAAACAAATAATAGAATAAAAAAGTATATGCTGCTCTTTCCCAGCTTCCATACTCCTAGCAGCATCACAAGAGGATGATATCGTTTGGCTGTCGTCATTCGTCTACCTCTTTTATTTTTGCATAGTGAGCAATCTGGTTACGCAGCTCCATAGCGACCTCCTCCGGTAAAATCGGGATCGTATGCGTGGAACCCATTGTTTTAACGGAAATGGAATACATGCCATACTTTCGTAGCAGTGGCCCCTGCTTTGTCGCCACCGATTGAATTTTGGTCATTGGGACCAGCTCATTCACCTCTGTAATGGAACCGGACTTCAACTGCAAAAACTGCTCCGTTACCGCATAACGCCAGTGGGCATATAGAATCTGAGGTCTGAAAAAAATCGACCAAATAGAGAGCAACACAAATAATAGTGTTAGGGCTATTAAAATCCATCCGACCCACACCACCCATGAAAGGCGATAGTCCAAATACAGCAGAATGCCCATCAGCAAGAGCATCACAGCACTTTGCAAGGTCTCGCTGATCATCCAAATCTTAACCGAATCCTTAGAAAGTCGATTATTCGGCGCTTCGATTGGCGAATCCATAACATCACTCCTGACAATTCCAACTGTTCCCTAGTTTAGCAAGCATCACTCTATTTATCAATTTGCATAAACTCAATAATGAGCACAGAAAACCATCTTTTTTCCCACGTTCAACGCTTTGATTTAGACTAGAAGGCGGAGATTCTTTCAGAAGCATAGGTGTATAATGTAAACGATAAATAGAGGTCCCTAACCAGGAAAAGGAGATAGGATAGATGAGAAAGTTGATGAAAAAGGTAACGCTTGTCGTGCTACCACTCGCACTGGTTGCTACATTCGCAACCGCTTCGCTTATGGAGGTGTCCTCAGCTCAGGCAGCTCCTGCAAAAGAATGGGTTAAGTTATCTGATTCCACCACCTACTATGGCGAGCTGTCAAACGGTCAACCGAATGGCGTAGGAACGATATTTTGGGGAGACAAGAAGCAATACTCCGGTCAATTTGCCTACGGCAAGCGCTCAGGTAGCGGCAAATATATGAACGAGTATGTCGATCAAGAGGGAAAGACTCACAAGGTTGTCTATAACGGGGCTTGGAGCGATGACTCAATGACCGGCAAAGGAACCTGCCATGAATCGATAAGAGAAACGGACGGTACAATCTCTATGCAGGACCTTCGGATCGGAACGTTCAAGAAAGGCCAGTTTCTCAGCGGATACCGTGCTCAGCACGCCGTCGCGGACCCGGATTACGCTTTTACCTACAAAAATGGCGATGAAACGCTGTATGTTATGACGATTAACGAGAATATGACGGATATGGTCAAGGCATGGAAGAACGCATCACTGTTTTTCGTAGACTATAAAAAGGGGACCATCAGCAAGCAGTACTCGGTGGTTGATGACCTGACAGAGAACACGCAACTGTTCAGACAGACTTCGATTAAATATTTAAAACGGATCACGCCACATGTTACCCCTGTACTGAAGAAATTTGAAGAAATGTCCAAGCAGATTCCGCTTAAATAATAGGATTATTTTATGATAGAATAATCATGCTTCCCGGCGCAGTAAAGTCTCGGGCGCGATATCACCAAATAGAGAGGAACGTCCTGGATTGGCACAGTTATTTTTCAAATACGGAGCAATGAATAGCGGCAAATCGATTGAAATTTTAAAGGTAGCTCACAATTATGAAGAGCAGAATAAACCGGTGCTCCTCTTCACCTCGGCCCTGGACAACCGCGATGAGGTAGGATATGTCTCTTCCCGAATCGGTCTGCGCAGACAAGCTATCCCGGTAAGCGGGGATACGGATATTTATGGCATCGTCAAAAATCATACTCCTAAGCTGTATTGTATCCTTGTGGATGAATGCCAATTTCTTAGCGAAAGCAGCATCAAACAGCTCGTCCGGATCGTGGATGAACTGGATATTCCCGTCATGGCATTTGGGCTGAAGAACGACTTCCAGAACCAGTTATTCGAGGGCAGCCGCCTTCTGCTCATCTACGCGGATAAAATCGAGGAAATGAAAACGATCTGCTGGTTCTGCGCACGGAAAGCGACGATGAACCTGCGGGTTGAGAACGGCAAACCCGTTTATACAGGCGAGCAGATTCAAATCGGCGGCAACGAATCATATTATCCGGTTTGCCGAAAATGCCACGCGAACCCGCCACTATGAAAAAAGAAAAACGCCTGGCGGCGTCCTTTGAGTTAGCTTAGACTTCTACATCGGAGTGATGGGAGGGATGGGTATGGGTTTCATCCTATACCCATCCCTCTTCTGTTCTGCTTCACGAACCATTTCTGCTTTATTTTCGCTCCATGCCCATTCCCCTTTGGGTTGCTCCTCCCCATCTTCCTCAAGTTACTTTTGCGGCGTGAATTCACACCACTAAGTGCATTTCGTACATCTATTTCCGGGCAAATTACGGATTTCTGGATTTTAATACAACTAGATTTCAAAAACGGCCATCAGTGGCAAGATTTAACTGTACTAAATGCAACTACTACGACCCGTCCTTCTAATCTAAATCATAAATCGATCCGACCTTTAACCCGTAAAGCTCATTGTAGATTTTCTCGGCGTAGGCATCCGTCATGCCCGCAATATAGTCGATGATCATATGCTCCCATGTCCAGATCGGATTTGCTTTTTGTTGATCTCGGTCAAAACGGCGCAGCCAGTCGCCGGGGATAATCGACTTCGAGGTAACCGGATCGACGAAGGCGTCCCACAACCGCTTGATCACCCAGGCGCTGCGCTTCTGCAGACGCTGGACCCGAAGATCGCGGATCATCGTCACCCAGGCGAAGCTTTTGAGTACGCTGACGGTACGGAGCATGTCCTCGTCTTCTTTTCCCTCTTTGACAAAGGTGACCTTCTGCCAGTTTCCATCCTCGGTAACCCCCAGGCTGCCTACAAAGAGGCTAACCCAGTAGGCCTTGACCTCCCGCCGGGTTCGGGAATAATCATGATCGCAGATCGGCATTTTCGTTTTCCAGATCGACAAGAAAGAATCCAGCACTTCCTCCACCTTGACTCGCACCTGCTCCGGCGTCCAGCCGTGCCAGAAGAAATCGTCCAAGGTCATAATTTTCTCAACGATGAGACGCTCAATGTGCGAATCTTTCAAAAAATGCTCATGCACCTCGATTTTTCCGGCTTTGATGCCATCTTCAAGATCGTGCGCCGAATAAGCGATGTCATCACACAGGTCCATGAGCTGTGCTTCAAACGTCTTTTTTCCCTCCGGCATTTCCCAACGGTCCCTGACATAGGCGATGTACTCCCACTCATGCTGGTACAGACCTTTTTTGATCACCGTTCCGGGATAAGGATATTTATTCGTGCCGAGCAAGACGGCATCAGATAAGTTCAATCCGTCGATATTTTCACGCTTCTCAAGGAACATCATCAACCGGAAATTGTGCGCATTGCCTTCAAAATGCTCGTATTTTCGCTGAACCGCCTCACGCACTCGTTTCTCCTCATCTACTGACACACTTCGGCCGCTTAACTCCTGCTTAATCTTATCCTCCTTAAGCTGCTCAAGGATGCCGTCAAGCACCTCTTCCCCTTTATGGCCAAACGGAGGATGGCCGAAATCATGGCAAATCGCCGCGCACTCCACGACTTCGGGATCAATGATTAACCCTGGATGAGCCGCCTTTTCCGATGCGACGGAGGGGTAAGCCCGCAGCAGGCTGCGGGCGGCTTCCCTGGCGATCTGGGCCACCTCGAGCGAATGCGTCAGCCGCGTCCGGTAATAATCACCTGTTCCAGCCCCAAACACCTGCGATTTCCCTTGAAGGCGGCGGAACGTCGGCGAATGGATGAGCCGTGAATAGTCACGCTCAAATGTCGCACGGTTCGTTTCATGCCCGATATTATCGGGATACTGCCGATGCTCTCTTAATTGTTCGATATCCATCATGCCTCACTCCCTGCTCACCGTTTCAAATGATATGCTTTATGATATTATAGCTTTGCCGCTGTATAACATAAAGCTTATTCTAGAATGCTGAAAGCAACAGCGTAGTATGAGCGCGGATGCATTTTCATATATTTAGTTGGCCATTTCTCCATCCAGTGAAAAAAGCCAAGCGGATAACACACTCGGCTTTTTACTAGATTAATTAGATTTGCATATCACCAGAGCGTTACCGGTTGTTCTTCGGGTCTAGTGCGTCACGGAGCGCATCACCGATAAAGTTGATCGAGAGCACGGTCAATACAATCATGAGGCCAGGCGGAATCCAAAGCCAAGGCTGAGAAGTCAGCACCGTAAGCGATTGGGCGCTGGCCAGCATATTTCCCCAGCTCGGTGCTGGAGGCTGCACGCCAAGGCCGAGAAAGCTAAGCGCTGCTTCGTCCAAAATAGCTCCCGCCACCCCTGAAGTTGCATAGACCAGGATCGGCGCCAGCGTATTCGGAAGAATATGAGCGAACAGGATACGCGGGGATTTAAAGCCGAGCACCACGCTCGCTTTGATATAATCACTTTCCTTCACAGATAACACACTGCCACGAACGAGCCTAGCCACCCCCGGCCAACCTAAAAAGCCGAGAATCAGAATGATGTTCGTAAGTCCCGGACCAACGATGCTTGCCACGACCAGGATCAGCATAATGTAAGGGAACGACATGAAAACATCCGTCAATCTCATGATCACGCCGTCGACCCATCCTCCGAAATAACCGGACACAAGCCCCAAGAGCGTTCCGATGATCGCCGAGATGAGAATCGCTCCAATCCCTACGGCTAGTGATACCCTGGCCCCAAAAATAAGGCGGGTCAGTTGATCCCTGCCAACCTCATCCGTGCCGAGCCAATGCTGCAGCGAGGGAGCTGCGCCAAAGCTATCTGTCATGGCCGTAGGCTTATACGGTGTTAAATAAGGGGCAAAAATGGCGCACAACGTAAGCGCGGCGATAACCACCAGTCCGGCAACCGCCAGCTTATGACGTCTGAACCTGCGCCAGAACAACCTCTTGAAGGAGTCTTCCGCTTCCTCTCCCAGTTGCCAGTTCATCGCCTGCTCGTTCTGCATATCCGTATGCCCTGAAAAGTATCTTTTAAAAAGGTTCATGTTACCGCCACTCTCTATTTGCTATATTTGATTCTTGGATCAACCAGGGCATACACAATATCTGTGAGTAAATTGGCAATAATCACGATCACCGCAGCCATCAGGTTAAGTCCCATGATCGTAGAATAATCCCGGTTCATGATGGAAGACATCGTCAATTGACCAATTCCGGGCCAAGAAAATATTTGTTCAATCACAACCGCTCCACCGAACAAAATAGGGATCTCCATCCCAAGTACGGTCACAATCGGAATCAATGCATTTCTCACCGCATGCCGGTTGACAACCAGTACTTCCTTAAGCCCCTTGGCTCGCGCTGTCCGCAAATAGTCCTGCTCCAAAATCTCCAGCATACTGGAGCGCACATATCTGATGTTTCTCCCCGCCACATTGGCTGTAAGCACAATGACCGGCATGACCATATGCAGCAGTACATCGACGAACCCACCGTTCCCCCCGAGAGTCGTCATCCCGCTGGAAGGAAGTATTTTCAGCCATAACGAAAAAATATAAATAAGCCCCAGTCCGAGAAAAAAGTTCGGAATCGATATACCTAGAAAAGATCCGGTAACCGCCGCATAATCCAATTTGGAATACTGCTTTCTGGCGCTCAGAATTCCCAGCGGAACAGCGATGGCCACGCCGAGGATCAAGGAGACACCCATCAGCAGCAAGGTAGGGCCGATCCGCGACCAAATCATTTGTCCCACCGGCTCATAAGTCACCATGGAGTATCCTAAATCCCCCTGCAGCAAGTGAGTAAACCAGCTCCAGTACTGCATATAAGCCGGAGCATTCAGCCCCAGCTCGATTCGCTTCGCTTCCAGCGCCTCCGCCGGAATTTGCGGACTGATAAGCATGTCAACGGGATTTCCTGGCGCCATCTTCATAATGATGAAGTTGATAACGGTCACGCCAAGCAGAACCGGCACGGCAATCAGCAACCGCCTAAATACATATTTGAACAATGGAAAAACACCTCGGATCTTAAGTCTCAGAGTAGAAGCAGGCGGAGGCATGAAGTTGATCTCCCGTCAGCTCCGGCTCCTGTTCCCGGCAGAGTTCTGTCGCCATCGGACATCGGGTATGAAAACGACATCCCTGCGGAGGATTGACCGGGCTTGGAACATCCCCGGCCAGCACCATTTTCTCTCGGTCCCTGAGCCGCGGATTGGCTATAGGACTCGCATCGAACAATGCCCTTGTATATGGATGTTTCGGGTTCGAAAATAGTTCCTTGGCCGTACCCATCTCTACGATTTTTCCAAGATACATGACGGCGATCCGATCGCTGACGTATTTGACCGCACCTAAACCGTGCGCAATAAACAAATAAGTCAGCTTTAGTTCCTTCTGGAGATCCTTGAGCAGGTTCAATACCTGTGCCTGAATGGACACGTCCAGCGCCGAAACCGGCTCATCGCAAATAATCAGCCGAGGCCGCAGGGTCAGAGCTCTGGCGATCCCAATTCTTTGCCGCTGACCTCCCGAAAATTCGTGTGGAAATCGTTTTTTGCTGTCCCTCGGCAACCCCACTAGCTCCAGCAGTCGGTCTACCTCCTTGTCGATATTGGGGGCAGCAACCATGCGGTGAACTCGCAGCGGTTCCGCCAATAGATCCCCGACCCGTTGCCTTGGATTCAGTGAGGAATAAGGGTCCTGGAACACGATTTGCATCTCTGTTCTTAGCCTAATCATTTCACGGGCCGACAGATCGGTAATATCCTCTCCTTCGAACACAATTCGCCCCGCAGTAGGTTGTTCCAAACCAACGATGGTTCTGCCTATCGTTGATTTGCCGCAGCCGGATTCACCGACGAGTCCCAATGTCTCCCCGGGATATATACTGAAATTTACACCATCAACAGCCTTGACCTCATCGATGGTACGATGAATAATTCCTTTGTGAATCGGATAGTACTTCTTCACATTTTCTAAAGTAATAAGGGGGGCTGAGCTTTCAATGCCTGCAAGATTTTGATGGTTCATAGGTTTCCCCTTCCTACCCGGTCCTCGTAGCCCTTGACTTCCCAGCAGCGGGATAAATGATCCTCTCCGGTCTTAATCAGCTCGGGAGTTAATTGCCGGCATTTATCAGTCGCCATAAAACAGCGATTGTAGAACCGGCAGCCAGGAATCGTCTCATAGTGTGTTGGCACCGTCCCTGGTATGGATTCAAGACCTTCGTTATCCTCAGCATCCAGTCTTGGAATCGACTTTAGTAATCCTTTCGTGTAAGGATGCTGTGGATGTTCAAAGAGTGTGAACACATCCGTCTCCTCCACCACTTGCCCGGCATACATAACAAGTACCCGGTCGGCCATTTCCGCAACCACACCCAGATCATGTGTAATGAGGAGAATGGCCGTACCCGCCTCTGCGCACAATTCCTTCATCAACTTCATGATCTGTGCCTGAACCGTTACATCCAGCGCGGTCGTAGGCTCATCGGCAATTAAAACCTTCGGTTTGCAAGAAAGAGCCATCGCGATCATGACCCGTTGTCTCATTCCACCCGATAGGGCGAAAGGATACTCGTTCATGATCTCCTCGGCTCTCGGCAGTCCAACCTTTTTCAACATTTCAATGGCGCTGAGGCGGGCTTCCTTCTTACTCTGCTTCAAGTGAAGCACAATGGCTTCACACATTTGATAGCCGATCGTAAGCACTGGGTTCAGTGATGTCATCGGCTCCTGAAAGATCATCGAGATTTGATTTCCACGGATCTCCTGCAGCGCCTTGTCATCGAGCTTGAGGAGGTCGGTGCCGTCAAGCAGCACCTGACCCTTCAGAATATGGCTGCCCCCTCCTAGCAAACGCATGATGGACAGGGCCGTAACGCTCTTCCCGCTTCCCGATTCTCCTACGATAGCCAATGTCTCGCCTGGCTTCATTCGGAAACTGACATCGTCGACGCTGATCGACTGCCCACGTTCACTGTCAAAGGCAGTTTGGAGGTGGCTGACCTTGAGCAAATCTTCCATATCGATCACTTAACATCCCACTCGTTTACATTGATAAACATACCGAAATCTTTCGGTTTCGCCCCTGCAACCCGCTTATTCACAGCGCCTAGCGGCTTGGTAGCGTAGATAGAAGGCATCGGTACGTCCTGTGCGACAATCTTTTGTAGATCACTATAATATTGTTTTATCTTCGCTTCATCCGTCTCCGCACTGAGCGAAGCCAGCAATTTGTCTACCTTAGGGTTGTTATAGCCGTTCGGGTTTCCCTTCTGCAAGAAATACGCTACATCAGGGAGCGGATTTACCGGTGTCATGGATACGGTAAGAATGGCCAAGTCGTATTTCGTTTTAACAATGGTATCGATCAAAGTTGCGAGGTCAGCCATTTGGATCTTGACGTTGACTCCAGCGCTCTTTAAATTTTCCCCGATAATGTTAGCCGCTTGTTCCAATGTACTATCCCCGGACAGAACAGATAAGGTCAACGTTTTCCCGGAATCCCAGCCAGATTCCTGCAGCAAACTCTTGGCTTTATCCGGATCATAAGCGACCGGTTTCACACTGGAATCCACGTAAGGGCTGTAACTTGTGAAAAAGCCGTCAGTCACTTCCCCTGAACCTTTAAGCAGGTTGTTTACGATCAGTTCACGATTAAGCGCATAGGAGATCGCTTGTCTTTGCTTCACATCGGGTACGGTCTGCTCATTCATATACATCAACTGGGTAGCCACAGGGGGCCCTTCCACGGTCGTCACATTAGCCAAGCTCTTGATTTTCTCATAGTCGTTGATTGGGATTACCCCAGCCGATGGGATGTTCATATCGATTTCACCGCTTTGAAGCTGGGCGGAAATCGCCGTCCCTTGCAACACTTTGAAGTTCAACTGCTCGATTTTCGGAGCACCTTTGAAATAATTTTTGTTAGCTTCCAGCTGTACAAAATGGTCCCGGTTGTATTCTACCAATTTGAAAGGACCGTTCGTTACCGTCGGTTTCTGCATGAACGCACTTTTATTGATATTTTCCGGAGCTACATCTTTAAGAGCGGACTTCGGGACCGTCATCAAATAGCGGCCGATCGTATCTTGGAAAATGTTGAGCGTCGTCGGTGCCTTCGTCGTAAACGTAAGTGTATGCTCGTCCACTTTTTTCACACCCAAGATATCCGTTGATCCTTCCGGCAAATAACCCGAATCGTCCACACCTTCGAGAATCGCAAACATGTAAGCATAAGTTGAAGCAGCCTTTGCGTTGGTCATCAGTTTCAACGTGAAGATCACATCGTCCGCCGTAACCGGAGTCCCATCCGTCCATTTCGCATTAGGATTCAGGTTAATTGTAAACGTCTTGTTATCGCTCGTTTTGATCGAATCCGCCAGCATCGGCTTAAACGTCAGGTCTTCGTCAATATCGACCAATGGCAGAAACATCAGGCTCGTCACATACGTGGAGACAAGGCCTACCGGGGACAATGGATTCAGCGTATTGGGCGAATAGGTAACCCCTACGTTAACGACCTTTTTCGACGATGCCCCTGTCCCTGCTGCGGTAGGAGAAGATGTCGAAGCCTGACTGCATGCTGGCAATACCAATAAAGCTGCGCTAAGAACAACAGCTAATAGATTTTTCATAGTAAAACTAACCTTCACGCTGTCCACTCCTTGATTAATTCATATTATTCATCTCTGATTTAACAGTATTCTGCATGTCTCATCCTGTCAATATTAAATTATTTAATTTTAAAGAACAATGTCTGCTTCTCCCCGGCATCGATTTCAAATGGCAGTCGATTGTTGGCCGGTGGAATCGGGCAATTAAAATAAGGGGAAAAGGCGCAGGGCGGCAGAAAACTGCGATTAAAGTCAAGCGTAACCGAGCCGTCCTGTTCCGGATGCACAAGCAGCATTCTTCCCAGCCCGTAAGTGGTATCCCCATTGGTCCGATCCCCGAAAATAATGAGCAAACTACCATCGGAAGCAAACGGTGTAAGTCGGTAACTGACCCCTTCCTTCATAAAAGTGATGTCTCCGGGTGACTTATGGTATCGCAAAGATCCATCCGTATCATCCACATGGGAAAACGCCATCGTCCGATCCGCCGCTTCTGCCACAAATTCAGCTTGGATGACCCATTCGGGATGATAAGGAAATGAAGAAATACCTTGATAAGCCTGCAACATATCCGCATTGTCGTCCCAAACCGCCAGCAGATGAGGTGAACCTGGCTGCATTGTAGCCGTAGCCGTTAAAGTACGTGAAAATCTTACCACCGAGCGGTCCACGTAGAGCTGTACCGTCCCGTCTACTAGTTGGTCGTCCACGGTGATTGCATCGGACTCGGCTACCGTTAAGGTGAGTCCCGGTGTCTCTGGGGCAAGGGGAGCCCATAGCCCTGGAATCCCTTTTATGTGCATTGGCTCTTCAATCCGATGGAGTCCAACCAGTGTCAAATCGCCCTGAAACCCGGCTACCGACTGCTGACGTTTTTGCCGCCAACCTGTAAAATCTGAAATCTGCAAATCTCTCATATTTATCCTCTTAACTTTCATGGTATTTTCTACTGCTATTTTTGCTCACCGACAATAAAGCCGGAAACCAAATCTATAAAACCTTCATTTTCTTCAATAAAAGGCATATGCCCACTGTGCTCAAATATCACAAGCCGTGACTTCGGCAGCAAACGATAGATTTCCTCTGACTGTGATACAGGCGTGATCCAATCGTATTTCGCGCCGACAATCAGCGTTTCAACATGTACCGAAGGCAGCTTCGGACGGACATCGTACTGCGGCATGAAATGCTTAAAAGTGTAGTTGGACACTTCAAGCGAGCCGATCGGTCGATTGCCGGTCTCTCTCATCAGTTCTTCATCATGGGTATGAAAATATAGATCATAGCAGAGATCCCACCAGCGGATGAGATGCGGCTCATCTTCAATGCGTCCTTCAAACAAATCCGGAATGAACTGCAGTTGCTCCGGTGATGCCACTTTTTGTGCATATGTAAGAGCCTCTTTATAGAAGTCATAGCTGGGGGCCGTACATACAAGCACAAGCTTGTTAAGGGATTCCGGATACCGCGCTGCATAAACTTGCGCTACCATTCCCCCAAAAGAGTGTCCCAGCAAAGTAAACTTCTCAAGTCCAAGATAGATGCGCAGCGCCTCAATATCATCCGCAAGCTGCTCCAGAGTACAGATTGCCGGATCTACCCGATCCGACTGCCCATTGGACCGTAAGTCCATATATATGATTTGTAGATCATTTGCCAAAGGCGATAGCCAGGGTTTGAAATCGGCGTGGTCACTCCCCGGGCCTCCATGAACAACAATACATACTGGCCGGTGACGCATTCGATCACGCTCTGGAACATAGCCAGACCCTTCCACATCGAAAAAAATGCGGGTACCATTCAGAGTAGCAAACATTAACGCACACTCGCTTTCTAGTCATATTGATAAGTAGTAAACCACAATTTGCCTATTAACTACAACTATTTTATAATAATAATTCTTAATATTCAGAAAACTTGCAGATAACTAAGCCAACAAATGCAAAAACCCGCGTAAGGACGACTTTCGTCCTTACGCGGGTTTTTTCTCTTCATCTATTCCTTTCGGCCGGCAATCCCATACATGAGTATATCGATCGTTCGCTCAATTTCCTCGTCTTCATCGATAGGAAAGTCCGGCAAAATAAATAAATGGGTTAAAATCATGCCCATCAAAACGCTGGCACCCGTTCGCATCACTCGCCATGGCGGCGCCTCAATAATTTGCCCTTCCTCCTGGAAATGAATGATGATCTTTTTGATTCGTTTGACCACATACTCTGTAGATAAAACCTTAACCTGTTCCATCAATTCTGGCTGAAAGGGCAGCTCATGGATGATAATCTTGATGATTTTCGTATTTTCACGGGCAAATTTGAATCGATCTTTGGCAATCGCCCGGAAGAAATCGTCAGCACGTTCATAAGGAAGATCGATCATTTTCACAAAATCACGAATAACGAACGGAAAAAGCAATTTCGAAACAATCGGGCCTGCGATGGACAATAGGAGATCCTTTTTCGTTTTATAGTGCCTAAAAATCGTTCCTTCTGCAACGCCCGCTTTTTGCGCGATTTCACTGGTTGAGGTGGCGGCATATCCTTTTTCCGAGAAGATTTCGACCGCAGCCTCCAAAATTTTCATCTGCTTTTCGGTCTTTTTCTCCTTGTCCTCTGCGGATAGCCGGATAAGATCCTCCAGCCACTGTTCTTGCTTGTCTGACATAGAGGTATCCCCTTTCTATTACGATTCAATGCCTCTCACAAGATTACTATATTCTCCGATGCTTGCGCAATGCGAGGACGTTGGCCGCCATAAAGACGAGAGACAATCCGGCCAGAACATAGACATCCATTGCGATCGAGCTCCAGCCTTCACCGCGAAGCATCACATTGCGAAGGGCGTCAGCACCGTATTTCAATGGCGTAATATAAGCGATCCAGCTTAGATATGGCGACATGCTTTCCAGATCAAACAGACCGGAGAAGAATACCTGCGGTACAATGACGATGGGAATGAACTGAATCATTTGGAACTCCGAATCAGCGAACGCCGACAGTAAAGTGCCAAAACTTAGAGCCGTTGCCGACAATAGCAGCATAATGAGCAGCACGTACCAGAATGAGCCGACCATCATGCTCCCAAGTACACCAACCGTATACCCGGCAATGAGCACCGCCTGTAGACTGGTGAAAATACCGAAGCCGAGCATATATCCGGTAACGATTTCCCAACGCCGCAGTGGGGTAGCGAGCAGCCGCTCCAGCGTACCGGTAGTGCGCTCCCGCAGGAAAGATACGCCAGCGATCAGGAAGACGAAGAAGAAGGCGAATAAACCGATCAGTACCGGGCTGAAGCTGTCAAAAGAAGACATATCCGCGCTGCCGTGCAAATATTCAAAAACCGGAGCCGGTGACTTCGCAGCAGAAGCTTGAATAGGCAACGCTTTGGCACCTTGTGTTTGAGTTTGTGTCTGTGCTGCAGTCATCGGGGCTGTTCCCGTCTGCATCGCCTTCTGAATCAGCAGCATAACGGCCCGGTTTTTCGTAGGGTCACTGCCCTCAAGCTTAATGTGTGGAACGTTTCCGTCGATCCGAATGATGGCATCGATTTTCTGGTCTGCCAGTGCCTCTTCCGCTTCCTCATCCGTGGTGTAATTCGTTACTGTTGCGTTGGATGCGTCCAAGGCTTTAGATAGGGGAGCCGGAAGATTCAACGTACCGACTTTGGCCTGATACGGGTCACCGTTAAAGACCAAAAACATCATGGACAGCACTAGAAGCGGGGCGATGATCAGCAAAGCCATCGAGCGTTTATCATGAATAAACTGGCGAGTAATTCGAACAATCAGGGCCTGAATTCTCATTTGCGTACACCTCCATAGAACAGGAATGCTTCTTCAATCGTGGCGCTGCCGGTCTCTTGCTTAAGCGCTTCGGGAGTTCCCACGGCGATTAAGCTGCCATCGCGCACCATACCAAGTCGATGGCATTTGTCAGCCTCGTCCATGACATGCGTCGTGACCAGGATCGTTGTTCCTTTCTGGCTCAGTTGCTCAAATTCGTCCCAAATCGATTTGCGCAGCACCGGGTCGATCCCAACCGTTGGCTCATCGAGGATCAGTACCTCCGGCTCATGCATCAACGCTATAGCGAGCGACAAGCGCCGCTTCATCCCGCCGGAATAGGCGCTAACCGGGCGTTTCAGATGCTCGGTCAGGTTAACAAGCTCCATCACATCCTGGATCCGCTGTTTCATCTTTGCTCCCCGGAGTCCGAATAACGCGCCAAAAAATTCAAGATTTTCCTTCGCCGTGAGCTCCGAATACATCGCATCGGATTGAGCCATATAGCCAATACGGTTCATCATCGTAAGCTTTGGCATCCGAGTGCCGAGCACCTCAATTTCCCCGCTCGTCGCCTCGTCGATGCCGGAGATCATTTTGACGAAGGTCGTTTTGCCTGAGCCTGACGGCCCGAGCAACCCGAAAATTTCACTCTTGCGCACATCGAGGCTGATCCCGTGCAGCACTTCTTTTTCATCAAATTTGCGAATTACGTTCTTAGCCTGAATACAAATTTCCTGTTGTCTATCCATCTCATTCACTCCTCTAAGAGGTGGTTGGATTATAAAAGTGAGTACTTACTCACTTTCGATGATTCAACTATACTCCCACGCTGCGGAGCAGTCAAGTGAGTAATCACTCATTTTTTGAATTTTTTTATTATTAGCTTCAAAACTCTTTACTCTGAGGCATTACAGCCAGCTTAATCCCCTTCTGAGAGAATATGTTGTACAACGTACAACATTTTGGGAGCCTGCGGGGAGCTAACACGGCGATTGTTGTATTGTATACAACATTTTAGCCTTTTGGCCGCTAAATACCGCAAAATTATTGTACGGAATACAACAATACACTAAGATACCCCCAATCAGCCCACGAATTGTTGTATGAAATACAACATTCCTTCAATGACAGGATAGTAAAAGCCCCATTTGAGGTGAGTTTAATGGAGAAGGCGACGGTAGCTTGGGATTTCGTAAACCCAATCCTTGTAACACCCGTCACCTTCCTCCCCGATCATCTCCCCCCTTTACGTAACTACACTAGCCCATTGGTGTAGCTATCTGTGAGATCATAATGACAGATGTATTTCCCACCCGTAACAGGTCGCAGCAGTCCTTTCTCGACTAGACCGTTCAGCCATTTGCGAGCTGTGCGAAAGTTCACCAAGCAGTAGCTCGAAACGTCTTTATGTCGAATCGCTCTTCCCAGACTCCATGCCAACCGTAATACCTCCTTTTCGAAAGGGTCGGCAAGCGCAAGCGGATCCGCCGCCTGCTTCAATTTCCCGTAGGGTCCAATGGCCAGGTGTAATAGCATGCGGCAAACCTCCGGGCGATTTTGCACATCGTCAAAGGAAAAATGGATCATTTTCCAGCCCATTCCCGTTAGAAATGTATCGCGGTTTAGCGCATAGCTGAATTTTTCCCGATCCATCTCCTTCACATGGCTTTGGAAACCGTCGCATTCAATGCCGAATTGCCCGAAAGGCGGTAAAAAAGCGAAATCGAGAAACTGAGACTTCCGGTTCCAATCGTACACTTCATATTCCGGGTGCAAATGCTCTAATGTTCCAAAGAGCGGCCACCACACGTTTTTAGCAGCAGCTTTTCAGCATAATTATGCCCTCTTTGCAGACGTCCCTTCCTTTCTCCCGATCTGCCTACCATGTGCCTCTCAATAAACGCTTGATGTGACTGATCAAAATCCATCATATCCATACTATCTCCCACTTCTCGCTAAAAATAAAAGAACGCCCCTTTACCCGCTAACCTCGCAGGTCAAAAGGACGTTCTTCGTCTATTCCTGATTATATCACGGCTCAATGGTCAGCGTTACCGGGCAATGGTCGCTGCCCATGACGTGGCAATCGATGCCCGCCTCCACAAGTGTCGGCTCCAGACGTGAAGAAGCCAGAAAGTAGTCGATCCGCCACCCAACATTCCGTTCGCGTATCTTTGGCATGTACGACCACCAGCTGTACACATTTTCCTTGTCCGGGTAAAAATATCGGAACGTATCCGTGAACCCGGCTTCCAGCAGGTTCGTCATTTTCTCGCGTTCCTGCGGCGTAAATCCGGAATTGCCCTCATTAGATTTCGGGTTCTTCAAGTCGATTTCCTTGTGCGCAACGTTCAAGTCCCCGCACACGATGACCGGCTTCGTTTCGTCCAGCTGTTTGAGATATGCGCGGAACCGCTCCTCCCACTCCATCCGGTAATCCAAGCGGGACAGGTCCCTCTTGGCGTTAGGCGTATAGACAGTGACAAGATAAAAGCGCTCAAACTCCAGCGTGATGATGCGCCCTTCCGGCTCATAGTCCTCCTCCATCCCGTAGCGTACCGAAAGCGGCTTGATCCGTGTAAACACAGCGGTCCCGGAGTACCCTTTTTTCTCCGCATAGTTCCAATACTGCTCATACGCCTCGCCGAGGTCCAGCTCGATCTGGTCTTCCTGCAGCTTCGTTTCCTGTAGGCAGAAGATGTCTGCATCCACCGTATTAAAATAGTCCATGAACCCTTTGCCCACACAAGCTCTCAAACCGTTGACATTCCATGATAACAGCTTCATTTTAAGTCTCCTTGCTAGATCGTTCCTATAGTAATGAATGAGTTCAATTGCTAGTGTATCATGCCCCGCCTAAAAATGCTTTTCCTTTCTTGACCACCTGGGCGTCGTACATGTTCACCGTAGTACTAATGATAAAAGAAGGCGGCTGCTGACCCTTGCTATTCCTGTGTCCTTGGATATGCGCCTCGCTTTTCTCCCAGTTTTTCCATGCCTCCTGCGACTCCCAGCGGATGACGACGATTACCTCTTCGTGTTCCTTGCTTTGCCGATTGATCATTACGCTGATATCCACCAGTCCGTCCATTTGATCGATCGGGCTTTCCGCGCTGAACCTAGCCAGCACTTTATCGCTGTTTCCTTTCTCAATGATCATCGTTCTTGTCATCACAAACATCCGTTTTACCTCCCCTGGCATAATGTGAATTCACTTCACCACCACATTGATAATGATTATCATTATTAATGATACCATTTTCAATATTCATCCTCAAACACCTTAAATTTCTCTATACACAAAAATGATTCCTATGCTATTATGTTAAATATGCAAAGATTCAGAGATATGAAATTTCAGATTTTAAGGAGTTTATTTTGATGGACGTGAACCTACAGCAATTTAAAGCCGAATTTTTCAAAGCACTCGCCCATCCGATGCGTATTCGTATTCTGGAAGTATTGAGCGAGGGTGAGCGAAATGTCAATGAACTTCAGGCCATACTCGGTTCGGAAGGGTCAGCCGTATCCCAGCAATTAGCCGTGCTTCGGGCCAAAAACCTCGTTAATACGGTAAAAGAAGGGACTACGGTCGTTTACTCGCTGCGAGATCCGCTGCTCAAGGATTTACTCGCGGTTGCCCGTCAAATTTTCGACAACCATTTAGTCGAGTCCATCTCTCTGCTGGAAGAGATTCGGAGCCAAAAATAGGATTATGGTTTAAGTTTCCCCGACGGGCTGGGGAAATTTTTTGCGTTAAAGACAGCAGGAGAAAGTGCAGCAGATCATTTAGAAAAGAAGGGTATTAAGAATGAAGTGGACAGGAAGGTACAAAAATTATAACGTTCAATCCTTTCGCAAGGACTTGATCTCAGGATGCATTGTCGGTATTGTAGCCATTCCGCTCGGGATGGCCTTTTCCATCGCCTCAGGAGTGAAGCCGGAGTTCGGATTGTACACGACGATCATTGCGGGGATTCTCATATCGCTTTGCGGGGGGTCAAAGTTTCAGATCGGAGGTCCAACCGGAGCTTTCATTCCGATTCTGCTCGCCATTGTGATGCAGTACGGCTATAAGAACCTTCTGATTGCCGGTTTTCTGGCCGGGATTTTTCTCGTTCTGATGGGCCTGCTCCGGCTTGGGGCACTCATCAAATTTATCCCGAGACCGGTGACGATCGGCTTTACCGCCGGAATCGCCGTGACGATCTTTAGCGGCCAAATTGGGAACTTTCTCGGACTTCGCGGTGTAGAACGGCATGAGTACTTTTTTGAAAATATGAAAGAGATCGTGCTGCGCCTGCCTTCGATAAATATGTACAGTATCCTGACCGCCTGCATCTGCTTTGCGGCCCTTCTGCTAACGCCGAAATATCTTCCTAAGGTACCGGGCTCTCTTGTAGGTATCATCTTCTCGACGCTAGCTGCACTTTGGCTCTTCCCAGGCAAGGTGACTACAATCGGCTCTGCCTATGGCGATATTCCCGCCGGCTTGCCCCATCTGGAGATGCTGCCTTTGACATGGGACAACATCGTGCCGATGGTGCAGCCTGCGCTCATTATCGCTCTGCTCGGCAGCATCGAATCGCTGCTTTCGGCCGTGGTGGCAGATGGAATGACCGGATCCCGCCACGACAGCAACCGAGAGCTCATCGGACAAGGGATCGCCAACATCATTACCCCGTTGTTCGGCGGAATTCCGGCAACCGGCGCCATTGCTCGTACAGCAACGAACATCAAGAGCGGCGCCGTTTCGCCGATGTCCGGCATTATGCACGGCTTGGTGGTACTGCTAATCGTCGTTTTGTTCGCTCCGTATGCTTCCACGATCCCGCTGGCAAGCATGGCGCCAATTCTGATGATGGTAGCCTGGAACATGAGCGAACGCAAGGCTTTTGCCCATATGCTGAAGACGCGGACAGGAGACTCCCTTGTTCTGCTCGTCACCTTCCTGTTGACGGTATTTACGACCCTTACGACAGCCGTGGAGATCGGTCTGGTACTGGCAGCCGTGTTGTTCGTCAAACGGATGAGCGAATTGCTGACCGTAGACAAGGTGCTCCCCGACCCGTCCTCCTCCAACGAGAAGGTTAAGGCCCATATGGTTACTGAAGATCACGATTGCCCTCAAGTAGCCATCTTTACCGTGGACGGACCGTTGTTTTTTGGAGCGTCACAGACGTTTGAACGAAATTTTCATGAGCAGATCGGAGACGGGCGGCATCTTCATGTTGTTCTCATCCGCATGGGGAAAGTTCCGTTTATGGATACGACCGGGGAAGCCAATTTCTCGGGACTTGTGAAAAAGCTGCAAAGCTCGGACGTAACGGTCATCGTGTCCGGTTTGCGTCCGCAGCCGCGAAAACTGCTGAAGAAAACGGGCTGTTACAATCTCATTGGCGAAGAGCACTTTTTTGAGCATACCGGTGTAGCCTTAAACTACGCGCTTGGCAAAATAGAGAGCCAAAAGTGCCAGGGCTGCCGACACTTCGCCTTCCGGGAATGCTCCAAACTTTGCGGAGCGGAATCCGAACGCCACGCCATTTCCGATCTGGCCGGCCCGCTGGTGCGTGAAGGCAAAGTGACTTTCTAACATCTCACATTAAAAACGTGCATACTAAGCCTCCGAGGCCACCCTGTCGATCGACTTGGCTGCCTCGGAGGTTTTTTTTACGTTAATTACGTTATTTAGGTGGCGCCATCGCACGCAAAATGCGAACGATGCCCTTCAGGATTTCCTCTTTACTTGTCTCCTGGTATTTCTGTTGGTACAGATACGAATCCGGGCTTAACACCGCAATCAAAGCACTTCCCATAAACTGCGGGTCGATATCACAAATTTCTCCAGCGTTCAGTGCCTGCCTTAACATCTCGGTGATAATCGCATTCAGCCGCACAAACAATGGATGCCCAAACTGGGTGGGCTGCCTTTTGCCGTTAAATTCGGACTTGATCACCATGAGCAACTCGGCGTGTTCATCGACAAAATCAACAATCCGTTTAATGCTGGAAAGCAGCGTATCCATAGCGGATACTCCCTTGGCTTTGAAATTTCCTTCCACCGAACGAACGTCTTCCTCCAATCCGGTTAACAAACGCTCGGAGTAGTTTTTCAGCAGCTCGTAACAAATTTCACCTTTATCCGCATAACGCCGGTAGAGCGAGCCCTGACCGATTCCCGCCGTTTTGGCAATTTGATACATGCTGACGTCCTTCAGTCCATGCTTATCAAACAGTTTCCGGGCGGCGTCGAGAATTCGCGCCTTATATGGATCGTCCTCCCGCTTGGGGCGTTGAGAGTTCTTCAGCCCTGGCTCCTCAGGCTGTTCTGCATCTATTAGCAGGTGGGTCACTTCTTTTCGGGTATCTTGTTTGGCATATCGTTCAGCAGCAAATACGTCCTCTGGCGGTTTCTCGGATGGATTCATGGATTAGCCCCCTATATGCTCTTGACTCAACGGACAATTGTCCGTAAACTGAGAGATGTTATTCGGACAATTGTCCGCATGTTTGTCGTCAGACTCATTATAAAGAGAAATCGGCCGGGAGGCAACGACGGATCACCGGTCGTATAGGAGGGGTAGAAAATGGAGCAAGCGTTAAAGCCTCAATCGGAATTCCGGCTGCGCAACATTCTGGTTCCGCTTCTGGCGATTATTGCCGGAGTGTTCATGGTTGTTCTCGACAACACGGCGATGAATGTTGCTCTGTCCACACTTGTCAAAGATTTTCATACGGATCTGAAGACGCTGGAGTGGGTCGTTACCGGCTATATGCTGGCTCAGGCCACTGTCATCCCGTTGTCGGGCTGGCTGTCCGACCGTTTTGGAGCGAAAAATATTTTTCTCGGAGCTGTCGTGCTGTTCACGATCGGGTCCATTTTATGCTCTACGCCGAATCGAGCCGAATGGCTCATCGCCTTCCGAGTGCTGCAGGGCTTAGGCGGCGGCTGCGTACTGCCGGTTGCCATGGCTTACGTCTACAGGCTGAGCCCAATGAACAAAGTCGGCGTAGTTATGGGGATCATGGGGATTCCTGTACTGTTTGCCCCGGCCATCGGTCCTGTACTGTCGGGTTGGCTCGTAGAATATCAATCGTGGCGTTGGATTTTCCTCATCAACATTCCGGTCGGGATCATTTGCCTGCTTATCGGGCTCCGCAAGCTTCCTAAAGTAGAAAGAAATAAAGTGCCTGGTTTCGATAAATGGGGGATGGTCCTCGGACCGCTCGCCTTCGCCTCCCTTTCCTACGGCGTCAGCCAAGGGGCGGATAGCTGGACCTCGGAGAAAACGATCATCGGCCTCATCGTAGGCGGCGTAGCGCTCGCCGCGTTCATCGTCGCCGAGCTTAGAACGAGCACGCCGCTGCTCGAGCTCCGTATTTTCCGGTCGATTGACTTCTGCGCCGGTATTATTGTGCAATGGGTGGGCCAATTTGCCCTCTACGGAGCACTGTTCCTACTACCACAGTTTCTGCAGCAGGCCCGTGGCTTCGGCGCGTTCGATACCGGCCTGACCCTGCTGCCGCAGGCGATCGCGTCCGGCCTTATGATGCCGATTGCCGGCATTCTTTTCGATAAAATCGGTGTCAGATGGCTGGTCGTTGCTGGACTTGGTCTCGTTTCCGGAGCGCTTTACCAGTATTCTTTCGTGGATCTGACGACTCAGCGCAGCGATATCATTTTACCGCTCATCATGTGCGGGGCCGGCATGGGCCTGATGACGATGCCGATGAACACCCATCTGCTGAACAAAGCGCCAAAGCCGCTGATTAACCGGGTCACATCACTGACGAACTCCATGCAGCAGGTCATTAGCTCGCTCGCCGTCTCCACGCTCGTGACCATCTTGACCTCGAGAACGACCTTCCGTGCGGACGAAATGAAGGCAGCAGCCGCTCAGGCGGCCGTGAAGGCCGGCGCCGTTCCGCAAATGTCGGCCGAAGCGATGAAAAAAGCGACCCAGGTCGTCTTGGCTAAAGGCTTCGATGATACGTTCCATATCATGATTTTCGTGGCCATTGGTGGTGCACTTCTAGGCCTACTGCTTCGGCGCGGCAAATTGAACCAAGTGGAAAAACAAGATGAGATTGATGCCGTTACTTCCGTGGATGGAGTCAACAGCTAACCCCCTGCGCTGCTGCGCCTTGAGCTATTGGCTACAATTGCAAAAAACGTCCGAAACAAATTTCGGGCGTTTTTTTGTATGGCGGTAACTCATACGCTAGCAGATGGAGAGGAAATGGATTCTCTCCTCTCTCACCATCTACCATTAAATATATTTAGTACATTTATTTTGTGACAAATCGGGTTTTTCTGGATTTTAATTGTAAAACCTACAACTAAAATGGGCCAGTTGAGCTTCGCAGAGCTATTTCGTTCCTTTTAGCTGCACTTTCTGCAACTAATCGATCAAAGCTGGCGATAGGGCGTTGTTTAGCTGTATAAAAATGCATTTATTCAGTCTAGGACAAGAAGAAGTAAGTCAGTGGTAGCTGACCCTAGAGTAGAGCGACTCTGAGAATAGAGTAGATCCGAGAGCAGAGCGGCTGGGAGTAAGGGGGGAGTTTGTTGCAAACGCACAGTACGTCCTAAAAACTCCATCTTCTGCCCATTAATCACCGCTTCTACTGCGTTGCTGAGTGAATTCATCAAGCAGCTTTCCGTCCGCATCATAAGCCTGAAGAGATAACGCTCTTTCGCTGACGGTCACTGCGGCAAACATCTGCTTGTTGTTTTGGAAATGCACTGCGTGATAGTACTTGTCCTTTTTCAGTGAGTTGAATTTAGGACCTGCCGTATTGGCAATGACGTACACCGTTCCTTCACCGCCCGGAACGATTTTCCCATCCCTCAAAGGATAAGACCGTGAATACTCATGGTTGTGCCCCTGCAGCACCAAATCAACGCCAAATTCGTCAAACACCTTGATCCAGTCCTCAATTTTCTCATATCTGTTACCACCATATGCCGGTCTATGCATCGCAACGATGGTCCAGGGCTGACGATTGCTTTGCAAATCTGCGCGCAGCCAGGAGGTCTGCGCCTTTAGGTTCGATTCCGTATCAAGCACTACAATATGCGCATAACCATAGTTAAAAGAATAATTGGTCCCTGGGATCGCCCCCTCCGCCCCGTTTGCCGGCACAGCGAAATGCGATGTGAACCGTTCGGCATTCCCCTGAATTTCGTCATGATTTCCTGTGACCGGCATCAGCGGAATTTTAACCAACCATTTAGCCGCTTGTCCAAAAAAGGAATCCCACTCTTTTTCCTGATCCGGGTCCTCCGTCAAATCTCCATTATGCACGATAAAGCTAGCCTCCGGGAACTTTCCAAAAGCCTGATCCAGCGTATGCCCCCATGCCTTGAAATCCGCTTCCGACTCCCCTTGGGAATCCGTCACGTTCACAAAAGTAAACGTCTCTGGCGACACTGGTTCCGTTACAATCACGGCCGGATCGCTCCATGCCCCGGATTGTTCGCTTCCCACCCGGTATGTATACGATGTGCCAGGCTTCAGACAGATCGCCTCCGCTTGATGCGCATACTGCCGCTTCCCACCACCTATATTGATTTGCGTCGATTTTGCCGTAAACGTAAGGATGTCTGGTCGATCCCACGAATCAACCTTAGTGCCCTCGGTTACTTGCAGCATAGCATGTCCCTCCACACTTTCCGTATACCAAGTAAACGCCCGTGTGGTTTGCGGGTCTCCCTTAAACGTAGTTACTATCGATTTGGGGCTGGTAGGCGGCTGTACGTTACTCGGCTTCGTTTGCCGCACCACCAGACCGACCGCCAATAAGATGCATATCCCAACAAATATCCAGATCATATTTTTACGACTCCCCAAGAGTAAGATGCTCCTTCCGAAAAAGAAATGAATCTTCCCCCTTCAAAACGATTCCCTCCTAAGATACTTCTCCCGTCCCGACAGTGTCAAATGTCTTCCTTGAGGCAATCCGCCCTCCGTAAAGAAGCAACCGTCCATTCAATTTGTAAATTCTATGTTAAAACATTCAGTTTATTTTCAGTTTGTATTAAGTAAGCAATCAGTAAGCGCTGGTAGGATAGATTTTGTTAAACACGGGGGCTGAGGAAAAGGGGTGTGCAGCTAGTTGAATAATAAGTTGAACTACCGCCATGAACTAAAATTCATGATCAATCGGCATCAATATTACGTGATTCGTCAAAGAATGTTAGGTTTGGCAGCGTATGACGAGCATGCAGGGCACAGCGGCGAGTATCACATCCGCAGCCTGTATTTTGATGACATTGACAATACAGCGCTTCATGAGAAATTAGGCGGCATTGGAGACCGGCGCAAATACCGGATTCGGATTTACAACAAGCAAGACAGCTTGATTCACTTTGAGAAAAAAATCAAGAAAGGCGATTATATCGCCAAGCTCAAGGAGCCGATAACCCGGAACATGGTTGACTCTATCATCGCCGGAAATATCGAGGTGCTGGACGTACCAGACAAGCCACTGCTCCTGGAACTGTATCATGAAATGAAGCATCGGCTGCTAGCGCCGCGTGTCATCGTTGATTACATTAGGGAACCGTTTGTTTGTCGGAACGGAAATGTACGCATCACATTTGACAAAGAGCTTCGCACCGGGCTGCACGCCGTCGATTTATTCGATAAAAAGCTCCAGGCCGTGCCGGCCATCGATGACAACCTGATCATTCTTGAAGTGAAATATGATGAGTATATTCCTGAATATCTCCGGGCAGCGCTGCAGCTTGAAGGCTTGACCCAGCAATCGGCGTCCAAATATGTCATCTGTCGCAAATACTTGAAAACCAACTCTTGGGAGGATTATTGATTCATGAATACATCGCAAACCACGGATACGGCAACGAATTTTGGCGACATCATCAAGAAGTCGATCGTCAACAATTTTACTTCTGACATTAGCCTAAGCAAAATTTTTATTACGCTCGCCATTGCTTTTCTAATTGGCCTATTCATCTACACATTATACAAGCGGGTGTTTAGCGGAGTTCTATACTCCAAGAGCTTCAATGTTTCACTCATCGGGATGACGATGGTAACCGCGATGATTATTATCGCCGTCAATTCGAACCTTGTCCTGTCACTCGGTATGGTCGGGGCATTATCGATCGTTCGTTTTCGAACGCCGATCAAAGATCCAACTGATCTCATTTTCCTGTTCTGGGCCGCTGCAGCCGGTATTGTAACAGGGGCCGGATTTTTTACGCTTGCGGCGATCGGCTCGGCTTTAGTAGGGCTTGTCCTGTTCCTGTTTATTAAGAGCGCACCGATGGAAGCCCCTTATTTACTGGTCATCAACTGCGAAAGCGATGAGAACGAGCAGCTAGTCCATACGCAAATCGGTAAGATGGTCAAACGCTACAATGTGAAGCAAAAAACGGTGACTCCCGGCAACATTGAAATGACGCTGGAGGTACGCCTGCGGGATCGGGAAGGTAAATTCGTGAATGAGATTAGCGAGCTGGGCGGCGTAAAAAATGCCGTGTTGATCAGCTACAATGGAGATTACGTATCGTAAATGAAAGCAGAGGTGAGGAGGATGAAGCGCCTGAGATCCAGGCTTCTGCTTGGTTTTTGCGCAGTACTTCTGTTGTTTGACCTGGTGGCCTGCGATGCATTTAACTTGGCTGCAACAGACACCGACAGTAAGGTAACCAGCCAGAACAAGACCGGCAACACCGCTAATGTAAGCCAAAATAGTTTAACGAAATCAGCGGTCTCCGCAGAAGAACAAAAGCTGGATAAAGAGGTGTTTCCGGAAGACAAGGTCATCGATGTGAAAATTACGCTCGACCCGGATGATTTTCAGGATATGCTGGACAATGCCAGCGCCGAACAATTCAAGACAGCTACCGTCGACTATAATGGAAAACACTTTGACAACATTGGAATTCGGACGAAAGGTAATTTGAGCCTGCGCAGCGTCGTGCAAATGTCCGACTCCGACCGTTACAGCTTCAAGCTGTCTTTTGACGAGTATGTAGATCAAACCTTGGACGGTATTCAAAAAATCAACCTAAACAATGGCTACAGCGACGCCTCGTATATGCGCGAATTTCTCGCCTATGAGCTCTCCGAATCGATGGGCTTGCCTACACCGAAGCACTCTTTTGTCAATGTATACATTAACGGTAAGCTGTGGGGCTTTTACTTGGCCGTCGAACAAATCGGCACCTCCTATCTGGAACGGAATTTTGACAATGCTTATGGAGCGCTGTATAAGGGTGAAATGAGCGGAAATGGTAGCGATTTGACTTGGCTAGGAGATGATCCGGATGCCTATACGGGACTTTCGCTCAAATCGGAGACGACCAACCATAACATCCTGATTAAAATGCTGAACGAACTGAACAATGGCACCAACTACGAAAAATACATCAATGTACAGGAATCGTTAGGTTACATTGCACTTAATGTACTAACGAACAATATGGATAGCTACATTGGCGGAAATAAACAGAACTACTATCTATATGAGGATGAAGGGATCTTCTCTATTCTTCCTTGGGACTACAACATGGCCTTTGGCGGTTTGGGCGGGGGTATGGGACGGCGCGGCTTTGGGGCAGACGGCGCGGCGGCACAGGATGATGCGGCAGCACCGGACGGTACAGTCGGGGACGGCGCAGCTAAAAATGGCGGGAGTCAAATGCCGCCTACCCCGCCCACGGATCAAAGCCAGACTCAAGGAAAGGACGCCGGAACGAATCAAGCCAGAACGAGTCTGTTAATCGATGAACCAACTCAAGGCGCTTTAGCCGAACGACCTCTGGTAGCCAAGCTGCTCGCGGTGGAGGAATACAAGACGGAATACCACCAAATCCTGCAGCAAGCTGCCCAAGGTTTCCTGGCAGACCAAAACTTTTCGAAGCGAGTACAGCAGTTGTCCAAGCTTATTTCCCCTTATGTAAAAGCTGACCCCCGTTCCTTTTACAGCTACGAGGAATATGAGCAAGGCGTATCTCAATTGATTACAACAAACGCCAGCCAGATCAAAAGCATTCAGCAGCAGCTGGACGGAACGATCGCTTCGGCTGGAGATGGCTCAGGGAGCGGCGGTGGTATGGGAGGCGGCATGGGCCGGGGTATGCAGCAGATGGGAGATCGAAATTCTGGAGGTGGCCAGGCTGATAACCAAGGAAAGCCGGAAGGACAGAAGGGACAAGGTTTCCCTGGCGATCGGCAAGGCAATTTAGCCCAGGGCAACCCGCCGGGTGACCCGCCGCAAGGTACACAGGCGGACGGTTTCCGAGGCCAAGGCGGATTTAGAGGTGGCGGACCGATGGGCGGCGGAGATCCCGGACAATTCGGGCAAGCCGGGCAAGTCTCCAAATCCTCTACCGGCAGCCAAGACGATGTCATCATCTATAGTCTATCTTTGATACTCCTTGTTTTGGTTGGTGTGTTCATCACATTTGCAAAAAGAAAACCACCTCAGTGAGTTTTACAAATAAACAGTTCAGTCATTCCATCCACTTACCGGCTATGCACAAAAGGCGTGAGTTTCGGGACTCCCCCGTAGCTCGCGCCTTTTTCCTATATATGCTAATCTATTCAAGCTTCTTCTTCCCGGTATTCGGTCGGTGTCATGCCGGTAACCTTCTTAAACACCTGTGTAAAATACCGCGGATCCTGGTAACCAACAAGCGGTGCCACCTGATACACCTTGACTTGGCTGTTCTTCAAAATGTATTTGGCCTTCTCGATCCGGCACTGCGTTAAATATTCCAGAAAGGTAAGCCCAGTGACTTGCTTAAACAACAGGCAAAAGTGGCTGATACTCAAGTCAGCCAGCTCCGACACTTCCTCAATACTAAGATCCTTATGATAGTTGTTGGCGATGTACTCCTGTGTTTTGGCAATAACCGTTTGAACGTTTTCCTTCGATTGGTTTTCCCTGCTCTCCATGAGCCATTTGCCGAAATTGGACTTAAGCGTTTCGAAAATGTCATTCAGCGTCCCCAGTGAGTGCAGCTCCTGCAGCAAACCCTCCAGCGACCACTCCAAGAGCAGATTCATATGCTCGAATTGCCGATACAGGACGACGGTGAGCTCCACAATAACCCGCTCCGCCATTTCCTTGGAGAAAGCCTGATCTTCGATGTACTGTTTCGTTTCGTCAAATGAAGCGAGCATTCGCTCCTTGTTCAGAGTCCGTATGCTTTCCAGAAGAACGGTTTCCAGATGCTTCGGATACTTGCCTTCACGAGTTGCTACAAGCTCTTGGTTGGAGTCGACGAATACCCCCTCCTGATCGCTGTAAAACCGCTGATATAGCGCTTTGGCCGCGCTTTGATAAGCCTCGCTAAGCTGCTCCATCCCCGATGTCGTTTGACTGAAGCCAATCGAGCAGGACAGCTTCGTATTGATTTTGATTTGCCGAATTACATCGCTGCCAAGGCTTTCTTTACTACCGCTAAGGGAGCTTGGGAAGAGCAGAACCCATTCCCCTGCATGAAAGGGAAATACCGTCAAGGCCCCATGGTCGAGCGACCATTCGCCTAAAATGTTACGGATTGCAAACAGCCATAGTCTCCGCTCCTCAGGGGTCCATCGTTCATTCAGCTTCATATAGTGATCGAGCTGAATTACTGCCATAAAGTAAGGCTGCTGCAGCTCGCTATTTTCCAGCCAGCGCATGTGCTGCAAAGGGCTCTGCCCCTGATTGCCTTCAATAAATTCAGCAAACATTCGTTCGCGAGCAAGCAACGATAACACCTGCACCGAATGCAGGAGCTTCTCGTTTTCCATTTGCTTTTCCAGTGTCCGCTTGGCCCTTTGTATCATCTCAATCAGTTCTTCGTGGTCAATGGGCTTCAGCAAATAATCGAAAGCCCCCTCCCGAAGCGCTTCACGGGCGTATTCAAATTCGCCATATCCGCTAATAAAGATAAACAAGCGTTTTTGGTCCTCAGCCAGCACTTCCTTCATCAAAGTAATGCCGTCAATTCCGGGCATCCGAATATCGCTAATAATCATATGTGGCGCGAGTTCACGGACCAGCTTAAGCGCCTGCTCGCCGTTGCGCGCTTCACCCACGATTTCCAGGTTCAGATCATCCCAAGGGACGGCTACTTTCAAGCTGCGTAAAATCACCGGCTCGTCATCCACCAGGATGACCCGGTACTTCTCCTCCTTCGCTTCCATACGAGCACCTCCAAAGCGTTAATTAGGAGCGGAGCTTCTTCGCAGTTTCCAATATTGGTCGGAAGTTTGCTGAATTTGATTCAGCGCTTCTTCCGGGCTGCTTCTTCTACTGATCATTTCTTCAATAACCTTTAGAAACGTTTTGTTAACCTCAGGCGACAGAACATTGTCATAGGGAACAAAACTGCTTTGACTTTGTTCCATAAGCTGAATGACCTGCGTGAATACAGGGCCGGTCTTGTCGGAGTCATACGATATCTTCATCGAAGGAATGCGCAGGCCTTCGTAAACAATACGCCGCTGGACATCCTTCGTATAAAGTGCCTTTAGCAGTTCCTGCGCCGCCTCCCATTTGCTTGCATCCAGATTCGAGGACAATCCGATTCCGATCGTGTAGCCCCCGGCTATCGATTTCTCCCCACCCGGCAGCACAGAAGGAAACGGGATTACCCCGACCTGATTTTGAAAATTTTCGGGGGCCTTGGCGCTATGAAACAGGTTGATATCCCAGTTCCCATTCAAATACATCCCCGCTTTGCCGCTAGTAAACAAATCGATGGCTTCTTCGGTGGACAAATCGTTAGCAGGGATGCTAAATGCATTCTGTTTGATCCACGATTCAAGCTGCTCAAAGGCGTGTTTGTACTGCGGGTTATTAAAGCTTGCCGTCTCGTCGCCTTGAGCAAGCTTATTGATCAGCTCTGGCCCAGCGTATCTGTCCATCAAATAATGTGCGAAAATCGCCGCCGGCCACCGCTCTTCATTGCCAAGTGCAAAGGGAACAAACTTGCTTGCGCCTAGTACACGCACCGCCCGGTTTAATTGGCCCAGCGTTGTAGGCGGCTCCAGCCCAAGCTCCTTAAAAATCTCTTTATTGTAATACAGCGGTTCCGCATTTCCTTCCAACGGCAGGCCGTAAATTCGTTGATTATAGGTCCACAAGTGCAGATCCTGAAATTGATCCTCCAGGCCATTCTTCCGGGCAAATACCGTCAAATCCATAAGCCGATTAGAGCGAATATAGGGCTCGATTTCCGCCCCGCCAAAAAGAACAAACATGTCCGGCGGCGTTCCCGTAACCATTTCACTTTTTAGTTTCTGCTCACGGTGTACGGTCTGGTCCATCCCTTCAAAATTGACTTTGATGTTGGGATGAGATTTTTGAAACGAATCAACCACATCCTCAATAATGTTAAGCATCTGCCTGTCGTGTTCCTTAATCCAGAAATGACGAAACGTAAGCGTAATTTTCTCCGTTTGGCTATCTTCAATGGGCTCATGTCCATCCGCTGCGATAATCAGCACCGAAACGGCAAGCACTAAGGCATAAAGCACGATCCAGCCCCAATTTGAAACCCATTTTCTTATCTTCATCCTCATGGGCGGCTCCCCCTTATCTTTATGTTTGGCCTGGCAGTCATAATAGGATCTTCGGTATTCGGATTCGGATAATCGATCCATATCCGGGAGCCGAGCAGATCATAATGCCGTAATACCCGCCAAACCTAATGCGAAGCCGCTCATGTACGTTTTTCAGACCAACGCCGTTCTCACGATATTTCTTCAAGGTGGCCCAATCCTTGCTCCATAAATGCAGCAATGTATCCTGGTCGAAGCCCGGGCCGTTATCCATCACATCGATCAGAATGTCCCGATCATCTTCCTTGGCCGTAATCGAAATAAAACCGTTTTGTTCCATCGGTTCGATTGCATGATAAAGTGCGTTTTCTACGATCGGCTGCACAATGAGCTTCTGGGTTTTGTAGTATTTTAACGATTCAGGAATTTCAATATGATACTCAAACTTGTCTTCAAAGCGGAATTTCTGAATGTCCAAGTAATGCTTCACATGCTCAAGTTCCATGGAAATCGGGATGAGCTGCTGGTTCTCGCTGATGCTGATTCGCAGCAGCTTACCCAAGGAGATCACCATCTTGCTAATATCCTTATTGCCCTGCAGTACAGCCAAGGAATTAATCGACTCCAGAGAGTTGTAAATAAAATGCGGGTTGATCTGGGCTACCAATGCTTGCAGCTCAACTTCCTTCTTTCTCGCCTGTTCCGTTTGTACCTGCTGGATGAGCTCGTTAATTTGTGTGCTCATCCGGTTAAAGCCATCGACTAAAAGGTCCGTCTCGTCATCTGCTCGCACCGTAGTCGTAATCGGTACAAATATCCCCTGCTGGACCCGCTTCATCCCATTCACGGCGCTGATAATGCTTCTCACCAGGCGGCGTACAAAGAAACGGTCAAACAAAAACGCTGATATTAGGGAGACCAGGACGAGTACGATGGCAATATTCCGAATAGACAACGATTCTGAAGCGATCAGCTTACTCGGTGTAATCGCTACCAAATACCAATCTTTGTTATGGGATGGCAAATACGTTATTAACGATTTTTCACCTTGATACTTATCCGTGTAATAACCTTTTCCATTTGACTCATCCTCGCTTAGAAAAGGAAACTGCGTCTGTTCCCCAATGTGCTCGCCTGATTTGTCAAACACGATATTCCCCTGACGATTGACCAGCAGAATATCCCCCTGTTTTAGAGTGGCGGCATCCCAAAATACTTGATCCAAAATGTCTGGCTTGATGTATATGACCAATGCCCCGACATCCTCCAACGAATAGTAATCTTTGATGAGTCGTGCCTGAATCAAAACCGGTTTCCCCGTGGAAGCGGTCCCGTTCTCGCCGGGGCCTACCCAAACCGGGCGCCCTGCGGCTGCTTTCATCGCTCCATACCAGCTTTGCTTCGTCAGGTCCTCGTACGACATCGCTTCATTAAACTGATACATCAGTTTATCTTTCGAATACAATCCGAAGGAGGTGATCATCGGGTGGTTGATTAAATTGTTGATATCTTGCTTTTGTTCGTACGTTACGACAAAATTAGGCTGCTTTAATATCTTCTGTATGACAGGCTGTGTAATCGCCGAATTCGACACCGTCGTCACTTCATTTAGGGCGAATTTCAGCTTGCGGTCCGTTTCGAGTAAGGACACCCAGTAGAAATTGCTCGATTTCTTCTCCATCGCGTTGGAGAAACTGAAGTACGAAATGCCTCCCATCAAAATGACGGGAATAAACACAAGAAGAATAATAGCCAGCAAGATTTTTCGACGGAGCTTCATAATTTTGCGTCCTCCCAATAATCTCCTAACACTATTATTCTTCGTTATACTTCATATTCCTTGCAGAAAAAGGAGATTGTTCCCGTTAACTTTTAATGGCACCCGAAGTCAACCCGGCAATAACCCATCTGCTGAATAGCAGGAACACGATTAATAGAGGCAAGGTAGCCGTAAAGGTGGCGGACATAATCATCCCGAAATCCAGTCCGTCTTTGTTGGTGAACAATTGCTGAAGCGCCAGCTGAATCGTATAGTGCTCTTTATTTTTCAGCACAACTAGCGGCCAGAAGAAATCATTCCATACGTTCATGAAATTCAGTATACCGAGTGTAGCCATAGCCGGTGTAACTACCGGGATCGCGATATTCCAGAAAATACGGAAGTGTCCGCCGCCATCGATCCGCCCGGCTTCTAACAATTCCGGATGGACGGCGGAGGAAATGTACTGCCGCATCCAGAAAATCCCGAACGCATTGACCATCGCCGGAACGATTAGCGCTTTATAGCTATCGATCCAATGTAGCTTTGCCATAATAACATACTGAGGCAAAACGCTCAATTGCGCAGGTACGAGCATCGTGGCAATAACAAAAACAAACAGCGTCTTCTTGAGCGGAAACTCATATTTGGCAAAGGCATAACCGGCCAGCGTACAAAGAAATACGACCGAAACGGTTACCGCCGAAGCGACGATGATCGAGTTAAGCAGTGACTGGAAAAAATCCGTCCGCTCGAGCACGCGCTGAAAGTTGTTGAAAAACTCCATCCCCGGAACTAGCAGAGGCGGCATTTCGAACGCAGCATTCTTCTCATTGGTGGCAACAACGAACATCCAATAAAACGGGAATATCGATAGAAGGGCCCCGATGATCAGAACAAGGTTGAACAACGTTTTGGATACGAGTCCAGGATCGTCCGGTTTTCTTTTTTTTGCTGCGACTGTACTCATGCTCTTTTCCCTCCAGTATCTCCGCCCATGCGGCTAGAAAGCACCATGTTCAAGACAGAGAATAAAATCGTGGCGATAAACAACAGAACCGCAGTAGCAGCAGCCGTGCCAAAGAAGCCGTTCCCGAACGCCTCATTATAAAGATAGGTTACCATCGTAACCCCTTCCTGACGTGTTGAGCCTGTACCTGATTGTCCGAGATAGACATAAGGTTCAGTAAATAATTGCAGGGCACCAATGGTGGACACCAGTGTAACGAATAGGATGAACGGACGAAGAAGCGGCAGCGTAATGTAGAGCAACTGCTGTCCCCGGTTAGCGCCGTCAATGCGGGCAGCTTCATATACATCCGTTGGAATGCTCTGTAAACCTGACAAGAAAATAATGGCGTTATAGCCCATCCAGCGCCACATCACCATGGTAGAGATCGCAATTTTGACGCCCCACCAGCCCGAGTTGAAAGGAACGCTTTCAAGCCCCATGCCGTTCAGCAGCCAGTTGACCATCCCATTGTTCCCGAACATCGTACTAAACACCAGTGTAACGGCAACTATGGAAGTAATATTCGGCATGAAATATAGAATCCGAAACGTATTCTTAAATTTGTTCAAGGCCGAGTTGAGCATAACGGCGACAAGCAGCGCAACGATCAGCTGTGGTACCGTACCCATCAAGCCCATAATGAGCGTATTGCTGAAGGAAATCCAAAATGTCGGATCACTGGTTACCAAGTGATAGTTTTTGAACCCGACATATTTCATCGGTCCTAGCGCATCCCATTTGTAAAACGACAAATAGAATGTAAAAAGAATCGGGTATAAGCCAAATATGGCAAACAATATGAAGAAGGGGGATATAAATGCATACGCCGTTGCCCGGCTTCGCCGGGTCTCATTCCAAAACCGCTTCTTATTCGGCATAGGCTGGACCGGTTGAGCGGTAGCTGTATCAGCCATGGAAGTACCTCCTAGGGTGTTTTTGATAAATCCAAATTCGCAAGAAGAGAAGCTCTTCTTGCGAATTTGAAAGGCATACGGCTTTATAATCACCGTTTATTTTGTAAGAGTGGTCTTAACTGCGATCCACCAAAGTCTTGATTTGTTTCATAGCGTCATCCCATTCCTTCTTAGGATCGGATTTCTTCTCCAGCACGTTCTTCAGTGCGTTTTTGATGATCGTATCGGTTTGGTCGTGCAGCGGTCCGTAGTAGACCGGTTTTACGCGTTCTGCCGATTTCGCAAACGCTTGTGCAGTTATTTGACCGCCGAAGAAATCGTCTTTTTGATCACTAAATGCTGGCTCTTTGTATACAGCTGGTATCGAAGGGAACAAACCGCTTTCCTTAAACGATTTCAGTTGGTTATCCTTGTTAACGAGCCAGGAAATAAACTCATAAGCTTCCTTCGAATGCTTGCCTTCCTTAGGCAGTGTCAGGAAAGAGCCGCCCCAGTTGCCTGCGCCTTCAGGCATTTGGGCAATTTTCCATTTGCCTGCGGAGTCTTTACCATTTTTGATCGTACCTGCGATCCAAGCCGGGCCGAGCATAACCCCGAAATCGCCGTCGTTAATCGCTTTTTGCCATTCTGGAGACCAAAGCGTCCAGTTGCCAATCCAACCCTCTTGAATACCTTTTACAGTATAATCAAAAGCTTTCTTCACTTGCGGGTTAGTATCACCGATAAAGGCGCCGTCCGCTTTGTTAAAGTAAATTTGGTCAGGAGATTGGTCACGCAATGCGTTGTACACCAGGTCCGTTAAATCAGCGAAAGGCTTGCCGGTTTTTTCTTTAAACTGTTTGGCAACGGTTGCAAATTTATCCCAAGAATCAATTGCTGCACTGAATTGATCTGGATCTGTAGGTAATCCGGCTTTTTCAGCCAAATCGGTCCGGTAGTACACAACGGTTGGACCTACGTCAGTTGGAAGGCCCAATTGAAACGAACCATCCTTGGATGAAGCTTGTTTCCATTTCCAGTCAAGATAATTGCTTTCGATATCTTTGGCCCCAAGATCATACAGGTTGTAGAATTTGTCTTGAGCGCTAATGAAGCGTTCCATGAATCCGATTTCCAACATGAAAATGTCAGGTGCGCCCGATCCTGCAGACAGCGCCGTCGTCAGGTTGTTGTGATGCGCCGTTTGGTCGGACGTATTTTGGAACTTGAACGTAATGTTCGGATGCTCCTTCGTATATTCTTTAGCAAGATCCTCGTAGTTGGTTGTTCCGAGCGACCAGAAGGTAAGCTCGATCTTCTCATTGGAATCTTTTCCCGTGTTGGTTGATCCTTTGCTCTCATTCGTTGCAGGAGCATTGGATCCGCCGCTGTTTGCCTTGTTGTTTCCGCCGCCGCAAGCTGCCAATGACGAAAGCATTAGAACAGCAACCAGCAGAACAGCCCACATCTTTCTTGTCTTCATTGCGTATAACCCCTTCCTATATTTCTTATTTGCATTTTTAGTCTAACGAAAACGGATACATTTTTTGAGGAGGTAATATTGCGATTTATGGTTGGAATTTTTCTGATTACCTGTGGAGACAAAAAATAAACCGACCCTACCCTTTTACAGGCAATGATCGGTTTTGTCTCAATACGTATGAAATTAGTTGCTTATGAATACGGTATTTGGTTTAGAAAAAGTCAAACAATGCCGTTGTACTACGAGGAATGAGCTGTTCTAAAGCAGTAGCTTCCGCTTCTGAACCATGCAAGCGTCCGCAAGTAAGCATTTCCTTAGGCCTTTTGTATCCGATCAGCATGGCCGTTAGCGTGTTTATATCGCAGACCAAGCCCGAGCTAGAGGTGCCCTGTTCTGACTTAACGAGTCGGCCTGTGCCGTCCGTGGAAACATCAAGGCTCCACCATCCATCGTTCCAGGGAGCAAATGAATCTTCGATATTGATATTTATCCGAACATGAGCAGCCGGGGCTTGAAACGGATATTCGCGGACAAAGGCGCTAGCGTCGACTATGCGAGCCATACCATTAGGGATGTATTCCTGCTTGCAGCGAGGATCCTGGAGCATGAACGGCAAAATATCATCCGCCGGCACACGATTTACCACCGCCTGATTCACCATAGAATCGTGATTGGCGAGAAAGGTCCATAATGCTTGATGCGCCGTCTTGTTTAAGAAGATAAACTCCTCGACCAGCAGCTCCCTATTTTGGATATTGTAGAACGTATAGCCTTCAGGTTCACCTGCCTCCGAAAAATAAACGGCAGAATATATCTCTTTGTTTAGGACCCCCCGCTCCCACCAAGCGGAATCGCGCACTAAAGCCCCGTTATACTTTTGGGCGAAGGTTTGATATATCTGGTCAAGCAGTATTATATCTTTAACATCACGCTTAACCGAGCCGACTACTTTCGTCTTTGCCGGAAACTTCTCCGAGCTGATCGTATATTTCTTGCAATCAGACAGAACCTCCCAGCCAAACTTTCGGTAAAATGAAATGGAAAAAGGATGCAAAAAAGACAGGGAACACCCTTGTTCCTTCATATGAACCAGCACCCGGGACAGAAGCCCGCTAACCAATCCGCTCCGCCGCTTCTCCGGCCAGGTCGATACCCCTCCGATTCCGCCCATCCGGAAGGCTTTGCCCTGTAAGTATGTCTGAAAGGGAAGCAATCCTAAACGGGCAAGCAATTCTCCATTTTCAAAGACACCCCAGATGCGTTCCGGGATGAACCTTTCGCGCCCCTTCTCCCGCTCCTCCGGCGATAATTTGTACTGAAAGGCATATTCTGCTAAAGCCAAGCTTACATCGTATTCTTGCGCGGTCAATTGTCTGATTTCCAACAAACTCACCCCATTTTAGAAGTAGTCGGATTCTACGATGAGTTTGGCAGAAATGACCAATGATGTCAATCACCATCATCTAATCTTCACTTAGAATAATGATTATAATAAGCCAGCTACTTCTCCATCTTCATCAAGATAAATGTGCTCAGCTGCTGGAGCTTTAGGCAAACCGGGCATCGTCACGATGTTGCCTGTGAGGGCTACAACAAAGCCAGCTCCCGCGGATAGCGTCACATCCTTCACCTGAACGATAAATCCTTCAGGTGCTCCCAATAAACGAGGCTGGTCGGAAAAAGAGTATGGCGTTTTCGCCATACATACCGGTAAACGTCCGAAGCCTTGACGCTCAAACTCCGCGATTTTCGCTGCCGCTTTTGCGCTGAATTGTACTCCGCCGCCGCGATAGATTTCTTTTACAATCGTTTCAATTTTGGCTTTGATCTCCATGTCCTCCGGATAGAGAGGAGTAAACCGGGACATTCCTTGCTGCAAAATATCACGAAGCGTCTGCGCCATTTTAAGCCCGCCTTGACTTCCTTCGGCCCAAACATCGGAAATTTCCGCTTTAATCCCAAGCTTCTGACATTCTTCGCTGACAAGCTGCAGCTCTTCATTCGTGTCACTTGTAAAATGGTTGATCGCTACCATAACAGGAACGCTGAATTTTCCAATATTTTCTAGATGTCGTCTCATGTTGGCCAAGCCTGCTTTTAATGCCTCGGTATTCGGCTTTTCCACTTCTGCTTTAGGGACTCCACCGTTATATTTCAGAGCTTTTACCGTCACGACAAGTACGGCTGCGGATGGAACTAATCCCGCTTGGCGGCATTTGATGTCAAAAAACTTCTCAGCCCCTAGGTCAGCACCAAACCCTGCTTCCGTCACGACGATGTTCGCCAGCTTCAGCGCTGTCTTCGTCCCGATCACGCTACTGCAGCCATGAGCTATGTTTGCAAACGGTCCACCATGGACAATAGCTGGTGTTCCTTCCGCCGTCTGAACCATATTCGGCTTGATGGCATCCTTCAGCAGCACGGTCATGGCATCAACTGCACCGATTTGCAGAGCTGTAACAGGTTCACCGGTTATGGTGTAAGCAACAATCATCCGTCCAAGTCGACTTTTGAGATCATCCAAATTTTCACTAAGGCAGAGAACCGCCATTACCTCTGAAGCCGTTGTGATCATAAAGCCGGATTCATGAACATTTCCGTTTCCATCCCCGAGACTTACAACAATTTGTCGCAGACTACGGTCATTCATGTCCATGGCACGTTTCCATAAAATTTGCCCAGGATCAATTTGCAGCGCATTCCCCTGAAAAATATGGTTATCGATCATCGCAGAAAGCAAATTATGCGCAGAAGTAATAGCATGCAAATCGCCGGTAAAATGCAAGTTGATATCCTCCGACGGCATGATTTGGGCTTTATTGCTGCCGGTTGCACCGCCCTTCATACCGAAGCACGGGCCGAGTGATGGCTCTCTTAATGCTGCAATCGTTGGCTCCCCAATGGCATTTAAAGACTGGGCGAGTCCAATAGTCGTTAGCGTTTTACCTTCCCCGGCTGGTGTTGGATTCATCGCTGTAACAAGGACGAGCTTTCCGTTAGGCCGATTTTGCAAATCAGAACAAAGAGATAAATCCAATTTGCTCTTATAATGGCCGTACAACTCTAGATATTTTTCTGAGATTCCAAAAGATTCGGCAACTTCCAAAATTGGCTTCATTCCTGTAGGTACCCTCCAGCTAATATAATTCGTGAAAATTTACAAATCACATAGTTATTATTGTACATGAAAAGCGCCTTAATATGCGTATAGGTATTCTTTCTCCAATGAACAAATCGTGTAAATTTGTATGACGGGTATGGACGGTCAATAAAAAGAAAAAGCCCTCTGCAGGGCTTACCGTTATGAAATTAACTTAAAGGTTATAAATGTAAATGTCTTCGTAAAGCCAAAATTGCTCCAAAATGAAGGCCTTCGTGAAAAATGGTTCTCACAAGGACTTGTTCGATAGTTTGCATTCCCATGTCCGTTGGCGGAAACTCTTTATCCATTCGGTTCTGATTCTGCTCTATGATTAAATCTGGCTGCTCCTTTAGCAGTTCGATCAACTCTGGTAGCAAAGGTGTATCTTGCGTAAAATCTGCCGGACTGGTACCAAATCCAAACCATTCGTTGAATCGGAGTGGAATTGGTATCTCCTCCATCGTCAAAGTCCGTATCCACAAATACTGGTCGAGGCAAACGTGTCCTAGATTCCAACGAATGTTATTGTTAAAGCCTTTAGGGATAAAGTTTGCCTCTTCTTCAGTGATGTCACTGACTAATTCTAACAGTTCGGTCCGATAAGTTTTTAGTTGTTCAAATAATACCTGATGTCTTTTTTCCATTCCTTCGCCTCCTTTTTATTTCATAATTAATTAGATAAAAATTAAAGAATACCTGCTAGCGAGTAATTAAAACTAGCATGGATTTCAATCTCAGCACCTTTGGTCGAAGTGCAATGCGTCGGTGAGATCTCACGCATACAGATGTTGTCAAAACTCTCCCTTTTTTGGAATGTTCGAATGAGCTTAAATTGGCACAAACCATCTGTAGTGGATTTATATATTACATCTGTTTTAACTAAAATTTTGAATGATTCCATTTAGTTCCAATAATAAGTACACTTAAAATGAGGCCATAGCTTGTTTGACAGTCACTCCATAACACAAATAGCCAAATAAATGCAAAAAGTACATCTATTTGGCCCCACATATCTCATTTTTGAACTTTAGTTGTAAAAAGTGCATTTAAAACAAGCCCACTACCGCCTACTTCACCATTTCCGCCATTTAGCTGCACTTTTTGCATTTACTTGGTCTCACTCTGCAAAAATCGGAAAAATAACTGCACGAAATACAGTTAATCCCTAGCTCTAACGTGGCACCACCCAATACTTACACCGTTTAGCCAAAAAAGAGCACCACCGTGTGATCGGCAGTGCTCTTTATGGCTTGGCGGCGTCCTACTCTCCCAGGACCCTTCGGTCCAAGTACCATCGGCGCTGGAGGGCTTAACGGTCGTGTTCGGGATGGGTACGCGTGGAACCCCTCCGCCATCGCCACCAAACGTGATTTTTCGAAGCTTTCGCTTCTCGAAATCGCTGCGAGAAAATATCAGCCCTTATAAAGGACTTGCAGCTTTGTTCAGATGTTTGATCACCTGAAAACTGGATACGAAACTTATTTGCGTTTTAACATTTTTTAGGATAAGCCCTCGACCGATTAGTACCTGTCAGCTCCATGCATTGCTGCACTTCCACCTCAGGCCTATCAACCTCGTCGTCTTCAAGGGGTCTTACATATTGGGAAATCTCATCTTGAGGGGGGCTTCACGCTTAGATGCTTTCAGCGCTTATCCCGTCCGCACTTAGCTACCCAGCTATGCTCCTGGCGGAACAACTGGTGCACCAGCGGTGCGTCCATCCCGGTCCTCTCGTACTAAGGACAGCTCC